>JBBRQU010000012.1:0-89494 GCA_038225855.1 Burkholderiales bacterium | reverse complement strand
CGATCAGGAAACTCGTGTCTAAGAGGTAGTCCACGGGTCGCGCCAGTTCTTCCAGTCGTTGTGCTCGGCTGCAACCTTCTCCATCAATTTGGCCTGCTTGTCAGTCAGCGGCGGCAATTTCACGACGTCCTTGAGCATCTGGCCCGCGGTGCCGCGCTTGGGCACGGCGCGCAAGATCACTTTGGAAAACGAATCGCGTGGCGACGTCTTGAGCACGGCGATGCGCTCATAGGCTTCTTCAGTCAGTGTAATCGTTTTCATGTATGCATGATAACACGGGTACACGAGAACACGGGTAATGAGGTATCGGTGTATCACCCGACATTCACCGGCACCAGCATCATCGTGTCGTTGCCGAAGATGTCGATCACCTTCACGGCCACCTTGTAGCGCCCCGGCTGATCGTAGATGTGCTCGGCCGTGGTCAGTTCGAGCTCGCGATTCTGTCGCGTGCGAAAACTCTGCCACTCGTTCTCGAAGATATGGCCGCCGGTCCAACGCTCTTCGAATTCGACCAGTTCACCCTGCACCGGCTCGATTCCCGGCAGGTGGCCTTCGAGACCCATGCCGCGCGGCACCTTGATCATCTCCTTCCGGCTTTCGTAGTCGAAGTCCACTGCCCAGTAATCGACCCAGTCGGTCCAGCGCTTGGTGAGCCGCTCGCGCGTGATCACGCCGTCCTTGTCCTTGCTGACCTTGTAGAGGTGACCCTGCTCGCACACCACCGCGCTCTTGCCTTCCTTCAACCCGGCCGTTGCTGCGTCGGCGGCGCCCTGGCTGTAGTTCACCGAGAAGTCGGTCAGCTCGATCGCGAGCGTGAGCTTGTCCCTGGCCGCGCGGCCCTTCGCATAGCGCGGCTGTGCCTCGACGTAGGCGATGTCGAAGAACTGCACCTGTCCCTTCTCGACCGCGCGCTTGTCGAACACCTCGGGCGGGATGGTCTTGGGCGCGAGGTCGATGCCCTTGCCACGCGCCTCTTCGAGCTGCGCGGGGAAGAGGCCCATCTCGAACTCGAAGGCCAGCACATCGACGCGCGAGGCGCCGCGCTTTCTACATTCAGTGATGACTTCTTCGACAAATAACTTACCGACCGGTAAGTTGATCGGGCCGATCACGACGAGCCGGCCATTGGTCTTGCCGTGGAAGAAGGACTCGCCTTCGAGCTTCTCTGCTTTGTAGGCGCGCAGGATCAGTTCGCGAAACTCGCGTTCCTTCGCGGCGAGCGCTTCGGCCTTCTTGCTCGTCGAGAGACGGCCGCTCACGTTCAGATAAGCCTGACGTTCGTAGCGGCCGAGGTTCAGCACTACGAAGGCGCGAAAGTTCTTCTCGTCGGCCTTCATCTGGCGCTGCACGCCGATCAGGCGTTTCCTCGTAGTGTGGATGCCGAACTTGCCGAGGTCGGTCGCGATCCATTTGCGGCCGAGCTTTTCGGCGACCGCGGCGGTGGTGCCGCTGCCGCAGAAGAAGTCGGCGACGAGATCGCCAATTCCGCTACTGGCTTCGATGATTCGTTCAAGCAAGGCCTCGGGTTTTTGGGTTGGGTAGTTCAAGCGTTCAAGCGCCATTGCGTTGACTTCAGATAAGTCATCCCAGATGTCGGAAATTGCCTCTCCCTTCTGCTCGTCAAGGTAGCGCTTCAAGCCAATTTTCCCGGACTCATAGTCATAGATCTTTCCTTGCTGTCGGAAGGTCTCAATGCTCTTGTTTGAGTAGTCACCAATATCGCCGACGCGAAAGCGGCGCCCGGCCGAATCTTCCATGGTGAACTTGGAGGCGATATATGCCTCGCTGTATTTGCGAAATTGCGGATTCCACGCGTAGGCCTCGCCACGAGAGAAGAACAACAAGTTATCCGACGTTCGAGCGTATTGACTCGCGACCGCCCGAGCCCCGCGAGGAGGTTGGCGTTTCCACGTTATTTCATTCTTAAAGTGGTCTCGACCAAACACTTCGTCCATTGCCAGGTGAATGAACGCATTCACCCGCCAATCACAATGCACATAAATACTTCCATCCTCCGCCAACAAATCCCGCATCAAGATCAACCGCTCATAAATCATCGCGATGAACGAATCCGCCCCTCTCCCCCACGTATCGCGATACGCGATCTGCTCCAGCAGATTCGGCTCCTTGTGAAACGTCTCCCCGCCGATCTCAATGTCCATCGAGAAGTCCGCGCCGACATCGAACGGCGGGTCGATGTAGATCAGCTTCAGGCCGCCGGCCTCTTCGATCTGCGCGCGCAAGGCGCCGCTTTTCAATGACGACAGGATCAGCTTGTTGTCGTCCCAGATGAGCTTGTTGGTCCAGCCGCGCAATTGCCGCCCGCGCGGGTCGAACAGGTCTTCCTGACGCTTGTTCTCGGCGCGCGGCTCGTCGATGTGCTCGAGCGTCTGGAACGGCAGGACGGTGGTGCACACGTCGCGCGTCTTGCCGTTCCACACCAGCTCGACCTCGCGCTTGTCTTCGAACAGCACGAAGCGGTACTTCTCGGGCAGCGGCTTGCCTTGCTGGATGAGGGAGATCAGGTCGCGCTTCTCGGCGTCGCTGAGGTCGTAGGACTCTTTCTGCGGACGAGCCATCGTCAAAGCAAGCCAATGCGTTTGAGTATGGTGATTGCCAGCGCATGAAAATCGTCGCGCGCCTGCGTTACAGCGGACGCGTGATTGCCGATCGCGCCATCGGCCGCGGTCAATTGAAAGATCGGCTTGCGTACCTCCTGCGCCATCGGCATCAGGCTGCGGTAGTGCTTCAGCCGAGCGAGGCAGTTGTCTTCACGCAGGGGATGCGTGCTGCCCGCGAGAATGCTCTCCGCATACGTTGAAGGAATGCGGTCGGCCCATTTCATATACGACTTGACCGGCCGCAACAGGCGTTCGCTATGCTGCATGAGGATGTATCCCTCGGGTTGCATCGAGCCTAGAGGCAACGCGAACGCTGGGTTGCTCCAGTTCTCCCTGCGCTTGGTCCAGTCGGCCCGCCATCCAGCCAACGTGGGCCCGAGGTTCCGAAGCCCTTGAAGAGAAAACAGATCGGCGGCTAACGGGATCACGACATGATCGCTCGCAATTAACGCCGAACGATTGATTGCCCCGAGATGGGGGCCCACGTCCGCCAAGATGATGTCGGCACTGTGTTGCTGCGCAGCCATCTGCGCGACTTGCCAAAAGGAAGACAGCACGCGCAACGGGCGATACAGGTTGCCTGAATCAAGCGCAGCCGGCCATGCCTGAGAGAGAAGGTCCTCGAAGCCCGCAAGGCTCAGGTCGCCGGGCACCAGATGCAGACCCGCGGCGATGCGCTGCGTCTGAGGAGCCAGCAGGTCACCCACCTCGGTTAAAGGACGCACGCATTGATAAATCGTGGTGCTGCGTTGGCTCTGATCGTCCGGGTCCCACAGAACTTCCAGTTCCTCCTCCGGCAAAAACGCTGAGGTCAGGTTGGCCTGCGGGTCGAGGTCGATCGCCACGACGCGCTTGCCCATCGTCGAAAACATCCACGCCAGATGGAACACGAGTGAGGTCTTGCCAACGCCGCCCTTGTTGTTGAAGAAGGTCAGGACGGGAACGCTCACGGCGCCCTCCTCAGGGTCGCCAGAACCGTGGTGGGCTCGACTTGAAACTCGAGCGGCGGGTTGCCGTTCTCGGCAAGCGCTTTACGGGCGTCTGCGATGCCGAAGCCGAAGCGTTGCACGAAGCCCAAGGTTTTCAGAACCGTCGCCAAGTTGGGATTGCGATAGTCGTTGAATCCGGGCCGTCCGAAGTTCTCGGCGGTCACCGTACCGAATGGGCCGCCGGGATTGGTGATCTCGATGCGGTCGTCGAACCAGTACACACGCACCGGAGCATTGGTATTTTCATAGGTGCGATGCATGACGGCGTCTCGCGCCTTTTTCACGTCGTGCAGCCAGATCACGGATTCGACCGCTTCGCGTTGCGCGAAGTAATAGCGGAATTGCGTGAGCGTGCCGTCGGCTTGCTCGATCAGGTGATCGGTGTCGAACCACCAAGCCAACAAGGCGCGTGACGTGGCCGATGCCCCCGCATAGCCGGCATCGCGCCAGTCGTGGACCTCTTCGCGCACCTTCGCGACCAGAGGCGGCAACAGCTTTTCATAGGCTGTGCTGCGCAGCTCTTCGGCTGCGGGAAACCAGCGCACCTCGGGTAGCAGCGTTTCATATGGCGAGTCGGGAAAGTTCGGGTGCAATGCCATTGCGAGGCGTTCCTCATTCGATCAAATCGCGAACCGCAGTTTACGGAGATCGCGCTCATGTGGGACAACATCTGAATCCGCATCCGGCAGCGAACGCCTGCCGCTCCGCCCTCTCACAATCGCCGACGGATTGCATCGGCCCCCTGCTTCGAGATTGGCAACGGCAGAGCGCCTGCTTTACCGTCATGGAGAAAAATCACGTGAGCGATAGCGGAGACAAAGAGCCGAAATCAACGAGGAGCGAAAACCATCGCGACTCGTTGCATGAATTCGTGTCCGCCGACGGAGCGGCGATCACCCGCCGCTTCACAAGACCGACGCGAACGACGTGACGATAGCGAACGGCGTTTCGTTCGAACTCGCAATCCGATCGTCGCGAAGCCGTCTCCAGCGTGATGAAACGCGCGGCAACGATGGTCACCGCAGAAGCCTCGCGCGAACCGGGTGAAGAAAAAAAGAAATACGCGATGCATGCCTTCGGCGCGGTGTTCGTCGAAGCGCGCGTCGATGTCGACCTCGGGTGCGCGCGCATCCCGCACGTAGTCGGCGCGTATGCGGTGGGGCGACTGCTCAACGATAAGACCGCGCACAGTCAGATGATGGGCGGCATCGTGTGGGGCATGAGCATGGCGCTCTTCGAGGAAAGCCTGCTCGACGAGCGCGAAGGCCGTTACGTCAATGCCAGCCTCGCCGAATACCATGTGCCGGTGAATGCGGACGTGGGCAGCATCGATGTGCTGTTCGTCGCGAAGACGACCCGTATGTGAATCCCCTGGGCGTCAAGGGCATCGGTGAGATCGGCATTACCGGCGTGGCCGGTGCGATCGCCAACGCAATCCACAACGCCACCGGCAAGAGGGTGCGCGACCTGCCGATCACGTTCGACAAGCTGATGTCATCGTAATCGTCGTTGCGAGCGCCGCGAGCGATCTCATCCGCGCAGCGATGCGAGGCCGATGAGATTGCTCTCGCTGCGCTGCTCGCAATGGCGCAGTCAATACCCGGCAAGCCCCGATGCGCCGTCGTTGACCGGAAGGCCGCCGACCACGACACCCAAGGGTGTGAGCCTGCCGCCCTCTTCGATGCGGAACGAGGCCACGCCGCCGAGGCCCCTGAGCAGCAGGTGCAGATATCTTCCATCCGCGCTCAAACTCAAGTCGACCGGCTGGCTGGTATCGCCCAGAGTCGCGGCCTCGCCGGCGATCAGCACGAGCCCGCCCGAAGAATTGAATCGATAGCTCGAAATCGTTCCGCTCGCAAAGTTCGCCGTAAAGGCATAGCGCTGGTCATTGGTGACCACCACCCAGCACACGTCCGTTTGCCCGTTGGGGACTGAGCCGCTGAGCAGCGCCAGCGTTCCGTTCGGCCTCAACTGATATGACGACGCTGCCGAATGATGGTCGACGGCATTGAACGATTCGACCACGATGACTTTGCCGTCGTTGCGAAACGCCAGGCTGAATGGACGGATGCCGTGCGACGCATTGGGGATCGGCATTGCGCTCGGCCGACCATCGGCGCCGATCGTGAACGCGTCGATGATGTGAAACGGCGGCACCAGTTCATTGGTTGTCTTGTGCGTGACGAGGATCACATGACCATCGGGACTGAACTGCACGGTACCCGGCACGGCGATTCGCGAGCTCAAGTCCCGGAACGAATTCGCGATCGGCGTCAGGGTTCCGTTGTGCGCAATTCTGAAACCTCGTATTCCATTGCCTGCGACCGACCCATTGAGCACATAAAGCAGGTTGCCGGAAATCGTCAAGCTCACCGGCTCGTCGCCCGCATCGACTTTCTGAATCACGTTCAGGCGCGTGCCGTCCACGGCGAACACCGTGATTTCATCGCTGCCGGCATTGGCGGCGTACAGGAATCGGTGGTCGGCGCTGAGCCTCAATCCGCCTTGGGAATCGAGGTCCGTTCCGATTCCCAGGCCGCGCGTGCGGACACGTCCCACCCGGTTCAATGTGCCATCGCTCGAGCGCCGGTAAATCACGATGCGATTGCCGGCGGTCACATTGGTCATGGCGAACACCACGCCAACAGGCAGGCTCTGCGACGCGTCCTGTTCGTCGTCCTGGTCATCCGATTGCGTTGCCGCCACGCCTTGCGCGAAGCTCGCGGTCGACGCCATGACTGCCATTCCCAGCAGCGCCATGAGGACGGCGAATAATGCGCCGATTCGAGTTGGCTTGGTCATTGCAATCTCCTTGAATTAATTCAACGAATCAATATATTTTCCATCCTGCATTCGACGGGAAATCAAGGCAGGTATTTCGGAAAACTGAATAATGGAAATGAGGTTTATATATTAATGAGTTCAATTGAATCGTGGTGGCTTGCGCGCCCAGGGGACGTTCCTTTTTAGCAATTGGACCTCCTTTTCTGCGTGTACGGAATTCCTCTGTCCGAAAGTCGCCGATTATGAAAGCAGGCTTACTCCGACATCCAGGCAATGGATAGCGTGTTCATTTGTTTCGATGGTAAATCAACCGATCACGCCGCAGGAATGGGGACATTCGCTTTCCGCGCCGCCCGTGGTTTCAAGCGAGGCCACGCGATGGAACGGCGCGTTGCTGCGCCGCTGGCGCGGAACGTCTGCGGTGGTGGAGCAGCCGCCGCTCGACCGGCACTATGTCGTGATGCATCTGGGCGGCTCCAAGCGGGTCACGCGCAGGCGCGATGGTCCCTCGCTCGACACGATCGCCGAGATGGGTTCGCTGACCTTCGTACCCGCGGGCACGGCATTCAGTTGGCGGACCAGCGGCCCGATCGCATTCGCCCACCTCTACGTGGGGCAGCGTCAGTTGGAAGACACGATCAGCAATCAGTTCGAGCAGGAGGCAGACGGCGTCTCGCTGATCGATCGAGTGGGTTGTTGCGATGCCCTGCTGCAGCCGCTGTTTCGCGCGATGCTCGGCGAAATCGAATCCGCCGAATCGGCATCGGCGCTATTGCTCGATTCCCTACTCGAAAGCTTTTTGATCAGATTGGCGCGCGCTCATGCATCGTGCGCCATTGCGACGCGCTTGCGGCCGGTGGCGCTGGCGCCCCACAGATTGCATCGCGTGCTGGATTTCATCGAAGCGAAGCTGGGTGAAAACATTCGGCTCGACGATCTGGCGCACGCGGCCGGCAGCAGCCAGTTTCATTTCAGCCACAGTTTTCGGCAAGCTACCGGATGCTCGCCTTATCGTTATCTGATTCAGCGGCGAATTGAATATGCCAAGGTCATGTTGATTACCGGAAATGAGTCGCTGGCGACAATCTCTGCACAATGCGGCTTCAAGAGCCAGCGTCAATTCGCCGTGATGTTCAAGGAAATGATCGGCGTCGGTCCAAAACGATTCCGGATCATGCGTCGACCGCATTGTCGACAGCCACCGCTGCGATGAGCGATTCTCCGAGCAACCAGATCGAGATGCCCAGGAGGCCGATATCCTTCAACAGGAATTGTCCGGAAGCGCCGGATATCACGGGCAATCCCACCGGCGCGGCGACTCCCGGCGTGGTGAAGAAGAAGGTGACGGTGATCAGGAAGGTGAGTACCGCCATCGCCCCGCCTACCACCGAAGCGCGCGGAGCGATCCGATAGAGCGCCAATAAAATTCCGGTGGCGATCTCGTAGATGCCGAGCATGGTGCTCGCGCCTTGAATACCGAGCAGCGCATGCCACCAGCCGACGATCGGACTGTTCGCAATGAATGGCGCAATCCCGGTGGCTTCATAGCTGGTGAATTTCATCGCGCCGAACCAGAGGAAGATCAACGCCAATCCATAACGAACCACCGCAACCCCGATCCGAAATACCGCCGCATTCGGGTCGTCGCGGCCGAGAAGAAACGTATCGGCGGAAGTAGTGGCAACGGCCCTGTCGCCGCTCGCGCCGGAACGCCTTCTCCAAAGCCCCTCGCCGAGCAAGAAAAGAGAAATGCCGAGCAAGCCCAAATCTTTCAGCAGGAACTGGCCCGGTACAGCGGATATCGCCGGAAAGCCGCCGGCCGCCGGTTCGGCAACGCCTGGCGTAGTGAAGAAAAACGAGAGCGTGACGAGAAAGGTCAGAGTACCCATCGCGCCACCGATCACCGACAGGATCGGCTTCCTGGAAAATCCCGCCAGCAGCAGCACTCCGGTCACGAGTTCGAATACGCCGAGGAGGTAGGCCGTGCCCTGAATGCCCAGCGACGCATGCAGCCAACCGACCAAAGGACTGTTCGCAACGAAGGGCGCGATCACCGTCGCTTCATAGCTCGTGAACTTCATGGCGCCGAACCACAGGAAGATCAAGCCGAGGCCGCAGCGCATGACGTTCGCACCGAGAGATTCGATGCGCACGCCTGCAGGAACGGTCGCAGCGCCGCGGTAAGGAGCGTCGGCTACGGCAGCAGTCATCTTGTTCTCCCTCCGGCAGTGGGCGTGGGAGCTCATGTGCTTGGCTGCACCGGCTTGGGTGGAAGCAGAACCTTGTCGATGACGTGGACCACGCCGTTGTCGGCGGCCACGTCGGGCTGCGTGATCTTCGCGTCGTTGACCATCACTGCGCCGTTCTTCTTCTCGAGAACGACAGGCATCCCTATGGTCGCGGTGGCGGCCGATTTGTCGTCCTTCAGATCGCGCGTCTTGAGGCTGCCGAACAAGGTGTGATAGCCCAGCACCTTCGCGAGCATGTCCTTGTTCTCGGGCTTCATCAGCATGTCGAGCATGCCCGGCGGCAACGCATTGAACGCGGCGTCGGTGGGCGCGAAGACGGTGTATGGACCGGGCTGCATCAACGTCTTATCCATGCCGGCGGCGGTTGCAGCCTTCAGCAGAATCGAGAACTGGCCTGCCGCCTTGGCAGTGTCCACGATATTCGCCGACGAGGCGGCGCTGCCGGTGATGAGCAGCGTTACGAATACGAGAGGGGAGAGCAACTTCATGGGGGTCCTCGATTGCCGGGTAGGGTCCTGCAACTTTTATGAGTGCGTCGGCAATCGAGCGTTCCGGCGATGACCTTCAACGAGCGTCTGCGCAGGAAGGTTTTCGCAATTTAACTTCCTTTTTTTTCGCTACACGCCGAAGTCGCGCCTGAGTGACGAGCTTGGTCTCGGGCTTCATCGCGGGCCTCGGTTTCGCGAGAGCCACGCGCTCAAGCGGCCTTGCGCTTTGCCGGGGTGGCTCGCTTGACGGAAGCGGTCTTGCGCGCAGGCGCGGTGGCGGCGCGACCAGCAGCGCGAGCCGGCGCACGACCGATGGTGCGCTTGGCAACGCTCGACGACTTGATTCGATCACGTGCGCCCATGCTCTCTTTCAACAGCGCGACGAGATCGATCACCTTCGCGCTCTCGCGCGGCTTCTCGGTCTTGCCTTGGTCATCGGGTTCGGTGAGCACATGCGTCTGGCCCGCCTTGATCTTCTCTTCGATGCGCGCCATCAGGTCGTCGCGATAGCTGTCGCCGTATCGACCCGGGTCCCACGCCTCGCTCATGTCGGCGATGAGGCGGGTTGCGCTTTCGATTTCACGCGCCGACAGACCCTCGGCCCTGGCGCCCGCTGCGGGCAGGTCAAGGTCATCGACCGCCTGGATCTCGTCGGCAAAACGCAGCGTGTTGAGCATCAACGCTTTGTCGGTTACCAGTACCGCCGCGAGATGCTGTTTGGTGTGCACCACGAAGCGCGCGAGACCCGCGCGGCCCGAGCGCTTCATCGCCTCGCGCAACAGCGCGTAGGGTTTCTTGCCGCGCTTGTCGGGTTCGAGGTAATAAGGCGTTTCGAAGTAGCTCGGAGGGATCGCCGCGGCGTCGACGAAGCACAGGATCTCCACCGTCTGCGTCGCCTGCGGATTGGCGCGCTTGAAATCTTCGTCGGACAAGAGGACGTACTCGCCCTTCTCGTACTCGTAGCCCTTGACGATGTCCTTCCACTCGACTTCCTTGCCGGTGGTCTTGTTGATGCGCGTATAGCCGATCGGCGCCATGTCGCGACGGTCGAGCCAGTCGAAACTGAGACGATGTTCGTGCGCGGCAGCCTTCAACGTGACCGGGATGTGTACGAGACCGAAGCTGATTGCGCCTTTCCAGATGACGGCCATGTCTGCTCGAGCGTGAAGAATGAAGGAGTGCTGTCCGATCAATCCGCTATCTGATCGGCCGCGCCGAAATCCGAATCGTTCGAACCATGGTGGGCTTCGTTGTTCGCCTGGTTTTGCCTGGTCTCGAGCGTGTTGCCCCCCATCGCCGTTCAAGATAGGTTTGCGCGTCCATGTATTCGGATCCCATGCGAGGCCGGTTGTCAAGGCTTTCACGCTTGTCTGCCGCGGCGTTTTTCATCGTCGGTCCTTTCAGGGTGAGCGTCCTGTTTTCCTGAACCGCTGGACGAACGCTTCGAGGGTCTGAAAATCTATCATCGTGCGTGGCCGCGTCTGTAGGCGCGCAACGTATTCGTTTTTTCATCGCAAGACGATCCGTGCGTTCGAAGCTGGCGTTGTCCGACAAGGGATTCGGCTTCGGGTCGGCCACAAGACCTTCCGCCGCGACCAACAATCTCGCAGATGCAAAGCGCAATGATGCGCACGTACGATGACTTCCAGGAGACCACGATGGCGGACAGCACGCTGGACATGACCGGTGAGGAATCTCCAGTCACCAACCTCGGCCACGGCACGCGCTCGCTCGGCCCGAGCGACAGTTCGGACACCGGCAGCGACGTGGTCGGCGGCCCCGGCATGGATGAGGGATTGTCGGACGAACAGGCGCGCCAGGCGCCGACGAAAACTGGCGGCAACGCAGGACGCGATCTCGGCGACGCGGACCTCGACTCCGACAGTGATCGCTCCGGTACGGGCGAACGCTCTTCGGCCGGTATCGACGCGTCGAGCGCCACCGATCAGAAGACGACGATCAAGCCCGGCATCGAATCCGCGGCCGATGAATTCGACGATCCCGATGCGATCGTCGATGATTGAGGATTACGAAATACGTAACGCAAGCAACGCCGAGTTTGTCGTCCCTGCGACAGCAGGGGCCAAGCGGCGTGCTTCGAAAGACGCTGGATTCCCGCGTGCGCGGGAACGACCGAGGCTCGTTCACTTCGGCCGTGGTGGCTTCAGCTTGCGGCCGGAATCGACGTGCTTGCCGGCGCGCACGTCACGTATCGTCTGCGCGACGGCACGTGCGACGTTGCGCACTTCCTCCTGAAAATCCTTCGCGGCATCGAGCTCCTGATGGCTCGTCGCATACGGCTCGTAGTAGCCGACGAAGCGATCGAGCCGCGCCATCGAGCCCGCCTCGATCAGCCCCATCCAGTCGAGCCAGTCGGACAGCGCGCGCCGCACGCCTTCGATGCCGGCGACATCGCCGTGCACCACCACGCCATATACGCGGCCCGCCAGATGCTTCGGGTAGTCCCAGCCCTCGAGCTCGAGTTGCTTGGCCTTCTCGGGATCCTGCCGTCGGTCGACGTCGGATCGGGATTGCCGCCATCGGCACACACCAGGCGGTCGATCATCAGCTTCAACACGCTCGGCGATTGATACCAGTGCACCGGCGTGACGAAGATCACGCCATGCGCCGCGACCCAGCGCTCGTAGATTTCGGCCATCGAGTCGTTGACCTGACCGAGCGCGTGATTGGGATAACAACTGCATGGCCAATGACACAGCGGCATCGCGGTCGAAACGCAACCTTTGCAGGGATGGATGCGGTTCTCGAACTCGTTGGTCTGCAGGCTGAGGTCGAGCAGATCCACGTCGATCTTCGCGGCTTCGAGCACGCGCCTGGTGATCTCGGCGAGCCGGAATGTCTTGGACATTTCGCCAGGACAGGTGCCATCGTTGCGCGGCGAGCCGCAGATCACCAGCACGCGCGCCTTCGTGTCCTTCTTCTTTTGAATCGCCTCGACCGCACGCAGGCGATCGCGCGTTTGTTTCCACTCGACCGAAAGGTCGTATGCGGGATCGGCGAAGCCGCGTCCCGCTTTCCGCGTCACCGGCGATTTGCGCCCGTCCTTGTACGCTTCCCACGCGATGCCTTCGAGGCGGTCGATCGCGTCGCGCGCGGCATCGAAAGCCGGATCGAAAAAGTTGGCGTCGAAGCGTTTGCGAAATTCTTCGCGCGGCAGAAATTTCGCGACCTGGCCCTTGACGACCTTCACGCCTGCAACGCTCTTGCTCTTCATGTCCCCTCCTTGCGAAAGAAGGTCAAGGCTAATTGCGCCTGACGATTTGCCGATTCGGACTGAGACGCATGCGTCGCTAGGATAAGTGGTCGTCCGATAGCGTTGGCTTGCGCGCGTGTCTCTACTGGCCTGTCATCGGCGATCGAACGCCGAAGTCATCAACGCGCCATCAACGCGTCATCAACAACATGGAGACGTCATGCGCATGATCCTTCTGTGGTTGCTCGGTGTCCCGGTCGTCGTGCTGATCGGGCTGAAGGTCTTCGGGATTTTGTAGAACCGCGTCATTTTTGTAGAACCGCGTCGTTCCCGCGAAAGCGGGAACCCAGTGTCGTCAAGCATTGCAAGTAACGGCGCCGGGTCGCTGCTTTCGCAGGGGTGACGGGCTTACTCGAACGCCGACCGCTCGAGAACGATTCGGGCCAGCGGGTCGGAAGTACGGCTGAGCTTTTCGGCGATCGCGTGGATGCGCGCGAGATGTTGGTTATATGAATTCACGAGCCCGGACTCATCCAGTCCGCGGCCGCCGTCGAGAAATTCGAGCGCCTCGCGCGTGACCAGAAAATGGTGCTCGCGCCCGTGAAATTCGTGGCCGAAGTCGATGCCCTTTTCTTCCGTCTTATGATTCATCGCGGTCCTCGCGCAGGTGGTGGGTGTTCGATGACGCCGCGATGATACGGCGACGAATGGGTGGACGATATGCGGTCAGCGCGCCGGCAACACGGTGCCGCGACACTCGCCGAAGCCGATACGGCGTGCACCGCCCTTCTCGCACCATGCGCGAAACACGACGCTGTCGCCGTCTTCGAGAAAAGTCCGCGTCTCGCCGTTCGGTAGCGCGATCGGCGTCTTGCCGCCCGCGGACAATTCGATCATCGAGCCCGCCTCGTCAGGCGTAGGACCCGACTCGGTTCCGCTGCCGAAGAAATCGCCCGGAAGCAGGCGGCATCCATTGATCGTGTGGTGCGCAACCATCTGCCCGATGGTCCAGTACGCATGCCTGAAGCTGGTCTGCGAAAGACGCATCGCCGCCTGGCCGGCGGCGTCGGATCTTGCAGTTGCGAGACGCGCTTCGAGTTGAATGTCGAAAGCACCCTCGTCGCGGACCGACGCGGCATCGAGATAAGGCAGCGGTTGCGGATCTCCTTCGGGTCGGTGCCACGACGTTCGAAACGGAGCGAGCGCTTCGAGCGTGACGATCCACGGCGAGATCGTCGATGCGAAGTTCTTCGCGAGGAAAGGTCCGAGCGGCTGGTATTCCCAAGCCTGAATGTCGCGCGCCGACCAGTCGTTCAACAGGCATAGACCGAACACATGCTGTTCCGCCGTCGCGATCGGGATCGGCACGCCGCACGGGTTTCCGTCGTCGTTGCCCGCGTCGTTGCCCGCATCGTTGCCGCAGCCGATGAAGATGCCCACTTCGAGTTCGTAGTCGAGCCGCTTGCAGGGCCCGACGATCGGCCGGTCGGCGCCCGCCGGCATGGTCTGTCCGACCGGTCGATGAAAACGCTGGCCGCTGACGCCGATCGTCGACGAGCGCCCGTGATAGCCGATCGGCACCCACTTGTAGTTGGGCAGGAGCGGATTATCGGGACGGAAGAACTTGCCGATCGTGGTCGCGTGATGGATCGATGTATAGAAGTCGGTGTAGTCGCCGATGTGCGCGGGAACGGCGTGCTTCGCATCGCTCTGGGCGACGAGGCAGGATTCCAAAGCGCCACTGTCCTTCGCATCGCCGCGCAGCGCGCGCGACAGCGCAAGACGCACCGCGGACCATGCCTTCGGACCTCTGGACATCAAGCCATTGAGCACCGGGGCATGCGGATCGACGAGCGCTTCCTTGACGGCCGATGCGAGCGACGTGTTCGTCATGGCACATGCGGAGAGATCCAGAACCCGATCGCCGATCGCCACACCGATGCGGAATCCTTCGCGCGAATCGCGCCGGCGAAAGACACCGAACGGCAAGTTCTGGATCGGAAAGTCGCAGTCCGCCGCGTTGGCCGAAGTCACCCAACTTGCGAGGTCGGGGTCGTGCGTTTCATTGAGTGTCGTCATTGGGCGTCGTCACTGAGCGTCGTCACTGAGCGAAGTGTTTCTTCAGCCCCTGCCAGCACTCGAAATATTCGGCCTGTAATTGCGAGTTTTCGAGTGCGAAGCGCGTTGGATGAATGATGGCAGGCGTCTCGAACATGAAGGCCATCGTGTCGGTGATGTAGTCGGGCCTGGTCGTGTCGGCCTGGGATGCCTTGTCGAAAGTCTGCGCGTCGGGACCGTGACCCGACATGCAATTGTGCAGCGACGCTCCCCCCGGCGAGAAGCCATCGGCCTTGGCGTCGTACGCGCCGTGAATCAGGCCCATGAACTCACTCGCGAAATTGCGATGGAACCATGGGGGACGAAACGTATCCTGCATCGTCAATACACGCGGCGGAAAAATCACAAAGTCGAGCGAGTCCACGCCGGGCGTGTCGCTTTGCGATTGCAACACCAGAAAGATCGACGGGTCGGGATGATCGTAGCTGATCGAGCCGATCGCGTTGAAGCGGCGCAAGTCGTATTTGTACGGCGCGTAATTGCCGTGCCATGCGACGACGTCGAGCGGCGAGTGATCGATCTCGGCCGACCACAGGCGGCCGCCAAATTTCGCGATGAGTTCGAAGCGACCTTCGAAATCCTCGTAGCGCGCATGCGGCGTCAGAAAGTCGCGCGGGTTCGCGAGCCCGTTCGAGCCGATCGGTCCGAGGTCGGGCAGGCGCAGCAACGCGCGATAGTTCTCGCAGATGTAGCCGCGCGCCTCGTCGCCTTGCAGCTCGACGCGAAAGCGCACGCCGCGCGGAATCACCGCGATCTCCTGCGGCTCGACGGCGAGCGTGCCGAGCTCGGTCGCGATGGTGAGCGCGCCCTCTTGCGGCACGATCAGCAGCTCGCCGTCGGCGTCGTAGAAGTAGCGACCCTCCATCGAGCGATTGGCGACATACACGTGAATACCGCACGCCTCGTTGCCGGCCATCGTCGTCAGGCCCTGCACGAAATCGGTAGCCGCGCTCGGCATCGGCTGCGGATCCCAGCGCAACTGATTGGGCGGCGTCGGCACTTCGTCGAAGCCACCGCCGACATGTCCGCCGAAGTTTCCGCCAACCAGGCCAGCATCGATTTCGACGAAGGGTCGATGGACCGCTGCGGGCCGGATGCGATAGAGCCACGAGCGCCGATTGTGACTGCGCGGCGCGGTGAATGCGGTGCCCGAGAGCTGCTCGGCGTAGAGGCCATGCGGCGCGCGCTGCGGCGAGTTGCGACCCTCGGGCAACGCGCCCGCAACAGCCTCGGTTGCGAACTCGTTGCCGAAGCCGGATTGATAACTCAAGCCGGTCGATGTCGATGAAGGATGATGGATGGTCGCGGTCATGAGATCTCCTTGTCGTTACCGCGCACACAACGTTCGTCGTTCTCGCGAAAGCAACGTTCGTCTTTCCCGCGAAAGCGGGAATCCAGTGTCGTCAAAGCAAGTCGCAGGGTCCCCTCCCCGCCTTCGCGGGGACTAAAGGCCGCGGGGACGACGGAAGGGTTTGCCTCGCGCGAGCCATCGCATCGCGCAGCACGTCGAGATCGCCGATGTGATTGGCCAATAGAAGGATCATTTTGCAGTTGACGAGTTCACTTTCTTCGCGCGTCAGATCGCGATGCGTGTCGATCAGCATCTCGTAGAAGTCGTCGGGTCGTGCGAGGTTCGCTTCGATGTTCAGTGCGCTCACGAGTTCTCCTCAATCGTTGCATGTCGCGCGTGCGAGCGCGGCGTGCACGCTGCGCGCATCGACTTGCCGCCAGCGTGCGCAGACATGCTGGTCGGGTCGTACGAGATACGCGCTGCCGGGCCGTGCGTCGAAGCGCGTGGCCGCGAGGCCCTCGACATCGTGCGCGACGATGGAGTGTGCGCTGGTCATGGGCCTATCGTTCGCGCCCGAGACCACCACAACGATGCGGATCGGCACGATCGCTCTACCCACTTTCTCGAGCTCGCTCGCGGGGTCCTCGTTGCCCGCAAAATAAACCAGCGTGAACTCCTCGCAGAGCTGATCGAGCAGCCACGCGGGCTTGCCGTCGAGGGCGATCGGCGCATCCGAGCATGCGGCGCCAGGGACCATCGGTCCATCGAATCGATCGGCGTCGGGTGTATTCAGGCGCGACGTCGTGAGCGTGGCCGGCACCGAGAGCCGGCCGCTGTTGACGAGGGTGCGCGCAAACGGATAGTCGCGCGCGAGCTTGAGTACCGCGTCGCGAAAGCTGCGCGAGATGTCGGTCTTGGGCGTGAGGAAGTCGGTCGAGCGAGTCGAGTTGAGGATGTTCTCGTCAGCCGCATAGCCGCGTTCCTCGTCGTAGGTATCGAGCAGGCGATCGGGTGCGCGGCCCTCGAGCACGAGCCGCAGCTTCCATGCGAGATTGTCCGCATCCTGCACGCCCGAGTTCGCGCCGCGCGCGCCGAACGGAGACACGCCATGCGCCGCGTCCCCCGCGAACAGCACGCGGCCATGGCGAAAGCAATCCATGCGCACGCATGCGAAGGTATAGACGCTCATCCACTCGAATTCGAACTCGGCGTCCACTTCGGACGACGCCGCGGACGATGCCGCAAGCAGCGCCTTGACGCGCGCCGCCACGCGCGACGGCTCGCGCTCGGCAACCGGATCCGCATCCCATCCGAGCTGGAAGTCGATGCGCCACACGCCATCGGGCTGCATGTGCAGGAGCACCGACTGGCCGCGATGAAACGGCGGGTCGAACCAGAACCAGCGCTCGGCCGCGAATCTTGCAGCAGCGTCGCCCTTCATCTTCACGTCGACGATCAGGAAGCGATCGCGAAACGAGTGGCCGGCACTCTTCAATCCGAGCATGCCGCGCATCGCCGAGCGCGAGCCGTCGCAGGCGATCGCGTAGTCGCACGTCAACGCGTACGTGCCGTCGGGCGTCTCGACCGTCAGCGTCGCGGCGTCGTCGCGCTGCTCGAGCGCGACCACCTTGTTCCTCCAGCGCAGATCGATGTTCGGCTGGTTGGTTGCGGCCTCGTACAGGAAACCCTCGACGTAGTACTGCTGCAAGTTGATGAAGGCCGGACGATGGTGGCCGGGCGCTTCGAGCAGATTGAAGCGGTAGACCAGCTCGTCCTGAAAATGCACCTTGCCGACATTCCACGACACGCCCTTCTCGACCATGCGCTCGCCGCAGCCGAGGCGGTCCCAGATTTCGAGCGTGCGCTTGGCGAAACAGATCGCGCGCGAGCCGGTCGAGAGCGTGTCGTCGTCGTCCAGTACGACCACGCGCACCCCCTGCCTTGCGAGATCGATCGCGCAAGTCAGGCCGACCGGTCCCGCGCCCACGATGATGACGCGATGATGCGCGGGATGCTCGCGGCCCTGATCGCTCGATCGCGCGTACGCGAACGTCAGCTTCTGATAGTCGAGCGGCATGCGACGCGGTCGGGTCGATGCGCGCCGACTGCTCAGCCTTCGAGCGCTTCCCACATCGCGCGGTCGCGCTCTGCGGTCCAGATGCGCGGGTCGGGATATTTCGTCGCGAGATCGTAGGCACGGGTGACGTCGAACGGCATGCAGTGGTCGAAGATCACCCAATGTCCGTACCTGGGCTGCAACTGCGCGTAGGTTTCCTTGTATGTCGCGCCGAGATCCTTGCCGCTCTGTGCCGCGCTCTTCACGGCCGCATACAACTCGCTGACGAAAGCGCGCGTTCCGGCCAATCCTTCAGCGACTTCGGCCGGCGTTTTCATCGCCGCGCCGCGGCCGGGTACGAGTTGCTCGGGCTGCAATGCGGCGAGCGCGTCGAGCGTCTTCGGCCAGTCTTCGTAATAGCAGTCGCCCGCGTACGGGGTCGCCCCGAACTCGACGAGATCGCCCGACAACAGCGTCTTGTCGCTCGCAATCCAGACCACCGTGTCGCCCTTGGTGTGGCCACGTCCGAGCTGCATCAGCTTGACTTCGAGCTTGCCGAGCCAGAGCGTCATCTCGCCTTTGAAAGTCAGCGTCGGCCAGGTCAATCCCGGCACGCTCTCGACCGATTGGAACAGCCGCGGAAAGCGCTCGATCTCGCTCTTCATGTCGGCCTCGCCGCGCTCGACGATGAGATCTCGCGTGTCCTCGCTCGCGATCACTTCCTGCGCGCCGTAGGCCGACGCGCCGAGCACGCGCACCGCGTGATAGTGCGTCAGCACCACGTACTTGATGGGCTTGTCGCTCACTGTGCGAATGCGGCGGATGACGTCCTGCGCCATCACCGGAGTCGCCTGCGTGTCGGCGACCAGCACCGCGTTGTCGCCGATCACGATGCCGGTATTGGGATCGCCTTCGGCGGTGTAGGCCCAGCAGTGTTCGGACAAGCGCTCGAAGGTGATTTTCTTTTCTTCGAGATCGGCCTGCGACGCGAATTTCTTTTGCGCAGTCATCGGGTCTCCTACAGGTTTCCGCGGTCGTCCGCAAAGCAAGGGGACCGATCGTCGCACCGCGGCTGCCCGAGAACAAGTCGGGCTCGTCCCATTCTGGCAGACAAGTCCCGCCGGTCGAACGCCGCCTGTGTGTTACCGAAGCTTGCCGTCCGGGGGTTGCGGTATCAGCGGCAGCGGCGCCGGCCCGCATTCGGCGACGAGCCCGAGCGCAGCCATCAGGCGCTGATGCGCGAGTTCGAATTCCTCCATCAGTTCCCCTAGGGGAATCCGTGGCGTATCGCCTTTGAACAGGGATTCCATTGCGCGCAACAACCGCGTTCGCACCGCACTGTGTCCGCGAATCGCGAACCGCAATACATCGTATGCATCTGCCACAAGGCAATCACTCCGTTGGTGGATCTCGAGGAGTTATACGAGGCGAGCATGAATACGGTTTCGCACGCGCAGCGTCGTTCGGTCCATCCGATGAGGCGCTCCGACCGCGGCGCCTACGACCTCGATAGCGTCGCGATGAGCAGCAGCAGAAAGCCGACGATCGCGATGACCGCGTGTCCGATCACAACGGCCTTGGGCAATGGCAGGTTCTTGAGTTGGTATCCCAGGTTCATGAACACGCCACCCGCGGCTGCAAGAAGAAAGAGCACGAGCGCCCAGACCGCCATGCGGGGCAAGCCAACGGTCAGTGCCGCGTAAAGAAGCAGGGTGACCGCGGCCCCCGCGAGAAAACCGTGCAGCATCGCCAGCCAGCTTGGCGGATTGGTATTGCCGGCAAAGCGTATGCCGGCCATCGCCAATCCACCCAGTGCGGTAATGACCAGCAACCCAGTGGCAGTCTGCATCACGAGCAACGGTTCCATGGCGTGACCTCCGAACGACGATGAGACTTCGAGATGTGAGCGTGAGGATACTTCGACGACGCGCGTGCGCGATAGCTGAAAGAATCAATCCTCTTTCAGTCGCGACAGCACCCGCGCCACGATGCGATCGCAATGCGCGCCGCCGAACTCGAAGACATCGCGCTCAGCCGTGTCGAGGTCCTGCGCGAGAGAATCGCGCAACATGCTGCGCGCCCGAAAGTGCCGGGAGCGCACGGTCGCCTCGGGAATGTCGAGGCATAGCGCAGTCTCCTCGACGTTCATGT
The DNA here is from genome assembly GCA_038225855.1 of Burkholderiales bacterium. Classification (GTDB taxonomy): domain Bacteria; phylum Pseudomonadota; class Gammaproteobacteria; order Burkholderiales; family Burkholderiaceae_D; genus CAHJXF01. The sequence goes on along the minus strand of JBBRQU010000012.1, from coordinate 69,530 downwards.
CCTCGACAGAGCGCAGGACGAACACGGTGCGAAACACGTCGGGCAGCGCGTCGATCTTTCGTTCGAGAAGCGCGCGCATCTCGGTGCGCGCGAAGGCTTGGTCGGGTGCATCGGCATGCGGCATGCTCATGTTGTCGACCTCGACTTGATCGGTTGAACTCACGATCGGCACCACGTTGTCGCGACGCGCCTTGCGGCGCAGGCGGCCGAGACATTCATTGAGCACCAGACGCGAGAGCCATGTCGACAACGCGGACTGGCCGCGAAACTTGCCGATCGCGCGATACGCCGCGAGGTAGGCCTCCTGCAGCGCGTCCTCGGCTTCGGCGTGGTTGCGCAGGGTCGCTCGGGCGAGGCGATACAAACGGCGATTGTGCCGACGCATCAGCACCTCGAATGCCGAGCGGTCGCCGGCCGCGATGCGGCGCACGACGCTTGCATCGTCGTCGTCGGCGGCGGCGGTGACCGCGGTGACCGCGAGCGGATGGCCGATCATGGTTTCACTCGACGACCAGCGTCGCCTTCATCGCGGGATGGAACGTGCACATGTATTCGTAGCGACCGGGCGTGCGCGCAGTGTAAGTCCACGATGCATTGGCGGCGATGCCGTGCGAGTCGAAGCTGCCTGCGGCCGTCGCGGTATGCAGCACGAGATCCTTGTTGGCCCACACCACGCGGTCGCCGCGCTTGACGGTCAGCGTCTGCGGTTCGAATCGCAGGTTCTCGATCGTGATGGTGTGGGCTTGTTGCGCGCCTGCCGGCGCCGCGCCAAACACGATCACAGCGGCCACTGCCGACAAGACCAGCGTCTTCATCATCCGGCCTTGCCGAGGCTCGCCTGCAAGCTCTTCGCGTGCTCGAGGTGCGCGACAAATGCGGGGCGAACTTTCACGAGCAAAGCCTTGAGTTCGTCGTTCTTCGCATTCGGGATCAGCGTCTTGTCCAACGCGTCGATGACCGCCTCGTGATACGCGACCTCATGGTCGACATAGGCACGGTCGAAGGCCGCGCCGCTGAGTTTCCTGAGGTTTGCGAGATTGTCCTCGCCGCCCTTCTTCAAGCTCTGACTGGTCGCATTGTCCTCGGGAGTGACCTTCAGCTTCGTGACGAGATCGGTCGCCGATTTATTGACGCTCGAGTGGTCGCCGATCATGAGTTGCGCGAAGTCCTTCACGGGCTTCGAAGAGCTCTTGCTCGCGGCGAGCTTGCCGGCATCGATGTCGACCTGATTGGCCGTCACGACGATGGCCGCAATCTGCGGATCCGTCGGCCCGGTGCTCTGCGCCCATGCGGGCAGGCTTGCGGCAGCGAAGGCGCATAACGCCATCGATCTCAGGGTTTGCTCCATTTCATTTCTCCGTGATTGTGACGGGCGCGCCCATCGTTGGTGCGATGCGTTGCCCGATGAGTCGTCAACGAGGTCCGCGACGCGAACTCGGCTCATGCAGCATTCGATGTCATGTGCCTTCTCGGCGTTCCCGCACATCTTGCGGCGATGCATCACCCGCTGAAGGGATTCAACAGCTTCACGCCGGTTCTGTCGAAGTGCCTGACGTTGCGCGTGACCAGGATGAGGTCGTGGATGAGCGCCGTGGCCGCGATCTGCTTGTCGAGCGGATTCTCCGGGTGCGGCACCCGCAATCGACCCCAGACCTGCGCTGCATCGGCGTCCAAGGCAAGCACGCTATCGCCGAAATCGGTGATCAGCTTGCGAAGCCAGCGTTCGAGCGTTTTTGCCTGCTCTGCATCGCCTCGATGACGCACAAGCTCCACACCGCGTCGCAACTCGCCGATCGTTACGGCAGCCAGATAGAGCGGCGCATCCCTCGACAAAATATCGACGAAGAAGGCGACCACTCCCGGGTTCGCCTTGTCCTTCTTGCGCAACTCGCTGATGACATCGGTATCAATCAAATACACGCCGCGCCTTCCGAACATCATCGACGCGTGCGAAATCCTCGTCGTTCCCGACGGCAGGAATTGCGGTCAGCGCTTCGGCCAGGCTCCTCTTGCGCGGTCGCCGTAATGCTAGGACGCGGGCGAACGAGAGAAACTCACCGCCTGGGCCGATCGAGTCGAGAGGCGCGGGACTTCAGGCCGAACGGTGCTACATGCGCTTGGCGATCTCTTCGAGCATTACCTCGGTCGCGCCGCCGCCGATGGCCTGGATGCGCGCGTCGCGCACCATGCGCTCGATCGCCGACTCCCTGATGTAGCCGAAGCCGCCGTGGAATTGCTGGCATGCATACGTCACCTCGTTGACGAGTTCGCCGCACAGCGCCTTGACCATCGAGACTTCCTTCACGCAATTGCGTCCCTGCGCGTCCAGCCATGCCGCGTGATAGACCAGTTGCCGCGCGGCCGCGACCTTGGCCGACAGCATCGCCAGACGCTGACGTATCGTTTGCTTGTCCCAGAGCGGGACGCCGAAGGCTTGACGTTCACGCACGTATGCGAGCGTGAGCTCCAATGCCTTCCCGGCTTCGCCCATCGCTTGCGCGCCGAGCACGATGCGCTCGTTCTGAAAATTGCGCATGATCGAGTAGAAGCCCTTGCCTTCCTCACCCAGCAGGTTCGCAACCGGAACGTGGCAATCCTCGAAGACGAGCTCGGCCGTGTCCGAACACAGCCAGCCCATCTTCTTCAACGCCCGCCCGACGGTGAAACCGGGGGTGCCCTTCTCGACGATGAACATCGAGATGCCGCGTTTCGCGGCGGGGTCGGTCTTTGCAGCGACGAAAAAGAGATCACCGTGAACGCCATTGGTGATGAACATCTTGCTGCCGTTGAGCACGTAGAAATTGCCTCGGCGCTCGGCTCGCGTGCGAATGCCGGCCACGTCGGAGCCGGCGTCGGGCTCGGTCACGGCGACCGCCGTGATCTTCTCGCCCTTGATGACACCCGGAAGATGGCGCTCCAACTGCGCGGCGTTGCCAAAGTTCGCCAGATGCGGCGAAGCCATGTCGGTGTGGACCAGGACAGTGACGGCGAAGCCGCCGAAGGTCGAGCGTCCCAACTCCTCGGCGAGGATGGCGCTGTAGACGGTATCGAGTCCGGCGCCGCCGTACTGCTCCGGATAGCGGATGCCCAGATAGCCGAGCGCGCCCAGTTTCTTCAGCACCTCGCGGGGAACCTTGCCGGTCTCCTCCCAAGGTTCGGCGTTCGGCATCACCTCGGTCTCGATGAAACGGCGCAGGTTGTCCCGGAACATCCGATGGTCTTCGCTGAAATAGATCGGCTCGTTCACGCCTGGTCCTCTTCGGTTTCGATGTCGATCAGCACGTCGCCGCCCTTGACCGTGTCGCCCGATCGACAGCGCACGGCTTGCACCCTTCCGGCGACGGGCGCCGACAAGCTCTGAATCATCTTCATAGCCTCGAGAAGAACCAGCACCTCGCCGGCTTCGACACGGGCGCCCGCGGATGCATTCACCGCAATCACCGCGCCGGGCATCGGCGCGACGATGCCCGTTCCCTTCTGCGCCGCGCCGACGGCGCCTGTCAATGCCTGCGTCCAGCGCGAGAGCCGACGCCACGCGCGGCGATGTCCTGCCTTGCCGATCATGATGCGGTCACGGTCGAGAGCGACGTGGTAACGACGCATCGCGCCGCCGAGCTCGAGAAACAGCTCGCTCTCCTGCAGGCGGGCATAGACCGTCTCTCCAGCGCCGAAGCCCTCGACGCGAAAGCGCCCGCGGGCGCCGGACACTGCGAGCCGTCGCACGGCGCCGCTCTCGTCTTCGAGTATCACCAGGGTCGCGCCGACGTGGCCGGTGCGATGAAGTACCCGCCATGCCCCCAAAGCCTGCCACGGCGACGGCGCGGCGCCGGCTGCTTCTTCGATCGCAAGAACGTGAGAGACGGCGGCGGCCATCGTCTCGACCTCGTCGTCGTCCAACGACATGCGCCAGCCGCCGGGGAATGCCCGCTCGAGGAAACGCGTCGACAACGGATCGGAGAACTCGGGACGCCGCACGACATCGGCGAGAAAGGCGAGATTGGTTCTCAAGCCAAGGAGGCCGTAGTCGTCGAGCGCAATCGCCAACCTGCGGGCGCAGGTGACGCGGTCATGCGCGCAGACGATCACCTTCGCGAGCAGCGAGTCGTAATAAGGCGTGATCTCGCTTTGCGCAGCGACGCCGGAATCGACGCGAACTCCGTCGCCGTGCGGCTCACGGTAGAACGACACGATCCCGGTCTCGGGTCGAAAATTTTCGGCTGGATTCTCTGCGCAGACGCGCGCCTCGATGGCCCAGCCTTCGCACCGGATGTCGTCTTGCGCGAAAGGCAGCGCCTCGCCGGCGGCCACGCGCAACTGCCATTCGACGAGATCGATTCCCGTGATCGCCTCGGTCACGGGATGCTCGACCTGCAGACGGGTATTCATCTCGAGAAAGAAGGTCTCGCCGCTCTCGCTGTCATGAATGAATTCCACCGTCCCCGTGGAGTCGTAGCCGACCGCGCCGGCCACGGCCAACGCATGCCGGTGGAGCGCAGAGCGGCGCACGCCATCCAGATGCGGCGCGGGCGCTTCTTCGATGACCTTCTGGTTGTTGCGCTGGATCGAGCATTCGCGCTCGAACAGATGCAGCAGATGGCCGTGCCGGTCGCCGAGCACTTGAACTTCGAGGTGACGCGGCTCGCGTATATAGCGTTCGAGCAATACATCGCCGTCGCCGAATGCGGCTCGCGCCTCGCGCCGAACAACGTCGAGATTGGCCGCGAATTCGTCGGCGTCGCGCACGACGCGCATGCCCTTGCCCCCGCCGCCCGCGGACGCCTTGATCAGCACCGGATAGCCGATCCGTCCTGCGGCTTCGGCAAGCGCTGCTTCGGCCTGATCGGCGCCCCCGTATCCCGGCACGATCGGCACGCCCGCGGCGGCGGCGATGCGCTTGGCTTCGATCTTCGAGCCCATCAGGCGGATGGCTTCACGCGAGGGCCCCACGAAGATGATGCCTTCACGTTCGCACGCGGTGATGAGCGCTAGGCTCTCGGACAGGAAGCCGTAGCCCGGATGTATGGCCTCTGCGCCATGGCTGCGCGCGGCGGCGATGATGGCTTCGACGTCGAGATAACTCCTGGCCGCATCTGCCGGGCCGATCAGGCAAGCGGCGTCGGCCAACGCGACATGCACCGCACGCCGGTCGGCTTCCGAATAAACGGCGACCGTGCGCACGCCGAGCCGACGGCAGGCGCGCATGATGCGCACCGCGATCTCGCCGCGATTGGCGATCAACAGAGTCTTGAACAAACGACGCTGGGTTCCCGCGTGCGCGGGAACGACGGGCGATTGCGTGACCCTCACTTGCGCCACGACGGCGTTTTCTTTTCGAAGAAGCAGGCGACTCCGTCCTGTCCTTCGGCACTGTCCCAGGCATCCGCGAGGCGGTCGGCGGTGTAGCCCATGCTCGTCGAGAGATCGTGAGAGTCCACGAACGCAATCAGTTTCTTGGTGGCCGCGACTGCGCCCGGCGCGCACTTGAGCAAGTCGACGAGCTCACGTTCCACCGCAGCGTCGAGGTCGTCTTCGCTCACCACCTCGTCGAGCAGTCCGAAGGACTTCGCTTCGAGCGCCGTCATGCGACGCGCCGTCAGCATCGTGCGTCGCGCGTTGGTCGCGCCGATCCGAGCGACGACATAGGGCGCGATGTTGGCAGGCAAGAGGCCGAGGCTGACTTCGGTGAGCGCGAACTTCGCTTTCTCGACGCCGATGGCGATGTCGCATACCGAGATCATGCCTACGCCGCCGCCGTAGGCCGGCCCGTTGACGCGACCGATCACCGGCATGGGCAACTCGTTGATCGCGCGCAGCATGCTCGCGAGCGCGGCGCTCTCGGTCAGGCGCTCGCTGCGACTCTTCTTCATGTTCTCCTGCATCCAGCGCAGATCGCCGCCGGCGCAGAAGCTCACTCCCTCGCCGGTCAATACGACTGCGCGAACGTCGCTGTGGGATGCGAGGCTGTCCACCGCATGTTGAAGCTCGGCGATCAGGCGCGCGTCGAGCGCGTTGTGAAATTGTGGGCGCGCGAGCGTCAGGCGCGCAATGCCGCGATCATCGACGTCGAGTCCGAGCGTTTCATACGGCTTCGAATTCATAAGGTCCTTCACATGCGATAGACAGGGCTTGCGATGGGAGGCGGCAGCTTGCGCGCGGCCAGCGCCAGTCCGAGGCTGATGACGTCGCGGGTCTGCGCCGGCTCGATCAGCCCGTCATCCCACAGGCGCGAGGTCGCGTAGTAGGGATCGCTCTGACGCGCGTACTGCTCACGAACGCGGCGCTCGGTTACGGCCAGCTTGTCGGGATCGCTATCGCCCTTGAGGCTCGCGCGTCCGAGCTCGAGCATGACGTTCGCGGCGATGTCGGCGCTCATGGTCGCGACCCGCGCGTTGGGCCACGCAAAGAGAAAGCGCGGATGAAAGCCGCGTCCGCACATGCCGTAGTTGCCGGCGCCGTACGAGCCGCCGACGATGACGGTGAAGCGCGGCACGCGGGCGTTGGCCTGCGCATAGACCATCTTCGCGCTGTTCTTGGCGATGCCGCCGCGCTCGGCAACGCTTCCCACCATGAAGCCCGAGATGTTCTGCAGGAAGAGTAGGGGAATGTCGCGCTGGTTCGCGAGTTCGATGAAGTGCGCGGCCTTCAGCGACGATTCGGAAAACAGTGCGCCGTTGTTGGCAAGGATGCCAACAGGGTAGCCGTGCATGTGCGCGAAGCCGCATACCATCGTCTCGCCCCACAGCGGTTTGAATTCATGGAAGTCGCTGTCGTCCACGAGGCGCGCGATGATCTCGCGGCAATCGTACGGAACCTTGGCGTCGCGGCTGACGATGCCGTTGATCTCGCTGGAGTCGTAGCGCGGCGGGATGGAGGCTCGCAATGGCGCGAGCGACGAAGGCAAAGGAAACTTCGCAATGATTTCTCGCACTGTCGCGAGTGCCTCGTGTTCATTCTCGGCGAGATAGTCGGACACGCCCGAGATGCGGCTGTGCATGTCCGCGCCGCCGAGCGTTTCGCCATCGACCTCTTGGTTGATCGCGACCTTGACGATCGACGGTCCTCCCAGATGGATGCGGGCATTGCCGCGAACCATCACGACTTCGTCGGAGAGCGCCGGTATATAGGCGCCGCCGGCGGTGCAGCCTCCGAACACCGCCGAGATCTGCGGCAAACCGTTCTGCGACATGCGGCATTGACGATAGAAGGTATTGCCGAAATGGTCCTTGTCGGGAAATACGCGGTCCTGCTCGGGAAGGAATGCGCCGCCGCAGTCGACCAGGTAGATGCACGGCAGGCGGTTCTCTTCGGCGATCTCCTGCGCGCGCACATGCTTCTTTACGGTCTCGTGAAAAAACGAGCCGCCTTTCACGGTCGCGTCATTGGCGATGATCATGCAGGGCACGCCGCACACCATGCCGATGCCGGTGACGATGCCGGCAGCCGGAACCTCACTGTCGTACTGCCCCCAGGCCGCGAGCGGCGAGAGCTCGAGAAAAGCGCTGTGATCGTCGGTCAGAAAATCGATGCGCTCGCGTGCCAGCAGCTTGCCGCGTTCGCGATGACGCCGGATATGCGCGTCGCGTCCGCCGGAGACCGCTTGGGCCTGACGCTCGCGCAACGTGGCAAGCAACGCTTCGTAGTGGCGAGAGTTCTCAGCAAAATCAGGAGCGGTCAGGTCGATGCAACTCGTGAATGCAGTCATGGTCGCGTGCCTTCGATTAGCCTGAAAGCCGCGCCCATGCTGTGCGCAGGCGTCGCGCACGGTCTTCGAGCAGATACGTGCCGGCCAATGCCAGCAAACCGGATATCGCGCCCGTCACGATCGCCTCGGCATAGGGCATGCCGTAGTGGTTCTCATGCGAGTAGGCATCGCCAAGCGCCGTCAGGCAACCGACGACGACCGCGTTCCCGTAGCGATTCTTGAAGAGCTTTCCAAGAGGGGTGAGGCTCAGCAACACGACCAGAACGCCTGTAGCCAAGCCAGTCCGCAATGCGATCTCCCAGTGGGCAAGGCTCCAAACGTTGCCGAGGCTGCCGGGCATGCATGTCATGCATGCGCTCGTAGGCTGCCAAAAACGCTGAACAAACAGTTTCGCGCGAAATGTCCACCCATTCGACTTCATTCAAACTCCCATCATCCCGAAGGCCTGAGACCCGACATCGACTTTGCGGCTGCTTGCCCATTATGCATAGTCGACTTGGCCGTCCAGACCCGCAGTGCCACGGCATGCATCGCGGGACTCGATAAAGCCGGCCATTCAAAATTCGATGGGCGCCGCCTGCCACGCAATGTCTATCGGTCGCGCGCGAGCGAGCGCCTCGCCGGCCTCACACCATCCGTCGCACGCATTGCGGCCCGGGCGGCGGCGCCAGAAGTTCAGCAGCGCCTTGCAACGCGCGTAGAAGCGGAAGAAACGCAGGACCTGTTGCCGCTTGCGTGCGCTGACCGGGCCATGGCTGCAGATCAGCTTGTCGTCGGCCATGCCGCGGTCCATGAGGATGACCGCTCCCCACGCCCGGACCTTCAGCCGCGTACCGACCCGCAGTCGGGGGCCGAGCACGACTGCGTCCAGCAAGTCTCCTTCGAGCCCCAAATAACTCGGCACCGAGCCGTAGTTGAACGGACAGGGCAACGGCGAGACGAAATCAATGTGACCGGTCGAGCCCCGTTTGAGAAAGCTGCCGCGCGGAATCTCGATCACGACCTCGATTTCAGGCGGCGCCGCAAAATCCCCGCGGTCGGCGTTCCGGGAGCCGGTGCTGGAACTCATGCGAAAGCCTGGCGCAGCGGAACGATGATGCCCGCGTCCAGATCGATCATGTCGTTGGTGCAATATGGAAGGAAGATGCGTGGCATGCGTAGCTCGGTTCATGGCGTGAGCCGTGCGCTCGAGAGGGCGAATGCGCGTACGAGGAGGAGGCGCACGTTGATCGACATCGAATCCCACATCGTTGCGGTCCCGGATTTTCCCACGCCGGGGATCTTGTTTCGGGACATCATGCCCCTGCTGCGCAATCGCTTCGGAGCGACGATTGCTGCGTTGGGTGAGCAACTGAGTCGCAGCGAGTGGTCGGCGATCGATGTCGTCATCGGAATTGAATCGCGCGGCTTCGTGCTGGCGGCCGCGCTGGCGGAAAAATTCGGCAAGGCCTTCGTGCCCGTGCGCAAGCAAGGCAAGCTGCCCCCGCCTGTCGTTGCGCTGCCTTACAAGCTCGAATACGGCGCCGGAACTCTGGAGATGCAGCGTGGCGAGGGACGCGCGTTGCTGGTCGACGACGTGCTCGCGACCGGCGGCACGCTCGGCACGGCTGGAGATTTGTGCGAGAGAGCCGGCTATGAGGTGACGCAACTCCTGGTGCTGATCGACTTGCGACTCATTGCGGGATTCAACTGGCACAAGCTGATTCCGCGCAGCGTCGTACGGTATTAGAGTCCATGGGTCCGCGCTCGCTACACGATGCGCGCACCTTCTCTTATAGCGAGGAAGGATTCCCCCAAAAATGAATGTCCCGACCGGCCGACGCGACGCAGTGTCGGTGATGCTCTGCATTGCGTTGGCAGCCTCGTTGTGCGGCCCCTCCCTCGCGGCGGCTGCCGACATCGACCCTGCCGCGAGCCGCATCCGCGGTTTTTATGATGTCCTTCTCGACACCATGAAGGCCGCTCAACGCACGCCGGTTCGCGCACGTTACGAGAAGCTCGAGCCGGCCGTGCGAGCGACCTTCGATCTCCCCGCGATGACGCGAATCGCGGTCGGTCCCTCGTGGACTTCGATCCCGGGCCAAGAGCAGCAGGCGCTGATCGAGCAATTCGCTCGTCTGACGATTGCCACCTATGCCAATCGCTTCGATGGCTATTCGGGGGAGCGCTTCGAGGTCGAGCCGGCAACGGAGACGCGCGGAGAAAACCGGCTCGTGCACAGCGCGTTGGTGAAGGCCGATGGCGGCAGGATAGCGCTCAACTATCTGGTCCACGCGGCCGGCAGCGACTGGAAAGCGATCGACGTTTACCTGAGCGGGACCATCAGCGAGCTGGCCACGCGGCGCTCCGAGTTCAGCTCGTTGCTGCGGACGGGGGGGCCGCAAGCCTTGATCGACAGCCTGCGACAGCGCGCCGACAAGTTGCTTCAACCCGGATAACCGCATTCGAGCGCCGAGCGTCGAGGCGCCATCAATGCGGACGCAGAGTAGAGCGATCGGGCTTCGAAACAGCGGGCGACGTCGCGCCGGGATCGATCAACTCCTCTTGCGGAGTGCCGACTCTCGCGTCACCAAGCGTCGCCGAGCGATGCTGCCGCCAAACGCTTCGCAGGTACGCATAGAAATCCAGAGAGCTCGCCTCGATCGCGGCTAGCGATTCGATGTTGCGCGAACGCAGATCGATTCCGTCGGTGGCGCCCACTGCGATCCCCAGCATGCGACGCGTCTCGTGCGAACCGACATGACCGATCGGTGAGGCATACATGTCCACGCCGAGGCCGACGGTGTCGCGAAAGTTCGACGGTCCGAAGAACGGCAACACGAGATAGGGACCGTCCGGTACGCCCCATGCGTAGAGGGTCTGGCCGAAGTCGCCGGACTGCATGGCCAGACCGAACTGCGTCGCCCGATCGAAGAGCCCGGCCAGACCCACTGTCGAGTTGATCAGAAAGCGACGCCCGCTGATTGCCGCGGCATCGCCGCGACCTTGAAGCACTTCGTTGGCGAAGACCAGTGGTTCGTGGAGATTGTCGATGATCGCGCGCACGCGATCGCGGATAAAGACGGGCAGGACCGAGCGATACGCCTCGGCGACCGGTTTGATGGCGGCGCGGTCGAGCGCCAGATTGAATGCGAACACGCCCCGATTCAGGGGCTCGAACGGATCGTTCTGCGCGTCGTCATCGCTGCCGCCACGGGATACCGTCGCGCAACCATTGAGCGCCAGCGCAATGCAGAGCGCGCTACACAGTGCACAGTGCCGCACGCGCGGCGTCGTCGATCGCGGGAACATCTGGAAGATTCTAATCGACGCGATTGCCCGGCCCGAGCATTGCCGGCAACACGAACAATGCGGCCGCGAGCGTGCACGCCAACGATAGAGCCAACAGCTTGCCCATGCTGGCCGTGCCGGGATGGCTCGACAGCCACAAACTGCCGAAGGCGGTCGCGGTCGTCAATGCGCTGAAGATCACCGCGCGGGCGATGCTCGTCTGCAACAGGTTGCGTGTGCCACGGCGCCACGCGATCACGAAGTAGATGTTGAACGCGACCCCGATGCCGAACAACAGGGGCAAGGCGATGATGTTCGCGTAGTTGAGCGGGATACGCAGCACGACGCAGAAGCCCAGCGTGACGAGTCCCCCGAGCGACAGCGACGCGAGAGTGATCAGTACGTCGCGCGTGCGTCGCAGGACCAGCGCCAGCAGCGCGCCGATCGTCAGCAATGCCAGAGCACCTGCCTCCACGAATGCGCGCACGATGGTCCGCGCCGATTCCTGAATCGACACGACAGCTCCGGTGGCTTCAGGAGCAACCCCGCGCACCGCGGCGACGAAGCGCCGCAAGGATTCATCCTCGTCGATTGCGTTGGCAGATCCATCCGAATGCTCGCTGCGCGTTGCCACGTGGGGAAAGACTTCGATTCGCGCGCGACCATCACGCGCGACCCAGTCCGCTGCCAGCGCGGGCGGCAACGTTGCCAGCGTCACGGGTGTCGCCAGCAACGAGGACCGCAGTTGCGCGAGCGTGGTACGCAGCCCGGGTATCAGCGTGTCGTCGAGCGCCCGGCGTCGAGTCGCCGATCCCTCGGCGAGTCCCTCGAGCGCCCTCGAGACCCGCGTTGCATCGGCAGCGGCGACGCTCGCAGCTTCATGCGTTGCCGCTGTCTGCAGGGCATGCGCGGCGTCGCGCATCGCGCGCGCATTTTCTTCGTCGCTGGGCGCGGGCTTGACGTCCATCGGGTTGAGCGTCGGCTCCAGCAACAACGCAGCGTCGGCAATGAGCGCGAGCTTGGGCTCCTGCTCGTCGGGGACGAAGCTTGCGAGCGTCAGCACCTGCGACACCTCAGGCAGCCCCGACAGTTTGTCGCCGAGCGCCTTCGCGGCATCGAGCGAAGGCGAGAGCACATCGATCGTATTGGGCGTCGTCTGCGCGTTGCGAGCGAGGTCCATGACGGTAGCCACTGCTTCGGTCTGGCTGCTGCGCAGATGCAAGGGATTGAAATCGAAGCGCACGAAAGGCAGCAGCGCAATGCTGACGACGGCCACAACGGACGCACCGAGCAGCACGCGCCTGCGGTGCGAAACGAGTTGACGATCGACGCGCGCCAGTCCGGCAAACCCCATGCCCTCAGGCATGCCGCCGACGCGAAATAATCGCAGCAGCGCCGGCAGCAGCGTGATGCTTGCCAGAAACGCAATCAACATGCCGATGCCTGCGACGACGCCAAGTTCCGATACACCTCGGTAGTCGGTGGGCTCGAAGGCGAAGAAGCCCAACGCAATACTGACGGCTGCCAATGCGAGGGACCCGCCGACCTCGAGGGCAGCCCGGCGCAGCGCCGCAATGGGGTCCACTGCGCGTTCGATTTCCGGATGCTCGCTCGCTCGCGCAGTCGATGGCGCGGTCGATGGCGCGGTCGATCGATAAGCAACCGCATATTGGATGCCGAAGTCCACGCCAAGCCCCACGAACAACACCGCGAACGCAACAGAGATCAGGTTGAAGGCGCCGTAGATCAGAAGGCCCGTTGCCGCAGTGAGCGCAAGACCCACGATCAGGCACACGACGATGGCGATCACAGTACGAACCGATCGCACCGCGAGCCACAGCATGGCAAGCAGCGCGAACGACATCACCGCCGCATTGCGCCCGGCATGGTCCTCGAGCGTCGCGAACTCTTCATCGGCCATGGGCACGTCGCCGGTCAGGCGAATCCGAACCCCATGCTCGAGGTCGAGCCCCGATGCGCGCGCGACTTCGCGGATGTATTGCGTGGCGCGCTCGCCAGGCTTGAGCGCAGTGAAATCGAGGACGGGCTGCGCGAGGATGAAACGGCGAAGCTCGCGTGGGTCTGCAACGGCACCCCCCAGCATCGCGCGCCACGACAACGGCTTGGGACGATCTCCCTGCACACTTTCTAGCGTCGCGGCGAGCACCGTCAAACCAGGTCGCAATGCGTCGAGCGTGATTTCTCCGCGCTCCACCCCTGCGAGAGCGAGTTGCAACGTGCTCATCAGCCCGCGCACGCTCGGATCGGCAGCGAGGGTGCCGATGACCGCCTGTGCGGCCACCAGTTGCTCCGTGGTTCTCGACAGCTCGTCGGCGCTGAGGAACAGCAAGCCGTTGCGCTCGAAGAACGGGCCGCCATCCGGGCGACGCACGTCGTGCAGGAGTTCGCTCTTCACCAGGCGCTCGCTGAGCATCGCGCTTGCGCGTTCGGCAATCTCGGGCGTCGCGCCGTCGACGACGATCGCGATCAAATCGGAACGCTGCGGGAATGCCGCGTCGAATACCGCCCCGCGCTGGCGCCACGGAAGCCGCGACGAGATCAGCTTGGCGCTATCGGTATCGATCGCGAAATTGTGGGCGGCGTAGACCAGTGCGACGAGCGTCAAGACCCCCGCGACAGTCACCGTCAAGACGGAAAGGCGCGCGCACCCGGTCGCTGCGCAGGCGATCCAGCCGCGCAGATCACCTGCGCCCTCGCAGCGCGGCCGGCTAGACTTCGCCATATCCAGGTCGCAGCATCCCGTTCACGAAAGGCAAGCCACAAATGACGGCGCGCGCCAGAGCGAGGCGGCGATCGATGAATACGAGCGTGGATGATAGTGGAGAGGCTGTCTGCTTGCGCCAACGTCTCGCGCGCATCTTGCGTTTGTTGCCGGGGCCCGCTGAGGTTATGCTCGGGTTCGATCCCATGTGAGACAGATGAGGCGAATATGCAGGTGCTCCTTGCGGAACCCCGCGGTTTTTGCGCTGGAGTTGTCCGTGCAATCGAGATTGTCGAGCGCGCCGTGGAGAAGTTTGGAGCACCCATCTACGTCCGTCACGAGATCGTCCACAATCGGCACGTCGTCCAATCGCTGCAGGACAAGGGAGCCCGCTTCGTCGAGGACATCGCCCGGATCCCGACGGGAGCGATAACCATTTTCAGCGCCCACGGCGTCTCGAAAGCCATCGAGGAACAGGCTGGAAAGCAAGGCTTGCCGGTTCTCGACGCAACCTGTCCCTTGGTCACCAAAGTCCATCGTCAGGCCAGGCGTTTTGTTGCCGAGGGGCGCACGTTGGTGCTGATCGGCCATGCCGGGCACGCGGAAGTCGAAGGGACGATGGGCCAGGTTTCCGAAACCGTTTTTCTTGTCGAGACGGCGGCGGATGTCGAGAATCTCGTCATCGCCGCGGACACGCCTGTCGCCTACGTGACCCAGACGACCTTGAGCGTCGAAGATACTCGCGCGACGATCGAGGCCCTCAAAAAGCGATTCGCAAATCTTGCCGGGCCCGAAACCAACGGCATTTGTTACGCCACCCAGAATCGCCAGGCCGCTGTGCGGGAGCTTGCCGAACGTGTCGACGTGATCCTCGTGGTCGGCGCAAGGAACAGTTCCAACTCGAACCGCTTGACCGAGATCGGTATCGAAGCCGGCGTTCCCAGTTACTTGCTTGCCGATGGCACCGAGCTGAACCCGGCTTGGCTTCAGGGCGCCCACGCGGTGGGGATCACCGCCGGCGCATCGGCGCCGGAAGCACAGGTCCAGGATGTGATCGCCGCGCTGCGGCGCCTCGGGCCGGTCGAGGTATCGACGTTGCCGGGTATCCAGGAAAAAGTGGAGTTCCGTCTGCCGGCGCAACTCATTGCCGATGGCGCTGCGCCATCATACTCATCGCACGAGACGGTTTGAAACCATGGCAATCCCCCTGATCCAGAAAGCGTACGTCGGCGCCTATGTGGTTCGTCAGCAAGTGGCGAAGAGGAAGCGCTATCCGCTGGTGCTCATGCTGGAGCCTCTGTTTCGTTGCAACCTCGCGTGCGCGGGCTGCGGCAAGATCGACTATCCCGAAGAGATCCTCGACCAGCGCTTGCCGCTCGCCGATTGCCTTGCGGCGGTCGACGAATGCGGCGCGCCGGTGGTCTCCATCGCGGGAGGCGAGCCGCTGCTCCACAAGGAGATCGATCGCCTCGTCGAAGGCATCGTGGCCCGCCGCAAGTTCGTCTATCTATGCACCAATGCCCTGCTGCTCGAAAAGCGCCTGCATCTGTTCAAGCCCAGTCCTTTTTTCATATGGTCGATCCACCTCGACGGCGACCAGGGTATGCACGACCACTCGGTGTGCCAGGAAGGGGTGTACGAGCGCGCTGTGCAGGCGATCCGCAAAGCGAAAGCGGCGGGCTTTCGCGTCAACATCAACTGCACGCTCTTCAACGATGCAGAGCCCGAGCGTGTCGCGAAATTCTTCGACGATGTGACGGCGATAGGCATCGACGGGATCACGGTCTCGCCGGGGTACGCCTACGAGCGCGCGCCCGACCAACTGCACTTTCTCAACCGCGCGCGCACCAAGCAATTGTTCCGCGACATCTTCCGTCGTGGCCGTAACGGGCGCGCATGGTCATTCAGCCAATCGGGACTCTTCCTTGATTTCCTGGCCGGCAATCGGGACTATCGCTGCACACCGTGGGGCAACCCGACCCGCACCGTATTCGGCTGGCAACGCCCGTGCTACCTGCTCGGCGAGGGCTACGCAAAGACCTTCGGCCAATTGATGGAAGAGACCGACTGGGATTCCTACGGGACCGGCAATTACGCGAAGTGCGCGGACTGCATGGTTCATAGCGGCTACGAAGCCACCGCAGTTCAGGACGCGGTACGCCATCCCCTGCGAGCACTGGGCGTATCGATGCGCGGTGTGCGCACCGAAGGCGCGATGGCCGAGGAGATTTCCTTCGCGCATGTGCGGCCTGCCAAGTACGTGTTTTCAGATCACGTGCAGAACAAGCTCATCGAGATCCGCGTAGCCAAGCCGATTGCCCAGCAGTCGGCGCCCGCGAGCGAGGGTGCCTAGCGCTCTTTGCGCATCGAGGGCAATGCGTAAAAGCTGCGGCAATTGGCGCGGGCTGTGCGCCACCGATCGCAGCACCGCATGAAGGTCGATGCCACCATCGGCGCGCATGGCGATCAACGCCGCGGGCGGAAGTGTCCGAGCAAGTGGATCGGCAATTGCGCGCAGCGCGACGAAGGGTAGTCCGTGCTCCGCCGCGGCACGTGCGGCAATGTGCGATTCCATGTCCACCGCGCTCGCACCGGTCTCCGTGTGAAGACGCGCCTTGCTGTCAGGGTCGCCGACGAGGGTGTCGCGACCGGCGAGCGGGGCTTCGATCGCAGCAGGGAGACGACGCAATAGCGCGCTTGTCCACTGGGCATCGACAGGAAAATTTTCAGCAGAGCCGACGATCGTGCTGGCCACGATCAACGCGCCGGGAGCCAACTGCGACACCAACGCGCCGGCGATGCCGAAGCTGATGATCGCCGCGGCGCCCGCAGCGAGTTCGCGCTCGATGGCGTTTGCGAGCGCGAGCGAACTGCCGCCGCCGGCCAATGTGCGCACTCCAGGTCCGGCCGCCAGGCGAGCCTCGACGCCGAGACCGCAGATCGCAAGCACCGTGCAAGATGCTTGGTCCGACCGACTTGCAGCCCGATTTGCAGTCCGATTTGCAGCCAAACTCACGGCCCGACTTACAACCCGAAGCGCAGGTCGACGCGCGGAAGCTGCCTGAGCTTGCGGTAACGCGACAGCGCCCAGAGGGGAAAGAATTTGGGGTATCCGTGGTAGCGTAAATAGAAGACGCGCGGAAAGCCGGTCGCCGTGAAATGGAACTCCGTCCAGAAGCCATCGGGCTGCTGCGTGCCGATCAGATACGCGATGCCGCGCTCGACCTCGGGACTGCCGACCTCACCGGCGGCCATCAGCCCGAGGATGGCCCAAGCGGTTTGTGAAGCCGTGCTGGGCGCGGGCTTGTGGCTGTTTGCATCCAACTCGTAACTGCTGCCCTCCTCCCCCCAGCCGCCATCGCTGTTCTGAATCGACAGCAGCCAGCGTGTTGCGCGACTGGTCTCCCGCGCCTCGGGACCGACCCCGGCGGCATGCAAGGCGCATAGCACCGACCAGGTGCCATAGATGTAATTCATTCCCCAACGCCCATACCAACTGCCGTCTTCGCGTTGCTGATTGCGCAGGAATTGCAAACCACGCTCAAGCACTTCCTTGTCGCCCGGTCGAGCGAGCTGCGCGAGCATGCCGACGCAACGTGCGGTCACGTCCGCGGTGGGCGGGTCCAGCAGCGCGCCGTGATCGGCGAACGGAATATTGTTCAGATACTCGCGCGTGTTGTCGGCGTCGAAGGCGCCCCATCCGCCGTTGCGGCTTTGCAGTCCGAGTACCCATTCGCTGCCGCGCGCGATCGCCTCGTCGAAGGCGTCGGTCGCATCGCCTTGCAGATGCGCGAGCCTGTGCATGGCAAGCACGACCGCTGCGGTATCGTCGAGATCCGGGTAATGCGGATTGTCGTATTGGAAGGCCCAGCCGCCGGGTCGCACGCGCGGCCGCGCCAACGCCCAGTCCCCCTGCACGTCGAGCACCTGACGCAACTTCAGCCAGCGCAAACCCTGCTCCGCGCTTTCGAAGGCGGCCCGGTCGCCCGTCTCCATCAATGCATGGCACACCAATGCCGTATCCCATACCGGCGATACGCAGGGCTGGCAGTACGCCTCCTCCGCTTCCACCACGAGCAACCGATCGATTGCCTTGCGAGCGGTGACGAAATCGGGATGATCGCGCGCATAACCCAGGGCGTCGAACATCATCACGGTGTTCGCCATCGCCGGAAAGATCGCACCCAGGCCCGAATCGCCGTTCAGGCGCTCGCGCACGAAGGCGACCGCCCTGTCGATCGCGCGGCGGCGAATCACCGACGGGAAGGCCGGCTCGGCGATGCGCAGCACGGCGTCGATCGTCGCGAACAAGCCGAACCAGAGTTGCGACTGATGCGGAGCGCGGCTCGGCCGCCCGACGTCTTGCGGTTCACTCAGAAAGAGCTCGTCGATCCGGACTCCTCGTGGGTTGCGCGCCAACGGCTTCAACGCCTGCAGGACCAACAGGGGAACCAGCACCGTTCGTCCCCAATACGAGATGCGCGACAGGCTGATCGGGAACCGGCGCGGAAGGAGCATGATTTCCACGGGGGTCACGGGTACCGCCGACCACGACAGGGCGCCGAAGAGCGCGAGCAAGATCCGTGTGAACACGTTCGCGGACTCCGCGCCGCCATGGGCGAGGATCGCCTCGCGCGCCTCGCGCATGTGCGGCGCGCTCGGAGAGTCGCCGATGGCCTTGAGCGCGAAGTAGGCCTTGACGCTCGCACTGATGTTGAATACGCCTGCGTGGTGCAGCGGCCAACCGCCTCCCGGAAGACGGACTCGCCGCAGATAGGCGGCGATCCTGCGTTCCATGGTCGGCTCGGGCTCTCCGAGGTAGTGCGTGAGGAGAACGTATTCGGCGGGGATCGTCGCGTCGGCTTCGAGCTCGAATACCCAGTGGCCGTCGGAACGCTGCAGCGCGAGCAAGGCATCGGTGGCGCGCGTGATGCACCGATCGATGTCGGCCTGCGGTGCGTCCTCGACGGCGTCGTTCGCCTTGAGCGCTGCAGCCATCACCGCGTGTCCGCCACGGAACCGTTGACGCGACCCTTCCACATCCCTCCGCGACCGCGGAAATGTTCGATCGCGGACTCGATCGTGAACGCGAGGTATGCGGTTGCGATCGCCGGCAAGGCGATCGTGCACCACCGAGTCACGCGATAGCGCTCGAGAATCGGCACGAACAGCATCGTCATCAATCCCCACGCTGCGAGCGCCAGTGCTCGCGTCCCTCCCTCACCTACAAAGCTCAGCGGAACGGGTGCGATGAAGATGACCAGCATCGCGAGCACAACGGTCACGAGTCGCCATGGCGAGTAACCAAGCTGCGTATATGCGGAGCGCGCGACCATCTTTCGAATGTCGTGCAGCGATCGATATGCGCGAAGGCTTTGCACATGTTCACTGAGCGCAAGGCTGATCGAGCCATGGGGCTTGAGGAGACGGGCGAGCGCGCAGTCATCGATGAGTTCGCCGCGGATCGAGGCGATGCCTCCGACCTCATGCAGCGTCTTTCGCCGGACCAACATGCAACCTCCCGCCGCGGCAGCGGTTCGACGATTCGTCTGATTGATCCACGCGAAGGGGTAGAGCATCTGGAAGAAAAAGACGAAAGCCGGGATCGACAGTCGTTCCACAAAACTTTCACACCGCAGCTTGACCATCAACGACGAAAGCACGAGCTGTTTCTCGACTGCAGAGAATACCAGCGCGGCCAGCGCATCGGGTTCGTAACGGATGTCGGCGTCGGTGAGGAGCACGAACTCCGGCGGCTCGACCAGGCTTTCGGCGTGGGCGACCCCTTGGGCGATCGCCCACAACTTGCCGGTCCAATCCGCCGGCAAGGGCGGAGAAGCGAGCACAGTGAGCCGCTCTGCAAGACCCGCGTGCTCGGCCGCATGGGTCGCGACGGCCGCCGTTCCGTCTTCGCTGTGATCGTCGACGACGATGATCGAAAGTTCCCCCTGGTAGCGCTGAGCCAGCAGCGACCCGACGGTCGTTGCGACGAGCTCGGCCTCGTTACGCGCCGGGATGATCGCCACGACTCGCGGCCATGGCTTCGCGGCGCGCGCGCCCACGCGCGCGTCCATTTGCTGCTCGAGCAGCGCCTGGTACATCGCCCGATCGTCCTCCAACGCGCGCCAGAAGTTTCCGCGTGCGAACGCGAGATAGAGCCATGCCGCGCACGCCAGCGTGGCGATCGTGAGTGCGATCATCGGAGAAAACCCGCGGCACGAAACCACTCGATCGCATCGCGCAAGCCCTCGACATAGGGGCGCGCGCGATAGCCCAACTCCCCTTCGGCTTTCGCCGCGGTGAAAAACATGTGATGCCTGGCCATGTGCAATCCATCGACTGTGATGAACGGCTCGCGGCCGGTGAGCCGGGCAAGCGATTCGGCCGCGATCGCCAGCGGATACAACAGTCGTCGAGGCAGCCGCAGCTTCGGGGGGCGACGGTGCATCAGGTGCGCAATGTCGGCCAGCATGTCCGCGAGTGCGACGTTCTGGCCGCCCAGGATGTAGCGCTCGCCCAACCGGCCTCGCTCCAGCGCCGCAAGATGGCCCGATGCAACGTCGTCGACGTGGACAAGATTCAGGCCCGTGTCCAGGAAGGCCGGCATGCGGCCGGACGCGGCTTCGACGATGATGCGGCCGGTCGGAGTCGGCCTCGCGTCGCGCGGCCCGATGGGCGTCGATGGGTTGACGATCACTGCGGGCAACGCCTCGTCGGCGACCATGGTCAAGACGATGCGCTCGGCGGCCACCTTGCTGCGCTTGTAGGCGCCGATCGCGGCGTCCGCAGCGAGAGGCATGGTCTCGTCCGCTGGAATCCCGTCCGGCCGCAGCGCGAGCGTCGCCACGCTGCTCGTGTAGACGATGCGCTCGACACCCGCACGTTGCGCCGCTTGCATCACGGTGCGCGTGCCCAGCACGTTGGTTCGAACGATCTCCTCGGGATCCGCCGCCCAGAGGCGGTAATCCGCGGCCACGTGAAAGACGAAGCGAGTCCCGGCAACGGCGCGCGCGACGGAGTCGGCGTCGCGGATATCGGCTCGAACCAGTTCGAGGTCCAGCCCGGCCAAATTCGCAACGGGGCCACCGCTGCGAACCATCGCGCGTACCCGGTATCCCCGAGCGAGTGCCTGTCTGACGACGGCCGAACCAATGAAGCCGTTGGCGCCCGTCACGAGCACAGGCATCGAAGCCGTCATATTGAACGAATGCCACGCAAGCGCCGGGTCAAGGCGCGGCGCCCGCCGCTGCGACTGGATAGACGAGAAGAGAGATGACGCCGCACCCGAGGAGTGGTCATCTTGACGCGAAACTCTCGGGGAGCTTTTGAGGTGCTGTCCCTCGCCGCGGAGCAGGACGCGAAGGCAGAAATGAATCTGGTTGCGGGGACAGGATTTGAACCTGTGACCTTCGGGTTATGAGCCCGACGAGCTGCCAGACTGCTCCACCCCGCGGGTCGGATTGTACGCGATGAGAAGGCCTTCAACAAATCGGCATTCACCGAGATTGGATCGGTCGGTGCATGCGAACGCTTGCGCTATAGTTTGTCGATGACCGCGGCCCTCGATTCAGCGACCCATTTCTGCTCCACGTGCGGCCATGCAATCACGATGCGCATACCGCCCGGCGACAACCGCCTGCGTGCGTGTTGCGACTCGTGCGGTGCGATCCATTATGTCAATCCGCGCATGGTGGTCGGCACGATACCCGTATGGGGCGAACGCGGGAGCGAACGCGTGCTCTTGTGCCGTCGTGCGATCGAGCCGCGCCGCAACTACTGGACCTTGCCCGCAGGCTTTCTCGAGACCGGCGAGACGACCGAGTCGGGCGCGACGCGCGAAACCGACGAGGAAGCCGGCGCGCGCATCGTGCTCGGGCCTCTCTTCACGATGCTCGATGTCGTGCACGTCAATCAGGTGCATCTGTTTTACCGTGCCGAACTGATCGACACCGCCTTCGAGCCCGGCGAAGAAAGCCTCGAAGTGCAGTTGTTCGACGAGGCCGGCATTCCATGGGAAGAGCTTGCCTTTCGAACCGTCTCGCTGACTCTGCAGCACTTCTTCGAAGATCGCGCGCGCGGGCATTTCGATCTGCACACCGGCGCGATTGAGTGGTCTCCTCGCGCACGCAGCGCAAGGGTCGCGCCCGCGAGCGCCAGCCCTTGATTCACTGGCTGTCGGCGGACGGACCCGCGTACGACCCATTTCCACCGGTCTCGGCCGCGCTGCGCTCGCCCCCGGGTCTTCTCGCCGCCGGCGCCGACCTCTCTCCAGCGCGCTTGATCGATGCGTATCGCCACGGCATCTTTCCGTGGTTCAACGAAGGCGATCCGGTACTGTGGTGGAGCACCGACCCACGCATGGTGCTGTTCGTCGACGAGTTCCGCATCTCCCATTCGTTGAAGAAGCAACTCGTGCGAACCATCGACGACCCGCGCATCGAGATCCGCTGCGACAGCGCGTTCGACGCCGTGATTCGCGCATGCGCCGCGTCGCGCGATGCGGACAGCGGCACCTGGATCGTCGATGCGATGGTCGATGCGTATATCGAGCTGCATCGTCTGGGCATCGGGCATTCGGTCGAAACCTGGATCGACGGCGCACTCGCGGGCGGACTCTATGGCGTTGCGATCGGGCGCATGTTCTTCGGCGAGTCGATGTTCACGCGCACCACCGATGCCTCGAAACTCGCTCTCGCCCATCTCGTCGCGTTCGCAAAGAGCGAAGGCATGCCGATGCTAGACTGCCAGCAGCAGACCGCACATCTGGCTTCCCTGGGCGCGCGGCCGATTCCGCGCGAGAACTTCGTCGAGCAGGTCGCGGCACTGGTCGAACAACCCTCGATCGATCGATGGCCCGAACGCCTGGTGTGGTCGCGAACCACGAGCCCCCGAACCACCAGCCTCATTCCAGACACGCGCAATACCGACCGCGACGACACTGATAACACCGCATGACGCAACTGAAAGACCTGCCGTTCGCCACGCTGCAGTTCTATGCGACGGCCACCTATCCGTGCAGCTATCTGCCGCAGCGGCAGGCGCGTTCGCAGGTCGCGACGCCGGGTCATCTGATCAACGCCGATGTGTACAGCGAACTGGTTCGCTCGGGCTTTCGCCGGTCGGGACTGTTCACGTATCGGCCGCATTGCGATGGCTGCCAGGCTTGCGTTCCGGTGCGCGTGCGCGTCGATGATTTCTCGCCGAACCGCAGCCAGCGTCGCGCGCTGCGAAGACATGCCGAACTGCGCGCGCGCATCTGCGCGCTCGCGTTCGACGCCGAACACTACGCGCTCTATCTCGACTATCAGAACACGCGTCACTCGGGCGGCGGCATGGATCACGACAGCCGCGAGCAATACAGCCAGTTCCTGCTTCAGAGCAAGGTCAATACGCGGCTCGTGGAGTTCCGCGATGCATGCGGTCTGTTGCGCATGGTTAGCATCATCGACGTGCTGGCCGATGGTCTCTCGTCTGTCTATACCTTCTACGACACGAGCGCGGAGCGCGCGAGCTTCGGCACCTGCAACGTGCTCTGGCAGATCGAGCAGGCACGCGCGTTGAAGCTGCCCTACGTGTACCTGGGCTACTGGATCAGCGGCAGCCCGAGCATGGCCTACAAGGCGAACTTCAAACCGATCGAAGCCTTGCGCGGCGGACGATGGGATCCGCTCGGCGACGCGTGATGGCTTCGAGCGTTTTGTACAGCGCCCCGCTGCGTTGACTCTCGGTCTCTTCTATCCCCTCGCCCGTGAGGCGCTGTTCGCGCTCGACGCCGAGACCGCGCATCACATCACGCTCGACAATCTCAGGCGCGCCTCCGCACTCGGGCTCACGAAACTGGTCGTCGCGCCGATCGTCGACGACCCTTGCGTTGCGATGGGACTCACGTTTCGCAATCCCGTCGGACTCGCCGCCGGCATGGACAAGGACGGCGCGTACATCGATGCACTCGCGAGCTTCGGCTTCGGCTTCATCGAAGTCGGCACCGTCACGCCGCGGCCGCAACCCGGCAATCCCAAGCCGCGCATGTTCCGCATTGCGCGGGCCAACGCGCTCGTCAACCGCATGGGCTTCAACAACGCGGGGCTCGATGCCTTCATCGCGAACGTGCGCGCCTCGAGTTTTCGCAAGCGGCATCGCGGCATCCTCGGGCTCAACATCGGCAAGAACGCGGACACGCCGATCGAGCGCGCGCTCGACGATTATCTGATCGGGCTCGCGGGCGTGTATCCGCATGCCGACTACGTGACGATCAACATCTCTTCGCCCAACACCAAGCAATTGCGCGAACTGCAAGGCAGCGATCAGCTCGGCGTGCTACTCGAAGCGCTGAAGAAGCGCCAGGCCGAACTCGCCGATCAACATGGGCGTTACGTGCCGCTCGCGGTCAAGATCGCGCCCGACCTCGACATGCGAGAGATCGATGCGGTCGCCGCTGCGCTGGTCGCGTGTCGCATCGACGGCGTGATCGCCACCAACACCACGCTCTCGCGCGAAGCGGTTGCGGGCATGCAGAACGCCGACGAGGCCGGCGGCCTGTCGGGTGCGCCGCTCGCTGACGCGTCCAACACGGTGATCGCGGCATTGCATGAACGGCTCGGCGGCGCCGTCCCGATCATCGGTGTGGGCGGAATCATGAGCGGCGAGGATGCGCGCGCAAAACGCGCTGCCGGTGCTGCGCTCGTGCAGGTCTATACGGGCCTTGTCTATCGCGGGCCATCGCTGGTCGCCGAATGCGCGCGTGCGTTGCGCGGCATGCCGCAGCGCGGCTGAACGCAGTTCCATGCGCATCGGCGTTCCGCGCGAGAAAAAGCCGGGCGAGTCGCGAGTCGGGCTGACGCCCGCGGTCGTCGCCGCACTGGTCGCTCACGATCATGCGGTTGTCGTCGAACGCGATGCGGGTCTCGCGGTCGGCCTCTCGGACGACGCGTATCGCGCGGCCGGTGCACGCATCGGCGAGGATGCTGCCGCAGTCTTCGATGTCGATCTCGTCGTCAAGGTCAAGGAGTTGCAGACCAGCGAGTACGCGTTGCCGCGGCGCGGGGCGATCGTGCTCGGCTTTCAACAGTTTGCTGTCGAACCCGCGTTCCTCGATGCGGCGCTTGCGAGCGGCGCAACGTTCATTGCCTGTGAAACGATTGCATCTGCAACGATTACATCTGCAACCAACGAACTGCCGGTGCTCGCAGCAATGTCGCGCATCGCCGGCGCGCTCGCACCGCAGATCGGCGCGCTGGCGCTGACGCGCGGTCTGCCACAGTCTGCGTCGGGCGCAGGAATCCTTCTCGGTGGCGTCGACGGTATCGCGCCCGCGACGGTGGTCGTCATCGGCGCCGGTGCATCGGGGGGCGCCGCGGCGCGCGCGGCCTCGGCAATGGGTGCGAACGTCACGGTCTTCGCCGCATCGACGCGACGCTTCGATGCGTTGAAGGCGTCATGCGCCGGGCACATCGAGACCGCCGTGTTCGATGCCCACGCGTTACGCGCGCTGCTTCCCGCAACGCATCTGTTGATCGGCGCGGTGTTGATCGCGGGCCGCACTTCACCGCGCCTGATCGATCGCGCGATGATCGCGTCCATGCCCGCCGGCGCGGTGTTCATCGACATCGGCATCGATCAGCGCGGCATCGCCGAGACTTCGCGCACCAGCCGCATCGACGATCCGTTCTACGTCGAAGAAGGCGTCGTGCATTGCTGCATCCCGAACCTGCCCGCGCTCGTTCCCAAGAGCGCCACCGAGGCGTATGTCGCGGCGCTCGAGCCTTATGTCATTGCGCTTGCGAAACACGGATTGGCCGCGCTCGACCACGACTCGGGCCTCGCGCGTGGATTGCAGATTGATCGCGGCCGCATCGTCGACGCGCGCCTCGCTGAAGACTGCCGCAAATGAGAAGGCCGGCGCATGGCCGGCCTGATCGCGTTGCCGGTTGACCGCTTACATGCGGGTCAAGGTTCCATTGGTCAGCCGGACCCGCTCGCCCTGCTTGAAGTTGGGATCGGTCGCGAAGTCGACATCCTGCATCGGGCCGTGGTCCATCTTCACTTGCACGGACCAGATCTTCTTGTTGGTCAGCTTCTTGCCGATCACGTTCCCGGCCACCGCGCCTCCGACGCCGCCGAGCACCGTCGAGGTCGTGCTGTGCCCGACCACGTTGCCGGCGACCGCGCCGCCCACGCCGCCGACGACGGTGCCCAATGTCCCCGACCCCTTTTCGTCCTTGCGATTGGTCGTCACGACCGTGCCGCAGTCGACGCAGGTCCGCGTATTTTTCTTCGCCGAGGCCATCGGCGCGAACGCGACCATCGATACGGCCATCACGCCGATGACTATCGCGCGAACACTTCTTCCCATCGTTGCAGTTTTCATTGCATTCTCCCGTTGATTCCATCGATTGCGTCCGACCCTGCGCCGCACAGCGTCGATCATGATCAGACGCGCGCGTGCCGCGGCGGTTCCCCGCCCGCGGTGAGTGTAAGGGCCGACTCGCCCAAGGCCACAGTTTAGAATTCTCCGCGACGATCGCTTACCCATGACTCCTCTGTCTCCGAAGATCGCGCCACGCACCCCGACCATTCAGGTCATCGAGCGCATGCTGACGCTGATCGACGCGCTCGCAAAGGAACGCGACCCGGTCAGCCTGCGACAACTCGCGCAAACGACCGGACTGCATCCGTCGACCGCGCATCGCATTCTCAACGACATGGTGCTCGGGCGCTTCGTGGACCGCACGGAGCCCGGGCAATATCGCCTGGGCATGCGGCTGCTCGAACTAGGCAACATCGTCAAATCCCGGCTGTCGGTGCGCGACGCGGCGCTCGAGCCGATGCGCGCCCTGCACAAGAGCACGGGGCAGACCGTCAACCTGTCGGTGCGCCAGGGCGACGAGATCATCTACGTCGAGCGGGCCTACAACGAATTCTCGGGCGTGCAGGTGGTGCGTGCGATCGGCGGTCGTGCGCCGCTTCATCTGACGTCGGTCGGCAAATTATTTCTATCGGCCGACGACGCGCGACAGGTCCGCAGTTACGCGATGCGCACAGGGCTCGCCGGTCATACCGAGAACAGCATCACCGAACTCGCGCGTCTCGAAAGGGAATTGTCGCAAGTCCGCACCCGCGGCTATTCGCGCGACAACGAAGAACTCGAGATCGGCGTTCGATGTATCGCGGCCGCGATTCGCGACGACGACGGCAAGCTGGTGGCGGGCCTTTCGCTCACGGCCCCGGCGGATCGATTGAAGGACGTGTGGATCGGCGAACTGACCGCCACCGCCGCGCGGATCTCGGCCGCGATCGGGGCGCGTTAGCCCGCCTCGCCAACGACAACGCTCAAGCCTTCGGAACGGTCTCTCGAAACGAAGGACGCTCGGCGAGTTTGTCGGTCAGCCGCGCGAGATTGGGATACTCGTCTTGCCACGCGATGTCGGGGAAGCGGAACGCAATCCATCCGAGCGCGCAACCGACCGCGATGTCGGCCAGCGTGTAATGCGAACCATTGCACCACGCGCCTTCGCCCAGGCCGGTCGAGATCGCATGCATGCCGGCGTCGATCTTCTTGCGTTGATGCGTGACCCACTTCGAACTGCGTTCCTCCGGCTGGCGCTGCGTTTCTTCGAGACGCATCAGGATGCCCGCATCGAGCAAGCCATCGGCAAGCGCTTCCCAGCACTTCACTTCGGCACGCTCGCGCCCGCTCGCGGGAATCAGCTTGCCGACCGGCGTCAACGTGTCGAGATATTCGACGATGACGCGCGAATCGAACACCGCGCCGCCGTCTTCCATGATCAGGCAAGGCACCTTGCCGAGCGGATTGGATGCGCCGATGGTCGTCGCGTCGCTCCAGACGTCCTCGAGCTCGTACTGGTAGTCCAATTTCTTTTCGGCCATGACGATGCGCACCTTGCGCACGTACGGGCTGGTGTTCGAGCCGATCAACTTCATTTTTGGGGTGTGGGTCTGGCGATGAGGGCGCCGCAGTATAGCATCGGGTACATGCACTCAAAGCGCCTCGGGATACCTCGGAGATGCCCCGAATCGCCTGCTGCGCGTGGCTCTTCGCGAGACAGTGACAACGCGGCAATGATGCCGGGCGCGATGCTAAACTCGGCGCCGCCGCGCTGCGGTCCAACCCTTCGCGTGATGCGGCCCGCGTCCGCGACCGCCCCCTGCCACTTTCCACGATGCCCATCGATCCGCCTTCGACGGAAGCGTCCGCAAGCGACTTCGCGCTCAACGCCCTCTCGCCGCTGGACGGCCGCTATGCGAAGAAGGTCGATCGCCTGCGTCCGCTCTTGTCCGAGGCCGCTTTCATGCGTCACCGCGTACGCGTCGAGGTGGCCTGGCTGCTCGCACTGTCGGAAGCCGGTCTCAAGGAACTGCCACGCTTTTCGACGGCGACAAAAAGTTGGCTGGCCGATCTCGTCGCGAATTTTTCCGATACCGACGCGGCGCGCATCAAGACGATCGAGGCGACGACCAATCACGATGTGAAGGCGGTCGAATACTGGATGAAGGAAGCGATCGCTGCGGCATCGATCGAGGCATCTTCCGCCGCATCGACCGCGCCTTTGTCCGTAGTCGCACGCGAGATGACGAAGGCAAGCGAGTTCATCCATTTCGCGTGCACCTCCGAAGACATCAACAACACTTCGCACGGGTTGATGATCAAGGCCGCGCGCGACGACGTTGTCGTGCCGACGCTGCAAACGATGCACGCGCGACTGATCGAGCTCGCGCATCAGCATGCCGACGTCGCGATGATGTCGCGCACGCACGGCCAGTGCGCGAGTCCGACGACGATGGGCAAGGAAATGGCCAACGTGGCGGCACGGCTGGGTCGCGCGATCGCGCGCATCGCGCACGTCGAGGTGCTCGCCAAGATGAACGGCGCGGTGGGCAACTACAACGCCCATCGCATCGCCTGCCCCGCTCTCGACTGGGAAGCGTTCTCGCGGCGCGTTGTCGAGGACGACCTCGGACTGACGTTCAATCCGTACACAATCCAGATCGAGCCGCACGACTGGATGGCCGAACTGTTCGACGCGATCGCGCGCGCCAACAGCATCGTGCTCGATCTCGATCGCGATCTGTGGGGCTACATCTCGCTCGGTTACTTCAGGCAGAAGCTCAAGCAGGGCGAGATCGGATCGTCGACCATGCCGCACAAGGTCAACCCGATCGACTTCGAGAATTCCGAAGGCAACCTCGGACTCGCCAACGCCATGCTGCGTCACATGTCCGACAAGCTGCCGGTATCGCGCTGGCAACGCGACCTCAGCGATTCGACGGTGCTGCGCAACGTCGGCGCGGCCTTCGGTTATTGCCTGGTCGCCTGGGAGTCGTGTCTGCGTGGACTGTCGAAACTTCAACTCGATCGCACGCGCATCGCGGCCGATCTGGACTCGGCATGGGAGGTGCTGGCCGAGCCGGTGCAAACCGTGATGCGTCGCTACGGCATCGAAAATCCCTACGAGCAGCTCAAGGCCTTGACCCGAGGGACAGGCATTTCGCAAGACGCGCTGCGCACTTTCATCATGGGCCTTGCGCTTCCGGACGAAGACAAGCAACGACTGCTTGGGCTCACGCCGTCGACCTACATCGGCGACGCCGCCCGCCTCGCTGCGCGCATCGCATAGTCCGCGGCGAAAGCCCGCATCTCAACCCGCCCCTGGCGGGCATTGGTTTCCATCCAAGCCGAAAAAAATGCGGATAGGGGTCGCTTTTCGCTCTGAAAAGTGTCGACGAATTTTACGATCGCGATCAAGAAAGAAAACACGCGCTCCCTTAACCCACGGAATGAATGACGCAATTCATTGCTGGCATATTTTTCGCTTGGTTCGCGTTTCCCGATGATCTTGCGCGCCGTGAGGTGCCCTGGACCGACGGAAAACGAAACCGCGACAGCCTCGCGGTCAACAGGGAGAAAAAAATGAATCGTCAGGCATGCATTGGTGCAGGCCGCAGTCGCGCGCGATTGCTGTGTACTGCAGTACTGAGTTCGTTGGCCTTGGTGGCGAGCGCGGATGTCTTTGCGGTCCTGGTCGTCGGACCGAACGTGAACATCAGCCGCGCACCCGGATATCAGGCCGAGGAAGCGATCGCCATCAACCCGACCAATCCGTTGAACCTGTTCGCGTTCTCCAACAATCAGCAGTCAGGCGTAGGAGCGGGTCTTTTCGGCGCGACCAGTTTCAATGGTGGTCTGACCTGGACTACGCGTCTGGTAGCGACCGGAGCGGATATCACGGCGGCATGCTGCGACCCGAGCGCGCATTTCGATCGCTTCGGCAATCTGTTCATCACCTACATCAACAGCGCCATCAGCGGCGTGGTCGTCGCGAACAGCGTCAATGGCGGCACGACATTTTCCAACGTGGCCACGTTCGCGGCTCGAGACCAGCCGACCATCGTGACCGGTCCGGGCACCGGAGCGGGAACAAGCAATACCTGGATCTCCTATCTGGGGACCAACAACCTGATCAGTGCCAGAGGCGCTGTGGTCACGGGACTGGGCGCCATCGGCGCCTTCTCCGCAGAACAGTCGACGAACGCTGGAAACTTCGGCGACGTGGTCGTTGGCCCGAACGGCAAGGTGTTGGTGACCTATCAGAACCCGAGCGGTGGCGTGGGACCGTCGACCATATTCACGAACCTGAATACGACTGGCGTGGGTGGCGCATTCGCCGCACAGACGGTGGCGACCAGCACCAACGTCGGTGGCTTCGCACCGATTCCCGCGCAGAACTCGCGCACCATCGATGCTGAAGCCGGCCTTGGCTACGACACCAGCGGCGGGGTGCACAACGGACGTCTGTACCTGGTCTATACGGACCGGGCGACCCTAGCGAGCAACGACACGAACATCTTCGTTCGATTCTCCGACAACGACGGCGCATCGTGGAGCGCTCCACTCAAGGTCAACGACGACAACACGATCCGAAGCCAGTTCTTCCCGAAGATCTCGGTCGATCCCGTGACCGGCGACATCGGAATTTTCTGGTACGACGCGCGCAACGATCCCAACAACGTCAAGGTTCAGCTCTTCGGCACGGTCAGCTTCGACGGCGGCCTGAGCTTCGTTGCCAATCAATTGATCAGCCAGGGATCCTCGGATTCCACCCTGGTTGCCAACGGCAACCAGTTCGGCGACTACATCGGTCTGACGTCGTGGAACGACGTCTGGTACCCGACCTGGGGAGACAACTCGAACTCGACGGGCGACAACCCGGACGCCACCAGAAATTTCGATTTCTATACGGCTCGAGTCCAGTTCGTGCGGGCACCGGTTCCCGAGCCCGCAACGCTCGCGCTACTCGGCCTGGGGCTTGCCGGACTCGCCTTCTCGCGCCGACGCAAGCAGACTTGATCGCGCAGTACGCGTCCCGTCATTCTTCGAACCCCCGACTTGTCGGGGGTTTTTTTGTGACCTGGCTTCGCGCTCAAGCGGAGATCGCGGCCCGCACGCAGTAGTCGGCAATCGCATCGAGGACGTCATCGTCTTCGCCAGCAGCGGCCGCCACACCGATCTCGATCGTCGGCAGACGCTCTCGAAGTTTTTCGACGAGCAACGGAAGATCGCGCCGCAGATGTGAACCCTGACCGAAGAAGATCGGGATGATCGCGAGCGTCATGCAACCATCGGCGATCAGCGCATCGGCCGCGCGGTCGAGGCCGGGCTCCATCAATTCGAGAAAGGCCAACGCGACGCGGGT
Organism: Burkholderiales bacterium; assembly: GCA_038225855.1. Lineage (GTDB taxonomy): Bacteria > Pseudomonadota > Gammaproteobacteria > Burkholderiales > Burkholderiaceae_D > CAHJXF01. The sequence continues at coordinate 38,125 of JBBRQU010000012.1, read as the reverse complement.
ATCGCGCATGGGCGAAGCGACCTGCGCATCGACGCACGCATTGACTCGCGCACTGACTCGATCCCGCAGTCGCTCGAACGGTTCGGCCCAGCGCGCATCGCGCGCACCGTGCGCAAACAGAATGATGCCCTGGCGTCGACCCTGGGCCGTCGCTGGAGCCATCGGCGCCGCAGTCATCGTCGTTCCACCCAGCGCAGCGCGAGCAGCGCCGCGGCGAGCACCACGATGCTCGGCATCGCCGCCGAGAGGATCGGCGGCCAGGTGTTGAGCAGGCCCACGTGCGAGAACAGATTGTTGAGCAGATAGAAGCCAATGCCGATCATGATGCCCGCGAAGATCTTGAAGCTGATCCCGCCGCTTCGGAAATGCAGATACGCGAACGGCAATGCGAGCGCCATCATCACCAGCACGGCGAACGGATAGATGATCTTTTTCCAGAACGCGATCTGATAGCGCTCGGCGGTCTGCTTGTTGTCTTCGAGGTGATGAATGTAGGTGTTCAGATTGCGCGCGGCCATGCGTTCGGGAGTGACCGTGAGGACCGCGAGCAATTGCGGATTGAGTTCGGATTGCCACAGCCGATCGGGCTCCTTCGTGACCTCCACCTTGTCGGGCGCGTCGCTGCCACCCAGATTGACGAAGCGCGTTTCGGTCACGTTCGACAGCCGCCACGAGCGCGGCGGCATGAAGGTTCCGCGGTCGGCGAACGCAACATTCTGCAGCCGCAGGGCCGCGTCGAATTCATAGACCTTGACGCGCTCGAGACTGTTGTCCGCGCCGACCGCGCCGATGTTCACGAAGCGCACCAGCACTTTGCCGTCGGGTCCGCGCGCGGTGTCCTTGACCCACAGGCCGCTCTTCAGGCCGCGCGCCACCGGACCCGCGCCCGCTTTCAGCCGCAGCTTCTGGGTCAGGGTTTCGACTTGCGGGGTCACGACTTCGCCGAGCAGAAAGGTGAACGCGACGAGCAGCACTCCGGGCACGAGAACCATGCGCACCGCGCCGAGCGTCGAGAGGCCCGCAACCCGCAGGATCGTGAATTCCGAATGCGACGCGAGTTGGGCGAGCGCGTAAATGGTCCCGATCAAGGCTGCGATCGGCAACAGTTCGTAGGCGCGCGCGGGAATCTGCAGCAGCACGAAAAGCGCGGCGTGCTCGAGTCGATAGCCGTTCTTGCCGACATCGTTGACCTCGTTGATGAAGTCGAACGTGGTGTAGAGCGCCAGCAGCGCTGCGAGCACCAGCGCGACCGCGAGCAGAATCTCGCGCGCGAGGTAGCGTTGGACGATGCCGATTCTCATGATGCCGTTGCCGCGTTCGACGCATTCGCCGACCCGACGCGCGCGCGCCGCAGCCGCGAGCGCCACGACTGCGGTACGCGATTACGCCACGCCAGCATCGCGACCGCCAGCGCGAGCACCAGCGCATGCACCAGCCACCATGCGACCGCAAACGAAAGCCGACCCCGAGCAGTCGAGCTTTGCATCACGTTCAACGCGTTGTTGTAGACGAAGTAAACCAGCAAGGCAACGACCAGATTGGCCGAGCGCCCGGCACGCGCGTTGACGAACGACAGCGGAATCGCGAGGACTCCGAGTGCGACGACCGACAACATCAAACCGATGCGCCACACCAGTTCGCCCTTGGCGCGCAAAGTGCCTTCAGCCAGAAGATCCATGGTCGACTTGATGCGCGCCGAATCGTCGCCGGAAAAATCGGGCGACCTGGATTCGATCTTCACGCCGTAGCGCTCGAACTCCATGATCCGGTAGTCGGGCCGACCCGGCGTGCCTTCATAGCGCCGCCCGTTGTTCATGATCAGGAAGTCGTCGCCGTTTTCTTGCCGCTCGATGTGGCCGGTCTTCGAAACGATCACGCTGACCTTGCCATCCCTGGCCGAATTGACGAGCACGTTCTGCACCGACGCCGTCGATGGATCGAAGCCCTCGACGAAGAAGACTTTGGAGCCGTCGGCCGATTCGCGAAACTGTCCCGGCGTGACGCGCGCGACTTCATTGCGCTGCTCGAAGCGCGCCTTGAATTCGCTGGACTGTCGATTAGCCCAGGGCGTGATGAAGAGACTGGTGATGCCGACGATCAACGCGACCGGTACCACGAAGCGCATCACCGGCCTCAGCCAGCGCGTGAGGCCGAGACCCGACGATTGCCACACCACCATCTCCGAGTCGCGAAAGCTGCGCGTCAAGGCCAGCAGGATGGTGACGAACACCGTGAGCTGCAACAACACCGGCAGATTGTTGAGCGATGCGAACATGATCAGCGCGAGCACCGCGCCGTTGTCCACCTGCCCCGACGCGGCCTGCCCGAGCACGCGCACCAGAGCGATCGTCAACACGATGGTCAAGAGCGCAATGAAGATCGCGCTCGCGGTGTTGAAGAGCTCGCGCACGAGCGAGCGTTCGAAGATCATCGGATGAAGTTGGATGCGAGGGTAGGCTGCAAGGCGGGCTGCGATACGGGCAGCAATGCGGGCTGCGATGCGAGCAACCCGGACCTCGATCGGCAGACCCGGATGCGAAAGGAAATGCGCCCGCTGGTCGGACTCTTTGACTAACGCTGCCGGCAACCAGATAATCGCGGGCTAATCACACACCACCAGACAGGAAACGCGCATGGAATTTAGCACGAAAGCCGGAACGCCCGACCGCATCAAGAGCGGCTGCGTCGTCGTCGGTGCGTATGCCGACAACAATGCAGACAAGAAGCTCACGCCCTCAGCGAGCCTGATCGACGCGGCATCGAATGGCGCGCTCGCCGCCGCGTCGAAGAACGGCGACCTTCCCTCAAAACGCGGCGGCACACTGATGCTCACGGGAGTGCCGGGCATTCTTGCCGATCGCGTTCTGGTCGTGGGCCTGGGCAAACACGAAGATCTCAAGGCCAAGGGCTTCGCCGAAGCGGTACGCGCCGCAGTCAAGGCGCTCGACGCGACTGGTGCGGGCAACGCGCTCTTCACGCTCGCCGAGGTGCCGATTGCGAATGCGAGTACCGCAGACAATGTCAAGGCCTTGATCCTCGCCGCGCGCGAAGCAGTGTTTCGCAGCGACGGGTTGAAGAGCAAAAAGGAAGATGCCGGCTCGCTGACGAAGATCATCATTCCCGATACCGACAGGACCGGAGGGTCCGCCGCGTCGTCGATCAAGACCGCAGTGGCCGAAGGCGTCGCGCTCGCCAACGGTTGCGAGCTGACCAAGACCTTGGGCAACCTGCCTGCCAACATCTGCACGCCGACCTATCTGGCCGACACCGCGAAGAAGATGGCGAAGGACTTCAAACTCAAGGTCGAAGTGCTCGACATGAAGCAGATGGAGGCGCTCAAGATGGGCTCGCTGCTCGCAGTCGCGAAGGCCTCGGTCGAACCGCCCAAGCTGATCGTGCTCACGTATTCGGGCGGCAAGGCCAAGGACGCGCCGGTCGTTCTGATCGGCAAGGGCATCACGTTCGACACGGGTGGCATATCGCTCAAGCCGGGCGAAGCGATGGACGAAATGAAATTCGACATGTGCGGCGCGGGCTCGGTGCTCGGCACGATCCGCGCGATCGCCGAGATGGGCCTGAAGCTCAACGTCGTGGGCGTCATTCCCACTTGCGAGAACATGCCGTCGGGCAACGCGGTCAAGCCGGGCGACATCGTCACCAGCATGTCGGGTCAGACCATCGAGATCCTCAACACCGATGCCGAAGGCCGACTGATCCTGTGCGATGCGCTGACCTACAGCGAGCGCTTCAAGCCTGCGGCCGTGGTCGACATCGCAACCCTCACCGGCGCCTGCGTGATCGCGCTCGGCAACGTCAACTCGGGTCTGTTCTCGAACGACGAGGCACTGGCCGACGAGTTGATTGCCGCCTCGAAGTCCGCCAACGATCCTGCCTGGCGCATGCCGCTCGACGACGACTATCAGGATGCGTTGAAGTCCAACTTCGCCGACATGGCCAACATCGGCGGGCGTCCCGGCGGCAGCATCACGGCGGCGTGTTTTCTGTCGCGCTACGCCAAGAGCTACAAGTGGGCGCATCTGGACATCGCCGGCACCGCATGGAAGGGCGGACCGGCGAAAGGTGCGACCGGCCGTCCGGTGCCGTTGCTCACGGCTTTCCTCAAGGCACGCGCGGGCTGACGATCTTCCGGCTCAATGCCCGGATCGTCGCGCCGCGCTCACGACCGGCTATCATCGGCGCGTGACGCAGATCGACTTTCACGTGAACGCGCCGGCGAAGCTGGCGTACGCATGCCGGCTGGCGCGCAAGGGCTATTCCGCGGGAAGTCGCATGGTGTTCTACTCGAACGATCGCGCGCTGCTCGAGCGTTTCGATCGTGAACTCTGGACGTTCTCCGCGCTGGCCTTCATTCCGCATTGTCATGCGCGCGACGAACTCGCAGGCATGACCCCGATCCTGCTTGCGGACTCCGCCGATGCCGATGCATGCGCGCATCACGAGGTGCTGGTCAATCTCGATCGGCAGCAACCCGAGTTCTTCAGCCGCTTCGACCGCATGATCGAAGTCGTCGAGGCCGATGCCGCAGACCTCGACGCGGGGCGCGCGCGCTGGAAGTTCTACAAGGATCGCGGCTATCCCCTGTCGCGTCACGACCTCGCGGCGCCGTCGGCATGAGCGAAGACGACGACCTCCCGGTGCTCACGCAGGTGCTACGCATCGGGAGCGGGCGGGGCAGCGGACGCGCAGGCGCGGCGCGCGCACACACGACGAACACGTCCGCCATCGACGACGCAGCCGAGTCATCGCTCGACGAAATTCTGTTGACCGATCAGCTCGTGATCGGCGCCGAGCCGCGTCAGGAACTCGAGCCCTATGTTCCGTTGACGACGCCGATATTCGAGCCGAGCGAATTCGTCTTCGATGCGACGGCGTCGTCCGCCCAGGACACTCGCGCGACACATGGCGCAGAGCCTGAAGCGCTACTGGGAGAAGAAGCCGGCCCCGAACGGCGCAATGCCGCGAATGACGCCGACGATGCTTCCCGAGATCCCGTTTTGGCGATCGAGCCTGCGATCGCATCGGCCGACGAAAGCACGCTCGGTCATCCATCGGCGCCGCCTTTCGATCACGACGCGTTCGCGCTACGCGTGCGCGAAGCGGTGCTCGGGGATCTGTCGGCGCGCATCGACACCGAGCTCGACGCGCGCATCGCAGAAGTGCTGCGAGCCGAACTCGAGACCGCCCTGGCCGGCGTGCAGGTTAACCTGCGCGCGCACCTCGCCGATGCGATGCGCGACGTGGTTCGTCGCGCGGTCGACGACGAGATCGCGCGAATGCGCGACACAGGCAGCGACGGGGGCAACGACGCAGGCAGCGACACAGGCGGCGACCTCCACCGAGAGTAACGCGCGCCCATACGCGTGCGACCCATGCCCCGCCTGCTCCGCTTTTCCTTCGTATCGGTTCGCGACCTGCTGGCGACTTATGGTCCGGTTGTGGTTCTGGTCGCTCTGTTGATCTGGGTCGCGTTTGTCGCCATCGACCCCACGCCGCCGAGCACGGTCGTGATCGCAACCGGTGTCGACAACAGCGCATACGAAGACTTCGCGCACAAGTACAAAGCCATCCTCGCGCGCCATCACATCGACGTCGTGATGCGCCCGTCGGAGGGGTCGATGCAGAACCTGCATCGTCTGAACACGCCGCGTTCGGACGCAGACGTCGCCTTCGTTCAGAGCGGCACCTCCAATGACGAGGCCGCGGAGCGGCGCGGCCTGGTGTCGCTGGGCAGCCTGTTCGTCGAGCCCGTCTGGATTTTTTATCGCGAGGCCGCGCTGTCGAAGGTGAAGACTTCGCGGCCCGACGACGTCACGCAATCGAAGACACAATCGAAGACGCAACAGACGATGGCGCCTCCAGCGACGACGCCGCTCGCGTCGATCTCGCAGCTCGGAGAGATGCGAGGCCTGTCGCTCAACGTCGGACCCAGGGGCAGCGGCGGCCCGCGGCTCGCGCGCCAACTGCTCGACGCCAATCGCATCGACCAGGATGAACTCACGCTGTCGAACTTCGAAGACACGCCCGCAGTGATGAAGCTGCTTGACGGTTCTCTCGACGCCGTCATGTTCGTGTCCGCGCCCGAGACGCCGCTGGTGCAGATGCTGCTGCAAACGCCGGGGATCAAGCTCTTCAACTTCGATCAGGCCGAGGCGTATTCGCGGCGCTTTCCATTTCTCTCGCACGTCGTGCTGCCACGAGGCATCGTCGCGCTCGATAAGGATATTCCGCACGAAGACGTCCACCTGATCGCGCCCACCGCGACCTTGGTCACGAAGGCCAGCACGCATCCGGCGATCATCGAACTGTTGATGGAAGCCGCAGCGGAAGTGCATGGCGGTCCCGGCTGGTTTCGTCGCGCCGGCGAATTTCCGAACGATCAATACACCGAGATTCCGGTCGCGCCGGTGGCCGAGCGTTACTACAAGTCGGGCGCGCCTTTTCTCCAGCGCTATCTGCCGTTCTGGCTTGCGAATCTGATCGAGCGCATGTGGGTCATCATCGTTCCGGTGATCGCGCTCCTGATACCGCTGTCGCGCATCCTGCCGCCGCTCTACACGTGGCGCGTGCGTTCGCGCGTATATCGCTGGTACGGACAATTGCGCGATGTCGAGCACGATGTGGACGCTGCTGCGGCTGCCCACGCGTCCGCATCACAGGCGGCGACAGGCCACGATACGCATGCGGCTCGAGACCCGATCGCGCAAAGCGCGCGCCGCGCGAAACAGCTCGCGCGTCTCGCCGACATCGAAGCCAAGGTCAATCACCTCGTCGTGCCGCTGTCCTACGCCAACGAGCTCTACACCTTGAAGCTGCACATCGATCGGGTCCGCTCGAAGGTCGCGGGTGAGGCAAGCTTTCACGCGGCGGGACTCGCGCCATCGGACACGCCGAGCGAACCGCTCGCGCCTGCTGCGTGACGATGAGCGCGACATCGCAGCCCGCGCGCTGCGCGTGGGCGCGGCTCTCCAATCCCTTGTATCTGGCCTACCACGACCACGAGTGGGGCGTGCCCTGCGCCGATGAGATGCGCCTCTTCGAGATGCTCAATCTCGAAGGCGCGCAGGCCGGGCTGTCGTGGGAGACGATCCTCAACAAGCGGGAGAACTATCGCGCGGCGTTCGAGGGATGGGACGCGGAGCGTATCGCACGCTACGACGAGCGCGACATCGAGCGGCTGCTGGGCAATCCCGGCATCGTCCGCAATCGATTGAAGATTGCCGCGACGATCAACAACGCGCGAGCGCTGCTTCGGCTGCGCGAGGAATTCGGCGGGCTCGCGCCTTACCTCTGGAGCTGGGTCGGGGGCGAACCGGTCGTCAATGCGTGGCCCACATCGGCCGAGGTCCCGGCCCGCACTGAACTGTCCGACGCCCTATCGAAAGATCTCATCGAGCGCGGCTTCAAGTTCGTCGGCTCGACCATCGTCTATGCCTACATGCAGGCGATAGGGATGGTCGATGATCATTCGATCATGTGCTTTCGGCATGTAGGCCGTCACGACGTCACACGTGAAAAACGTCATCAATCCTGATGAGCGAATTTGCACCTGATTGCGCGCGTGAAACAGCAAGCGGCGATGATCGCCCCACGCATTGCGATTCGCGGGTGATCGGTGGGGAGACCCGCGCGACACGGACCGGACAGGGACAGCAATCGGGGAGCACGACATGCGGATGGACGACGCGGTTTCAATCGGCAAGTTCGAAGGCGGCCCGCAATCGCAGGCCGACTTCGATCCATCGACGCGGATTCTTCGCCACTTGACGTCGGACGGGCTCGAGCCCGCGACATCGTGGCAAATCGAGCTGTCGATCGCAGGCGAAGGGCCGTTCTTCGCATGACTCGCGCGTCGATCACGCCTATCGAATGAATCCCGGGACGCTTCTGAATTCGTTTCATTGTTCCCCCCTTGTTGAAATATCTACGGCGCAAACCCGCAAATCATCCACAAATCGAGGGATGCGTTTCAAACCCCGCAGCGAATCAATCTCCCAGAAACTCAGAGAAGGCCGCAAGCTCTTCGACATGGTCGGAGACGACCTTGACGATCACGACGATCGGGACTGCGAGCAGCACGCCCCACACGCCCCACAGCCAGCCGAAGAGCAACAGGCCGATGAACACCGCGACCGTATTCATCTTCGCGATGCGTCCGGTCATCCAGGTCGTGAGGACGACCCCGACCAGTGTCGCGATCGCCAGCGAGACGCCGCCCACGAGCGCCGCCATGCCGAGCGAGCCGAACTGGATCAGCGCAGCCACTCCGGTCGCCAGCGACAACAGGATCGGTCCGAAATAGGGAATGAGGTGGAGCACGCCGGCGGTGATTCCCCACGTGCCCGCGTTGTCGAGTCCGATGATCCGGAATGCGCCCCACGTCATGACGCCGAGGACGAGGTTGGTGACGAACAGCATCGCCAGATAGCGCTGGATCGACAGGTTGATCCGCTCGAACATCTGCACCGAGATCTTTTTCTCCGACAAGGTGCGACCCGCGACCTTGACGAACTTGCGCTTGAACTTGTCGCCGGCGATCAGGATGAAATAGACGAGGAAGATCACCATCACGGTCTGGCCGATCATCTCGAGCACGCTGCGGCCGCCGCTGAGCAACAGGTCCTTCGGTCGCGTGCTCGACTGCACGACCACTACCGTCTCGCCCTTCGCCCCGGCTTCCTTGCCAACCGCCTGGTCGGAGGCCTTTTGCAAGGCGTCGGCGGCGCGGCGCACGTTGTCGAACCCGACACCAGGGCCCCTGTCGAAAATTTCCACCGCGTGCGAGGCCTTCTTCACGACATTGGGAATCTGATCGACGATCGCCTGTGCCTGAAAGCGCAGCGCATAGACGCTCGTGCCGCACGCGGAGACCAGCACGACCAGCACGAACAACGCGCCCAGCGGGCGCGGCACATGCCTGCGTTCGAGGAACGACACGAAGGGGTCGAGCGCATACGCGAACAGCACCGCGACCACCAGCGGAATGACGAAGAGCGCGGCGGTTTGCAACGCGAACAGCGTGGCCAGCACCGCCAGCGTGACGATGGCCGCACCGCGGGCGTCGAATTTCGGCAACGGTTGGTCCGACGCGGGCGCAACGACGGGCGCCTCCGCAATGGGCGTTTCATTGCCGACCGTCGCAACCGCCTCTTTCTTGTGCTGCGACGGATCGGCGGTCACGTCGCCTGCGTTTGGGCCGGGCTCGGGTTTCGAGGGCCTGGTATCTACAACTGCGTTCATATACCCATTCTCGTCAGGTTCGCGCGCAAGGCATCGTCGATGGTCGCAACGCTCTCGCGCAGATGCGCGCGATTCTCGACCGAAAGCTGCTTCGAGGCCAGCGCATGTTGCATCGACGCCTTCAACGCGATCGCGTTCTCGCGTTGCAGGCTGCGCGCATCGGCCAGCGTCGCGACGCCTGGCCTGAGCAGCACGTTCATCACGTGCTTCAGGTGCTCGCGTTGCAGGTTGCGCCGCATGCGCGTCATGTCCTTGCCGCTTGCGAGCTCGCTCCAGACCGCGCGCTGCACGGTACCGTAGAGCTGCGAAAGAGTGAGTAGCTCGCGCGGTCTGTCGCTCAGATTCTCCGCGTCGCCGATGCGCCGCGCGACCGGGTCGGACATCAGATGATCGAGCACCGAGGTCTGGATCGCGAGCACGCGACCCGGGAGATAGAACGCGGTCTTGTTCGAGCCGTTGGGATCGCTGCGATCGAGATAGTCGATACCCAGGCGGCTGATGAACTCGGGCTTGAAGCGAAAGCTGTCGACCGAGAACAGTTGCGTCGCGAGCAGGTCGAGCGCCTGCTTCTGACGCGCGGCTTCGATGGGCACATGAAGCGCGCCGCTCGCTGCCAGCGCCCCGTTGTCGCCGGTCGCGGGAAGCGCGACGTGGTTGCGGCTGGTCCGCATGCCGCCCACGTATTTTGCGATCAAGGGCGCCGCGCGGTTGATTTCATTGAAGCCGCGCTCGACGTTCCTGCGCAGCACCAGATAGTTTTCGTCGGGCTTCATCGCGCGGTTCTGCAGCCGGTCCCACAGTTCGCGCGAGAGGGCGAAGCGCTTTCTGTAATACGCCAGAGGATCGTTGCCCAGATCGAAGCGATTGATCTCCGGGTCGGCGCCATCGGGGCCGCCATCGGCGTCTTCGTCGGTCGCAAAAGTCAACTGCGGCTCGATGCCGCGCGCGGCGATGCGCGACAGCTCCTTGCGCTCGGCCTCGGGCGTCGGCGCGTCGATGGGCTTGTATGCATATTCGATCGCCCAGTAGTCGTAGGGGCCGAGGCCGCTCATCACGTATTCGCCCTGCTTCTCGTCGCGCGCGGCGATGTTGAAGGGCGTGTAGTCCATCACCGAACCGGTCATCCCGTTCGCACGCGTGAAGGCCGCGTCCTGCAATTGCGCCCGCGTGCGGATGGTCGACGCGTGAAAGTTGTGGCGCAGGCCGAGTGCATGGCCGACCTCATGCGTCACCACGTCGCGCAGGTAGTCGCGCGCGAAGCCGTCGGCTTCGGCGCTGTCGGCCAGCACTTCGCCGCGCGCGTCGAGGAGGCCGAGCGCGAACGCCGCTTCGCCGATCGCCTCGGCCGCAAAGTCGCACCGCATGGCCTGCTCGCCTGCACCGGCTGCCGATCCTTCCAGCGCCTTGGGCGGCAGCGGCAACGCTTCGCTGACGAGGGTCTTCGCGTTGCGCGTGAAGGCGTCCGGAATCGCGATGTCAGCGTCGAGGATTTCGCCGGTCCGCGGGTCGGTGTGCGAGGGGCCGATCGCAAAACCCGCGTCGGCGCCGAGGTACCAGCGCACCGACGCGTGACGCGCGTCGAGCGTGTCGAAGTCGGCGTCGTCGGGTTGAATTTTCGCGACGATCGCGTTCGAGAATCCGATGCGCTCGAACGCCTTGTTCCACACCAGGATGCCTTCGACGATGGTGTCGCGATAGTTGACCGGCACATTGCGATCGATCCAGAAAACGATCGCCTGCCTAGGATCGGACATCGCTGCCGACGGATCCTTTTTCTCGAGGCGCCAGCGATTGACGAAGAAGCTGCGCGGGCTGGGCGCGCTGTCGGAGGTGTAGTCGGCGATGTTGGTCGTGAAGGTGCCGACGCGATCATCGGCATAACGCGGTCGCATCGGGTCGGGCAGCGCGGCGAAGTTGTAGACGAAGCCGATGAACACGCTGCGCGCGTCGGGCGGCGTGGTGGGTGGCGCGGGCGCGATCGGATTGTTCGGCAGGATCACGCCGGGCAGGCGCGACGTCGAGAAATGATCGCGTACCGAGAAGCTCGCGCTCTGGTCATCGGCCCGCACTTTCACGAAGCTCGAGTTGGCGCGATCGAGCGTGTAGTTGATGCGAAACGACGACTCGAGCGTCGTCGAATAACCCGGGATATCGGTCATCAACAGCGCGCTCGCGTCGATCAGCACCGACTTCGATTCGGGATGCGGTTGCGAGAGCACGGGCGCGCTACCGATCAAGCTGTCCGAAAAGCTCTGGCGCACCGCACGTTCGGTGGCCGACCCGACCGCAGCGACGAAGCGCGTGTTCCTCGCGATCAGTTGCATCGCATTGCCGACGCGATGAAAGCTGACCACGTAGCGCTTGCCCATCTGGCTCGCATAAGCGAAGCGCTCGCCAACCGAATCGCTGACGTTGTACGAAAAGAAGAACAGCTGATCGAGGCGTTGGTCGGGAACCTCGATCCACACCTTGTCGTCCTTTTGCCAGAGCGTGAAGAAGCCCTTCATCTCCCGTGCGCCCGCGATCACTTCGCGAAAGGGCTTGAGGCTTGCGTTGTCGGGACGGCTCGCGCCGGCTGTCGACGGGGGTGCCGCCGCGCCCGCAGCCGGAGCAGCCGGGCCGGCGCCGGGCGGCGCCCCGACCGGGGTACCCGACGACGCTACGGACCGCGCCGCAGGCACGCTCGCGTTCGTGCCGGTACCCAACGCACCGACGGTTGCGCATCCCGTGATCGAGACGATCGCAACCCCCAGCGCCGCAGCCGCGGCGCACTTCACGAACTTCTGCTTCGTCATCCCCGTCTCCCCAACGACTTTCCTCGTGCATGAAGAACTCTTCGGCTCCTCGTCGAACGTACCGATTCGTGTGGGCGCAAGGGCGCTTCGGGGTTCTCCATTAAAATTGCGCGGAATAATCCCCAGCGTTCCCAAGCGCACCCACGCGCATGAGTCTGCCAGAGAACGAGCCCTCGATGCCCCCGACTGTCCCCGCCATTTCCGCCGTTGATCGCACCATCGCAGGCAGTCCACCCGACGCGGCGCCGACCAGCGACGCTCTTGCGTCCGCACTCGCCAAGAGCTTCGAGCCGCACGCGATCGAGGCGCACTGGTATCCGCTGTGGGAGTCGCGCGGCTATTTTCGCCATCGCGTCGACGAGCACGATCCCGACAACGCCTACTGCATCCAGCTTCCGCCGCCCAACGTGACGGGCACGCTGCACATGGGTCACGCGTTTCAGCAGACGCTGATGGATGTGCTGATCCGTTACCACCGCATGCGCGGCTTCAATACCAATTGGGTGGTGGGCACCGACCACGCGGGCATCGCGACGCAGATCGTCGTCGAGCGTCAGCTCGAAGCGCAGGGCACGAGCCGCGCTCTGCTCGGCCGCGAGGCCTTCGTCGCGAAGGTCAAAGAGTGGAAGCAGCAGTCCGGCTCGACCATCACGCGGCAGATGCGGCGCCTGGGCGATTCGGCCAACTGGACCTATGCCGACGCCGAGGGCCAGCAGGCCGGCTACTACACGATGGATGCGCACATGAATCGCGCGGTCGTCGAGGCCTTCGTCAGGCTGCACGAAGACGGCCTCGTCTATCGCGGCAAGCGGCTCGTCAACTGGGACCCGGTGATGATGACCGCGGTCTCTGAGCTCGAAGTTGAGAGCGAAGAGGTCCAGGGAACGATGTGGTACATCGTCTATCCCTTCGTCGATGGTCCGCAGGAGATGGTCGATGCCGAGGCGAATGGCAAGAATGCGCGCCGTACGCTGCGCGGCATGATGATCGCGACCACGCGCCCCGAGACGATGCTGGCCGACGGCGCGGTGGCTGTCCATCCCGACGACGAGCGTTATCGGCATCTGGTCGGCAAGCGCGTGATCCTGCCGCTTTGCGATCGCACCATTCCGATCGTCGCCGACACGATGGTCGATCCGGCGTTCGGATCGGGCTCCGTGAAGATCACGGGCGCGCACGACTTCAACGACTACGGCGCCGCGCAGAGGCACAAGCTACCCATGATTGTCATCTTCACGCTCGACGCGAAGATCAACGAGAACGGGCCCGCGCAGTTTCGGGGAATGGATCGCTACGAGGCGCGCAAGGCGGTGGTCGCGCAACTCGAGCGCGATGGCTTTCTCGTCGAAGCAAAGCCGCACACGATGGCGCAGCCGAAGTCGTATCGCAGCGGTGTCGTGATCGAGCCCATGCTGACCGATCAGTGGTTCATGAAGATGGACGGCCTCGCCGCGCGCGGCCTCGATGCGGTGGCGAAAGGCGACGTCAGGTTCTACCCGGATCATTGGAAGGCAACCTACAACCACTGGCTGTCGAACATCCAGGACTGGTGTATCTCGCGCCAGTTGTGGTGGGGCCATCAGATTCCCGCGTGGCATACCGACGGCGCCACCATCGATGGCCAGACGATCGTCGTCGCGCGCAACGCGCAAGAAGCCCGGGCCAGGGCCGAAGCGAAGGGCTACACGGGCCCATTGCGGCAAGACCCCGATGTGCTCGACACCTGGTTCTCATCGCAGCTCGTGCCCTTCTCGTCGCTCGGCTGGCCGGACGCAACCGAAATGTCACGCGCCGATCAAGAGACGTTTCTCCCCTCGGACGTGCTCGTCACCGGCAACGACATCATCTTCTTCTGGGTCGCGCGGATGATCATGATGACGCTGCACTTCACGGACAAGGTGCCGTTTCGCGCCGTCTACATCAATGCCATGGTGCGCGATGCCGACGGCAACAAGATGTCGAAGTCCAAGGGCAACACGCTCGACCCGCTGGATCTCATCGACGGCATCGATCTCGAATCGCTGGTCGCGAAGTCGACCCAGGGTCTGATGCTCGAGAGCCACAAGAAAAAGGCGGCGCAATACGTTCGCAAGAATTTTGCGAACGGCATTCCGGCCTTCGGCGCCGATGCGCTGCGTTTTACCTTCGCCGCACTCGCGCCGCTGTCGATGACGCTCAACTTCGATCTGTCGCGCTGCGAGGGTTATCGCAATTTCTGCAACAAGCTGTGGAACGCGACGCGCTTCGTGTTGATGAACGTGGCGGGCGCTTCGGACTTCGAGCGCGGTCTCGATCCGTGCAAACACGACTGCGGACCCGACGGTTATCTGGACTTCTCGCAGGCCGACCGCTGGATCGTCAGCCGATTGCAACGAGCCGAGGCCGATGTCGCAAAGGGCTTTGCCGAATACCGATTCGATCAGGCCGCGTCGGCGATCTATCAGTTCGTATGGGACGAATATTGCGACTGGTATCTCGAACTCGCGAAGGTTCAATTGCAGGGCGGAAGCGGCGCGCAACAGCGCGCGACGCGGCGCACCTTGCTGCGCGTGCTCGAGACCACGCTGCGGCTCGCGCATCCGGTGATTCCCTTCATCACCGAGGAGTTGTGGCAGAAGGTCGCGCCGCTTGCGGGCGTGATCGAGGCCGGCGACGTGACCAGCGTGATGATCCAGCGCTATCCGCAATCGCAGCCCGAAAAAATCGATGCGGCCGCAGATGCGTGGATGACCGAATTGAAAGCGGCGGTCTATGCGGTCCGCAATCTGCGCGGCGCGATGCGCATGTCACCCGCCGAGCGCGTGCCGCTGGTGGCGGCGGCGTCGAGCGAGGCAGCGCGCGCGCGCCTGTCGAGCATCGCGCCCTATCTCACGATGCTGGCGCGGTTGTCGGACGTGACGGTCGTCGAAGCGCTGGCCGAGTCGGCCACCAACGCCCCGGTGCAGGTGGTCGGCGATGCGCGACTGATGCTCGACGTGCAGATCGACACCGACGCCGAGCGCGAGCGCCTCGCCAGGGAAATCGCGCGACTCGAAGGCGAAATCACGAAAGCGAACGGCAAGCTGTCGAATCAGAGCTTTGTGGGCAAGGCGCCAGCCGAGGTTGTCGCGCAGGAACGCGAGCGCGTTGCGAAATTCACGACGGCGGTCGAGCAGCTCAAGCAACAACACGCGCACCTGGCGCGTGCGTGAGGCGCGCCATGCGTTGCCGCCGTCTTCTCGGGGTCTTCCCGGCGAAGGCCGGGACCCAAGTTCGTCCGCACACGCGACAAGCAAGCAACTTGGACCCCGGCCTTCACCGGGGCGACGGGCTCCGTCACTTGGACCCCGGCCTTCGCCGGGGCTACGGGTTGTTCCCTTTCCTCAAGCCTCAGGCGCCAATGCAGGTCGATATTTTCCGCGCGGCGTCTGCGCATTGGCGGACGCGAAGCGCCAGGCATTGCCCCCGCTCGCCTTGCTTTCGTACATCGCCAGATCGGCGGCGAGCATCACCTTCTCGACTTCGTCGCCATGATCCGGATAGAGAGCGATGCCGATGCTCACGCCGACTGACAATCGCTGCCCCCGGTAGATCATGGGTTCGGACAGGCGCGCGATCACACGCTCGACCATGACCTCGACAACCGCGCGCGACTCGATCTCCTTCAAGACCAGCACGAATTCGTCGCCGCCCCAGCGGCCCACGGTATCGAGTTCGCGGACCACCGACGACAAACGTCGCGCGACTTCTTCGAGCACCGCGTCGCCGAAGGGATGGCCGTACATATCGTTGACTGACTTGAAGCCGTCGAGATCGAGCGCAAGGATCGCGACGCGACGTCCATCGCGACGCGCGAGGGCAAGCGCCTGATCGAGTCGGTCCTGCAGGAAACGACGGTTGGGCAGGCCGGTCAATACATCGTGATTGGCCTGGTGCCAACTCTCGGCCTCCCTCGCCTTCAGAGCCGTGAGATCGGCAACGATCCAGATCGAGCGCGCGTGATCATCGGTCGCCGCGCGCGTCGTGGTTGTCAAATGCGCCCCCACCGGACGACCGGTGACGCACGCCCACAGCGCCCGGCCGTCGGAGCGCACGATGCGCCGCTCGAGCTTCAAGGTATTGCCGAGGCGCTCGAACTGCTTCTCGATCTCGGCCCAGGCTTTGGGGTCTTCGAAGAGTGATTGGAAAGGCCGGTCTTTCAATTGTGCGATCGACATCCCGACGAGATCGGCGAGCGCCTGGTTGGCCTGCTCGATGATGCCTTCGTTGACGATCGCGATGCCCTCGCCCGCGGATTCGAACACCAGGCGCTGCATGTGCACTGCATGCCGAAAGCCCTCTTCGATCGCAGCGCGTTCGTTGACGTCTTCGTAGATACCGATGTACCCCGTTCCGCTGTTGCCGCGTTCCACCGCGGCGATGTCGCGCTTGATGTCGACGACCGTTCCGTCCGCACGACGACGACGCACGATGCGCGACCGCACCGGGCCATGCATGGCGGCCAGCCCGTCCTCGAGCGCCTCGCGCCAGGCAGTGTCGTCGGGAATCAGCATTCGGACGCTCTTGCCGAGCAAGTCTTCCTTGCTGCCGAACCCCAGGATCTTCAACAACGCATCGTTGCAGATGGTAATACGCATATCGCGCACCACGAGAATGCCCAATGGCGCAGTCTCGACCAGCGCCTTCTGTTCGGCCGCGCTGCGTTCCTGGTCGATGCGGGCAACCAGATTGTTGAACAAGGAATTTGCGAAAGCGCGATGGAGAAAGTAGAGGCTGATTGCGAGAGCCGGCCATGCGACTGCAAGCAGATCGCGCAAGTCCGCCTGCAGACGCAACAGGTTCACCTCCTGCGTGACGACGATCGGAATTGCAAACAGCAGGTAGGCCAATCGGCTCGCGGCGTATGAACTGTTGCCGAGAATCAGCGCGACGGTCAAAGCCAGACCCACCAGGAAGACGACGCGCTCGGTGTTCGGGTCGACCGCGAAAACCAGCATGGCCCACGCCGATCCGCACAGCAGACCGACGACGGCGTGGGCGACTTCCCATCGTTCGAGATGAGTTGCGGTCACGCGCGAGACACCCTCCTGCAGCGCTTTGCGTCGGGCATGGCGCCTGCGACCGGACGCCCACGCGTGACTCAATCCGATCCGCAGAGCCGCGCCCAGGATCATCGATACGGCCCACGCCAGCAATGCAGCGCCAGACGCGCGCCCGAACAGCAGCGCCCAGACAAAACCCATCACGACCACCGTGATCACACCCGCCAGCCATCCGTTATGCGCAGCGATATCGAGCAGCTCGAGACGCACTCGCGAATCGGCAATCGTGCCTGCCACCGTGCGCGTGCCGGACAACGTAGAAAGCGAATTGGGCCGACGAATCACGAGGAACGGTTCGATGCGGCAGACGGCACAGGGAAACGCATGGAAGAATGCCGGGTGAAGCTGATTGCGATTGAACTGGCGGACGCAGACGACCGATCGAATAGACAGGAATATCAGGTGCTGCGCTGCGGTCATTATCGCAAGCAATAGAAACATTGAATGAAAGTTCCCGCAAAAGATGATCTTTTGGTTCACACAAAGAGAGACACTTGCCTGATTGCCGCCGACCACGGTCGATGCCTGTGGCCGCGAACCATCCTCCCGTCGTGGGGCGCTTCGCGCCCTCGCCGACTGGCTATTTGCATGGCGGATCGCTGGTCGCCGCAATGGCGAGCTGGCTCGATGTTCGCGTGCATCGCGGCCGCTGGCTCGTTCGCATCGACGACCTCGACACTCCGCGCGAAGTCGCAGGCTCGGCTGACGATATCGTCGCGACGCTCGAGGCCTTCGGCTTTCGATGGGATGGAGCTATCGTGCGGCAGAGTGCGCGCGATGTTCTCTATCAACGCGCGTTCGAACGATTGCAGGCGCGCGGATGGGTTTATCCCTGCGGCTGCACGCGTCGTGAAGTCGAAGAGGCAGGGCTGGCGCCCGCGCGACTGCGCGACGCGCCTGCCGCCGCCGCCGTATATCCCGGTACGTGCCGCGAAGGATTGCCAGCGGGCCGAATGGCTCGCGCGTGGCGCATGCGCGCACCCGACCGCGTCGCGGCTTTTCACGACCGGGCAGCCGGCCTCGTCACGCAGAACCTCGCGCGCGAGGTGGGAGACTTCGTCGTCAAGCGGGCCGACGGCCTCTGGGCATATCAGCTCGCGGTCGTCGTCGACGATGCCGATCAGGGCGTGACCGACGTCGTGCGCGGCGCCGACCTGCTCGATTCGACGCCGCGCCAGCGTTGGTTGCAAGAAGCGCTGGACTTGCCGATGCCGCGCACCCTGCACGTGCCGCTCGTGGTCGATGCGCGCGGCGAAAAGCTTGCCAAGCAGAACTGCGCGACACCGCTCGATCGCAAGCGCCCGTTGCCCGCGCTGCATGCAGCCGCACGCCATCTCGGTCTCGTGATCGAGGATGCGGGTGGCGTGGACGAATTCTGGGAGCGGGCGACCCACGCGTGGGCGACTCGCTGGCCTTTGCACATCAACGACGGCAATAAATTCGAGGGGGCGACGAATGAACCATAACGCGGACCATGACGCGGACGATGACGCAGCGACCGCAGCGCGCATCCTCGATGCGACGCGAAGCATCGCCGTGGTCGGCGCGTCGGACAACCCGGCGCGCGACAGCCATCGCATTACGGCCTATCTGAAAGGCGCGGGCTTCGATGTGCATCCGGTCAATCCCAACGCAAGCCGCGTCGCGGGACTACGCTGTGTCGCGAGCCTCGGCGTGCTGGCCGGTGAAGGCATCGCAATCGACACCGTCGTGTGTTTCAGGCGCAGTGAAGAAATCGGGCCGATCGCCCAAGCCGCGATCGCGATCGGCGCGCATCATCTCTGGATGCAGCTCGGCGTCGTCAATGAGGATGCGGCGGCAAGAGCGCGCGCAGCCGGCATGATGGTCGTGATGGACCGCTGCATCATGGTGGACCATCGGCGCCTGCTTGTGAGCAGGTCTTGAAGCGGTCCCACAGCGATCGGGTACTTCACCTGCGCTGTCGTTCGCGCGAAAGCGGGAATCCAGTGGCGTGACACTTCAACGCCGCTGGGTCCCTTCCCCGCTTTCGCGGGGACTAAAGGCTGCAGGGACGACGATGGCCCGCGTCAACTCCGCGTCAACCTCGCTTCGTGCCGCCCAGCAATGCGGCGATCTTGCGGACAGGTTTCGACGTGGGAGGCGACGCTGATTCGGCCGTCTCTTCAGGGGTCGAACGGGCATCGGGTTCGTAGGGCTTCAGAAAGAATTCGTCGACCACTTCGTGGTGACCGCGCCTGGGCGATGCGTAACGCGCAGCGCGCTGTCCCGCCTGTTGCCCGAAGGCTTCACGGGAAGCGCGGACCTCACGGACGTCTTCGTCACGGCGAGGAGGGCGGCGCTCGCGATCCCGCGGATGAAAGTCGGACAGCGACCCGCGTTCGAGCGGACTCTTGATCAGTTTTTCGATGTCGGCGAGCAGGCGCTCTTCGTCGGGCGACATCAGCGAGATCGCGAGGCCCGATGCGCCTGCGCGGGCAGTGCGACCGATGCGATGGATGTAATCCTCGGGTGCATACGGCAAGTCGTAGTTGATCACGGCAGGCAGTTCGACGATGTCGAGTCCGCGCGCGGCGACGTCGGTGGCGACCAGCACTTCGGTGTCGCCTTTCTTGAAAGCCTCGAGCGCGATCATGCGGTCCTTCTGGCTCTTGTCGCCGTGGATCGCGTCGGCGTTGATGCCTTCCTTCACGAGCTCGCGCGCGAGACGCCCGGTACCGATCTTGGTGTTCGAGAACACCAGCACCTGCTTCAAGCCGCGCGTGCGGATGAGGTGCGCGACGGCGGCTCGCTTCTGATCGGACGGCAGCGCATACACGATCTGCTGCACGTTCTCGGCAGTCGCATTGCGTCGCGCGACTTCGATCAGGATCGGGTCGTTCAGAATGCTTTGCGCGAGCTTCTTGATCTCGTTCGAGAACGTCGCCGAGAACATCAGGTTCTGTCGCTTCTTCGGCAACAGATTGATGATCCGCTGCAGGTCTGGAAGGAAGCCCATGTCGAGCATGCGATCGGCTTCGTCGAGAACGAACACCTGCACCTGCGAAAGGTTCAGCGTCTTCTGCTGCACGTGGTCGAGCAGTCGTCCCGGCGTAGCGATCAGCAACTCGACGCCGGCGCGCAGCGCGGCCGTCTGCGGCGCCATGTCTACGCCTCCGAACACCACGGTCGAGCGCAGGTTGGTGTACTTCGCGTAACGCGCGACGTTATCGGCGACCTGGTCGGCCAACTCGCGCGTCGGGGTGAGCATCAAGGCACGCACCGGATGACGCGCGGGCGACGCGCTGCTGCTGGCCAGCGGCAGCAGATTCTGGATGATCGGCAGCGAAAATCCCGCCGTCTTGCCGGTGCCGGTCTGCGCTGCGCCCATTACGTCGCGACCCGAAATCACGACGGGAATAGCCTGCGCCTGAATCGGTGTGGGCGTGGCGTACGCTTGATCGGCTAGCGCCCGGAGAATGGTCGCATCGAGACCGAAGCCCGAAAAATCCGCGGCTGCGGCCGCCGCGACATGCGAAGACTTCGATGCCGCTGCGGCAGGCTCACGTGGAGCGTCATCGCGCGCGTTCAATTCCGGGCCGGAGGTATCGCGTTCATTCACCGTGGTGTGCAGTTAAAAGTGGGAGGAGGAACCTCGCAGCGCCGAGCGCCTCGACCCGCGCTCAGCCGAAGTTCAACCACGGATTATCGCAGACTCTCCACCGCGCCGCTCAGGCTATCGTCTCGAGCACCTCGCCTAGCGTCGAGCACAGGCGTTCGATGTGACCGCGATCGAGAATCAATGGCGGCGACATCGCGATGGTGTCGCCCGTCACGCGGACCAGAATTCCTTCTGCGAATGCGCGCCTGAATGCTTCCATGCCCCGCGCACCCGGCTGGCCTTCCCGCGGCGCGAGCTCGATGCCTGCGATGAGTCCGAGGTTGCGCACGTCGATCACGTGAGGCCGGTCGCGCAGCGCATGCACCGCGTCCTCCCATGTCGAAGCGAGTGCGGCCGCATTCGCGAACGCTCCTGCTTCCTCATAGACATCGAGCGTCGCAAGCGCCGCGGCGCACGCCAGAGGGTGACCCGAATAGGTGTAGCCGTGGAACAACTCGATTGCCCCCGGTGGCCCCTGCATGAACGCGTCGTGAATCCGGGGCTTGACCAGCACCGCACCCATCGGCACGCAGCCGTTCGTGATCCCCTTCGCGAGAGTCACCATGTCGGGTTCGACGTCGAAGAAATCGGCAGCGAGCGGCGTACCCAAACGACCGAAGCCGGTGATGACTTCGTCGAAGATCAGGAGAATGCCGTGACGCGTGCAGATGTCGCGCAGGCGTTCGAGATAGCCGACCGGCGGGATCAAGACGCCGGTCGACCCGGCAACCGGTTCGACGATGACCGCGGCGATGGTGGACGCATCGTGGAGCGTCACGATGCGTTCGAGCTCGTCGGCCAGTTCGGCGCCGTGCTGCGGTTGTCCGCGTGCGAACGCGTTTCGCGCCGGGTCATGCGTATGCGGCAGATGATCGACGCCGGCCAGCAGCGATCCGAACCACTTGCGGTTGCTGGCCAGGCCGCCTACCGATATCCCGCCGAAACCCACGCCGTGGTAACCGCGCTCGCGGCCGATCAGGCGCGTGCGGGTACCCTCGCCTCGAACGCGATGCCACGCGAGCGCGATCTTGAGCGCCGTATCGACGGCCTCGGATCCCGAGTTGGTATAGAACGCGTGGCTGAAGCGACCGCCCGAAAACGCGACGAGCCGTTCAGCCAATTCGAAAGCCTTCGGATGCCCCATCTGGAAGCTCGGCGCATAGTCCAACGTCGCCACCGATTCGCCGATCGCGCGGACAATGCGCGGCTGTGCGTGACCCGCGTTGACGCACCAGAGCCCTGCGGTGCCATCGAGAATCCGGCGCCCGTCGTGCGTCGTGTAAAACATGCCGGACGCCGAGACCAGAAGGCGCGGAGCAGCCTTGAATTCGCGGTTGGCAGTGAAAGGCATCCACCAGGCGGAAAGATCGGACGCAGGCATGTCTGAAAGAATCGGCACGGGATCAATCCACAGGTTGGATATGGAGCGGGCTACGCAAGCGCGACAATCATGTTGTCTGATCGACACCATTCGCGCCACGAGCGCATTTTTTGCGTATGCTAGGATAAATAAAAAACTCAGCCCAAAGACAACATAGGCGGTCCGGCCTCATTTTTGGGATTCGGGGAGGGCTCCCGGAAAGTCGATGCGGAGCACGGTGTTTTGAAGAGTTGGCGTTCCACTTCAGATTCTTCTAAAGATAAACCTTCGCCCAACGATGATCTCGTCGGGCGAACGATCGTCGGCGTCCCTTTCGATGCGCCGCACGTCCTGACGTCGCTGGTCGTCGATCAGGGTGAAAGCGAAGGCGCCCGCGAGCTCGCGCTCAATCAGACTCTCTTCAAGGTCCGTCTCGCGGACAACGAAGGCCGCCGCAATACAGCGAGCATGCTCGTCAAGAAGATGTATGCGTGGCGTGGCTACAAGATCGCCTGGCACGCCAAGCATCAGCCGAACCGCATCACCCTCGTGGCCTCGCATGGCACGTCGCCGATGGCGACGATTTCCATCGGCTTCGATTCCTCCGACGGTCTCCTGGTCGACGAGCTCTACAAGCCCGAGGTCGACGCTCTTCGCGTCGCAGGGGGACGCATCTGCGAATTCACCAAACTCGCGGTCGATGGCGCGATCCGTTCCAAGCGCGTACTGGCTACGCTGTTTCACATCGCGTACATTTATTCGCACCGCATGAACGGATTTTCGGACTTGTTCATCGAGGTCAATCCGCGCCATGTGCGTTTCTATGACCAGATGCTCGGGTTCAAGCAATTCGGTCCCGAGCGCCTCAGCCCTCGAGTCAATGCCCCGGCGGTTCTGATGCGGCTCGACTTCTCGCACTCGGCCGCGCAGATCGCCAAGTTCGGCGGCAAACCCGAACAGGCGCGTGTGGAAAAGTCCCTCTATCCCTATTTCTTCTCCGAGGCCGAAGAGCGCGGGATCATGGGGCGGCTGAACAAGCTGCGCTGAACGCGCCACGATGCATCGATTGCTGAACGCCTCCGGGATGAGCGGGCGACTTGATGAGCGCTGAGCCATTTTCGTACGAGGCAGCCTTCTCCCGCAATCTCGGCTGGGTCACCGAGGCGGAACAGCAGAAACTCAAAGGCAAGCGCATCGCGATCGCAGGACTCGGCGGCGTGGGAGGCAGCCATCTGCTGACGCTTGCGCGCCTGGGCATCGGTCGCTTTCATATCGCGGACTTCGACCGATTCGCCCTGGCGAACTTCAACCGGCAGGCGGGCGCCTCGATGGCGAGCATCGATCAACCCAAGATCGAAGTGCTCGCCGCCATGGCGCTCGACATCAATCCGGAACTCGCGATCGAGCGCTTCCCCATGGGCGTCACCGAAGAAGGCATCGACGCGTTCCTGAAGGACGTCGATCTCTATGTCGACGGCCTCGATTATTTCGCGCTCGACATTCGCCGCAAGGTGTTCGCGCGCTGCGCACAACTCGGGATTCCCGCGATAACGGCCGCGCCGCTCGGCATGGGCGTGGCGCTGCTCAACTTCCTGCCCGGGGGCATGAGCTTCGACGACTACTTCCAGCTCGAAGGTCTGCCGCCCGACGAGCAGGCGATTCGCTTTTTGCTCGGCCTCTCGCCGCGCATGCTGCAACTCGCTTATCTCGTCGATCGATCGCGCGTCGATTTCGCGAACAAGCGCGGCCCATCGACGGTGATGGCCTGCCAGCTCTGCGCGGGATTTGCGGCCACCGAGAGTCTGAAGATATTGCTCAAACGCGGAAGGCTGCTTGCAGCGCCGCGCGGCGTCCACTTCGATGCCTATCGTTATCGGCTCACGCGCACGTGGCGACCTCGCGGCAACAGCAATCCGCTGCAGAAATTGACTCTGGCGATCGCGCGCCGCCAGTTGAAGATAACGCCGCCGACGAAATGATCCCTCGATCGGAGGATCGTCGCCGCGTCGAGCAAATCCTCGATCTCGCTCGCTGGGCGCCCAGCGGCGACAACGAGCAATGCTGGCGATTCGAGATCGTCGCCGATGACCACGTCATCGTTCACGGCTACGACACGCGCGAGCGCTGCGTCTACGATCTCGACGGAAGCGCAAGCCAGATCGGCATCGGCGCGCTGATCGAGACGATGGCGATCACGGCGTCGCGCTTGGGCCTTCGCGTCGATGCAACTCGAATCGTCGCATCGCCGATCGAGCGGCCTGCCATCGATATTCGCTTGGTCGCCGATTCCCTCGTTCGCGCCGATCCCTTGGCCGCGTTCATCGAGACTCGAAGCGTGCATCGCCGCGCGCTCGACACGCGAGCGCTCACGCAAACCGAAAAAGCCGCGCTGACGGCATCGATCGGCGATGCGTACCAACTCCTGTGGCGCGAGAGCGCGGCCGAACGTCGCCGCGTGGCCGGTTTGCTGTTTGCCAGCGCCAAGCTGCGGCTGATCATGCCCGAGGCCTATCAGGTCCATCGCGAGGCGATCGAATGGGGCGCGAAATTCAGCAACGATCGCGTTCCCGAAGCTGCTGTGGGATTGGATCCGATGACGGCGCTATTGATGCGCTGGGTGATGCGAAGCTGGACGCGAGTGGGGTTCTTCAATCGCTTTCTCGCGGGCACCTGGATACCGCGCATTCAGCTCGACGTGATTCCCGCTCTGAAATGCGCGGCTCACTTCGTGCTCATTGCAAAGCGTTCGCCAACGACGATCGACGATTTCATCGCCGCCGGACGTGCCGTTCAGCGGCTGTGGCTGACGGCGGCTCAATTGAATCTGCAATTGCAGCCCGAGGTGACGCCTTTGATCTTCGCGCGCTACAGCCGCGCCCGTCTGCAATTCTCGAGTCTTCCGGAAATCCCGGCGTTGGCGGCGCGAATCGCGTTGCGACTCGATCAGGACATTGGAGAGGCCGCTGCGAAGAACGCGGTTTTCATGGGGAGAGTGGGTGCTGGGAATCCTGCGCCCTATCGATCGCTGCGGCTGCCGCTCGAGCAACTGATGTTCGATCCAGCGATCACGCCAGGCGATCAAAAGCTGCGACGAACCTCCAGATAGGCGCGGTCTTTCTTATCGAATTGTCCGAACAGTCCGTTCGCCGAGCCGCCGAAAACATCGACTCCCGCCACCGCGCGCCATTCTTTCTGGAAATTCCAGACCAGCTTGGGGCGCAGCAGCCAATCGTTGCGATTCAGGCTGTGAATAAAAAGTATTTGCGGTTGAAGATGGTTGCTCCATTTTCCCGCCCAATACAAGGTCACGCCGCTTTCGATCTTCCTCGGAATGATATCGGGATCGTGATCGCTGAATCGGCGTTGAAACAATTGCAGATTGAATCGCGCATCATCGGCCAACGGAAATTCGAAACTGACGATGTAGTCGAGATAATTCTGGCGAACCACGCCGTCGCTGTCGGATAGTCGCGTGACATTGAAATTTCGCCCGAGGGTATAAATCGCCTCGGTCTTGATCAGAAAATCGTTGAGGTCCTTCGAGGCCGTCACGCCGTATTGGGTGATCTTGTCGTGACGCGGCGTATAGATCAGCGCCGGATTTGGTCCCGCCACCACTTCGCGGAAATACGTCGGCGACGAGTCGACGCTGCGATAGCCGAAGGCCGCGACGTCCCAGCCGCCTCGCAGAATCGACGCACGCAGTCCGAAATTCTGATTCGACGAGTTCCGTTGGGGTTTGCGCTCATCGTTGATCACGTAGCCGTAGCCAGAAGGCCCGGCGGGCGGATACGAAAAGTAGTCGCTCCCCGGCTTGCCGACCTTGTCGACGCTGGGAACCGGGATCCAGATCGCCTCGACGTGGATATCGTTCTTGAAATATTCCGCGCGCGCGGCCCATTGCGGAATCCGGAGCAAATCGAAATCGGTCAGTATGAATTCGCGCAAGTCCTTGGCCGAAACGACGTCGGCGAAAAACAATCCGACCACTTCACCCCAGACAATCTGCTGCCGTCCGAGACGAAACTCGATGTCCCCGGCGCCCAGATCGATATAGGTTTCGCGGAACATCGCATCGAAACGTTGATCGTCCCTGACTCGGCCCGGATAGAAATTACTGAGGTCGTAGATCGCGTTGTAATCGAATCTCCCGCTGACTTTCCACTTCACGCTTTCGCTCAATGCGCCTTGAGCACCCAATTCGAGTCGATTGATCCATTTCGAAAAATGCCCGGGCCGAGGCACGATGTACGCGGCTTCGACCTGATCGAAGCCGAAGAACTTCGTCGTCGGCGCGGCCGGTTCCTCGAGGTTATCCTCCGCGAGCAGCGCATCGGCCCGACTCTTTTCCTTCGGCTCGCCGACGCTCTTGGCGCCCTTGTCATCGGCTCGCTGCGCGAGCAGGCGACGCAGCGCGGCGCGACTCGGAATGCGGAGGCCGCCGCCCTGCGCCTCCTCGGAAGAACCATCGGAAGCCAAGCCCGACGGGTCGACGACCGGGACCGGCTGATCCGCCGGTGCTGCGTATGCGCAGGCGGCCGCGCTGGCGACGAACAGGCCGATGGCAGCGCGGCAAAACAGCGGCGTGCCGCGCGTGAGACATGAGAAGAAAAAATCGGGCTCCATCATTTCACCTTGAGGACGCGATCGGGATTGTCCGCATAGAGCCACGCGCGATCGATCTTGATGCCCAGTCGCTTGATTTCACCATCTTCGATTCGAATCAATCGATCCGCCATGTTGATCACCTTTTGATCGTGGGTCGAGAATATGAACGTGGTTTTTGTCGACATGTTGATTTTCTTCATCAACCGCAGTATCCCTTCGCCGGTCTTGTGATCCAGGTTCGCGGTCGGCTCGTCGGCCAGAATGATTTTCGGGTGAATCGCCAGCGCGCGAGCGATCGCCACCCGTTGCCGTTGCCCCCCGCTCAACTGGTTTGGACGGTGGGTCGCGAACTTGTCGATTCCGACCACCTTCAGATAGTGATGCACGCGCTCGCGGCGCGCGCTCTTGCTCAGTTCCCTGAATTGAAGCAACGGATATTCGACGTTCTCCGCGGCCGAGAGCACGGGGAGCAGATTGAAGGTCTGGAACACGAACCCTATCGTTCGCGCGCGCAGGTCGGCGAGCTGGTCGGGCGTGCGCTTGGAGACGTCGTGCCCGTTGATCCAGATCGCGCCTGTGGTCGCTCGATCGATGCATCCGATCAAATTCAGCAAGGTCGTCTTGCCGCTCCCCGAAGGCCCTGCGATGGCGAGAAAGACCCCATCCTCGATGCTCAAGGTGACCTGCTTGAGCGCCTGCACCGTCTGCCGGCCCAGCAGATAGTCCTTGGTGACGTTCTCAAGCCGAATCAATTCCATGTAAGCCCGACGACGAAATTCGCTGCCAGTCATGATACGGTTCATCGACTGTCTTCGGCCCGATCGGCGCTCACGATGAGCCGTCATTGTTGTACGCAAGCCCCGCCCGCCCGCATCGCAAAGGTTCTCGATCATGAATGCATTGCCACGCTCTCGCACCATCCGACTCCTGTGGGCATGCGTTGCGGCGTTGAACGCGGCGCTGAACATGCTGTGCATCGCTACGCCCGCGAACGCCGCCGATGAGGACCCGCTCCAGGCCGTCCTCGAAAAATCCGATCAGATTCGCTTCCCGCGCGAGGGCTTCCAGGTAGATGTCAACATCACCAATTCAGGTTTCGGCAAGGAACAGGACAACCGCAAGTACCGGATCATGTCCAAGGGCAACGACAACACGGTCGTTATCACGACCGAGCCTGCTTCCGAAAAAGGACAGATCCTGCTGATGAAGGCTCGCGACCTCTGGGTCTTTCTGCCCGATATTTCGCAACCCGTACGCCTTTCGCTCAGCCAGCGCCTGACCGGCGAAGTCGCAAACGGCGATCTTGCGCGGGCGAATTTCGCAGGCGATTACACAGCGAAACTGGTTCGCACCGAAAGCATCGACGGTGAAACTTATCAGGTGCTGGAATTGGCCGCGGTCGATCGCGGCGTCACTTATCACCGCGTTCTTTATTGGGTCAGGCAATCGGATGCTCGTCCGTTCAAAGCGGAGTTTTATTCTCTTTCGGATCGGTTATTGAAAACCTGCAAATATCTCGATTACAGGAAGATCGCCGGACAGATGCGCCCTACCCGTCTGATACTCGAAGACGCTTTGCATCAGAACGAGCAATCGGTACTTGAATACTCCAATATGAAGATTCGCGATCTTCCGGATAAACTCTTTACCAAGGATTATCTGAAAAAGCTCGAATAGGACCAGCGAGGTCGAGCGGTGCGATCAAACATGTCGCAATGCCTCTACGACAGGCATGCGGGCAACGCGCCGCGCTGGCAGCCATGCCGCACAAACCGTCGCCACGAAACCAACGGCGAATGCCGTGACGACGGTCGCCGCATTGATCTGAATTTGCGCCGTGTATCCCGCGTTCGAGTTCGGCGGCGGCGGCATGGGGATGCCGATCGCCGAAATGCCCCCGGCCAGCATCACGCCGATCAGCGCGCCGGCGCCGCTGCCGATCAGCGCGAGAAGCACGTTCTCCTGCAAGACCAGACGGAAGACCGCGCTGCCGTGTGTCCCGAGCGCCATCAATGTGCCGAACTCGCCGGTTCTCTCGAACACGTTCATGTTGACGGCATTGACGACGCTGAGCAGCACGGCGAGCAGGATGATGACCTCGAGGACCACGAACTGACGTTGATAAAGGCGTGCAGTTCCGTCGTAGAAGTCGGCGAGCTGGCGCCAGCTTCTGATTTCATAGCGCGTCTTGTCCAACTGTCCGAGCAGCGTCGTCGCCACGGCGTCGGTACTTTCGGTGTTCTTCAGCAGCAGCACTACCGCGTTGATTGCTGACGTGCCCAACAACTCCTGCGCCGCGGGCAAAGCGATGCGCACCGCGCGGCTGTCGTAATCCTTCGAGAAACTCCGGAATATTCCCGTGACAATGAATTCACCGCTGTTGAGCGCGCCGTCGAGCGTATGAACCAGGAGCGTCGCGCGATCGCCGACTTTGAGTTTCATCGAAGCCGCGACGCCTTCGCCGATAAAGACGCCATTGGTTTCCCTGTCGTCGAGATTCTTTCCATCGATCACCTCCAGAAGACTTCCCAATTTCCTTTCCTTCGCGGGCTCGACGCCCTCGCCGACGATTGCGAAATCGGCCCGTCCATTATTGATGACGCCGGAGAAATTCAAACGCGACATACCCTCTTGGACCTCGGGTATTTTCCGCGCCGCGTCGAGAATCTCGGCAGGTCTGTCGATCGTGTATTTATCCGGGCTGCGCGATCCATTGTGGTAAAAGCCCAGGCGATAAACCTGAAGATGGCCGAGTTGCCCGTGTATGGTGGCTTCGCGCAGTTGCAGCAAGGCATCGTCCACAAAACCGCCGCAAAGAATCAGCCCGGCCACTCCCGTGCCGATCACGGTCAAGGTGAGGCTGGTTCTTGCCTTGTTGCGAAAGATATTTCGAAGTGCGAGGGCAAACATGATGGGCGCCTCGCTCAACGGTTCTGCCGCAAGGCATCGACAATGACGAGCCGCGAGGCCTTCCACGAAGGGTAGAGACTCGCGAGGAAAGCCGAGCCGACCGCGAGAGCGAAAGCCCACCAGACCAACGACCAATTCAGAAGAATGCCGGCCGAATAGCCGACGCTGCGGCCCGGCGGCGGCGGCATCGGAATGCCGACTGCGGAAATCAATTTCGCCAGAATGAAGCCGATCAACAGTCCGATGCCGCCGCCGACCAGACCGAGCAGCAAGCCCTCGCGAAGAAACAGTTCGATGACCTTTCGGCGCCGCGCACCGAGCGCC
Source organism: Burkholderiales bacterium (assembly GCA_038225855.1). Classification (GTDB taxonomy): domain Bacteria; phylum Pseudomonadota; class Gammaproteobacteria; order Burkholderiales; family Burkholderiaceae_D; genus CAHJXF01. The sequence continues at coordinate 8,170 of JBBRQU010000012.1, read as the reverse complement.
ATGATGGTCCCGATCTCACCGGTTCGCTCGAGCACATTCATGACCAGCATGTTGGAAATGCCAAGCACGATAATCAGTCCGATCATCAGACGCACGACACCCATCTGGCTCGAAAGCAGGCGCACCGCCTTGTTGTAGAAGTCCGCGAGTTCGAACCAGGGAACGAATTCGAACTTCGCATCGGGAAAGCGCACAGCGAGCGATCTTGCAACGGCGGCGCTTTGCTCCACGTCGGTAAGCGAGAGCACCCAGACATGCGCACCCGAGACGCGCATCAATTTCCTCGCCATCGTCAACGGAACCTTGAGCGCCACATCGTCGAACGCCTTGACCTGCGTCGAGAAGAGGCCTCGCACGCGTGCCTCGACCGCACTCACGCCCCCGGTTTGCGTATTCACCAGAAGAACCACCTTGCCGCCAACGGACACGCCGAGATTCCGGGCCAGTCCTGCGCCGACGATGATGCCTTGGTTGTCGCCCTCCGCCAGATTTTCTCCTTCGAGGATCGGCAGGTTGCGACTGACGATTTCTTCCTTGGCGGGTTCGACGCCGGTGCCGACGAATGACAAGGTCGACTCGCCGTAGCTGATCAGGCCGCTGAAGCTGATGCGCTCGGCGACTACCTTGACGCGAGCATCGCTCTCGATTGCGGCAAGGACTTTCGATTGAGCGGGCAAGAGATACGAATACGGGTTAGCCGATCCTTCTTCGAGATATCCGGAACGCATGACCTGAATGTGGCCCAGTCCGGTTTCCGTGGTGGCTTCGCGCATGGCCCAGAATATCCACTCGACGAAGCCGCCGGCCAGCATCAATACTATGGTCGAGAAGGCGATCGCAGACAACGCGACCGTGGATCGGACGCGATGCCTGAACAGATTGCGTAGCGCGAGCAGCACGAAGGGAGGTCAGGTCAATTGAAAGCTTGTCGTATGCACAGCGTGGCGTTTTTGCCGGCGCCCATTGTCGCCTGACTATGCACGAGATTTCGCAGCATGCCCCCGAAGCCGCGGATACCGATGCGCCCAGCGTCACGCGCAAGCGCGTGCTCTTCATCGCCGAGGCGGTGACCCTCGCGCACGTCGCGCGCGTACACGCACTTGCGCAAAAGCTCGATCCCGAGTTGTTCGAGATCTGCATCGCCAGCGATTCGCGCTACCAAGCGTCGATCGGCGCCCACCCCTTCGAGTCGCGTGCGATCACGACCATCTCCACCGAGAGATTTACCGCCGCTCTCGAAAAGGGGCGCCCTCTTTACGACGTGCCGACGCTGGCCGCCTATGTGGAGGAGGACTGCAGCGTCATCGATGCATTCAGACCCGGCGTCGTGATCGGCGACTTCCGCCTGTCGCTGAGCGTCAGCGCGCGCTTGGCTCGCGTGCCGTACGTCAACATCACCAACGCCGGGTGGAGTCCTTACGCTCGACTGAAATTCACGATCCCCGACATCGCGCTTGCGCGCCTGCTCGGCGTTCCCGTCGCGCAAGCATTATTCGATGTCGCTCGGCCGTTCGCATTCGCCCTGCACGCCATGCCGTTGAATCGGCTGCGCAAGCGCTACGGTCTGCGCTCGTTGCCTCTGGATTTGCGGTACATCTATACCGATGGAGATTTCACTCTTTACGCGGATATACCGGAGTTGTTCACGGTCGATTCAATGCCGTCGAATCACGCATTTCTCGGGGCGGTCCTGTGGTCGCCTGCCATGCCCCTGCCGTCCTGGTGGAACGCGCTCCCGCGCGATAAGCCCATCGTCTATGTCACTCTCGGAAGCTCAGGACAAATCGCATTGCTTCCGACGGTTCTGGAAATGCTCGGCGAGTTGCCCGTCACGGTCATCGCTGCGACCGCAGGGCGTATCGCGCTCGATCGGATACCGCCCAATGCACATGTGGCCGACTACCTGCCCGGCTCACTTGCGGCAGCGGCGGCCAGCGTCGTCATCTGCAACGGCGGCAGTCCAACCTGCTATCAGGCATTTTCCGCAGGCGTTCCCGTGATCGGTATCGCCGGCAATCTCGATCAGTATCTGAATATGCGGGCCGTTGAAGATAACAATGCGGGCGTATTGATACGACCACAGGAATTGCGAATCAAACTCGCGGCCAGCATCGACGCCGCCTTGACGAGCAACACGCAGAGTCGCGGCGCTCAACGACTCCGGATGGCCATCGAAAACCATCAGCCTTCGAGCGTGTTGAACAAGACGCTTTCGAGAGCGATGGGAATCGAATCGATTCGCGAATGAAATGATTTGAACAGACCGCGTACCCTCTGCAATAAATACTTTTCTCAAAGCGAATTCGTGCGAAAGATCACCGTCCCCCAAATCTCGGTTTTTCTCGTTTATTTCACCGTGGCCGTTGCTCTCGGTCTGGGTAGCACATGGCTGCTCTTCGGGTGGATGAGACTCGGAGACTTTCGTGGCGTCGTGCTGGTCGCAGCCGGGACAGTTCTCATTTACCTCTTCGCCTTCGCGGCATATCGTCTCTTCCTCTGTATCACGCCGCTGGTTACGGGCGACTTGGCTCCCGGCTCGAAGGCGGAGTTCGCGGCGCAGGTCAATACCCTCTTCTATCTGATTTTTTTCTACTCGCTGACTCGGACGCATTTCTTGCCGGTGCCTATGCTGCGGCTCGTTTATCTTGCCCTGGGTGCGAGGCTGGGACCGAACACTTATGGCGGTGTCATCCTCGACCCACCTTTGACGATCGTCGGGACGAATTGCATCATCGGACACGACGCCGTCCTCTTCTCCCATGCAATCGAGGGCGCGCACTTCTCGCTGGCCATGATCGAGATCGGAGACAACGTCACGATCGGAGCCCATGCGCTCGTGATGTCGGATGTCCACATCGGAGACGGAGCGATCGTTTCTGCAGGCGCGGTGGTGGGCAAGGGAACCCGCATCCGGCCCGGCGAAATCTGGGGTGGGATTCCGGCCAGGCTGATTCGCGCGGAAGGGTGATCTCGAGGAGTCGCGTGTGAGCAAACCCATTACCCGCTTTGGCGACGCCCGCGGCAGTTGTCGAAAATTCTTACAATGCCAGCCATCCATCCCCTCGATTTCGCCCCCGATTTTCCCCAAGTGATTGTTTTTTCTAGAGGCGCATCACGTTGGCACGCTAACTGCTTAATGATGGGTGGACACCCTGCAAAGCTTTCGCCGAGCAGGAAAGAGTCGATACCGCAGTCACCGTTCAGATATCAGGAGCAAAAATGAATACGAAACTCAAGGCACTCGCGCTGTCGGCAAGCGTGCTTGGTGGATTGGCTGCCGCGCCTGCGTACGCGTTCGTGTACGCAGATTCGAGCCTTTTGATCAACAACTTGGTGATCTCGGTAGGAGGTGCTTCTGCCGGCAGTACCGCGACCACGTTCACCTTCACCAATCAGAACACGGCCGAGTTGAACGGCGCCTCTGTCATTGCAACGAAATCGTGTGCCGGCGCACCCGGTGCGCCTGGGGTTGGAAACAATTGCACACCCGGTGTGGGTATTGCACGCAACAACCCTGCGGCGGCAAATGCTCCCGGCGGCAGCGCAGCCGCAACGCGCGGCAACCTGGACTTCAGCTTCAAGGGTCCGGGAGGCGGTCTGCAGTTTTCCAACTCGGCTTCGTCGATCGACAAGTCCGAACTGCTCGGTGACGGCCCGACCGCCACTCGTCAAATCTCCGAGTCGCAGTTGACCAGCGGAAACTCGGCGAGCGCGTCGGCATTGATCCAGTCGATCACGGGCTTCACGTTCACCTTCGTGGTCTCCGGTGGTCCCGGAAGCACGCTGTCGATCAACTTCATGGCCAATCCCGATCAGTTCGCTCAGATCAGCGAAACGGTAAACGGCTTGTTCTCGGCGCAATCGAACATGTCCGCATCGTTCACCCTGAGGCAAACTACAGGTGGAACGCAGCAAGCGAGTTGGGCGCCTACCGGTACCGCCGTCAACGATTGCATTGCTTCAGCTAGTCTGACCTGTACGGAAACTGCGGACGGGGAAAACCTCAACGCCACGATCGGCACGAACGTGAACAACACCAGCGTGGGTTTGAGTCACGGTGATGGCGTGTTCAGCCTCTTCGGTCTCACGATTGGAGGTCTCACCAACGGAACGTATTCGTTGACGCTGGCCGCAACGACCAGTGACCAGCTGTTCCGCACCCCGATCCCTGAGCCGGAAACGCTGTTGCTGCTCGGCGCGGGTATCGTGGCCCTGGGTTTCGGTAGCCGCCGTCGCCAGAAAAAGCAAGCCGCGTAATCAGTAGAGTCAGTTCGTAACGAGAGGCGCAACCGAAAGGTTGCGCCTCTTTTTTTGTCTGATGCTTTAGGGCGCGGCTGGGAACGTACGTTGTTCAAGTGAGCAGCGCACCCCAATCTACGAAGGCATCAGTCACAGCAATGGCTCGTTCGATCCACTCGTTGCGAAATCTCGGCTCGATGAGGTCGAACCCGAGTTGCCGCGAAGTACGTCCGAACTTCACGTTGCGCGTCTCGTGTCGTGAGTTGGACATACGTGGCATCAATGGGACTCGTAGTTGCAGTGGGGACGGGGAGCGACCACCTTCGTCACGGTGCGGTATATCCATACCATTCACGATCAATACGACTTTGCTCCGGCACAATCACCGCCATGGGGTCATTCGAGAGGTTTCAGACTTGCAAGCAGGCGCTCGGCTTCCCGTCGCTGCGGGAAATTGCCTCGCAGGTTGACGACGCGCTCCAATTCACCCTTGGCCTTGTCCTTGTCACCGGACTTGAGAAGAGCCTGAACGAGATGCATGCGAATCTCGATCGACTCCGGCGCTGTATTGCTGGCGCTGCGCAGAACCTGCAACCCCCGCGCCAAATCTCCCTGCTCCACGAGCATCCACCCAAACGTATCGCCGATCGCAGCTTCATTCGGCATCAACTTGTAGGCGCGTTCGGCGGTTGCCAATGCGCGTGCATCTCTGGTGTGATCGAAAGCAACCGCCAGGTCGTTGAGCGCGACCGCATTGTCCGGATTTTTCTTGAGTATGTATTCGTATTGCTCGATCGCGACGGCATATTGCTTATTCTGTTGAGCCACTGTCGCAAGGTAATAGCGCGTACCCAAATCATCAGGCGATTGCTTCAGCCAGTCTCGCAAACGCGAATCCCCTGTGCCTTGTTTGCCGCCCGCGTTGTAAGCGCCGTGCATCTTGATTGCCACACCGCCGCTTCGTTCAACCGAGTATGCCTTCTCGTACTCTGCCGCCGCCTTGAGGTAAGCCTTGCTCACCATCAATGCGTCTCCTTCGAGGATATATCCCACCGGCGAAGCGGGCGAAAGAGTCTGTGCCTGGCGCGATAGTTTCAGGGCCTCCGCGACATTGCCCGCCTTCAACTCCAGATTGACCAGCGCAGATTGTGCCTCGAGAAAATCGGGTTTGATTTCCAGAGCCCGATGCAAGACGCGTCTCGCGCCCCCCTCGTTTCCGTTTCTGGCGAATACCGAAGCCAGGTGAAACGAAGCGGTCGCTGATTTGGGCTGAAGTTCGACCAGCTTGCCGTAGGTGGCCTGGGCGCCGCCGTCCTCGCCCATTGCCAACTGTGCCGCACCCATGGCGTCGAGCATGTCAGGATCGTTCGGAGACAGGGCTGCCGCCTGTCGCGCGGCCTCGAGGGCTTTCCTGGGATCCGAAGAGAGCGCATATCTTGCGATCAGTATCCGCGGCCGAACCGACTGCGGATTGGCTTCGGCAGCGCGATCCAGCGTGGTCATGATCTCCGAGGCCGATGCACCGGTTACGCGAAGAAGATCCACCAATGCGATCGGCGCCTCTAGATTCTTCGGATCTTTTTCGAGGATCGCCTCGTATCGTTTCCTGGCCGCCTCGGGATGTCCCTCGCTCAAGTCGATACGCGCGAGATTGGTCGCCGCGGGGACATAGGCCGGATTGAGCGCGAGCGCCTTTTCAAATGCCGCTCTCGCTTCGGGGATATTCTTTTTCGCTAAATAAACTCCACCTTTGAAATTGAAAGTGATCGGATTTTCCGGCTGCTTGCGCTCCAGGAGTCCGACGGCTTTCATCGCCTGATCGTAGTCTTGACGGCCCAAGTAAGCCACGATCAGAGCAAGTTCCGCATCGTAGTCGCCCGTCTCCAACGCGATCACCGATTCCAGATCGTCCATTGCGCGCTCGGTATCTCCGGCGCCGAGACGGCTGATACCCAGGCGCGTCCGCGCCTGGGAATTTTTGGGATCGAGTGCAACAGCCTTCGAAAAATATTGACTCGCCTTGGCGAAGTCTTTCGCCTTCACATAAGTTTCGCCGGCGAGCGAGAGCACCGCAGGATCATTGGGAGCCTGCTGTACCGCGGCCTGGACCATCTCCATGGCTTGCGGTGTCTTGCCCGCCCGCAACAGCGTCGCGATCAAGAGTCTTCTGGCAGCGATCGCGTTGGGCGCGATCGCCAATCCCCGGCGAAGATACTTTTCCGCCTGCTCGTTGTTGCCCGCCGCGTATTCGATCGAGCCCGCCAGCAAGACGCTCGGTAAATGTTCTGAAGCGGCCGCAAGCACCTTTTGAATCGACTCGCGCGCGGCCGTGTAGTTGCGTTTGCGGTATTCGAGAAGCGCCTGGAGATAGGCGGCCATGACGTTGGCCGCCGCGTTCGTGCGCACCGCCTGGATGTGCTTCGCCGCTTCGTCCAACTGTCCGGAAATGATTTCCAATGACGCGAGGTTGACGTGAGCCGCGAGGTTGTGAGGGTAGCGGTCGAGGACTTGTTGATAGGCGGCGATCGCTTCGGCCGACTTGCCTCGAAACCTCTGCAGATCGGCCTTGACGATCAAAGCGGCGGCATCGTCCGGCGATTTTTCGAGGACTTGCTGGAGCAGCGCGTCGGCGCCGTCGTAGTTTCGCGCGACGATCGCGATGCGTGCCTGACCGACCAACGCCTCCACCAACGCCGGCTCGAGAGCGAGCGCTTGTTTGTATGATTTCGTGGCGTCGTCGAATCGGCCCAGCTCGAGTTCGGCCTCGCCGCGAATCGCGTGGATTCTTGCCGTTGTGCCGACCGCATAAGTGGAGTCCGGCAAGGCCTCGGCGAGCACCCGTTTGAAATCGCCTTGCAGAAGCATCGCGCGGCCGAGCGGGAGGACCAAAGCGCGTTCGTCGGCGCCCAATTCGCGCGCCTGCTTGAGGGCGATTTCGGCTTCACGGCCTTGTCCCACTCGAACGCTGGCTTCACCGAGCAACACTCGGGCGTCGACGTTCTGCGGATCCTTCAGCAACACATTTCTCGCTTCGATGATGACCGCTGGATCGTTTCCTTTTTCCGCGAATCCCCGCGCGCGGTCGAGGTGCTGGACGGCCGTGTAGCTTGGCGCGCGGTCACGGAGCTTCAGGCCCACCCATCCAACCACACCCAAAGCCAGGACAGCGGCGATGGCGACGGCGGCGCGCTTGGAGATTCGACTTGGCATGTTGACGAGAGGCATTTGAGGTGGGCGCAAATCATAGCGCACAGGGGCACGATGAGAGGCGAGCGGCGACGCGTTTCGACGGCTTCAACGTTGATGCGAAACGTCCCCAGCATGAGGCGGGCATGCGCTTCGTCAACAGCCAGAACGTACGCGATCTTCGCCAAAATTTCGCAACGTCCTCGTCACCGCGAACTCGGACACCCAGCGGCGTTTTCGTGAAGACGCCGTATTCCCTCTCCGCTTTCGCGGGAACTAAAGGCCGCGGGAACGACGGCATGCGTGAGGTGGTGGGCCGTGCTGGGCTTGAACCAGCGACCAATGGATTATGAGTCCACTGCTCTGACCAACTGAGCTAACGGCCCTGTGATCAACTACCTTCGAGAAACGACTTGAGCTTGTCGCTGCGGCTCGGATGACGCAGCTTGCGCAACGCCTTGGCTTCGATCTGCCGTATGCGCTCGCGCGTCACGTCGAACTGCTTGCCGACTTCTTCCAACGTGTGGTCGGTGCTCATCTCGATGCCGAAGCGCATGCGCAATACCTTCGCTTCGCGCGGAGTCAGGCTGTCGAGCACGTCCTTGGTCACGTCGCGCAGGCTCGAATAGAGCGCCGCATCGGCGGGAGCGAGCGTGTTCTGGTCTTCGATGAAGTCGCCCAGATGCGAGTCGTCGTCGTCGCCGATCGGCGTCTCCATCGAGATCGGCTCCTTCGAGATCTTCAT
>JBBRQU010000011.1:0-96936 GCA_038225855.1 Burkholderiales bacterium | reverse complement strand
GGCCGCCGCTCCGATCGATGTAACACCGGAGGACGCCCTGGCGACCTCATCTTTGCACGCCCAACTCGCTCCGACACTCGCTTCTTCGCGCCCATCGCAACCTCCATTTATGAAGCGTTGCAACGACCGGTTGAATTCACCAACAGCACCATGGTCGGATAGCCGCTCACCGAAAATCGCGTGCCGAGTGTCTGCGCGGCGGGCGTGTCGCCATCGACGTAGACCGGCACGAAGAAGTGCATGCGCTCGATGAATTCGCGCCGGTTGAAGAGCGTTGCCTTGACCTGATTGCACGGCGGGCACCACGTCGCGCCCCAATAGAGAAACACCGGTTTGTCGGCAGCCTTCGCTTCCGCAAATGCGGCATCGACATCGCCGCGACGCCACGCGATTGCGTCATCATGATGGTCGATGCGGCTCCCCTGCGCGACGACAGTTTGCGGACTCGCGGCGAACGCGGCGATCGCGGGCTTGGGCGGGTCCTCGGAGCGCTTCGAGCATGCGGCGACGCTCGATGCGAGTAGGAGGAGAAGCACGGCGCGAGTAGTTGTCATGGCCATCGAGGCGGCGACACCAATTTTGCAGAACGCAAGCGTAGCGCAAAACACGCCAATTCCTTCTCGCTCACGGACAAGGCAAAATCCCGCGTCGCCTTGATCGATCATTCGACCCCCGCCATGGAAGCCAAAGACCTCAAGGACCTTGCTCGACGCGCGATGCTCGAACACGGCTTGCAGCCCGACTTCTCGAAGGCCGCGCTCGACCAGGCGAGCGCGACGCAAGCGCCGCGCGATGCGGGTCCTGCCTCGGCTGTAATACGCGACCTGCGCAATCTCCTGTGGTGCTCGATCGACAACGACGACTCGCGCGACCTCGATCAGCTATCCGTCGCGGAGCGGCTTGCCGACGGCGCATGCAAAGTGCTCGTCGCCATTGCCGACGTCGATGCAGCCGTTGCGAAGGACACGGCCATCGATGCTCATGCGAAGGTCAACACCACCTCGGTCTATACCGCCGCACGCGTTTTTCCGATGCTGCCCGAGCGCCTCTCGACCGACCTTACTTCGCTCATCGAAACGCACGAACGTCTCGCGATCGTGGTCGAGATGACGATCGTTCGTGAAGGCGACGTAACCGCGTCGGCGATCTATCGCGCCCGCGTTTCGAATCACGCGAAGCTCGCGTACGACAGCGTCGCGGCATGGCTCGAAGACGGGGCGAAGGCGCCCGCAAAGCTCGCCGCCGTCCCCGGTCTCGAAGATCAATTGCGATTGCAGGACGACGTCGCGCAGGCCTTGAAGAAAAAGCGCATCCAAAGCGGCGCGTTGAGTCTGGAGACCATCGAGGCGCGGCCGGTATTCACCAACGGCACGCTCACCGATCTGCGGCCCGATCGGAAGAATCGCGCGAAGGAGTTGATCGAGCATCTGATGGTCGCGTCCAACGGCGTCGTTGCGACCTTCCTCGATGCAGCGGGTTACGCATCGATCCGCCGCGTGCTGCACACGCCCGAGCGCTGGAGCCGCATCGTCGCGCTGTCCGCCTCCGTGCAGGAAAAATTGCCCCAAGCGCCCGATTCGATTGCGCTCGGGGTCTTGCTCGAAAAACGCAAAGCGATCGACCCCGACCACTTCGCCGACTTCTCCCTCGCTGTCGTCAAGCTGTTGGGGTCGGGTGAGTATGCCGCGTCATCGCCGGGCGACAGGCCGGTTGGTCACTTCGGACTCGCGATGACCAACTATGCACATTCGACCGCGCCCAATCGACGCTTCCCCGATCTCGTCACGCAGCGGCTGCTCAAGGCGGCGCTTGTCAAGGCGGCTCCGCCATACTCGCGCGTGGAACTCGACGAAGTCGCCGTGCATTGCAACGTGCAGGAAACGATGGCTGAAAAAGTCGAGCGTCAGGTGCGCAAGTCCGCGGCCGCGTTGCTGCTGGCGCCGCGCATCGGCGAGACGTTCGACGCGATCGTGACCGGCGCATCGGCCAAGGGCACGTGGGTGCGTGTGCGTCGTCCGCTCGTCGAAGGCCGCGTCACGCAGGGCTTTGCGGGCCTCGATGTCGGTGATGCGCTTCGCGTCGTGCTGTTGCATGTCGATCCGCAGCGCGGCTTCATCGATTTCAAACGCGTATGACGAAGGGCGCGAAAATAATTTTTTCGTGATCGCCGGGATCGCGTCGATTTCGGCGTGGCTCGTTCGTCGTGTCGATGGAAGCCCAAATTCTTCGTCCCGACACGCGACATCCAACCAGGAGAAACCACCATGCGATTCATGATTTTGTTGAAAGCCAACGACGACACCGAAGCCGGTGTGATGCCGAGCGGTGAATTGCTCGCTGCGATGGGCAAGTACAACGAGGAGCTCGTCAAGGCCGGCGTGCTGCTCGCGGCCGAAGGTTTGCAGGCGAGCTCGAAAGGCGCACGCGTGAAGTTCTCCGGCTCGAAGCGCACGGTCGTCGACGGCCCGTTTTCGGAGAGCAAGGAATTGGTTGCGGGCTTCTGGATGATTCAGGTCAAGTCGCTCGATGAAGCCATCGAGTGGGTCAAGCGCTGTCCCAATCCTTTCGCGGGCGACGCGCAGATCGAGATCCGCCGCGTGTTCGAAGCCGAAGACTTCGGCGCCGAATTCACGCCCGAGTTGCGCGAGCAGGAGGAACGTCTTCGCGCTGAGGTCGCAGCGAAATAAGCAGTTCGTCCCTGCGAACGCAGGGGCCCAGTGGCGTCAAATCACGCCATGATTTTTTCAACAGGAGATCCACCATGAAACTCAATTCCTATCTCATCTTCAACGGCAACTGCAAGGAAGCTTTCAAGTTCTACGAACAGGTGCTGCACGGCAAGCAGATGATGATGATGACGTTCGGCGAGTCGCCGATGGCCGATCAATCAAAGCCAGAGGAGCGCGACAAGATCATGCACACGAGTCTTCAGTTCGGAGATCAAGTGCTGATGGGTTCGGACGCGCCTTCCGCGATGCCGTTCCAGTCGCCACAAGGTTTTCACATCTCCATCGGCGTCGACGACGTCGCAGAGGCCGAGCGTATCTACAAGGCATTGTCCGAAGGGGGCACTGTGCAGATGGAACTGCAAAAAACCTTCTGGGCGGAGCGCTTCGCGATGTTCACCGACCGCTTCGGCATTCCGTGGATGGTCAATTGCGAATCGCCGAAGTGACGATGGCGCAGGCGATGGCGCGGACGAGCGTCCGGGGTTCGCACCCGTATCGTTCGTTCGCGTAAGGACCGAGACGCCGAAGCCCTAGCCGCTGTCGGCGCCAAAGAACACTTGGGCATCGGCTTTCTGCTTTTCGGTCAGGTGGTCACCGAAACTCATAGGCTCTGGATCAGCGCCATGATGTTTCCTTCCGTGTCCTTGAACCACGCAGCCTTGGCGCCGCCGGCGGTCGAGATGTCGTTCGCGTCCATCTCCGGCATGTCGTACTTCTCGAACGTCACGCCGCGCGCCTTCAACAGTGCGACCTCGCGCTCGACGTCCTCGACCTGCCAGAACGCCTGACTCGCCTGTGAAGTGCCGGCGTTCGCGGTCGGATACAGGAAGCACGCAGTGCCCTTGCCGAACTCATAGACCACACCGCCGGCCGTCTCCAGCTTGGGCTTGAAGCCCAACTTCTCCTCGTAGAACTTGCGCGCTCGGGCGACGTCCTTCGCCGGTATATAGGCATACATCGGGGCGTTTTGCAGCATGGGGATTCCTCGGGGGGTTGCGGAACGCGTTATCGGCTACTGAGGACACGACGAACGGGAATGCCTGGAATCGACGTGCGATCGAAAAAAAACTCAACGCTGAGCGTCGCTGCGATGTTCCTGCGTGTGCGCGCACCCGAGCGCTGCCACTAGACCAACGCCCTGAACTCCCGCAGCAGCACCGACAGCATCGCCATGTCGAGCGCACCCATCGGCTTGAGGTCGGCCAGGAGCTCGCGGCAGCGATGGAGCTGGAACTCGCGCTGCGCTTCCCATGCGGCGATCAGCGCCTCGGGACTTTGCCCCGCGTCGCTCGCGCGCAGGACCGAGCGCGTCAGTCCGCGCGCCAGGGTGGATAGATCGTCGCGCATCGCCACGCGGGCCAGGCTCTGCCAATGACTGTCGGCCGGTAGCGTGGCGATCTGTTGCGACAGCCAGCCCAGGTCGAGCCGGCCACCCACGCCGAAGTAGACGCCCGCAACGATGTCCACCGCGCATCCGCTCTCGGTGCCGACTTCGACGATGTCGAGAGCCGCATACAGGGTCTCGAGCCGCGCCACGCGTTGCGCCAGAGCATCGGGCACGCCTTGCGACACGAGGCGCGTGGTGTCGGCTTCCAGCGCGGCGCTCTCGTGAGGCGCGAGCCAGCGCGGAAGACCGGCAGCTACTTCGGCCACACCGGGCGAGAAGCGCTTGATGGTCGAGTCGAGGTCGCGCAGCGCCTCGCGCTGATGCAGCAGCCAGACCGTGCCGCGCACGACCAGCCGCACGGTCGCCTGCACGATCTCGTTCTGGGTTTCCACGCCGACCTTGTTGTCGAGCGCCTCGTTGGCAAGCCACAACGAGACCAGGTCGAAGATCTCGCGCGTGCCGATGTAGGCGCGCACGATGTCGGCCGGCGTGCAACCGGTTTCTTCGCGCAGGCCGTTGCTGAAGGTCGGCCCGACGCGGTTGACCATGCTGTTGACGACATGCGTGGCGATGATTTCGCGCTTCAACGGATGGCGCTGGATCTGCGCGGCGTAGCGTTCGCGCAGCGGCTTCGGAAAATAGCGCGCGAGCGTGGTGGCGATGTACGGATCCTCAGGCAAGTCGGAGGCCAGCACGAGTTCGAACAGCTCCATCTTGTTGTACGCCAGCAGCACCGCGAGTTCGGGCGCCGTCAGCCCGCGACGGGCCACGCGCCGCTCGGCGATGACGTCGTCGGACGGCAGAAATTCGATGCGACGATTCAGGCGTCCGACGCTGCCGAGGTAGCGCATATAGCGCGCCTGTTCGTCGAATACCTCGGCTTCGCGCGCACGCGTGACGGCCAGCACCTGGTTCTGGAAGTAGTTGTCGCGCAGCACCAGTTGCGCCACCTCGTCGGTCATTTCGGCCAGGAGCTTGTCGCGCTGCCTGGACGTCAATTCGCCTTCGCTCACCACCGCGTTGAGCAGGATCTTGATGTTGACCTCGTGGTCGGAGCAGTCCACTCCGGCCGAGTTGTCGATTGCGTCGGTGTTGATGAGGCCGCCGTTGAGTGCGTACTCGATGCGTCCGCGCTGCGTGCAGCCGAGGTTGCCGCCCTCGGCGACGACCTTGCAGCGCAGCTCGGCGCCGTTGACGCGGATGGCGTCGGTGGCGCGGTCGCCGACTTCGGCGTGCGTCTCGGCGCCCGACTTGACGTAGGTGCCGATGCCGCCGTTGTAGAACAGGTCGACGGGCGCGAGCAGGATCGCGTGCATCAACTCGTTCGGTGTCATGCGTTCGGCCTCGATCCCGAGAGCTGCGCGCGCTTCGGCCGAGAGCGCGATGGACTTGGCGCTGCGCGGGTACACCCCACCGCCCGCGGAGATCAGCGTCGCGTCGTAGTCGGCCCACGACGAGCGCGGCAGCTTGAACAAGCGCTCGCGCTCGATGAAGCTTGACTCGATGTCAGGGTTCGGATCGATGAAGATGTGCCGGTGATCGAACGCCGCCAAGAGGCGGATGTGGCGCGACAGCAGCATGCCGTTGCCGAACACGTCGCCCGACATGTCGCCCACCCCGACCACGCTGAAGTCCTGCGTCTGCGTGTCGTGGCCGAGCGAGCGGAAGTGGCGCTTCACCGACTCCCACGTACCGCGCGCCGTGATCGCCATCTTCTTGTGGTCGTAGCCGGCCGAGCCGCCCGAGGCGAAGGCGTCTCCGAGCCAGAAGCCGTACTCGGCCGCGACGCCGTTGGCGATGTCCGAGAAGGTTGCCGTACCCTTGTCCGCGGCCACCACGAGGTAGGGGTCATCGGCGTCGTGCCGCAACACGTTCGCGGGCGGCGCCACTTCACCGGCGACCAGGTTGTCGGTCAGGTCGAGCAGGCCGCGCAGATAGGCCTGGTAGCAGGCGACGCCCTCCTTCATCAAGGCCTCGCGATCGGTTGCCGCCGGCGCGCGCTTGAGCACGAAGCCGCCCTTGGAGCCGACCGGCACGATCACGGCGTTCTTGACCTGCTGCGCCTTCGCCAGCCCGAGCACTTCGGTGCGGTAGTCCTCCATGCGATCGGACCAACGCAGGCCGCCGCGCGCGACCTTGCCGCCACGCAGATGCACGCCTTCGACTCGCGGCGAATAGACGAAGATCTCGAACATCGGCTTGGGCTCGGGCAGTCCCGGCACCTTGGCCGGGTCAAACTTGAGCGACAGCACGGGCTTGGGCGCCCCGGCCGCATCGCGCTGGAAGAAGTTGGTGCGCAGCGTGGCGCCGATCAGCGACAGGTACTGGCGCAGGATGCGGTCCTCGTCGAGGTTGGCTACGTCGTCCAGCGCCGCGGTGATGCGTGCGGCGATCTCGGACTGCCGCCCGTCGCGGTCCACATCGATCGCCGGATCGAAGCGGGCGTGGAACAGCGCCACGAGTTGGGCCGCGATGGTGGGGTGCGCGGCCAGCGCCTGTTCGATGTACGACTGGCTGAAGGTGGACGCGGCCTGTTTCATGTAGCGCGCGTAGGCGCGCAGGATCGTCACGTCGCGCCAGTCGAGCCCTGCCAGAAGGACCAGTCGGTTGAAGTCGTCGTTCTCGTTGTGGCCACCCCAGGTCCGCAGGAGCGCTTCCTGAAACGGTCCGCGCAATTTCTCGACGTCGATCTCGTCGTTGCCCGGCACGCTCATGCCGAAATCATCGATCCAGATTTCTGTACCGTCGGAGCGTCGCACTTCGTACGGTCGCTCTTCCAACACCTGCACACCCATGTGCTCGAGCATCGGCAGGCTTTGCGACAGCGGCGCGAGCTGCCCCGCGCGAATCAGCTTGAAGCGCAATCGTCCGGGCGGCGCTTCGAGCGGCACGTACAGGCTCATCGGAAGTGCGTCGGGATCGTCCAGCGTTTCCATCAGCTCGATGTCGCGCACCGCAACGCGCGGCGAATGTTCCTCGCGGTAGCCGGCCGCAAAACCGCTCGCATAGCGCTCGAACAACGCGTTGCCGCGCTCCTCGCCGACAGCGTCGAGCAGCGCCTGCTTCAACTCGTCTTCCCAGCGCCGCGAGATGCGCACCAGTCGTTGCTCGATCTCGCGCACGTCGACCTGCGGCATGGTCTGCGGCGTCGCGGGGGACGTCGCAGCGGCTTGCGTGCGCACCACGATCAGCACGCGTGCAAGCGGCGAGTCGGAGAACTGCACCGAGAACTCCGATGACGTGCCTTGAAAGACTTCGATCAAGAGCGCCTGCATGCGCGCACGCAGGTCGGTGTTGTAGTTCTCGCGCGGCACATAGATCAGGCACGACCACGAGCGCCCGAAGCTGTCGCGCCGCACGAACAGGCGCGTGCGCTGGCGTTCGCCCAGACGCACGATGCCCATCGCGGTTGCGTAAAGCTCGTCGTCGGTGATCTGGAACAGTTCGTCGCGCGGATATTGTTCGAGCACCGAGACGAGCGCCTTCGCGGCGTGGCTCTTGGCGATAAACCCCGCCCGCTGCGTGACCGCCGCGACCTTCTGCCTGAGCAGCGGAATTTCCGTCGGACTCGCGTTGTACGCGGTCGAAGTGTAGAGGCCGAGCAAGCGCCGCTCACCGATCACGCGGCCTTCGGCGTCGAAGCGCTTGACGCCGAGGTAGTCCATGTAGCCGGGGCGATGCACGCTCGCGCGCGCGTTCGATTTGCTCAGGACCAACAGGCGCGGCTCGCGCGCACGCGCCCGGACTTCGGCCGGCAGCGCGGCAAAGGTGGCCGAGACAGCGGCCTCGCCACGGTCGCGCAGGATGCCCAGGCCGGAGCTGGGTACGACGCGCAGTCCATCCTCGCCGTTTTCCTGCACGAGGTCGTAGTCGCGGCAACCGAGCAGCGTGAAGTTTCCGTCGGCCAGCCATTGCAGGAAGGCGCGGCCCTCTTCGAGATCGTCGATCAACGCGGGCGGCGGATTGCAATCCAGGTCGGCCACGATGTCGACGACGCGCTGCCGCATCGGCTTCCAGTCCTGAACGGTGGCGCGCACATCCTCGAGGATGTGCATCAACCCATCGTGCAGCGCCTTCATGCGGGCAGGCTCGGTGACGCGATCGACCTCGACATGAATCAGCGATTCGAAGCGACCTCCAGGCTCGTCGCGATCGCGCGCCAGTCCGGCGATGTGGTGCTCTGCATCGCGACGGATCTTCAGCAGCGGATGAATGATCAGGTGTAGCGTGAGGCCCTGGCGGTTGACCTCCATCGTGATCGAATCGACCAGGAAGGGCATGTCGTCGTTGACGATCTCGATCACCGTGTGGGTCGATTGCCAGCCGTTCTCTTGGAGCCGCGGGTTGTACACGCGCAGCTTGGGCGCGCCGCCCGCGAAGTTGCGCGCGAAGTGCCAGTGTGAGAGCGCGGCGCCGTAGAGGTCGGCGAGCGGACGCTCTGCGAGATCCTCCAGTGCAACCTGGCCGTAATACTGGCGGGCGAACTCGGCCGCTTCGTTGGCCTGCTCCGCGGGCAGCTTGGCATGGATCAAATCGGTGAGCTCGACGATCAGTTCCGGTGATTTCGATTCGCGCGGGCGCTGCACGGCTATGGGCGCATCCATGTCTTCTCCATGTGGGCGTGGACTCTAACGATGATCCGTTGCCTGCTTACCGCGAAGTATCGATCAAACTGCGCCTGCCGCGCGAGCATCGATCGGCAAATCAACGCGCCCCGCGGTTCTGCGGCTGCCACGTGATCGGCGCCGGATCATGGAAGCGCAGCACACGCTCCATGCGGATTGCCGCTTCGCGCCCGCGGTAGTAGCCGGGCACGCGCTGCGTCTCGGCAAAATTCATTTTGCGATAGAAGGCACGCGCGGCCTCGTTGCTCGCGCGCAGCTCGAGATGCAGCGAGGCGATTCCCGCGATGGCAGCGGACTCGACCAGCCATTCCATCATGCGACGGGCGACGCCCTGCCGCTGCTGCGCAGGATGCACGGCCAGCAACCCGAGATGGGCGCGATCTTCTCCGAAACCCATGACCGCAAATCCCACCGGGTTTCCGTGCCGGTCCGCGATCAGCGTGGTCGTGTCGCGGTCTTGAATCAGGCGGACGATGCGCTCGGGCCGGTAGCTCCAACCGAGCCCCGCTTCGATTAGGTCGCGCGACATGAACGCAATCGCCCGTGCGTCCGTGGGTCGGGCGAGTCTGAGGGTGATGATTGCGGCGGTCATGGGCACAGCGGTTCGAACGACTCGGGCGCGTAACTCTTAGAGTTGCGAATCCAGCAACGACGCAAACTTCTCGGCGATCTTTTCGCGCAACGGTCGGGCCTCCCACATCTCGAGCGTGATGCGTTTCGATTTCGCGAGGTCCGCCTCGAACACCGCGACCTGTTCCTTCGCGAACGCCGCATCGTAGATATTCAAGTTCGCTTCATCGTTGAGACGAAACGAGCGCTCGTCGAAGTTGGTCGATCCGGTGGAGACCATGAACTCGTCGACGATCATCACCTTGACGTGATACATCGTCGGCTGGTACTCGGAGATCTCGGCGCCCGCCGCAAGCAGGCCGCCCCACTTGGCCCTCGACGCGTTGCGCACCGCGTCCGAGTCGATGTGCCCGCCGGGCGTGATGATCTCGAGCTTCACGCCGCGCTTCATCGCATCCATGAACGCGCGCAGCGCCAGGTCGTTCGGCACGAAATACGAACTCGACAGGCGGATCGTTCTCTTCGCCGCGGTGATCGACAGCAGATACATCAACTCCATGCTTGCACCACCGCCTGCGGGCGAGCTGCTGAACACCTGCGCCCTCCCGTCGGCCACCGGCTCCAGCGGCGGGAAGTATTCAGCACCGTGAAGCACCGCGCCCGAAGTCTTGATCCAGTTGTCCATGAAGACGGCCTGCATCTGGCCCACCACCGGACCTTCGACGACGAAGTGCGTGTCCCTCCAATGATCGGGATCCTGCGCGTTGCCGGTCCATTGCTCGGCGATGCCCACGCCGCCCGTGAATCCGATTTGTCCGTCGACGACGAGCAGCTTGCGGTGCGTTCGGTTGTTCAGCTTGCCGAGGCCCGTCCAATGCGGCTTGTGGTATTTCTGTATCTCGACGCCGGCGGACTTCAGCTCGTCGATCAGCGCCTCGTCCATCTTGGCAGTCCCGACCCAATCGAGCAGTATGTGGACCTTGATTCCCGCCTTCGCGCGCTCGGACAAGGCATCGGCGAACTGTCTCCCGATCGCGCCCGACCAATAGATGTAGGTTTCGAAATCGATCGTGCGCTTCGCATTTTTTATAGCCTCCAGCATCGCCGGAAAGATCTGATCGCCGTTGACGAGCACGCGATATTTGTTTCCCGATATCACCGGCGGGCCGAGCAGCACGCCCATCACGTGAATGAACTCGGAGTCCTCGGCCGAATACAGGCGCTCGACTTGTTGTTGAACCTTCTTCTCGCCGGTCATCAGGTTGGCCACCAGAAACACGATGACGAGGAGGGACAGAGCCACGACAGCGGCGATCATCATTCGCGATTTCCTCGGAAGCCTGCTCACAAAATTCGGGCGCATTCGAACCGCCTTCGTCATTCGACTCATTGGCAAGAGCAGGGATACGCCCTCATGCGGGCGTCCCCTCGCGGGAATATTACGAAATCAGACGCGTTCGAATACGGCGGCGATGCCCTGCCCGCCGCCGATGCACATCGTCACCAATGCGTAGCGGCCGCCGGTGCGGTGCAGTTCGTACACCGCTTTGGTGGCAAGGAACGCGCCCGAGCAACCGATCGGGTGACCCAGCGCAATCGCGCCGCCGTTCGGGTTGGTCTTCTTCATGTCGAGCTCGAGCCCGCGCGCCACCGCGATAGCCTGCGCCGCGAAGGCTTCGTTGCTCTCGATCACGTCCATCTGATCGAGCGTCACGCCGCCTTTCTTGAGCGCCAGCTTGGTGGCCGGGATCGGTCCTTCACCCATGATCTCGTTGGGCACACCCGCCACCGCATACGACACCAGCCGCGCGATCGGCTTGTGGCCGGCCGCTGCTGCCACTGACGCATCGGCCAGCACGAAGAAGGCTGCGCCATCGTTGACGCCCGACGCGTTGCCCGCGGTCACCGAGCCGTCCTTCTTGAACGCGGGCTTCAGCTTGCCAAGCGACTCCATCGTCGTGTTGGGCTTGACGTGCTCGTCGGTGTCGAAGACGACCTCGCCCTTCCTGGTCTGCTTGACGATAGGTACGATCTGCTCCTTGAAGCGCCCTTCGGCGATCGCTGCGGCCGCGCGGCGGTGCGACTCCATCGCGAGCGCGTCCTGCTCCTCGCGCGTGATGCCCCACTTGGTGACCAGGTTCTCGGCCGTGATGCCCATATGCCCCACACCGAACGGGTCGGTCAGCGTGGCGACCATCGTGTCGATCAGCTTGGTGTCGCCCATGCGCGCGCCGGTGCGCATCGCCGTGGACAGGTAGCCGCCGCGACTCATTACTTCCACGCCGCCGCCCACACCGTAGTCGCAGTCGCCGAGCAGAATGTTTTGCGCTGTCGTCACGATGCCCTGCAGACCCGACGAGCAGAGGCGGTTCACCGACATCGCCACCGAATCCATCGGCAACCCCGCCTGGATCGCCGCGACGCGCGCCACGTACGCGAAGCGACTCTCGGTGGGAATGGTGTTGCCCACGGTCACGTAGTTGATCTCCTTCGGGTCGACGCCGGAACGCTTGACCGCCTCGTTCATCACGGTGCCGGCCAGGTCAGCCGGCTCGATGTCAGCCAGCGCTCCACCGACTGTGCCGATCGCCGATCGGGCGGCGCCCAGAACCACCACGTCACGCTTGCTCATGTTTTGCTCCTTGCGGTTTGCTTTGCCAAAGTTGGCGTTGACGCGAATCAAATCATTGCGTGGCGAATCTTCGCAGAGACCCACTCGCCGATCACGACCGTCGAGAGGATCGCCAACAGGATCACGCTCACCTGCGGCCATGCGAGCGTGTTCAGCGACGCTTCGAGTTGCAGGCCGATGCCGCCCGCGCCGACCAGGCCGAGCACGGTCGATTCACGGATGTTGATGTCCCAGCGGAACACGCTGATGCCGGCAAACGCCGGCATGATCTGCGGCACGATGCCGTAGGCGACGACACTCGCGCGCGGCGCGCCGGTCGAGACGATCGCTTCGACCGGCGCCTTGTCGATTTCCTCGATCGCTTCGTAGAGCAATTTGGCGACGAAGCCGATCGAGCGCAGCGCGATCGCGACGATGCCCGGTAGCAGGCCCGGGCCGAGGATGGACACCAGCAGCAAGGCCCAGATGAGCGAGTTGATCGAACGCGATGCGACGATCAGAAACAGCGCGAGCGGTCGCAGCAGCAACGTGCTCGGGGTGGTGTTGCGCGCGGCCATGAATGCGATCGGCACGGCCAGCACCACGCCGAGCGCGGTGCCCAGCGTCGCCATGTTGAGCGTGTCCCACAGCGGCCGCCAGAGCACGTTGAAGTACGACCAGCGCGGCGGCACCATGCGACCGCCGATATCGGCTGCCTGATGCGGCGCGTCCTGCACGAACGACCAGATCGTGTCGCGCGTCATCTCCTGCCAGCAGAACACCGTGAGCGCGATCAGCGCCAGCCACGCGAACCACGACAACAGTCGCGCGCGCGGCGTGCGGCGCGTCCATATCGGCGGGGCGTTCGCAAGCGCGGGCGCCATCATTGCGCCCACTTGCGCAGATAGCTCGATGAATATTCGGCGAGCATCACGATGACGATGATGATGGCGATGATCGCCGCAGCCACATCGAATTCGTAGCGATCGATCGCCGTGTTGAGCGTCGCGCCGATGCCGCCCGCGCCGACGATGCCGACCACCGCCGACTCGCGAAAGTTGATGTCGAGCCGATAGAGACACAGGCCGATCAGGCGCGGCATCACCTGCGGCCGCACCGCATATTCGAGCCGTTGCAGCCACGACCCGCCGGCTGCAGCGATCGCCTCGACCTGCGCGCCATCGATGTCCTCGATGTCTTCGGCGAGCAGCTTGGCGAGAAAGCCGATGGTCGCAAACGTGATCGTCAGAAAACCTGCGAACGGACCGAAGCCCACCATCGCGACGAACAGGATCGCGACGATGATTTCCTGCAGGCTGCGCGACACCGCGACGATGCCGCGACAGATGAAATAGACGACCGGATGAACCAGGTTGCGGGCCGCACCGATGCCGATCGGGATCGACAGCGCGACGCCGGCCACCGTCGCGCACACCGTCATCGTCAGGCTCTCGCGCATGCCGACCACGATCTCCCCCCAACGCGCGCCGAAGTTCGGATGCATGAACGCGAGAAGAAGGCGCCATCCTTTCTCGAAGCCCTGCGCGATGCGCGACCAGTTGATGTCGAGCGATCCGATCGCGAGGAACAGGTAGAGCAGCACGCCGCCGACGATGGCCGCGCGCAGCGTCGCGTGGGGGATCAGGCGAGGGCGAGTCCAGGCGCGGGTGGACATGTTGCGCTAACCGTCATTCCCGCGAAAGCGGGAATCCAGTGTCGTCAGCACACGCCGCTGGGTCCCCGCTTTCGCGGGGACGACGGACGATGGGTCAGCCATTTCCAGGGCCAACAACCTCAGGCCGCCACGCGCTGAAGCAAGGCCTCTTGCGCGAGCGTGTTCAGACTCTTGCCTTCCGCCTCGGCAACGATCGCGAGCTTCTCGTGCAACTCGACGGGAATGCGCAGATTGAACTTGCCCGAGTAATTGCGTCGCGGTTCGATGTTCTTCTCTTTGCAAACATCGAGGAAGACGTGCAGCGACTTCCTGAACTCGGCCCGAAGCTCCTTCGGATTTTTGCCGTAAAAGTCTGCACCGCCGTTGAGTCCGAGTATCTCGCCTCGAAACATGTCGAGGTCCGCGTCGTACTCGATCTTTGCGTGGTACTCGTCAAGACTCATCAAATTCATGGCACAACTCCATGCTGTTCGAACCATTTGCGGATGCTCGCAACGGCGCCCTTGTCGGTGGCAGGCGTCGGATGCGGTCGATGGAAGACGCGAACTTCGTTGAACAAGAAAACAGCGACGCGGCTGCCTTCGCGCTCGCCGATTTCGGCTCCAAGTTCCTGAAAAAGAGCTTCAACGTCACGCCAATGAAGATTTGCACTGACCGGGTGAGCGAAGATGAGTTCAAGCGTGCGCTGATGCTTTCGCTTCATTTTGGATGGTACTACAAATAAGTACCAATCGGGTCAGTGAGCCTAAACACTCTGCAAGCGATCGCGATCGATCATCACCTGGCCGCGCGCTTCGATATCCGCATCCATTTCCGCTTCGGTCTTCGTCTCGTTCCAATCCTCTTCACCGTAGATCGACGTGAGCGCATCCGGCGTCAGTCCGTCGGGCGCGCCGTCGTACACGACGCGCCCCGCCTTCAAACCGATCACGCGTTGAACGAAGCGTTGCGCGAGTCGCACGTCGTGAATGTTGATCACCGCCGCGAGCCCGCGTTCGGCGCACAACTCCGACAACAGCCGCATGATCTGGCGCGAGGTCTTCGGGTCGAGGCTCGCGGTCGGTTCGTCGACGAGCAAGAGATCTGGCGCCTGCATCAATGCGCGCGCGATCCCCACGCGTTGACGCTGCCCTCCCGAGAGCGCGTCGGCGCGCTTATTGACGAATTCGGTGAGCCCCACGCGCGCGAGCAATTCGAACGCGCGTTCGATGTCGGCATCCGGAAAGCGCCGCAAATAGCTCTTCCAGAAGCCGACATACCCGAGCCGGCCCGAGAGCACGTTCTCCATCACCGTGAGCCGTTCGACGAGTGCGAACTCCTGGAAGATCATCCCGATGCGACGGCGCGCCAAGCGCAACTCGCGACGACCGAGCGCCGTCAATTCGATATCGTTGAGCAGCACCTGCCCCGACGATGGTTCGACCAATCGATTGATGCATCGAATCAGCGTGGACTTGCCCGCACCCGAGGGCCCGATCAGCGCCACCACCTGACCGGACGGCACGTCAAGGCTGACGGCGTCGAGCGCTACCGCATCGGTCCCGTAACGCTTGGTCAGGCCGATGAGACGCAGCATGAGATCCCGTCATTCCCGCGACAGCGGGAATTCAGTGTCGTTCGCGTAAGCCACCGGGTCCCCGCTTTCGCGGGGACGACGAAGCTCACTTGCATTCGTACGAAACATTCATCGCGCTATCCACCTTGCGCACTACGTCCCACTGCTGTTGATAAGTGATCGGCGCGAATTTCGTCACGCCTTGTTTTCCGAATTCCTTCGAGAGGTCCGACCCCGCCCACGGAAACGTGAAGAAGGCTTCCTGCACTTTCTTGGCGAGCTCGGGCTTCAGGTTGTAGGCATAGCCGTAGCCGGTCGTCGGAAAGGTCTGCGACTTGTAGATCGTGACGATCTGCTCCTTCTTCACGACGCCTCGATCGACCATCCGATGCATCACCTCGTTGGCGATCGCGGCCGCGTCGTAGTCCTTGTTCGCGACGCCCAGAATCGAGTTGTCGTGCTTGCCCGAAAACACCGCGTTGTAGTCCTTGCCGGCCTCGAGCTTGTATTCGCTGCGCAAGAGCGCGGACGGCGCCTTGAAGCCCGAGTTCGACGTCTCGGCGGTGAACGCGAGCTTGCGTCCCTTCAGGTCGGCGATCTTGGTGATGCCGCTGCCCGGGTAGGTGATGATCTCCATCTCATAGCCGAATTGGCCCTCGTTGCCGGCCATGATCGCAAACGGAACGAAGCCCGCGCAGTTCACGGCCAACGGCGTCGCGCCGGTGTTGAAGCCCGCGACATGCAAGCGCCCCGCACGCATCGCCTCGATCTGCGCTGCATTGGATTGCACCGGAAAGAATTGCACCTTCTTGCCGGTGACCGTTTCCATATGCTTGATGAAACCGTCCCACACCTTCGCGTAGACGGCCGGATCCTCGACCGGCGTGTAGGCGAAGATCAGAGTCGATGGATCGACGAAATTTTTCGGATCGGTCGGCGCGTCGGCGACCAAGTCGCCGTTCGCATCCTTGTAGCGCGCCGCGTCGAGCGCGTTGGCGAGCGGGCAAAGCAGGAAGGACAGAACGACGAAGGCGAACCTGAATCGAAGCGATGAGCTGTTCATGAATGTCTCCGAGCTTGCGCGTGTTGACCGACGCGTAAGCTAACAGTGTTCCGAGTCTTTTGAAATCTCGGCCGGTCGGGGGCGACCGACTCGGGATACGACTTCGAAAGCCGCGTCTCCGGAAAGGACTTCGATGAGTCCCGCGATGAATGCCTACGATGCCATCGTCATCGGCGCCGGTCAGGCCGGACCGCCCCTTGCCGTGCGGCTCGGCGCTGCGGGGATGCGCGTGGCGCTGATCGAGCGGCATCTGTTCGGCGGTACCTGCGTCAACACGGGTTGCACGCCGACCAAGACGCTGGTCGCGAGCGCCTATGTGGCGCACGTCGCGCGCCGCGCCACCGACTATGGGGTCGAGATCGCCGGCACGATCGGGTTCGATCTGAAGAAGGCGAAAGCGCGTGCCGATGCGATCGTGATGAAGTCCCGCAACGGCGTGGAGTCGTGGCTGCTCGATGCGAAGGGCGTGACCGTGATCCATGGACATGCGGCCTTCGAAAGTGCGCGGAGCGTGCGCGTCGGCAGCGACCTGCTGACCGCCCCGCAGATCTTCATCAACGTCGGAGGCCGCGCGCTGGTGCCGGATTTTCCCGGCGTCGGCGATGTGCCTTATCTCACCAACACATCCTTGCTCGCGCTGGACACGCTGCCTCGGCACCTCATCATCGTCGGCGGCAGCTACATCGGTCTCGAATTCGCACAAATCTATCGGCGCTTCGGAGCCGAAATCACGGTCGTCGAAAAAGCGCCCCGGCTGATCGCTCGCGAAGACGAGGACGTTTCGGAAGCCGTGCAAAAAATTCTCGAAGACGAGGGCATTTCAATACGCACAGAAGCCGAGTGCATTGCCTTCAGACCGCATCCGGAAGGCATATCGGCCCGCGTCGATTGCACCCGCGGGGAGCCCGACGTCGTCGGCAGCCACATCCTGCTCGCGGTCGGACGCGTGCCCAATACCGACGATCTCGGCCTCGAACGCGCGGGCATCGCGATCGATGCGAAGGGCACCATCGCGGTCGACGACGAACTTCGCACCAGCGCCGCGGGCATCTGGGCCCTGGGCGACTGCAACGGTCGCGGCGCCTTCACGCACACCGCATACAACGACTACGAAATCGTCGCGGCGAACCTGCTGGATGGCGAGCATCGCCGCGTGAGCGAGCGCATCCCGGCCTACGCGCTCTACATCGATCCGCCGCTCGGACGCGTGGGCATGACCGAAGCGCAGGCGCGCGCGTCGGGCCGACCCTTGCTGGTGAATCGTCGACCGATGACCCGCATCAGCCGCGCGATCGAGAAAGGAGAAACCAGGGGCTTCATGAAGGTCGTCGCCGACCGAGAGACCCACCGCATCCTCGGCGCCGCGATCCTCGGGATGAATGGCGATGAAGCGATCCACGGCATCATCGACATGATGAGTGCGGATCAACCGTACACCGCCTTTCAGCGCGCGGTTCCGATTCATCCGACCGTCTCCGAGCTGATCCCGACGCTCGTTTCAGAAATGCACGCGCCGGATTGACCGGCGATGCGATTGCGCATGCGGAGGCGGCGTAGCGTCGCATCGCCTCACATGGGCATCAGGGTGTCGGCGGCGATTCGAGGTACACGGCCGGGTCGGCGGACAGACTCGCGTGAACCCGCCGCGTTCGCTCGTCGGCCAGCACTTCGCTCGCACCCGCTTCCAACGCGTCGCAGGTGCGCGTCACGACCACCGCGGGTGCCGTCTTGGGAACATCGAATCCTTTAACCAGATCGGTGTCGACGAAGCCGACGTGCAACGCGAGGACCTGCGTCTTCTGCTCGCGCAATTCGTTGCGCAACCCGTTGGTCATTCCCCACGCCGCCGACTTGCTCGCGCCGTAGACGCCGAGCATCGGCCGAGTCATCCAGCTCGCGATCGACAACACGTTGACAATCGCGCCGCCGCCATGCGCGGCGAGGATG
Source organism: Burkholderiales bacterium (assembly GCA_038225855.1). GTDB lineage: Bacteria > Pseudomonadota > Gammaproteobacteria > Burkholderiales > Burkholderiaceae_D > CAHJXF01. The sequence goes on along the minus strand of JBBRQU010000011.1, from coordinate 78,774 downwards.
GGCGCGAACGCGCGGCTCATCAATAGCGGCCCGAAAAAATTGGTGTCGAGATGCTTGCGTGCGGACGCGACGCTGTCGTCTGTCAGAAAGCCGCCCGGCACGGCGATGCCCGCGTTGTTGATGAGCACAGTGACATCGCCGCACATCGTTGCTGCCGCCGCGATGTCGTCTTCACGCGTCACGTCGAGTTTCACCGCAACGACACCGGGCAGGGTGACGGTCGATGGATCGCGCGCGCCTGCGTAAACCTTGCGCGCGCCGCGAGCCAGCGCCTCGCGCGCGAATGCCAGCCCCAGGCCGCGATTGGCGCCGGTGATCAGAACGACGGCCTCTTTCAGTTTCATGAGAATCCTGGCCAATCTGTATCGAAGCGCGATGCACTGATTGCCGCGCAAGCCTCACAGATGCACGACACCCAGCGCTGGACAGCATGCCAAATTTTGGCAAGTCGCAACAGTCTCGATTTCGCGAGCATGCCGGCACCGAAGCCGGCATGAGCAGCCGGCGCGGCGACTTTCGCCGCAGGGGAGAGCAGCGCTGGGCTTACGGGAACTTTGCCGGAGAAGAAAACGGTTTGGTGGCGTCCACCAAAAACATCACCAACGCTTGCAAATCGGTCGAGCCGCTGCTGGAAACCTGCATAGGCATATCGGCGCCATGGCCCGCCTCGGGCTGGCCGACCGCCACACGCAATGCGCCATGGGGACCACGGATGCTTTGCTCCCCGGCAAGCACATAGAACGCCTCGGAGCCCGGATGGCTGTGTACGGGCGTCACGCTGCCGGGAGGGCCACTGGCTTCATTGATCCGAAGAAGATATTGCGTCGCGACCACGCGAGGAATCGGTCCGACCTCGGCAACCTTGGCGCCGCCTGCAGATGGCCCACCCGAGGGGCCGAGCCTGAAGAGCCAAACCTTCCCTCCCGACTCGACGGCCAAGCCCGTAGGACCTGCGGCCGCCTGCGCTTCTGCAAGCGTAAGGAAGTTCTCTATTCGCCAAAAGAGCGGTCCCTCGGGCAACTCCGTCACTCTCTTCTCGGCCAGAGGCTTGATGACAAGCGCCTGCTGCGCCATCGCCGTCGATGGCGACAGGCACATTTCCAATGCCAGGACTGCGGCCATGCCGATGAGAAATCGTTTCATGAGGCGACCTCCTCGATCAATCTGGTTTGATTCCAACGACTGCGGCACCCGCTACCCGCGAGCACGAAGAACTCGGTCCCCGAACGGCTTCGATTTGCGGATCAGTTCGGCAATACTGCCTCATTTATCCCGCAGGAGACACACCATGTCCGACCAGGCACTCTACGACAAGGGACTGCCGATCCGCCGCGAGGGCCACGTTGCTGCATGCGACCGCGTACTGTGGCATCCCGGCGGGGCTCGACGCGTTCAAGGCGGCGCACGAGGTGCTGGTGAAGGAAGGGGCGATCAATGGAAAGGCGGAATAGCCATGTGCAGAAACATCAAGACCCTCTTCAACTTCGTGCCACCCGCGACCGAACGCGAGATCCGCGACGCGTCGCTGCAGTTCGTTCGCAAGCTGTCCGGCTTCAACGCGCCGTCGAAGACCAACGAGGCGGCCTTCGATCGGGCGGTCGACGACGTCGCGCTGATCGCGAGCCGGCTGATCACGTCGCTCGTGACCAATGCGGTGCCGAAGAGTCGCGAGGTCGAGGTCGCGAAGGCGAAGGCGCGATCGGCGCTGCGCTTCGACGCTCGCCGATGACGAATCGGCCGACCGTTCAATCCAGCAGCGCATCAGCCATCGATCGCGGTGAGTGGATCGTGACCCCGCCGAATACTTTTCCATAAGCGCTGCCGAAATGCGTCCTGTCTGTGGTGACCAGCGCGTCGCATTGCAGGCGCATGGCCGCCGCGAGCACCGGCCTGTCCTTCTCGGGCAACCAGTCCAGAAGCTCTGGGTCCGGCCGCGGCCGGGTCATGGAACCGGACTTGAAATACGGCAGAAGGGCTTCGAAAGCCGCCATCGCCTCGCGGCCCTTCGCGCCGAGATTGCGACGCGCCTCGATGACGACGTACTCGTCGACCCAACATTCATGCCCGCCATCCACGAGCAGATGCACCAGGGTACGAACCGCGCCATCGGTCTTGGCAGCCGAGAACAGCACGTTGGCATCCAGGAAAATCCGCATCGCACCCACGGCGCCCCGTCAGCGAGCGTGCTTGCGAGTCGTGATGTGCGCTGTCTTCCGAGCCGCCGGGACTCGCTGGGCCTTATGCTCCAGCGCGGCAGCCAACTGAGCCTCTGCCGCATCGAATTCCTGTTCCCGCTCGGCGGAATAAAGCTCGATCGGCATCGTCACGGCCGGACGCAGCAACAAGCCTTCCGGCGTGGTTTCCGCAATCAACTGATCGTCTGCTTTCAGGCCAAGCACCTGCCGCAACTTGGCGGGCAGCGTGACGACGCCGCGGCTGGTGATCGTGAGGGTTGCCTTCATGCATTGCAGCTTAGCAGAAATGCAGAAAGACGGGCGATCTGTCGTCCTACATCTGGCTGGCGCCGTCAACCGCCTCGCGAGTCCGACGTTGTATGGATGTGCGCGTCATGCAGCGACGGATCGGCCGTGCTGCCCCGCGATTCGACCATCGGAGAATTGAATGAACAAGATCATCGCTGCCGTCGCAGCCCTCGTGCTGTCCAGCGCCGCGTTCGCCCAGGTGGGCACGGCTGTCAAAGAAACCGCCAAGGGCGTCGGCCAGACGGCCCAGCAAGCCGGCGACAACACCAAGGCCGCGGTGAGCACCGAGCCCACCAAGACGGTCACCAAGGCCAAGGCCAAGGTGCACAAGGCACGCGCCAAGGCCCACTATCACAACGCCAAGGTTGCTACGCAGGAAATCGGCAAGTAATCGCCGATTCAGGGGAACGCCCCACCGCATCGGTGGCGGCGCTTTGCCAGTCATTCACGAGGCCCTTCGGGGCCTCGTTCCATTAGGGGTGACCGGATGCACGCCCGGCCACAAGAACTTCCCGAGCGATCACCGTGTGACCGCCGCATACCAGAGCCTCACGTCACTCGCCGATGGTGAACCATCGTCAGGCGAGGGACCCATCGAACGTTCCCGAGGGCACGAACCCGATGCCGTCGACGACCCGCGACGCCTTTACCCCCATCAGCTTGTCCAGCGTGATCGGCAGCTCTCGCACGCGCTTTCCGCACGCGTTGTAGATCGCGTTCGCAACCGCCGCACCCACGCCGGTGATGCCGATCTCGCCGATGCCGTGGGCACCCATCGGCGCGTGCGGATCGGGGATGTCGGTCCAGATCACGTCGATGGCGGGGACATCCAGGTGCACCGGCACGTGGTACTCGGCGAGGCTAGCGTTCATCACGCGGCCGTTGCGCTCGTCGAACTGCGTCTCTTCCATCAACGCAAGCCCGAGGCCCATGACGATGCCGCCACGGAACTGGCTCGCCGCCGTCTTGGCATTGAGGATGCGGCCGCAATCGAACGAACCGAGGAAGCGACTGACGCGCGCCTCGCCGGTCACGGCGTTGACCCGCACCTCGCAGAACTGCGCGCCGAACGAATGCATAGCCCAGTGCTGCATCTCCAGCGGCTGCGGCGCGGTGCCTTCGACAGTCAGCTCGTCCTTCTTGCCGCGTGACAGCAGTGACGCATAGCTCTCGTGGCGCGCCGGCTCGTCGATCTTGCAGAGCCCGCCGTCGCGGCCTTCGACCTCGTCGGCCTTGAGTCCCTTCAGCGGCGAGTCGCCATCGGCGAGCTTCAGCAACGCCACGATCAGTTCGCCCTGCGCGGCCATCACCGCCGCGCCGATCGACGCGGTCTGCTGCGATCCACCGGCCAGCACGATGCCGGGAAAGCGCGAATCGCCGTAGCAGACCTGCACGTGTTCCATCGGCAGACCCATCCGCTCGGCCGCGACCTGGGTCTGCACGGTGGCGGTACCCATGCCCATCTCGTGCGCCGCGATCTCCACTCTCACCGTGACGCCGGCGCTCGCGTCCTGCGACAGGATCATCCGCGCCACGCCGCCCGGCATCCGGTAGTACGGATAGGTCGCCTGCGCACAGCCCATGCCGATCAGCCATTCGCCCTCGCGACGCGAACGCGGCACCGGGTTGCGATCCTTCCACCCGAAGCGCTCCGCGCCCGCACGCCAGGCCTCAACGATGTGTCGTGAGGACCATTCGGTTCCGGAGGTCGGATCCTTCGCAGGCTCGTTCTGGATCCGCAGCTCGATCGGGTCCATCCCGAGTTCGATCGCGAGTTCGTCGATCCCGCATTCGAGCCCGAACGTGCCCACCGACTCGCCCGGCGCACGCATGAACGTGTTGGCGAGCATGTCCATCGTGGTGGTCTCCACATCGAGCTTGAAGCTGTCCGCGGCATACGCGTGCCGGCTCGGCAGCATGAACGGCTCGGGCAGATCGTTGTGGGCGCTCATCGGCACGGTGCCGGTGTGGATCAGGGCGGTGAGGTGTCCGTCCGCGCGCGCGCCGAGCGCGACGCGTTGCTCGGTGGTGGTACGGCCGCCGACGACGCGATAGACCCCTTCGCGCGACAGCATGATGCGCACCGGCCGACCCGCGAGTTTCGACGCCGCTGCCGCGAGCACCTGGTGCTGCCACAGCGTCTTGCTGCCGAAGCCGCCGCCGACGTACGGCGACGTGATGTGCACCCGCTCTTCCTTCATGTCGAAGATGTACGCCATCGACCACGCCATGTGCGCCACGGCCTGCGTCGCGTCGTGGATCGTCAACTCGGTGTCGTCCCCTTCGCCCTTCCACGCCACGGTCGCCGCGTGCAGCTCGATCGGGTTGTGGTTGTGACGCGGCGTGGTGTACGTGACGTCGATGCGATGCGGCGCCGCGGCCAGTTTCGCTTCGGCGTCGTCGATCTCGAGCTTCAGCGGCTCGCCCCCGAAGTTGCCGGTCTTCGTGCCTTTCGCCTTCGCTGCGGCGAAAGACGTGATCGACCGGTCCTCGTGATAGGTCGCGGTGATCAGCGACGTCGCGTAGTCCGCCTGCTCCTGCGTCTCTGCAAGCACGAGCGCGATCGGCTGGCCGTTCCAGTGGATGCGCCGGTCCTGCATGATCGGCAGGTCGTTGCCGCCCGCCGCCTTCGGAGACGACATGAAGAGCGGCATCGGCTTCATCTTCGGCGCGTTGCGGTGGCCATCTATTTACACTCCTCCTGGATGTCGGGGTCGGCATCGTGGATGAGCTGACGGACACGAGCAAGGGTCTCGCCTCTCCAATCCCCCAGCTCCTGAATCCGCTGGGTGATGTTCGCTGAAGCGGCCTCGCCATCCGGAAGACTGGTCGGCTTCATGTTCTCTGTGCTCCTTCGTTTCGCCAGCCGGCCCTGTGCCGGCAGGGGGAGCATAGCCCGGAGGACGTGGGGCGCGAGCGGGGAATCGTGACGCGGCTTGGGCAGCGGCCGCGTAAGGACGCACAGACTGGGTATTCAAATGATGGAACGCGCGCGCAGGTCCGCGATCTGCTCTGCGTCATAGCCGAGCTCGGCGAGGATCGCGTCCGTGTGCTCGCCGAGCGTGGGCGCCCTTCGCCGTTCGACCGGCGGGGTCGCGCTCATCCACAACGGCACGGCCGCGACGGGCGCGGGTCGCGGCAGGCCCGGATAGTCGGTGGCATTCCTGCGAGCACAATGCGTTCAAGACGGCGCAAGACGCTGGTATGGAGGGGCGACCGGGGGAAGCGCGAATGCTGTGCCGAAAAGTCGCGACGCCGAGGCTGCGAAAGCGAAGGCGCGACCGGTCCTGCGTTTCTATGCGAGCTCACGTAGCCCCAAGGTACGATGAGGCCCCTTAGATATCTCAAGCGCCCCTCACATGGCAGTCAGCCTTAGTTCTGCAGAAATAACCAACCCAAAGCGAGATTCTGCCGACCGCGCAAATACCAACGCGCCTTTGTTTCCTTACTACGCCGGCTTCTCATCATGCTTCGCATCCAAGCTGCTACGTTCAATCAGTCTCGACCCTCAAATGATTGTGCTCGATCCTTGGAACGGCGCGGGCACAACGACCCGTGTTGCGTCTTCACTGCTCCACCAAACCATCGGATGCGATCTCAATCCGGCAATGGTAATGATCGCCAAGGCGGATTTGGTGTCTCCCCTCGAAGCCCCAGCCATTCAAGCCCTGGCATTTGACGTCAGCCACCGCACGGCTGTTGAGCCCCTTACGTTGAACGCAACGGATTTACTTCGCCGATGGATTTCTACTCCAGCCGCGTCAACCATTCGATCGATCGAAAAGAACATTTACACCACCTTAATTAATGCCCATCAACATTCTCGATTCGAAGACTTAAAAGACTTTCGCAACATTTCACCTGTCGCCGCGGTCTTGTACCTTGCACTATTCAGAACAACAAGACGCTTACTACAACCATTTTTTTCCTCAAATCCAACATGGATTAAAAGCCCGGAGTCAGTCAGAAATAAGATTCGACCAACGGTCCATACAATTGTACAAAACTTTAGGGCCGAAGCTGCGGCTCTAGCTATACAGCTGTCATCGCGCAAAGAGCGCCTCATAAATAAACCCTATCCAACGCAATTCTATTGCGCCAATTCAACCTCTCTGCCTCTCGCGCGCTCATCTGTTGATTTTGTGCTTACGTCTCCACCTTATTGCACGCGGATCGACTATGCGGTTGCCACTGCGCCAGAACTAGCGGTTCTCGACATCAACCCTGACGGCTTTGACAAATTGAGACGAAAACTGATGGGCACATCAACCGTCCCAAAGAAAGCACCCAAGAAGATTAATGCAAACTGGGGCGGCACATGCGAGAAATTCCTCGCATCATTAATGAGCCATACCTCAAAAGCGTCGGGCAGTTATTATCTAAAGAACCACATTCAATATTTCACTCAGCTTGACTCATCCATTTCGGAGATTTCTAGGGTAATGCGCCCGGGCGGCGCTTGCGTCTTCGTAGTGCAGGACTCCTATTACAAGGAGAATCATAACGATCTGCCGAAGATAACAACCGAGATGGCAGAGGCTAACGGCTTATTAATTGTCCGACAGGATGACTTTGTCTCCTCCAGATCAATGGTTAATCTCAACACTCGCGCACGTGGCTACATCCAGAGAAAGACCACGGAAAGCGTGATTTCCTTTACCAAACCCTGACCTAAACTGTGTCGAAAATTGAACGGCGCTAATTATGCTAACGAATCAGAACCCAATGACTGTCGCTGACTATTGCGCCGCGATGGACAGATCAGAAATAAAATCAAATGACTCCTATCAGAGAAGCAATAAAGTCTGGCCTCCTGCCGCCAAATCATTTCTCATAGAAAGTATCATCCTTGGTTTTCCACTTCCAAAGATATTTCTCTTTCAACAAACAGACCTACTTAGTAAAAAAACGGTCAAGGAAATTGTTGATGGTCAACAACGCAGCAAGACCATTCATGACTTCTTTCATAACAGACTAACCATAAGCAAGACTTCTGAGATCAATGGCGCACGAGGGAAGAAGTATGATGGTCTTGACGATGATTTAAAGGAAAGGTTCTTAAGCTATCAGCTCTCTATTGACCTATTTATATCGGCCTCGCCGACGGAAATCCGCCAAGCGTTTCGACGATTAAATTCGTATACGGTGCCTTTAAACCCCGAGGAACTAAGACATGCTGAGTATCAAGGGGAATTTAAGTGGTTCATCTATGATTTGACGAGAGACTATGAGGAGCTGCTATTAGGTTTGCACGTGTACACGGACAAACAGGTGGTGCGAATGCAAGACGAAAAGCTATTTGCAGATACCACATTCACGTTTCTCAGAGGCTGGAGGACAACAAAGGCAAAGGAACTAACATCTTTATACAGAGATTTCGACATCGAATTTCCATCGTCAGAAATAATTCGCAAAAGATTTGATGATGTATTAAAGTTCGTTCTTGATATACCGGAAATCCATGAAACGGCATTGATGAAGCCGCATGTGTTTCATACATTACTAGTCGCAATATCGCATTACTTTGATCCCGTACCTTCATTGAACGGCATCTTGGAGACTGACGCTCCCCGTGAGCCGGTAGTGAGAAACATCTTCGCGACAAATCTTACGGCACTTGCGGATGCACTTGAAGCGGACGAGCCGGAAGACAAGTTCTTGCCTTTTGTAAAGGCGTGCGCTGACAAGACAAATACAGAGGATCGACGAACACAGCGCTTTCTCTGGTTATTTAGAGCCCTAAAACCAGAATTGCTCTGATGCACGCTTCAACGGATCTCGTCAAGGTCTTCGGCCAAGCAAGCTGGCGCCTTCAAAGAATTCGTTGCCAAATTCTTGTTGCAGCCGTAGCTAACGCGCGTTTTGCAGACGTTGATCTTAGAGTCAGTGTGGGAGTCATTGAGGCCCAAAATGTTTGGGCAAACTTCTTAAGGTCTTACCTTTTGTCTTACTTGACCGCCCCACGTAGACGGAGAGGTGACCGTGTAAGATTGGGTAACTTATCTGCAGCTACGCCTGGCGATCTCCTCCATATAGCTGCGAAGGCGTGCAAAGGAGCGGCGGCGAGCGCGCCACTTGTACGGCGCGATGAGCCAGCTTGGCATGACATCTCGAATTTTCTTCGAGCTTGCAAAGCACTTGGGCCTACAAACCTAAAAGAGGTCGAGGAGGCTCTTTCTACGCAGACACGAGTGTTCACTGATCTTCCTGCTTTTCGAAATTTTTACGCACATCGAAATGAAGAAAGTTGCGCGAGAGCGCTTGGAGTTGCGCAGCGTCAATATCTAATTGCGGGCGTCAAGCATCCAACGGAGGCGCTCTTAAAGACGGTCAAGAACAGGCCTCAAGCGCTAATATTGGATTGGCTTGATGAGATGGAAATTGTAATGGGCTTTCTATGTGACTGATAGTGTTTAAGTGTTAAATATCAATTTGAAATTAACTGCGATAAGGGGTGCTCTTTATCCAGTCGGCCAATCGGTCGCAAGAAGCTCCGCCAATTCAAACATCAATATTCCCCGCATAAATCGCATTCCCCTCAATAAACGCTCTCCGCGGCTCCACGTCATCCCCCATCAACGTCGCAAAGATCCCATCCGCCGCGATCGCGTCTTCGATCTGCACGCGCAATAGGCGTCGCGCGCTCATGTCCATGGTCGTTTCCCACAACTGGTCGGGATTCATTTCGCCCAAGCCCTTGTAGCGCTGCTTGGTGAGGTTGCGCTCGGCGTCTTCGATCAGCCAGCGCACGGCTTCCTTGAAGTCGCCGACGCTTTGGCTTCTCGCCTTATCGCCTTCGCCGCGCTTGATCTTGCCGCCCGCGCTGATCAGGCCGCGGAAGGTTTCGGCGGCTTCGTGCAAGGTCGCGTAGTCGGCGCCAGCGACGAAGTCGGCGTCGATCACCGTCACTCGTGTGTTGCCGTGGATGACGCGCTCGACCACGAGGCGATGCTTCTCGGTCGCTTCGTCGAACGCCGCGTGCACGTGCACGGTCCCGTTTCCGAGCACGCGTGACAAGGCTCTGGCCGACTCTTCGGCATGCGCGATGTCCGTCAGATCGAGCGAGGTGCCGTTCAGGATCGCGTTCAGCGCGGCTTCATCGAACATGCGCGTCAAGCGCTTGACGACGCCTTCCGCCACCAGATACTTGCGCATCAGTTCAGCCAACGCATCGCCGTTGATCGCAGCCGCCGGTCCGCTCGCATCTTCCGACGTGATCAACTCCGCGTTCTGCAACGCCAGCTTCATCGTGTATTGCGTGAGCTCGGCGTCGTCCTTGATGTAGCGCTCGTCCTTGCCGTACTTGACCTTGTAGAGCGGCGGCTGCGCGATGTAGATGTAGCCGCGCTCGACCAGCTCGGGCATCTGACGATAGAAGAACGTGAGCAGCAGCGTGCGGATGTGCGAGCCATCCACGTCCGCGTCGGTCATGATGATGATGCGGTGATAGCGCAGCTTGGCGACGTCGTACTCTTCCGGGCCGATGCCGGTGCCGAGCGTGCTGATCAGCGCGAGCACTTCCTGGCTGGAGAGCATTCGGTCGAAGCGTGCGCGCTCGACGTTGAGAATCTTTCCCTTCAACGGCAGGATCGCCTGGAACTTTCGGTCGCGTCCCTGCTTGGCCGAGCCGCCTGCCGAGTCGCCCTCGACGATGAAGAGTTCGCACAGCGCCGGGTCCTTCTCCTGACAATCGGCGAGCTTGGCCGAGAGGCCGAAGCTGTCCATCACGCCTTTCCGACGAGTCAAATCACGCGCCTTACGCGCGGCTTCGCGCGCACGAGCCGCTTCGACGATCTTGCCGCAGATGATCTTGGCGTCGTTGGGCCGCTCGAGCAGATAGTCGTTCAACGCTTTCGCGACGATCTCCTCGACCGGCAAGCGCACTTCGGACGAGACCAGCTTGTCCTTGGTCTGGCTGCTGAACTTGGGCTCGGGCACCTTCACGCTCAACACGCAGGTGAGGCCTTCGCGCATGTCGTCGCCGGTGGTCTCGACCTTGGCTTTCTTCGCGAACTCGTGTTCGTCGATGTACTTGTTGATGACTCGCGTCATCGCCGCGCGCAGGCCCGTCAGGTGCGTGCCGCCATCGCGCTGCGGAATGTTGTTGGTGAAGCAAAGCACCTGTTCCTGATAGCTGTCGTTCCACTGCATCGCGACTTCGACGATCACCTTCACGCCGCCGCCGTAGCCGTTGGCGTTGAACTCGCTGTCCTTCTCGCCGATCGCGTAGAAGGCCGTCGGATGCAAGACCGTCTTGGTGCGGTTGATGTATTCGACGAAGCCCTTCACGCCGCCCGCGAACGCGAAGTCTTCTTCCTTGCCGACGCGCTGATCGACCAGCTTGATCTTCACGCCATTGTTGAGGAACGACAGTTCGCGCAGGCGCTTCGACAGGATCTCGTAGTGGAAATCGATGTTCGAAAAAATCGTTTCGTCGGGCAGGAAGTGGACTTCGGTGCCGCGCTTCTCGGTGTCGGCGGTGATCGCCATCGGCGAGATCTCGATCGCGTTGCCGCTCGCGTCTTTGATCGTCTCGACGATACGGTTCTGCACGTCACCCTTGGCGAACTCGATGAAGTGTGCGTGGCCTTCACGACGAATCGTCATGCGCAGCCATTTGCTCAACGCGTTGACGCACGACACGCCCACGCCATGCAGGCCGCCCGAAACCTTGTAGCTGTTCTGGTTGAACTTGCCGCCGGCGTGCAATTCGGTCAGCGCGATTTCGGCCGCGCTGCGCTTGGGTTCGTGCTTGTCGTCGAACTTGACGCCGGTGGGAATGCCACGGCCGTTGTCGATCACCGAGATCGAGTTGTCGGTGTGGATCGTGACCGTGATCTCGTCGCAGAAACCGGCGAGCGCTTCGTCGATTGCGTTGTCGACGACTTCGAAGACCATGTGATGCAGGCCCGAGCCATCGGACGTGTCGCCGATGTACATGCCGGGGCGTTTGCGCACGGCCTCCAAGCCTTCGAGGATCTGGATCGAACCCGCGCCGTATTCGGCGTCGGCGATCGCGTTGGCGGCGGCCGTGCGGGTTGGATCCTCGATATCTTCGGCGCCGACGTCGGCGTCAATGATCACCGGCTGGATCGGTGTGGGGTCGTTCTTGTCGTTCAGAGAAACAGGCAGATCACTCATTAAAAACTTTCGTTCGAACATGCTTGGAATGTGGGGTCTAAACGGCGAATGAACACCCATTGATTCAGTGAAACAGCATCAGCAAATCTACCGTCTTCCAGCGGAGCCTGCCCCGGAGAAGGCCTGGGGCCGGGACCCGAGTTCACGCATGCGCGGTGGAAGGCAACTTGGACCCCGGCCTTCGCCGGGGCGACGAGCTATGCAGTCTCGAGTGGCAGACGTTGCAAAAAATCATCGCTCTCAAATCCGCATCGGCATCACGACGTACTTGAAGTCTTGCTGCTCAGGCAACGTGATCAGTGCGCTCGAATTCGAATCGCCCACCGACACCATGACCTGCTCAGTCTTCAAATTGTTGAGCACGTCGAGCAGGTACGACACGTTGAATCCGATATCGAGCGTGCCGTGCGGATACGCGATCTCGATTTCGTCCTGCGCGTCTTCCTGGTCGGCGTTGGTCGAGCTGATCTTCACCGCGTCTTCGCTCAATACGAAGCGCACGCCCTTGAACTTGTCGCTGGTCAAGATCGCCACGCGTTGCAGCGAGCGCAGCCAGTCGTCGCGACCGATCGAAAAGCTCTTGGTGTAGCCACTCGGAATGACGCGCTGGTAATCGGGGAACTTGCCCTCGACCAGCTTCGAGACGAGCTCGATCGTATCGAAGGTAAAGCGCACCTGGTTGGCCGCGATATCGATCGTGACGGGCGCGTCGCTGTCGTCGAGCAGACGCTGCAATTCGAGAATGCTCTTTCTCGGAACGATGACCTCTTGCCGTTCGCTGGCAACCGCGCTGTCAGCAACCCCATCGGTCTCGACCGCGCAGTACGCGAGGCGGTGTCCATCGGTCGCCACCGCAATCACCTGCTTGCCATCGACCACCAATAGCAGGCCGTTGAGGTAGTAGCGAATGTCTTGCTGCGCCATCGAGAAATGCACCATCGCGATCAGGTGCTTCAAGGTCTTTTGCGGCAGCGTGAAGCTCGCGAGATAGCTCTCGGGTTGCGTCACCGTCGGGAATTCTTCGGCGGCCAGCGTCTGCAAGTTGAAGCGACTCTTGCCCGACTGCACCGTCATCTTCTTCGCGCTGTGCGAAAGCGTGACCTCGCCCGACTCGGGCAGCGCACGCAGGATGTCGAGCAGCTTTCTCGCCGCGACCGTGATCGCGAAATTCTCGGCACCGACCCCAATGTCCGCATGCGTCTTGATCTGCACCTCGATGTCGGTCGAGACGAATGAGACCTTGGGGCCTTCCTTGCGAATGAGGATGTTGGCGAGGATCGGCAGGGTATGGCGTCGTTCAACGATTCCGCTGACGACGGCCAGCGGTTTGAGCAGCGCGTCACGCGGCGCTTTTATAAGTTGCATTTGCTTTAAACCTCAATGATGTTAATTGATAGAGAGGCCCGAACACTGTGGACAACGTCATGCGAACGAAACGAATCAAACGATTGCGAAAACGATAAGCCTGTGCGCGGACTCTGTACGCGAGTCCGTGGGTTTGTGGATCGATTCGAGGCGCCGGCCCATCGAGCCGGTCTTGCACATACCGTCCCCATCGCATGCAGTCCTTGTCCACAACCGAGCCGCGTGTCGTTCCCGCGTAAGTGGGAATCCAGCGTCGTCAAGGCAAAGCCACTGAGTTCCCGCGTTCGCGGGGACGACGGGGTCGCAGTCATCCTCATCCCTTGAGCGTCTGCAACAGCACATGCAACTCGTGGTTCAACTCGGGAAACTTGCCGCGCAGCTCGTTGATCTTGCGCACCGCATGCAACACGGTGGTGTGATCGCGACCACCGAAGAGTTCACCGATTTCCGGCAAGCTCTTCTGCGTCAATTCCTTCGCGAAATACATCGCGATCTGCCGCGGCCTCGCGATGTTGGACGGTCGGCGTTGCGAATACATGTCGGCCACCTTGATCTTGTAGAAGTCGGCCACCGTCTTCTGAATACTCTCGACCGAGACCTGCGCGCGCTGGACGCTCAACAAGTCCTTCAAGGCCTCGCGAGCGAGATCGATGGTGATTTCGCGATTGTGAAAATCGGCGAAGGCCAGCAGCTTGCGTAGCGCGCCTTCGAGTTCGCGCACGTTCGAGCGCGAATGCTTGGCGACGAAAAAGGCCACGTCGTCCGACAGCGGCCTGCCTTCCTGCTCGGACTTCTTCAGGAGAATGGCGACGCGCATCTCGAGCTCGGGCGGCTCGACTGCGACCGTGAGGCCGCTACCGAAGCGCGACACGAGGCGCTCGTCGATGCCCACCATCTCGGCCGGATAGGTGTCGCTGGTGATTATGATCTGCTTCTTGGCTGCGGCCAGCGCTTCGAAGGTATAGAAGAACTGTTCCTGCGTGCCTTCTTTCCTCGAGAAGAACTGGATGTCGTCGATCAGCAAGAGATCGAGCGAGTGATAGGTCTGCTTGAAGTTGTCGAAGGCCTTGCGCTGATAGGCCTTCACCACATCGGCCACGAACTGCTCGGCGTGGATGTAGCGAATCTTCGCGTTCGGGTGGCGCGCGATGATTTGATTGCCCACCGCCTGGATCAAGTGGGTCTTGCCGAGCCCCACACCGCCGTGCAGAAAGAGCGGGTTGTACGACTTGCCCGGGTTGTCGGCGACCTGCGTGGCAGCGGCGCGCGCGAGTTGATTGGCCTTGCCTGTGACGAAATTGTCGAACGTCAGCGCGGGATCGAGTCGCGAGCGTTCGGTCAACGACGCCGCCGGCTTGCTCATGTCGTTCGCTGAACTTGCCCCGCGCGCATAGCCGTTGGTCGACCCGTGCGGGGACGTCGGGCTAGCCATGCTGTCCGTCAGCGGAGCATTCGAAACCGCGCCTCCGCCGATGACCGAGGTCGCGTTGCCGCGCTCCGCTGAAGGGCCTATCCCGGCGGGCTTGGCATCGAGAAAGAAATCGACCTGCACCGGCGCGTCGAAGAAACGCTGCGCGATCACTTCGATGCGGCTGCCAAACTGGTTCTTCACCCAATCGAGCTTGAAACGATTGGGCGCGCCGATCTTCAGGCGGCGCTCGTCGGCATCGAACTCGCCCGCAGTCAAGGGCTTGATCCACGCCGCGAACTGTTGCGGCGTCAATTCATCGCGAAGCTGTTCCGTGCAGGAGCGCCAAAAATCGTTCATCGAATCCCGGTCAGGCGCGGCGTCTGGTATGGCGTCCGGCCTTGTATCCGCGTTTGCACCCGGATGCGTATGCAACGTTGCGTTCTTCTCGTCGCCGACCGTACCGCTTCGACCCTGGGCGCGCACCGATGCGAGAAACTCGGCCGGCATGTTCTTGTCTATTTCCACGGTTTCTACGAGAAGTGTTCCAACCGCCGCGCAAGAAAGCCGCACGCGGCGCTATCGTTATCTGTCGTTGTGACCAGCCATCAGGGTGAAGCGGGGGTAATGCGGGGCGGGGCGGCGGTTCGACGGGGATCGATTCGCGCGAAGCTCAGCGATGTTCTATTGGTATGTGCCAAGCCGTCTATCGGGCTGGTCGAAAAGCGTTTTAGCGCGCGCCGGGGAAAGCAAAAGCAGCGATCGCGGCAAGCCCGGATTTTACCGCGAACCGAGGTCCGAGCGCAAAGTTATCCACAGTCCCGTGACCCGCACTAGCGACAGCCCCGCAACCGCGCCCGTAGCCCCGTGATTTGACAGAACGGGTGGCTTTTGTGTTTAATTTCAGGTTTTTAGACGACCGAGCACCCCTATCATGAAGCGCACCTACCAACCTTCCGTTGTCCGCCGCAAGCGAACGCACGGCTTTCTCGTGCGCATGAAGACGCGCGGTGGCCGTTCGGTCATTCGCGCTCGCCGCGCCAAAGGCCGTCATCGCCTCGCGGTCTGACGCAGCTCGACCCGCTTCGAGTACCCCGTCGATCGAGCCGCGCTCGCCTTCCTGCGGGTTGCCGCGGTGTGCGCGCATACCGGGCGTCGAAGGTTTCGATGCTTGCCTCAGGCAAGCATCTGTCTTTCGCAGTGGCGCCTTTGCTTTTCATGTTCGCTTTGGCGACGCTCCAGGCTGGCGGCTCGGTCTCGTGATCCCGAAACGCTTCGTACGCTCGGCTATTGCGCGCAACACCATCAAGCGTCGTTGGCGCGAGGCGTTTCGTCGTCAGCGCGCTGCATGGGCCACAGAGTTTGGCGGCGCTGATTTCGTGATTCGCATGAATGCCCCGCTGGCGCCGCGTCCCTGGTTCGATGCCAACGCAATGCTGACGACGCTGTCCGAGCGCCTGCGTTCGCGCGGCGTGAGCAAACGCGTGCTGACGCAAGGCGCATCGTCATGAATCCGATCCGCAAGTTCGTCACGCGCGCGCTGCTCGCGCTGATCGCGGGCTATCGCTATGTCATCAGTCCGTGGTTGCCCGCGCGCTGCCGCTTCGCGCCGAGTTGCTCGGCGTATGCCGCTGAAGCGATCGCGCTGCACGGCCCCTGGGTCGGCACGCGTCTGGCTGTCGTTCGCATCGCGCGCTGTCACCCGTGGCATGCGGGCGGCCACGATCCTGTTCCGCCGCGCGCCTGATCGCACCCCACATCGCACGCGTCATAACCACCCAGCACCCCACATCGAGTCGCAATGATGGATACCCGCCGCACCATTCTCTGGATCGTTTTCTCGGTCTCGTTGTTCATGATCTGGGACAACTGGCAGCGCTTCAACGGGCGCGCCTCGATGTTCGGCCCGCCAGTAGCCGTCCAGCCGGCTGCGTCCGGCAGCGCGCCGCACACGCCGACCAATGACGTGCCGACAGCGAGCACGACGCCGAATTCGGTTCCGACCGAGGGCACCACCGGCGTGGCTGCCAGCAGTGCGGCCAGCACGGCTGCCGGCGCCGCACCATCCACGCCCGCGGCAACCACCCCGGTGAAAGGCGAGCGCGTCGCGATCCGCACCGATCTGCTTGCGGTCGACCTGAACACGCTCGGCGCCGCGGTCGATCGCGTCGAGCTCACCGCCTATCGCGACAGCGCCGAGCCCAAGCAGAACTTCGTGTTGCTCGATCAGACACCGGGCTATTTCTACGTCGCACAGACGGGACTGGTCGGCGCGACCACGGGCAGCGCCGCCGAATCGAAAGCCACATTCCCCACGCACCGCACACCGTTCACGGTCGTCCCCGGTCCGCGCGCGCTCGAGGCGGGACAGGACGCGCTCTCGGTCACCTTCGAAGCCGAGGGCGGCGGCGTCAAGCTGACCAAGACCTACACCTTTCATCGCGGTACTTATCAGATCGATGTGCGCCACGCCGTGACCAACATCGGCGCCCAGCCGATCGCGCCGCAGCTCTACCTGCAACTGGTGCGTGACGACAAGACCCCGGCCGGTGGATCGCGTTTCTACAGCACCTATTTCGGCCCCGCGGTGTACAGCGACACGGGCCGCTTCCAGAAGGTGAGCTTCGAAGACATCGCCAAGGGCAAGGGGCCCGACAAGCACATCGCGCGTGCCGACGACGGCTGGGTCGCGATGCTGCAGCACTACTTCGTATCCGCATGGATACCGTCGGCCGGCCCGCGCGACTACTACACCGACAAGCTCGACGCGGATCTCTTTCGCGTGGGCTTGCGCGAGCCGCTCGGCACGATCGCTCCGGGCGCGACGCAGACCAACGACGCGCGGCTCTACGTCGGCCCGGCCATCGAACGCAGGCTCGAGACCGTCGCCCCGGGGCTCGAACTGGTGCGCGACTACGGATGGACCACGATCCTCGCCAAGCCGATGTTCTGGGTGCTGGAAAAAATCTATGCGCTGGTCGGCAATTGGGGCTGGGCGATCATCGGCCTGACGGTGCTGATCAAGCTGGTCTTCTTCCCGCTTTCGGCGGCGAGCTACAAGTCGATGGCGCGCATGAAGAACGTGGCGCCGCGCATGAAGGAATTGCAGGAGCGGCACAAGGAGGATCGCGCCAAGCTCAACACCGCGATGATGGAGTTGTATCGCGTCGAAAAAGTCAACCCGGCCGGCGGGTGTCTTCCGATCGTGGTGCAGATCCCGTTCTTCATCGCGCTCTATTCGGTGCTGCTGGCGAGCGTCGAAGTGCGCGGTGCGCCGTGGCTCGGATGGATACACGATCTGGCCGCGCCCGATCCCTACTTCATCCTGCCCGTCATCATGATGGCGTCGATGTTCGTGCAGTTCAAACTCAATCCGCCGCCGCCCGATCCCACGCAGGCGAAGATCATGATGATCATGCCGCTGGTGTTCGGCGTGACCTTCTTCTTCTTCCCCGCGGGCCTGGTGCTGTACTGGGTCGTCAACAACCTCTTGTCGATCGCGCAGCAGTGGCAGATCACGCGGATGATGGGCGAGCGAAAGAAGAAGGCGGCTTAAAGGCAAGCGCCGACGCGGCCGTCATGAGTACCGTATGAGCCTGCATCGCGACGATCCCATCGTTGCGATTGCGACGCCGGCCGGACGCGGCGGCATCGGCGTCGTGCGGTTGTCGCTCGGATGTTGGACCCGGCAAGCGATCTCGCTGCGCTTCGTCTCGAAGCTGTGCGGCAAGGCCGATGACTTCGCACTCGTGCCTCGTCACGCGTCCCTCGTGGCTCTACATGCGGCCGATGGCGCGGTGATCGATCGCGGCATCGCGCTCTGGTTCGTCGCGCCGCATTCGTACACCGGTGAAGACGTGCTCGAATTGCAGGTGCACGGCGGGCCGGTGGTGCTGCAGATGATCGTCTCGCGGTGCCTTGAACTCGCGTCGTCATTGACCGCGCAGGAGTCCGACGCGCCTTCCGGAACGACGCAATTCGCGACGACGCCGGCCGCGACGATGAGGCTGGCGGAACCCGGCGAGTTCACCCAGCGCGCGTTCCTCAACGACAAGCTCGACCTTGCGCAAGCCGAAGCGGTCGCCGATCTGATCGAAGCGAGCAGCGAAGCCGCGGTTCTGGGCGCACAGGCCTCGTTATCGGGAGCGTTCTCCGATGCGGTCCGCACGCTCGTCGATCAGTTGATCGCGCTGCGCGCGCTGGTAGAAGCGACGCTCGATTTTCCCGAAGAAGAGATCGACTTCCTCGCGCAGTCCGATGCGCGCGGGCGACTCACGCGCGCACGCGACGCATTGCAGTCGCTGTTCGAGCGCGCACGACAGGGCGCGCTGCTGCGCGAAGGGCTGACCGTCGTGCTGATCGGCCGCCCCAACGTCGGCAAGTCGAGTCTCTTGAATGCGCTCGCAGAAGCCGAGGTCGCGATCGTCACGCCGATCGCGGGCACGACGCGCGATCGTGTCGAAGAAACCATCCGCCTCGAAGGCGTCGCGCTGCACATCGTCGACACCGCGGGGATACGCAAACCCGGCGAACTCGACGACGCGTCGGATGCGAACACCGTCGAGCGCATCGGCATCGCCCGGACCTGGGACGCGATCGCCAAGGCGCACGTCGTGCTGCATCTGGTCGATGCGACTTCGATCAATGTATCGATCAGAGGATCGAACAACGCGGCGTTCGATCAAGACGCGATTAGCGAAGACGAAGCGATCGCATCGCACCTGCCTGCACACGCCGAGCGCCGCACGATCGTCAACAAGATCGATCTCTTCGGGGACGAGCCGTGCATCGAGCGCGCGATCGGCAACGAGGGCAGCCCGGGCGAGGTGCGCATCCACCTGTCTGCAAAAACCGGCGCGGGGCTCGACCTCTTGCGTCACGAACTCCTCGCGATCGCCGGCTGGCAGCCGAGCCTCGAGACCGGCTTTCTCGCACGCGAACGCCATCTCGCGGCGCTGCGTGCGGCGCAAGAACATCTGGGCGCCGCAGCCGCGCACGCCGATCGCGGCGACCGCGCGCTCGAGCTCTTCGCCGAAGAATTGCGACTCGCGCAACTCGAGCTCAATCGCATCACCGGCGAGTTCACCGCCGACGATTTGCTCGGCGAGATATTCGGACGGTTTTGTATCGGCAAGTAGCGAATGTTTGGCGAAAAGACCGGCAACCAAGCCCCTCAATGCGACGGCGGCCTCGCGTTCGCAAAGAAGAAGCGCACCATCTCCCGAGTTGCATCGGGACCTTGGGGATCGGTGTAGGAACCGCGCGGTCGGCCGCCCGACCAGGCGTGCCCGGCGCCGTGCACCACCCAATGCTCGGATATCACGCGACCGCTCGCGTCCTTGTGCAGTCCGCGCGTGTATTCCCGCCCGGCTTGCGAACGGCCGCGCTGGTGCTCCGCTTCCCGCGCAACGCCCGCCGCGCCGTTGACCCCCGAGGCCATGCAGGCCGCGATCACGCGTTCTCCATTGACGGGATGCACCGTGCTGTCGCGGTCTCCATGAAAGACGATCGTGGGAGGCGAACGACCTTGGCGCGCCGGCTGTTCGGGCTGAGAGGCCCGCGCGGTGCGCAGGCCAGGCAGCGCCCCCAAGCCGGTCGCCAAGGGCATGCCGGACGAGTTGCCTTGCATGGCCGCGAACGCGCTCGTCACATCGGTGGCCGCGCCCGAATGAAGGCCGGAGTGCACCCCCACCGCCGCGAAAAGATCGGGGTAGGCGTCTCCCAGTATCGCCGCCATCGCGCCTCCCGCAGAGAGCCCCGCCACGTACACCCGATCTCGGTCGACCCGGTATTCCTTCATCACCGCGCGCGTCATGCTGGCGAGTAGCGCCGGCTCGCCGCGATCACGCTGCTGATGATTGTGCTTGAACCAATTCCAGCAGCGTTGGGCGTTGGCGTGCTGCGCCTGCGCGGGATACAGCACGAAGAAGCCATGCGCCATGGCCTCGTCGTTCATGCCGGTTCCGACGGCGAAGTCCTCGGGTCCCTGCGTGCAACCATGCAGCATCACGACCAACGGCAATGCCTGGCCGCAGTAAGCGGACGGCACGTAAAGCTTGTAATCACGTTGGCCCACTGCCGCCACGTGGGTGCCGCTGACGAAGCGGCTTGCGCCTGACCCGGAGCTCGTCGGACCTTCGGTCTTCGGGACGGGCGGCGGCGCGCTCTGCGAGACCGTGGAGTCGAACACAAACACCAGCGGCGCTGCGGACGCCGGGACCTCGCGCATCTGCACGTCGATCACCTGGTCGCGATCGTTGGGCGAGGCCGCCGGCGCGCTCGGCTCGTTCGGCGCGCGGCCGAGCGCTCGCTGGATGGCCGCTGTTGCGCCGAGCAGGTCACCTGACGCAGTCAGGCGGGTGGCGTTGTCGATCAAGGTCTTGAAGAGTGGATTCATGGCGTTTCAAATAGCGGGCGTTCAACGCAGCCGGTCGGCAAGCGCAGCTCTGACGGCGGGGCTCGCGTGCAACGCGCCCAGCACCGTCACCGAATCGATGGTGGCCAGCGCCAGGGCCGGCGTGACATCCCTCGCGATGGTTGCCAGCCCGAGAACGCGGATCTGCAGAGTGTGGCCCGCGGCCCGCAGTGCACGCAGGTCCGCGGCGCTGAAATGCTGGATGCCCAGCACCAGCATTTTTCGCGCAACGACCTGACGCACGATGTCGGCGTGCGTACCCAACTGATTGCGAATCGCGGTACGGATCAGGTCGGTGCGGTTGGAGTAGAAGCCTTCCTGCACCAAGAGGTCGATCTGGCCGAGATCGACGACGCCCAGGTTGACCGTAATCTTTTCGTCGACGGGTTTCGACGCCGCGGAGGGATGAAGGGTAGGCATTCAGACATCTTAGCACCATCCAAGTGGATGTTCAATGGGCCTGCCGCACGAGAACGCGATTGCCGTATCGATCTCATTGCGTGCGTGCGTGACGTCGAGCTGGATAGGCGACGCGCGCGACGCCATCGAACGCCGCCTGCACGATCAGCGCAAGTACCGCAGCCGGCACCGCGCCCGCCAGCATCGTCGCTCCATCGTTGAGCGCAAGCCCGGCGGTGATGCGCTCGCCGAAGCCGCCCGCGCCGACGAACGCGGCCATGGTCGCCGTTCCGACGTTGATGACCGCCGCGGTGCGTATGCCGGCGATGATGGTCGGTGCTGCAAGCGGTAGTTCGATCAACGCGAGCCGTTGCCGTGCAGTGAGGCCGAGCGCGGCGGCGGCTTGCACGATGCCGCGCGAGACGCCACCCAGACCGGCGTGGGTGTTCGCGACGATCGGCAACAGCGCGTAGAGAAACAGAGCGATCAACGCGGGCACCGTGCCGATCGTGCCGAGCAGCGCGATCAGCAACGCGAGCAGCGCGAGCGATGGCACCGTCTGCAAGACGCCGACGATGTTGAGGATCACGCGGCCCGCTGCGGCGCTGCGCGCAGCCCACACGCCGAGCGGAATGCCGACGATCGCGGCGGCGATGACCGAACCGGCGACCAGCACGACGTGTTCGTAAAGCAGCCGCCAGAAGTCGGGGCCGAAGAGCTTCGCGAGGAAGCGCGAGAGCACGCTCGTCTTGCCTTGTGCGGTCGATGTCGGCGTCGATGTCGAGGCGGCCGCCTTCGATGGGTTCGCGGACTTCGCATCGAGCGTCGCCACGAACTCCTTTGCGGCTTCCGCAAACGAAACGCCATCGAGTTCGGCGCGGGCGTTCAACGCAATCATGCGATCGGTGTCGATCGCGCCGTGCAAGCGCTCGAAAGGCGTGGCATCGAGGTCGCGCCGCATCAGCAGCACCGCTTCGTATCGCGGAAAGAAATGACGATCGTCGATGAGAACGCGCACGCGGTCGCGGGCGATGCGGGCATCGGTCGAATAGATATCGATCAGGTCCACACGCTTTTGCGCGAGCGCGTCGTAAGCGAGGCCGTGGTCGAGCCCCGAGGGCGTTGCGAGCGGCAGCGCATAGGCCAGCTTCAACGCGGGCCAGCCATCGGCGCGTGCGAGGAATTCGTTCGACAGCCCGAGGCGCAGGTCGCGTGTGCGCGTGTGCGTGACACTTGCATCGGCGAGGTCGGAAATGCGCGTGATGCCGCGCGCCGTCGCGTCGTCTTCGCGCATCGCCAGCGCATAGCTGTTCGAGAACCCAAGCGGCGTCGCGACCTTGAGTTGCCTGGCTTGGAGCAGGCGGTTCAGTTCGTCGATGGACGCGTTGCCGTCGCGCTTCAGAATTTCGCGCACGATCGTGCCGGTGTATTCGGGATAGACGTCGATCTCGCCCGCGTCGAGGGCCGCGAGCAGGATGCCGGTGTTGCCGAGCCCCGCCTTGTGCGTCGCTGCGATCCCCTGCCCGGCAAGCGTCTGCCGCACGATCTCGCCCAGGATGTACGACTCGGTGAAACGCTTCGAGCCGACCTTGACAGGCTTGCTCGGGTCTCGGTCGGCGGCGACGCTTGCACACGCCATCGCAATCAGCGCAAGCGCCGCCACTGCGCGCGACACGAGGGTCTGGAGGTAGCGACGATCGAGCATCGCCACACCATAACCGAAGCAAGCGCAGGCGTGACCCGTTGCTATACTTCGCGCCTTTCGTGAGGAGCAGCGGCCTCGCATGGAAGCGTTTCTCATCTCGACGGCGGTCGTCGCGCTCGGTGAAATCGGCGACAAGACGCAATTGCTTGCGCTCCTTCTTGCCGCGCGTTTCAAGAAGCCGCTCGCGATCATCGCCGGCATTCTCGTTGCCACGCTCGTCAATCACACGCTCGCCGGCAGCATCGGCGCATGGATCGCGTCGCATCTCGCGCCCGGGGTGCTGCGCTGGATCGTCGGCGTGTCGTTCATCGCGATCGCTCTGTGGGCGCTCGTGCCCGACAAGCTCGACGAAGGCCCCAGGCCGCGCGGACACGCGGGCGTGTTCTTCGTCACGGCGACGAGCTCCTTTCTCGCGGAGATGGGCGACAAGACGCAGCTCGCGACCGTCGCACTGGCCGCGCGCTTTCCGGATCTGGTCGCGGTGGTTGCGGGCACGACGCTCGGCATGCTGATCGCCGACGTGCCGGCCGTGTTCGTCGGCGATCGTTTTGCGGCGCGAGTCCCGCTGCGATGGATCCGGATTTGCGCCGCCCTGCTGTTCGCCACCCTCGGGATCGCGACCTTGTTCGGATTCACGATCTGAACTTGGCGACGGAATGGATAGTCCATCTGTTGTGGGTCGGGGTTCTCTGCCGAGTTGCGCAAGATTCGCCCAAAGCTACCGAGTTGATGTGTTGAACGGAGTCGTGAATGAATCGAACTGCCTTCAGTGTCGCGATGATCGCGATCGCCTGTGGTCTTGCCGCTTGCGCGGACAGCGGTGTGAAGAAGAGCGAAGACACGACGCCTTCGTCAGCGACTACGGCCACTGCGCCCGCGCTCCCGCGGCCACAGGACGACATCTACCGCGCCGTCAACGGCGCGTGGCTCGCGACCCACGCGATCCCGGAGGATCGCTCGGCATGGGGCGCGTTCCATCAATTGCGCGATGACACCGTCACGCAATTGGCGAGCGTCATCGAAGACGCGAGCAAAGCCGGCGCAAAGCAATCGCCCGATCAGAAGAAGATCGCCGATCTCTACGCGAGCTTCATGGACGAACCGCGCATCGAGAAGCTGGGCGCGAAGCCGATCGCAGCGCAACTGATCGCAATCGATGCGATGGCGGGCAAGAGCGCGATTGCGCCGCTGATCGCACAGTTCAATCAGCTCGGCGTCACGGCGCCCTATGGCGTCTATATCAATCAGGACGCGCGCGATCCCAAGCACTACGTTCCGACCATCATTCAAGGCGGCCTCGGCCTGCCCGATCGCGACTATTACCTGCGCGACGACGACGCCAAGTTGAAGGACACGCGCGCCAGGTACGTCGAGCACGTCGCGAAGATGCTCGCGCTGGCCGGCGTGACCGACACCCAGGCGGCTTCGCAGCAGGTGCTCGAACTGGAAACGCAACTCGCGCGCGCGCAGTGGACGCGCGTGCAGAATCGCGACCCGCTCAAGACCTACAACAAGTTTCCGATCGGGTCTCTCGACGCGCTCACGCCGCACTATGGGTGGAAGCCGTGGCTATCGCAGGCGCGCATCTCCGGCAAGACGCGCGCGGTGATCGTCGCGCAGCCGAGCTACCTCGCCGGCTTCGCGAAGACCGTCGATGCGATGCCGCTGGCGGCGTGGAAGGCGTACTTCAAGTATCACGCGATCAGTGCATATGCACCTTATTTGTCCAGGCCGTTCGTCGATGAGAACTTCGCATTTACCGGCGGCGTGCTTTCCGGTACGCCCACCGATCTGCCGCGCTGGAAGCGCGGCGTCGGCACGGTCGAAAGCGCCGTCGGACAAGGCCTCGGCAAGCTCTATGTGCTCCGCTACTTCCCGCCCGCCTACAAGGCGCGCATGGATGCGATGGTCAGGAACATCCTCGCCGCGTACCGGCAAAGCATCGCCGGGCTCGACTGGATGGGTCCCGAGACGAAGAAAGAGGCGCAGGTCAAACTCGCCAAGTTCGAACCGAAGATCGCGTACCCGAGCAAGTGGCGCGACTACTCGGCCCTCGTCGTCGACCGCAATGACCTCGTCGGCAACGTGATGCGCGCGCGTCGCTTCGAGTACAACCGCAACAACGCCAAGCTCGGTCGGGCCATCGACCGCACCGAATGGGGCATGACGCCGCAGACCGTCAACGCCTACTACAACGGCTTGCGCAACGAGATCGTGTTCCCCGCGGCGATCCTGCAGCCGCCGTTCTTCGACGCGAAGGCGGTCGATGCGGCCGACGACGCCACCAACTACGGCGCGATCGGCGCTGTGATCGGGCACGAGATCAGCCACGGCTTCGACGATCGCGGCAGCCAGTTCGACGGCGACGGCTACCTGCGCAACTGGTGGACCGCTGAAGATCGCCAGCGCTTCAACGCGAAGACCAAGGCGCTGATCGCGCAGTACGACGCGTTCGAGCCGATCACCGGATATCACGTCAATGGCGCACTGACCCTGGGTGAGAACATCGCCGACAACTCGGGTGTGGCGATCGCATACAAGGCGTATCACCTATCGCTTCAAGGCAAGCCCGCGCCGGTGATCGAGGGCCGCTCGGGCGATGCGCGTTTCTACCGGGGCTTCGCGACCATCTGGCGCAACAAGGTGCGCGAACCGCAGGAGATCGTTCTGATCAAGACCGATCCGCATTCGCCCGGTGAGTTCCGCGCCAACGGCGCGTTGCGCAATCAGACGCCGTTCTACCGGGCGTACGACGTCGAGCCCGGTGACGGCATGTATTTGCCGCCGGAAAAGCGCGTGACGATCTGGTGACCAATCCCCTCTGTATTGAAGCAGAGCGGTAGGTCAGGCGATGGTATCGACCACGCCACCGTCGACGCGCAGCGCCGCCCCGGTCGTCGCGGACGCCTGCGCCGAGCACACATAGACCACCATGTTCGCGACTTCCTCGACGGTCGCGGCGCGCTGGATGATCGAGCTCGGCCGCTTGGCCTTGACGAAGGCTTTAGCCGCATCGTCGACCGAGACGCCCGCTTCGGTTGCACGTTTCTCCAGCATGGTTCGCACGCCGTCCGAAAGCGTCGGACCCGGCAGCACCGCATTGACCGTCACGCCCGTTCCCGCGACGCGTTTGGCGAGACCGCGCGAGATCGAAAGATTGGCGGTCTTGCTGAAGCCGTAATGAATCATCTCGGGCGGGATGTTCAATCCCGACTCCGACGAAATGAACACGACGCGGCCCCAGTTGCGTTCGAGCATTCCGGGCAGATAAGCGCGCGACAGGCGCACGCCCGACATCACGTTGACCTCGAAGAAGCGGGTCCATTCGTCATCGGCGATCTCGAAGAAGTCGCGCATGCCGTAGATGCCCAGGTTGTTGACCAGGATGTCGGCATGCGGCTCGGCTGCGACCAGCGCGGCGCAGCCTGCGGCCGTGCCGAGATCGCCCGCAAAGCCGCGCAGCGCGGCGCTCGCGCGAGACGTCCGGATGCGCGCCATCGCCGCATCGACGGCCTGCTGGGTGCGCCCGTTGAC
The DNA here is from genome assembly GCA_038225855.1 of Burkholderiales bacterium. Classification (GTDB taxonomy): domain Bacteria; phylum Pseudomonadota; class Gammaproteobacteria; order Burkholderiales; family Burkholderiaceae_D; genus CAHJXF01. The sequence goes on along the minus strand of JBBRQU010000011.1, from coordinate 52,324 downwards.
GATCACGGTCGCGCCCGATGCGGCAAGCCCTTCCGCGATTGCGAAGCCGATGCCCGCGGTCGATCCGCTGACGATCGCGGTCTTGCTCGAAAGATCGATGTTCATGGCGGTGTCCGTTCAAAGTGGGAAGTTCGATCGATCGCCTCGAACACGCCGGCCTCGCGGTTCTTCTTCACCGCGTCCCACGCGAAGATGCGACCGTTGATCGCGATCCAGACGCCGGGCGCCAGCGTCTGGGCGCATGCGCACGCGAAGCCGAGATTGAAGAGCGCATCCGAGCCGCTGATCGCGTAGGGGACCATCGCGCCGGTGAGTACGATGGTCTTGGCGGGATCGTGTGTGCCGATGGTGATCGGTGGCGTGCCGAAATGAGGACCCAGCACGCGCGCGGTGTCGGGCATCGTGTCGGTGCCATGCACGATCACGAGCGAAGCCTCGGGCGCGGCGCAACACGCGGCCAGGACACGCTCGCGGTCTACGGCCTGCATGTCGAGGCTGTCGAGCAGCATCAGCGTTTCCACGACATGCGGCAGCGTGACGCGCGCGCGGCTCATGATGTCGGTCAACTGCGACGTCGTGAACGCGAGTTCGCCGCCGATCGGATCGTAGCGTTTGTCGAACGTGCCGCCGCAGGCAAGCACGCGCAAACGAGAATGAGCGTCCATGATTAGTGTCTATTGGAATTCCGCGCCTCGCGCACCGCGGCTGCGAGTTTAGTCGTGCGCGTAGTCGCGCGCTCTGTACCTCATCAACTTCGGCAAGCAACGATGTTCGAACAAGTGGTCTTCGCGGGCGGCGGCAATCGCTGCTGGTGGCAGGCGGGCTGGTGGGACGTGGTCGCGCCCGCGATCGATCTGAAGCCGCGCGTGATCGCGGGCGTCTCCGCGGGCGCGGCCACGGCGTGCATGCTCTACGCCAACGACTCGCACTGGACCATGGCCTATTACCGCGAGGCGCTCAGTCGCAATCCCCGCAACGCCTACTGGGGCAACCTGTTTCGCCGCGCACGCGATCCGCTGCAACCGCACGCGGCGCGCGTGTTCCCACACGCGGCCATCTATCGTCGCGCGCTCCACGACATTCTCGGCGGCGAGCGCTTCGCGAAGCTCAAAGCCGAGGCGCCCGAGATCCGCATCCAGTACGCGCGCCTGCCGCGTGGGCTCGGACCCTACTCGGCGGTCGCGGTCGGCCTCGTTGCCTACAACATCGAGAAGTACTGGAAGAAGTCGCTGCATCCCACGTTCGGCCGGCGCATCGGTTTTGCCTCCGAGGTAACGCTGCTTTCGGACTGCGCTGACATCGACGACCTGGTGTCGTTGATCATCGCGTCGTCGTGCACGCCGCCGTTCACGCCGATCGAGCATCGCGGCGGCCGACCCACGCTCGACGGCGGCATGGTCGACAACGTGCCGGTCGATGCGCTCGACGCGGGGCCGTCGACGCTGGTCCTGTTGACGCGGCGCTATCCGGGACGCGCCGACAGCTTCACGCATCAAGGCCGTCTCTACGTGCAGCCGTCGAAGAAAGTCCCGATCAGCGCCTGGGACTACACCGACCCGCCTGCGATGCAGGTGACGTTTGACCAGGGGCGCAGCGACGGGGAGCGATTCTTGTCGGCGCAGCGTTGGGAGCGGTGAGGCCGCGGCACGGGCGCGTTGGAACGCTTCACTTCTTCGCAAACTTCGCCACCCACGCCGCGTACGCCGTGATGATGCCGGTGAAGAATTTCTTCGTGTCGTCGCTCTCGAGTTCGCCGCTGTCGGGGAACAGCTTCGCGGCGCCGCCCACGTAAGCCTCGGGCTGCTGCATCATCGGCACGTCGAGAAACACCATCGACTGGCGCAGCGCGTGGTTCGCGCCGAAGCCGCCGATGGCACTCGGCGACACGCTGACGACGCCGCCGGGTTTTCCGGACCAGGCGCTCTTGCCATAGGGTCGCGAGCCGACGTCGATCGCGTTCTTGAGACCACCCGGCACGCTGCGGTTGTACTCGGGCGTGAAGAACAGCACGCCGTCACTGCCGCGCACCGCTTCGCGAAAGCGCGTCCACGCCTCGGGCGCCGTCTTGCCTTCGCCTTCCAGATCCTCGCTGTAGAGCGGCAGGTCGCCGATCTCGACGATCTCGAGCGCGAGTTCGGGCGGGGCGAGAGTCTTCATCGCCATCGCTGCCTTGCGGTTGTACGAGCCCTTGCGGAGGCTGCCGACGAGTACGGCGATTCGATAGGAGGCGCTCATGGTTTTCCTTTCTGGTTGAGGTGACCTGACCGGCAAACGGCTTTCGCGCCGACGTTATACGCCTTCCGGTATGGCAACCAGAAATATTCTGTATAGGCAGTTGCTGCCTAGGCAGCGTATATTACTGCCTAGGCAGCAACCGCCCGGCAATCCCCTATCCAGAAAATTTTCATGGCCCCCCGCGAACCCGTCAAACCCGCACCGCTCTATCGCGTCGCCGATTTTGCGATCGACGAGAGCATCGGCTATCTGCTCAAGCGCGTGCGCTCGATGCTGAGCGCCGCGGTCGAACGCGAGATCGCCGATCACGACGTGACCTATGAGCAATGGGGCGTGCTGCTGATGATCCTTAAAGACCGCGGCGACACCGCCGCGATGCTCGCGCGCGGCATGGAATGCGACACCGGTTCGATGACGCGCATGCTCGACCGCCTCGAAGCCAAGGACCTGATCAGCCGCACGCGCAGCACCGACGATCGACGTCGCGTGCAACTCGAATTGACCGCGAGCGGCAAGCGCATGGCCGAGCGCCTGGTCGCGGCGATCGTCAAGGTGCTCAACCGGCATCTCGAAGGTTTTTCGGTCGACGAGCTGGAAGTGTTCAAGGGTTTCCTGCGCCGCATGATCGCCAATCGAGGACCGACATGTTGATGGCGCTCTTCGATCTCATCGGAATGAGGAGCATGGACATGATGCATTGCTTGATCCATGCGCATCCGCGTGAGGCTTTGCGCGCGGGCGCGCGTGGCGTGCGGGGTTACGTACATTCCGGCGTGCGCCCCTTGTTGCCGCTGTTGCGGGTGGAGCTCGCGGTCTGGGCGCTCCTGCAAAGCGTCGTGGTGTGGATGGCGATTGCGACCGCGATGCTGCTGGGCGGCTGCGCGAGCTTCGACGACGCGCACGATGGATCCCGCGTGCGCGCCGAAATCGTCGACGGCGCGCAGCTTGAAACCTCGAAGACGCTGGCCGCTGCCACGGCGACCCGAGCGACGGATGACGCGTGGCCCGCGGACCTGTGGTGGAAGCAATTCAACGATCCGCAACTGAACGCGCTGATCGATGAAGCGCTGAACGAAAGCGGTGCGATCAATCTTCGACTCGCGCAGGCGCGTCTGCGTAGCGCTCACGCCGCAGCTCGCGGCGCCGAGTCGCGCGACCTGCCGAGTCTCGACTTGAACGCCAGTTCGATGCGCGAGCGCTTCTCCGAGCACTACATCTATCCGCCGCCGCTGGGCGGCTCGACGCGTACGCTCAATCAGGCGACCGTCGATCTGCGCTTCGAGCTCGACTTCTGGGGTCGCAACCGCGCCGCGATCGCAACGGCTCGCTCGCAGGTCCACGTCGCCCAGGCCGATGCACAGGCAGCGCGTCTGGCGATCACGACGTCGATCGCGCGGACCTGGTTTCAGTTGCAGCGTCTGGCGAGCCTGCGCGACGTGACGCTCTCGGCGATCCGTCAGCGCGAGAACGTGTTGTCGCTCGCCAGGCAGCGCTTCGATGCGGGACTCGACACCAATGCGGAGTTGCGTCAGGCCGAGGCCGCGCTGCCTACCTCGCGCGTCGATCTCGCGCAGATCGACGAATCGATCGGCCTGGTCCGCAACCAGCTTGCAGCCTTGCTCGGCAAGGGTCCGGACCGTGGGCGCGACATCGGGACGCCGGCGGGAAAAGGCAGCAGCGCGATCGTCTTGCCGGCGTCGCTGCCGGCCGAACTGATCGGCCGTCGCCCCGACCTCGCGGCGGCGCGCTGGAGAGTCGAGGCCGCGCGCGGTCAGATCGATGCGGCGAGGGCGCAGTTCTATCCGAACATCAACCTGGTTGCGTCGGCGGGGCTGCTCGCATTGGGCGCGTCGCACTTTCTCGATACCTCGAGTCGCAATTTTTCGGCCGGCCCGGCAGTGAGCTTGCCGATCTTCGAAGGCGGGCGGCTGCGCGCGAATCTCGCCGGCAGGAACGCCGAGTACGACGCAGCCGTCGAGCAATACAACGCGACGCTGGTCGATGCGGTCCGGGACGTGGCCGATCAGGTCGTGTCGCTGCAAGCAGTCGACGCCCAGCTTGCCGATCAGGAGCTCGCGCGCGTCAAGACCGAAGAGGCCTATGACGTCGCAGTGGTGCGCTACAAGGCCGGCCTGTCGACCTATCTCACGGTGCTCAATGCACAGACCTCGGTGCTGCAGCAGCAGCGCGCCGACGCCGAATTGCACGCACGCATCCTCGAACTCGACGTCGCGCTCGCGCGCGCGCTAGGCGGCGGTTATCGCAGCGCGGCTTACGACGAGGTACGCGGCAACGCCTCCGACGGCGCCGGGCCGCCTCCGCTCGCGGCGCGCTGAACCGTGCGACGCGGGCGTGCGCCTGGGCGCCGCCGATTTAATCAAGGAACATTTCATGAGCGATACCCCATCGAACCATAGCGATCGATCGCCCCCTGCGGACGCAGGCGCGGCCGCGCCTTCGGCGAAGCGCAAGCCGCAGAACGGGGCCAGGCGCACTCGCATGCTGCTGATGATCGCGCTGGTGGCGGTGGTGGTGGGCATCGGTTACGGCGCGTGGTGGTTCCTCGTGGGCAGCCACTACCAATCGACCGACGATGCCTACGTCGCGGGCAACGTCGTGCAGGTCACACCCCAGGTCGCAGGCACCGTCGTCGCGATCAAGGCCGACGACACCGACATCGTCAAGCAAGGCCAGGAGCTCGTGGTCCTCGATGCCAGCGATGCACGCGTCGCGCTCGATCAGGCCGAGGCGCAACTCGCGCAGACGGTGCGCGAAGTGCGCAACGTCTTCGCCAACAACGGCACGCTCGCGGCCAACATCGCCACACGCCAGGCCGACACCATCAAGGCCAACGCCGCGCTCGAACGCGCGCGAGACGACTACAAGCGCCGCGCCGCGCTGGTCGCCTCGGGCGCCGTGTCGAGAGAAGAACTCCAGCATGTCGAGACCGAACTCGACAGCGCCAGGAGCGCGCTCGCCGCGGCCGATGCGGGCGTTCGCGCCGCCAGGGAACAGCTCGCGTCGAATCAGACATTGACCGAAGGCACCAGCGTCGCCCGGCACCCGAGCGTGATGCGGGCGGCGGCGAAAGTTCGCGAGGCCTATCTCGCGCTCGAGCGCGGCACGCTGCCTTCACCGGTGTCCGGACAGGTCGCCAAGCGCTCGGTGCAGCTCGGGCAACGCGTCTCGCCGGGAACACCGCTGATGGCGATCGTCGCGCTCGATCAGCTCTGGGTCGATGCGAACTTCAAGGAAGTGCAATTGCGCAGGATGCGTATCGGACAGCCGGTCACGCTCGAGGCCGATCTCTATGGCGGCAAGGTCGAGTACAGCGGCAAGATCGTGGGCCTCTCCGCGGGAACCGGCAGTGCGTTCTCGTTGCTGCCTGCGCAGAATGCAACCGGCAACTGGATCAAGGTGGTCCAGCGCGTGCCGGTTCGTATCGCGCTCGATGCGAAGCAGCTTGCTGATCATCCGCTGCGCGTGGGCCTGTCGGTGGTCGCGCAAGTCGACACCTCCGATCAGAGCGGCGAGCAGCTCGCGAGTACGCAGCGTCTCGCGTCTCGCGGCGCGCCCTCCTATCAAACGCAGGCGTTTGCGCCCGACACGCATGCGGCCGACGACTTGATCGCGCGCGTCATCGCGGCCAATCTGGGCGGGCAGGCTGCGAGCGGCGGAAACGTCGCGGCTGCGGCGCACGGCGCAACGGTCGCAAAGACTTTGGTGCGTCAGTGAGATCCCGGCAGACCGGTCTCCCCGGCGAAGGCCGGGGCCCAAGTTGCCGCTTCGTCGCGCGTGCGCCGAAACTTGGATCCCGGCCTGCGCCGGGACGACGGATGTTGATCGCCCCCATCACTGCATAACAGACGATGAGCACTGCGAACTCAGGCGCAAGTGCGGCGCCGGCGTTGCCTTCGAGGCCCGCGCCCTCGCGCCCCCGACCCACCGGCGACTACCCGCCGCTGGTCGGCGCCGCCAAGATCGCGGGCACGATCTCGCTCGCGCTGGCGACGTTCATGAACGTGCTCGACACGTCGATCGCCAACGTGTCGCTGTCGTCGATCGCAGGCGACCTCGGCGTCTCGACGACGCAGGCGACCTGGGTCATCACATCGTTCGCGGTGGCCAACGCGATCGCGTTGCCTTTGACCGGCTGGCTCTCGCAGCGCTTTGGCGCCGTGCGTCTGTTCATCGCGTCGGTGCTGCTATTCGTCGTCTCGTCGTGGCTGTGCGGGCTCGCGCCGTCGCTCGAGATGCTGATTTTCTTTCGCGTCATCCAGGGCTTCGTCGCAGGTCCGATGATTCCCTTGTCGCAGGCACTGTTGTTGTCGAGCTATCCGAAAGCGCAGGCCGGCATGGCGCTCGCGATCTGGTCGATCACGACCCTGGTCGCGCCGGTGATGGGCCCGGTGCTGGGCGGCTGGATCACCGACAACATTTCGTGGCCATGGATCTTCTACATCAACATACCGGTCGGTCTGCTCGCCGCGTGGGTGACGTGGATCATCTTTCAGGATCGCGATACGCCCACGAAGAAATTGCCGATCGATGGCGTGGGCCTCGGCCTCTTGGTGATCTGGGTCGGGTCGCTGCAGATCATGCTCGACAAGGGCAAGGAGCTCGACTGGTTCAACTCGGCGTTCATCGTCGGGCTTGCAACGACTTCGGTGATCGCGTTCGCCTGCTTCCTCGTGTGGGAGCTGGTCGACAACGATCATCCGGTCGTCGATCTCCGGCTCTTCCAGCGGCGCAACTTCTGGACCGGCACCTTGACGCTCGCGCTCGGCTACGGCGTGTTCTTCGGCAATGTGGTGTTGATGCCGCTGTGGCTGCAACAGTACATGGGCTATACCGCGACCGAGGCTGGCCTGCTGGTCGCACCGGTAGGGCTGTTGGCGATCCTGCTGTCGCCATTGATCGGCAAGACCATCGGCAAGGTCGATCCACGCATCTTCGCGACGATCGCCTTTCTCGTCTTCGGACTCGCGTTGTTCATGCGGACCTTCTACAACACGCAGGCGGACTTCGGCTATCTCGTGCGGCCGATCATCATCCAGGGCGCGGCGGTGGCGTTCTTCTTCATCCCTCTCGTCACGTTGACGCTGTCGGGCCTGACGCCCGATCGCATCCCCGCGGCTTCGGGGCTTTCGAACTTCGCGCGCATCACCGCGGGCGCATTCGGGACGTCGATCGCGACCACTTTGTGGGAGGACCGCGCGGTCCTGCATCACGCACGACTGACCGAGGCGATCAACAACGGCAGCCCGGCCGCGACTCAATACATCCAGGGCTTGCAGGCCAACGGCCTGTCGATGGATCAGGCGCTGGCCGCGATCAATCGAACCATCGACGTGCAGGCCTACATGCTGTCGGCCAACGACATCTTCTACGCGTCGTCGTTGCTGTTCGTCGGGTTGATCGCTGTCGTCTGGCTTGCGCGACCGGTGAAAAGCGGGGCCGCGAGCGAAGCGGCCGCAGGCGCGCACTGAAGAGCCGCACGGCGCGCCCCAAAGTGGACGCCTCGAACCGAAACCGTGCGTGCGATGCATCGAGGCATCGCAATCGGCCGTTCCTGTGCCGGACAGCCCGCGTTGCATCGCATGGCACACGTCTTGCGATGCATGAAGTTCGATCCTCTCGCGGAGCTTTTCACGCATGAAAAACAAAGTGATCGCTGGCAGCGCCGGTGTTCTGTTGATGGCCACAGCATCCGTAATGACGACGGCCTTCGCGCAAACCGCGACTGCCGATAATCCCAAGGTCGAACCGCCTGCACCGCCCCCGGCGATTTTCTCGATCGGCGGGTTCGACCTGACCGGCCACATCGATGTGGGCTACACCCGACTGTTGGGCACGGGCAAGTTCGGCAGCGGGGTCAATAGTCGCGTGTTCGACTTCGAGGGCAACAAGCTCACCTTGCAGGCCATCGATCTGCAACTCGCGAAACTTCCCGACGATGGCTTCGGCGGTCTCGTCGACGTCACGATCGGCAAGGACGCCGATACCATCGCCGCCTACGGAACCATCGACAGGGCCAGAGGCCCGGCAGCGGGGGTCAAGAAGCGTTTCGACGCGACCCAGGCCTATGTGCATTTCGGAGCGGCGCCCTTCTCGATCATCGCCGGAAAATTCGTCACCAATGCGGGCGCCGAAGTCATCAAGAGCGATGGCGACACGAATTTCTCGCGCTCCATTCTGTTCGGCTACGCGATCCCGTTCACGCATACCGGCGTGCGTGCGACCTACAAGCTCAACGATCAGTTGACGGTGCTCGGCGGCGTCAATCAAGGCTGGGACGCGTTCAAGGACCCCAATGGCGGCAAGACCCTCGAGCTCGGCGCGGTCTGGACTCCGGTCGAGCCGCTCAGCCTGACGGGCTCCTTCTACAGTGGCAAGGAGCGCGTGACGAACTATCCGAAGAGCGACGCGCAAGGCACGCGCAATCTCATCGATCTGGTCGGCAGCTACAAGATCACCGAGCAGCTCACCCTCGTCGCGAACTACGACTACGGGACGCAGGAGAAGGGCAGCGCGAGCGGCGGGCAAGCCAAGTGGCAAGGCATCGCGGGCTATCTCAACTTTCAGTTCAACGATCAATGGCGCGTGTCGTTGCGCGGAGAATATTTCGACGACAAGGACGGCTATCGCACGGGCTTCGTTCAGAAGTGGAAGGAAGCCACGATCACCGCGGCGTACCTGCCGACCAAGAACATCGAATTGCGCGCGGAACTTCGAGGCGACCGATCCGATCACTTCGTGTTCCTGAAATCCAATGGCGCCAAGTCCGACACGCAGCGCTCGGCGGGATTGGAATTCCTCTACAAATTCTGATTGGAGCTCGTCAATGGATAGGGACGAAACATGAAACTGATTACCGCAATCATCAAACCGTTCAAGCTCGATGAGGTCCGCGAGGCGCTTTCGGGCATCGGCGTGCAGGGCATCACGGTGACCGAGGTCAAGGGCTTCGGCCGGCAGAAGGGACATACCGAGCTCTATCGAGGCGCCGAGTATGTCGTCGACTTCCTGCCCAAGGTGAAGATCGAAGCGGCCGTCTCGGACGAACTCGTCGAGCGTGCGATCGAAGCGATCGAGACCTCGGCGCGCACCGGAAAGATCGGCGACGGCAAGGTGTTCGTCTATGACCTCGAGCAGGTCGTTCGCATTCGCACCGGCGAGACCGGCCAGGACGCGCTGTAGGAATCCAGGTTCTTGATCAAGGGGAAGTTGATGAAAAAGATTGTGCTGACCACGCTCGCGTGGCTGGTTATCGCGTGTCCTGCGGTCTCGGCGCTGGCGGCCGGCGTCACGGCGGATGCGGCGGCCGGGACTAAACCCATGCAACCGGCGACGGTGTTGCTCGCGCAAGCGACAACGCCTCCCGCAGCAACCACGGAAGCGCCTGCACCTACGGCAGCCACGGCTTCGGCGCCTGCTGCACCCGTTGTCGCTGCACCCGCTGTCGCTGCTCCCGTCCCCAACAAGGGTGATACCGCGTGGATGATCGTCGCGACCGCATTCGTCATCCTGATGACGATCCCGGGCCTCGCGTTGTTCTATGGCGGTCTGGTGCGCTCGAAGAACATGCTGAGCGTGTTGATGCAGGTGTTCGTGATCTTCGCGCTGATCTCGGTGCTCTGGGCGATCTACGGCTACAGCTTCGCGTTCACCGAAGGCAATGCTTTCATCGGCGGCACCGATCGCATTTTTCTCAAGGGCATCTTCGACTTCAGCAAGGGTAGCTTCACGACCGCGGCAACCTTCACCAAGGCGACCGTCATCCCCGAATATATCTACGTCGCGTTCGAGGCGACGTTCGCGGCGATCACGGTCGGTCTCGTCGTCGGCGCGTTCGCCGAGCGCATGAAGTTCTCGGCGGTGCTGCTGTTCGCCGTGCTGTGGTTCACGTTCGCCTATCTGCCGATCGCGCACATGGTGTGGTTCTGGCCGGGTCCGGACGGCATCAAGGACGCCGCCACGCTCGCGTCGGAAACCGCGAAGGGCGGCTTCATGTGGCAGAAGGGCGCGCTCGACTTCGCGGGCGGAACGGTGGTCCACATCAACGCCGGCATCGCAGGCCTCGTGGGCGCCTACTTCGTCGGCAAGCGCATCGGCCTGGGGCGCGAGTCGATGGCGCCGCACAGCCTGACGATGACGATGATCGGCGCCTCGCTGCTGTGGGTAGGCTGGTTCGGTTTCAACGCAGGCTCGGCCCTCGAAGCCGGCGACGTCGCAGCGCTCGCGTTCGTGAACACGCTGCTCGCAACCGCCGCCGCGGTGCTCGCATGGAGCTTTGCCGAGTGGATCATCAAGGGCAAGCCCTCGATGCTGGGCGGCGCATCGGGTGCGGTCGCGGGGCTGGTCGCGGTGACGCCGGCGTGCGGCTTCATCGGTCCGATGGGTGCGATCGTGCTGGGTCTCATGGCCGGTGTCATCTGCCTGTGGGGCGTGTCGGGATTGAAACGCATGCTCGGCGCCGACGATGCACTCGACGTGTTCGGCGTGCACGGCGTGGGCGGGATTCTCGGCGCGATCATGACCGGCGTGCTCGCTGCGCCCAGTCTCGGCGGCCAGGGCATCTGGGATTACGTCACCAACAAGGCATCGCCCGACTATGCGATGTGGGATCAGCTCGTCGTGCAGGCCACCGGCGTGGGCGTCACGCTGGTGTGGTCCGGCGTCGTCGCGGCGCTGTCGTACTTCATCGTCAATCTCGTGATCGGCCTGCGCGTTCCGGAAGAGGAAGAGCGTGAAGGTCTCGACATTTCGTCGCACGGCGAGTCCGCGTATCACCCGTAAGCTGCGCTACCTGATCGCTGGAGCAATTTGCGATCAATCGACCGGGCTCAGGCCCGGTCTTTTTTTTCGCTTGTCGTTCCGAGCAACTCTCTATGTTCGGAATGACAATGGCCTTTCCCATTACAATTCGCGACCCGCATCAAGCAGTTCGCATCGCGCGCTCCAACCCCATGGTTCCTCATCTCGTCACCGCTTTGTCCGGCCCGATCGCCGACCTCGAACAACGCATGCTCGACGCGACGCCGGCGATCGAGCGCTGGTTTCGTCTCGAATGGCAGGAGCACACGCCGCCGTTCTATTGCTCGGTCGACCTGCGCAACGCGGGCTTCAAGATCGCGCCGGTCGACACCAATCTGTTTCCCGGCGGCTTCAACAATCTCGCGGCAGAGGTCATGCCGCTCGCGGTGCAGGCCGCGATGGCGGCGATCGACAAGATCTGTCCGGACGCGCGCAACGTGTTGTTGATCCCCGAGAACCACACGCGCAATCGCTTCTATCTGCAGAACGTCGCGCGACTCGCGGCGATCCTGCGGCAGACCGGCCTCAACGTGCGGCTCGGTTCGCTCAACCCCGAGATTCACGAGGCCAGCACGATCGAGGTCGACGGCGGACAGACCTTCGTGATCGAGCCGTTGAAACGGATCGGACCGAACGGTCGTCGCGTCGGACTTTCCGACTTCGATCCCTGCGCGGTGCTGTTGAACAACGATTTGTCGGGCGGCATTCCCGAAGTTCTGAAAAACCTGCATGAGCAATTCGTCCTGCCGCCAGTGCATGCGGGCTGGGCGGTGCGCCGCAAGACGCATCACTTCGCGGCCTACGACGATGTCGCCAAGCGCTTCGCGAAGCTGCTCGACATCGATCCGTGGATGATCAATCCCTACTTCGAGCATTGCGGCGATGTGAGCTTCGGTAACGCCGGCAGCGACGACTGTCTGGCCGGCCACGTCGAGACGCTGCTCGCGAAGATCAAGAAGAAGTACAAGGAATACGGCGTGACCGAAACGCCTTACGTGATCGTCAAGGCCGACGCGGGGACCTACGGCATGGGCGTGATGAGCGTCAAGGATCCGTCCGAAGTCCGCAACCTGAACCGCAAGACGCGCAACAAGATGAGCGTCGTCAAGGAAGGGCTCGAAGTTTCCGAAGTCATCATTCAGGAAGGCGTACACACCTTCGAGAGCGTCAACATCGGCGAAGAGCCGGGCGTGGCCGAGCCGGTCGTGTACATGATCGATCGCTACGTGATCGGCGGGTTCTATCGCGTCCACACCGGACGCGCCAAGGACGAGAACCTGAATGCGCCCGGCATGCAGTTCGTGCCCTTGCCGTTTGCGGCGAGCTGCAACTTCCCCGATCCCGGACAGCGTCCGCATGCAGCGCCGAACCGCTTCTACGCGTATGGCGTCGTCGCGCGGCTCGCATTGCTGGCCGCATCGCTCGAACTCGAGCGCACCGATCCGGAAGCTCAGGCCGAGGCCGCCTGACTTCGACAGGCACTGCGCAGAGCGGCATCGCGTCGCTGCGTAACTGCTCCGCACCTGCTCTGTAGCCAACGCAGACCCGACATGCACATCGCCTTCATCGCCGATCCGCTCGAGTCGTTCAAGATCTACAAGGACTCGACCTACGCGATGATGGTCGAGGCCGATCGCCGCGGGCACACGCTCGCCTTCGTCCTGCAGCGCGACCTCGCACGCGCGGCGTCGGGCGCGATCGAAGCCAAGGCCTGGCCGCTCAAACTCACCGGCGATGCGAGTGCGTGGTATTCGACCGGTGTGGCCCAGACCGTCGCGCTCGCGTCTTTCGACGCGGTGGTGATGCGCAAGGACCCGCCGTTCGACATGGAATACGTGTACTCGACCTATCTGCTCGAGGCCGCCGAAGCGCAGGGCGCACGCGTGTTTAATGGAGCGCGCGCGATTCGCGACCACAATGAAAAATTCGCGATCGCCGAGTTTCCCGAACTGATCGCGCCGACGGTCGTCACGCGCGATGCCGATCGTCTGCGCGAATTTCATCGCGAGCACGGCGACATCATCCTGAAACCGCTCGACGGCATGGGCGGCATGGGCATCTTCCGCGTCAAGGCCGACGGCATGAATCTCGGTTCGATGATCGAGATGCTGGGCGGCAACGGCGAGCGGACCATCATGGCGCAGCGCTTCATTGCCGAGATCGATGCCGGCGACAAACGCATCCTCGTGATCGATGGCAAGCCTGCGCCGTTCGCACTCGCGCGTGTTCCTCAAGGCAGCGAGGTGCGCGGCAATCTCGCCGCGGGCGGCGTCGGTCGTGCGCAGCCGCTGTCGGCGCGCGATCGCGAGATCGGCGAGATCGTCGGCGCAACGCTCGCCAAGCGTGGGCTGATGTTGATCGGGGTCGATGCGATCGGCGACTACCTGACCGAGATCAACGTCACCAGTCCGACCTGCTTCGTCGAGATCCGTGAGGGCAGCGGCTTCAACGTCGCCGAGGTATTCATCGACGCGCTCGAGCGCGCGATCTTGAAACCATCGTCGCCCGCGTCGTCGACCGCGGCATCGACCACCGCGGCCCGGACATGATCGGCATCGTCGTCATCTCGCACGCGCCGCTCGCCGCGGCGCTTCTGTCGTGCGCGCGACACGTCTTCGGCCAGGATCCCGAGCGCAGTGCGGCGATCGATGTCGTCGCCGATGCGGACCCCGCCGCATTGATCGAGCGCGCGCACGCGGCGATCGCGTCGGTCGATGATGGCGAAGGCGTGCTGGTGCTCGTCGATCTGTTCGGCGCCACACCCGGCAACATCGCGATGCAAGTGGCCTCGCCCGGGCGAGTCGAGGTGATCGCCGGAGCCAATCTGCCGATGCTGTTGCGCGTGTTGACCTATCGAAGCGCGCTGTCGCTCGCGGCGCTGACCGACAAGGCGGTGACCGGAGGCGCCTCGGGTATCATGAAAATCGCCTCGACCCCGCCTCAGCAGCAAAGCCTTTTTCCGCACGACCCCAACGATCCAGGCGGCCCATCCGATGGCAACGCGCGATTGCAAGATCAGCAATAAGCTCGGGCTGCACGCGCGCGCATCGGCCAAGCTGACTCAATTGGCCGCGCAATACAAGAGCGAGGTCTGGATGAGCCGCGCCGGACGACGCGTGAATGCCAAGAGCATCATGGGCGTGATGATGCTTGCCGCAGGCAAGGGAACATCCGTGACGATAGAAACCATCGGCCCCGACGAAGCCCCGGCGCTCGATGCGCTCGCCGCGCTGATCGACGACAAGTTCGGCGAAGGCCAGTGATATCGAAATGAGTCAGTGACATGTCGTTCACCCTGCACGGGATTCCGGTCTCGCGCGGTATCGTCATCGGCCGCGTGCATCTGCTCGCGTCCGCGGCCCTCGAGGTTCCGCACTATCTGGTCGTCATCGACGAGATCGAGGACGAAGTCGCGCGCCTCGACGAGGCGGTGGCGCATGTCGTCAACGAGTTCTATCAACTGCAATCCGAACTGCCTGCGAGCGCCCCTGCCGAGTTCGCGGCGCTGGTCGATCTGCATCGCCTGATCCTGCAGGATCCGCTGTTGTCCGAAGAGCCCGCGCGCCTGGTGCGCGAGCGGCGCTACAACGCCGAGTGGGCGCTGACCACGCAGTTGCAGGCGGTGGTCGAGCAGTTCGAGGAAATGGACGACGAATACATCGCCTCGCGTCGCGCCGACGTCGAACAGGTCGTCGAGCGTGTGCTGAAAGTGCTGACCGGCACCGCGCATACGCTCTCACTGATGGCGGCCGAGGCCGAAGCTGACGCAGCGCGCCGCGACGGGAAATTCAAGGGTGGTTTCGAACCGATGATCGTGGTCGCGCACGACATCGCGCCGGCCGACATGCTGCAGTTCAAGAAGCAGGTGTTCGCGGGCTTCGCGACCGATGTGGGCAGCGCGACCGCCCACACCGCGATCCTCGCGAAGAGCCTCGACATTCCCGCCGTGGTCGGTCTCGGCCAAGCCTCGCATCTGTTGCGGCAAGACGAGTGCGTGATCGTCGACGGCGAAGCGGGCGTGTTGATCGTCGACCCGCCGACCATCGTTCTCGATGAATACCGGCTGAAGAAGCGCGACCTCGAACTCGCGCACGAAAAGCTGAAGCGCCTCGCGCACATGCCCACGCGCACGCTCGACGATGTGGCCGTCGAGTTGTGCGCCAACATCGAATTGCCCGACGACTGCGCGTTCGCCAACGAAGTCGGAGCGATGGGCATTGGTCTGTTTCGCACCGAGTTCCTGTTCATGACGCGCGACTCGCTGCCCGATGAGGACGAACAGTTCGAAGCCTATCGACGCGTGGTCGCGAGCATGGCCGGGCGCCCGGTCACAATCCGCACGCTCGACATCGGCGCCGACAAGACGCCGCAGGCGGTGCGCAACGAATTCGGCGGCGAGGCCTTCACCACCACCAACCCCGCACTCGGCTTGCGCGCGATCCGTTTCTGTCTCGCCGAGCCGCAAGTGTTCCTGGTGCAATTGCGCGCCATCCTGCGCGCGTCCGCATTCGGTTCGGTCAAGCTCCTGATCCCGATGATCGCGCACCCGCAGGAGGTCGACGCGTCGCTCGTGCTGCTCGCCACCGCAAGGGGACAGCTCGATGCGCGAGGCATCGCCTACGACAAGAACATGCAGGTCGGCGGCATGATCGAAATTCCCGCGGCGGCGCTGATCCTGCCGATTCTCGCCAAGCGTCTCGACTTCTTTTCGATCGGCACCAACGACCTGATCCAGTACACGCTGGCGATCGATCGCACCGACAACGCAGTCGCGCATCTCTACGATCCTCTGCACCCGGCCGTGCTGCACTTGATCGCGCAGACGATTGCGACCGGACTGCGCCTCTCCATCCCGGTATCGGTGTGCGGAGAGATGGCCGGAGATGCGACGCTCGCACGCCTCTTGCTCGGCCTGGGGCTGCGTCAATTCTCGATGCATCCCGCGCAGTTGCTCGCCGTGAAGTACGAGGTGCTGCGCTCGGACGTCGTCACTTGCGAGGCGCTGGCGCGAAAGATCATGACCGCGCAGGATCCCGACCGCATTCGCGCGCTGGTCGAGCGCATGCGCGTCGCATGAGAACCCACGCGTGAGTTTCAGTCGCCGATGAATTCCGGACAAATGGACTTGACGCTGACCGGTACCGAAATCTTTTCAGAGGCCGGCGATGATCGGTCATCCGAAGCCGGCGCAGCGATCGAATCCGATCCGCCCGATTCAACGTCCGTCCCGGCGTGGCTAGCCGCGGTGCTGGTCGAAGCCATCCTGCGTTGCGACCACGCCGGGCGCATCCTCGAAGTCCATGGCCCGGTCGAACTTCTGCCTGCGCCGAAAGATGAGTTGATCGGCAGTCGCATCGCAGACCTCGGCACATTGCCCGCGGCGTTCAGGCAGGCGTGGTCGATGACGCTCGATCGAACCATCGATACGCAGCGCGCGCAGATCTACGCGTACCAACTCGAGGGTCCTGCCGGCCTGCGCGCCTTTGAGGCGCGCGTGCTTCCCCAGGACAGCGGCGGCGTGGCGGTCGTGATTCGCGATGTCGGCGAACGCAACCGCCTGCGCGAACGCATCGAGCACGTCGCGATGCACGACACGCTGACCGGCCTGCCCAATGCGCGCGCGCTGCGCGAGCGCCTTGAAGCGTGGCTCGGTCGCGATGCGCGTGGCGACGGCGCGCGCACCAATCTACGCCCAGTCGTAGGCCCCATCGCACGCCCCAGCGCACGCCCCAGCGCACGCACGACCCCGCACGCGATTTCGCACACAGCGCCGGTCGCGCTCTTGATCGTGGACCTCGACCGCTTCAAGCAGAGCAACGATCTGAACGGCCGTTCGATCGGCGACAGCCTGCTGCGCCTGGTCGCGCAACGTCTGTTGCGCGAGGCCTCGAGCGAGCTGCGTGGGCGGCCCTATAACGCCGACGATGCGAGCAACCCGAACGTGGTCGACGAGAGGCCGCGCGAAGACGGCGACATCCTTGTCGCGCGCATTGGCGGCGACCAGTTCGCAGTCGCATGGCGCATGGCCGAGTTGAACGACGACGCGACCGACGACGCGAGCGATGGCGCGGGCAACGGCGTCGATGACGCCGCCCAGGACGCGGCCGGCAGCGCGTTGAAAGCGATGGACCCGAGCGCGCACAGCGCCGCATTCGCGACGCGCCTGATCACCGCGCTCGGTTCGCCCACCCGGCTTGCCGGGCAGACGCTGTTCGTGCGCGCGTCGATCGGCATCGCGCTCCATCCCGACGATGCGCTCGATGCGGCGACGCTGTTCTCGCACGCCGAGGCCGCGTTGATGCGCGCCAAGCAGGCCGGCCGCAACCAATATCGGCGCCACGGCGACGACGACCTGCAAGCCCGCGCCGCAGGGGTAATCCCGTTCGTGCCGCCCAACAACGAGGCCGCACTGCGCCGCGCACTCGCATCCCACGAGTTCTTGCTGGTCTATCAACCGAAGTTCGAACTCGCCTCGTCGATCGTCGCCGATGTGGCAGATGCAGGTGAGCGCGGCGCTCTCGCGCCGGGGGCCTTGATCGCGGTCGAAGCGCTGGTGCGCTGGCGCACTTCCACCGGCGCCTTGCTCACGCCACGCGAGTTCGTTCCGCTGGCTGAAAGCTCGGGCATCATCCGGCCGCTGGGAGACTGGGTATTGGCGACGGCGCTCGCCGAGGCCGCATGCTTCGCGGAGCAAGGCGGTGCACGGGTGGGCGTCGCCGTCAATGTGTCGCTCTGGCAATTGCACGATCGCGCCTTCGTTCACGGCGTGGACGCGGCGCTGCGCGAACACGGTTTCGCGCCGGGCGAACTGACGATGGAAATCGCCGAGACCGCATTTCTCGAGGACATCCGTCTCGTGGCCGATACGCTGGCCGAGCTGTCGGCGCTCGGCGTGCGACTGGCGATCGATCACTTCGGCGTCGGCACCGCGGGCCTGGTCGCGTTGAAATCGCTGCCGATCAGCGAGATCAAGATCGATCGCAGCTTCATCGCGGGCGCAGCGATCGATGCGTTCGATGCGACCATCGTCGCGGGGTTGATCGAGATGGCGCACAACCTCGGCATCATGGTCACGGCCGAGGGCGTCGAGCGCGCCGACCAGATCGCGGCCTTGAGCCAGATGCGCTGCGACGCGATCCAGGGTTATTTCGTCGGCGAGCCAATGCGCGCCTCGGAGCTGGTGGCGCTGCCGCGACTGTGGCGCAAGACGCGTCGTGTTCGGGCGTAGCGCAGAAATCGTCATGCGAGTCCTGCTCGTCGAAGACGATGCGATGATCGGAACCAGCGTGCGTGCGGGCCTGCGGCCCGACGGGTTCGCGATCGACTGGGTCACCGATGGCGCTGCCGCCGAGACCGCGCTGTCGTTCACGCAAGGCAATCAAGCCTATGACCTCGTGCTGCTCGACCTGGGCCTGCCGAAGAAGGGCGGGCTCGATGTGCTGCGCGGCCTGCGCGCGCGCGGCAACGGCGTGCCGGTGCTGATCATGACCGCGCGCGACGCAGTGGCCGATCGCGTCGCCGGCCTCGATGCGGGCGCCGACGACTACCTCGTCAAGCCCTTCGATCTCGATGAGCTGGGCGCACGCATGCGCGCCTTGCATCGACGGCGCAGCGGACGCGCCGAAACATTGCTGCGCCATCGACACGGCGAGAACGTCGTCACGCTCGATCCCGCGCGCCGCGAAGTGCGAAAGAACGATGAACCCGTGCCGCTCTCGGCGCGCGAGTTCGCGGTGCTTGAAGCCTTGCTCGAACGTTCCGGCGCGGTACTGTCGCGCGCACAGCTCGAAGAAAAACTCTACGGATGGGACGAGGAGCCGGGCAGCAACACGGTCGAGGTCTATGTGCACGGCCTGCGCAAGAAGCTCGGCGCCGATCTGATCCGCAACGTGCGCGGCGTCGGCTACACCATCGCGACACACTGATCGCGATGTTTACAGCAAGCAGCATGGAAAGCGTCGTCCCCCGAGCAAGCGGGGACCCATTGGCGTCCGTCGAAAGACGCTGGATTCCCGCTTGCGCGGGAACGACGGGGACTGGACAGACACCGTCGCTCATTTGGTCATCATCAATAAGCTGAGCGCGCGCATGTCGATTCAACGACGACTGCTGCTGTCGGTGTTCGCGGTCATGGTCGCGGGGATTGCGATCACGGGCGGCGTGGTCTATCGGCAGGCGCGCGACGAGGCCAATGCGCTTTTCGACATGCAGTTGCGCCAGTTCGCGGCAGCGCTTCCGGTGCGCGCGTTCGGCGCGCTCGCACCGCAAGCGCCCGGCGTTCCGGAAGCCGGCGAGGACGTTGTGATCCGCATCTGGAATCGCATCGGCGTTTTCGTTTACAGCTCGCATGCCGATGTGCCGTTGCCCGCGCGTGCAGAGCTCGGCTTGACCACGGTGACGACGCCGCGCGGCGACTGGCGCGTGTACGCGACGATGGTCGACCAGAACCTGCTCGAAGTCGCGCAGCCGATGCGCGTGCGCAGTGCGCTGGCCGCGCAGGTCGCCTTGCGCACCGTGCTGCCGCTTCTGATCTTGCTGCCGATCCTGGCGGGCTCGCTATGGTGGGTGGTCGGTCGCGGGCTCGCCCCGCTGCGTCGCGTCGCGGGCGAAGTCGCGGCGCGCAAGCCCGAAGCGCTCGAGCGCTTGTCCGAAGACGCCTTGCCTGAAGAGGTCGCGCCGCTGGTCGCATCGCTCAATCGATTGCTCGCCGATCTGGCGATGGCGCGCGACGCGCAGCGCGCCTTCATCGCCGACGCCGCGCACGAATTGAGAACGCCGCTGACGGCCTTGCAGTTGCAACTGCAGGTGGCCGAGCGCGCCGGCGACGCGCGCTCACGCGCCACGGCGCTGGGCGCGTTGCGCGAAGGGCTGGAGCGGGCATCGCGCCTGGTCGAGCAGTTGCTCGCTCTCGCGCGCGCCGAGCCCGATGCGGATCGCGCGAGCGCGCCTCTGGAATCAGGCGCGGCGCATGCGCGCGATTCGACACGCGTCGACCTGCTCGCGCTCGCGCATGCGTCGGTCGCGGCGCATGCGCATCTCGCGCTCGATCGCGGCATCGATCTGGGGATCGGCCTGCACGCCACCCACCCCGAGGAGGTCGCGGAGCCGGATGTCGACGCGACCCCGATCGAAGTGGTCGGCGATCGCGACGCGCTCTTCACGTTGCTCGGCAATCTGATCGACAACGCGTTGCGCTATACGCCGCACGGCGGCCGCGTCGATGTCGGCGTTGAAAGCCGCGACGACGCGGTGGTACTTTCGGTCAGCGACGACGGACCTGGCATCGCAGCGCATGAACGCGAGCGCGTGTTCGACCGCTTCCATCGCGGGGACGCCGCGCGCGCCGCCGGCGATACGCGCGGCAGCGGCCTGGGTCTCGCGATCGTCAGGCGCATCGCCGAGCGGCATGGGGCGAGCGTTGTCCTTGTCGACGCGGCGCAGGGCAGGGGGCTGACGGTCGAAGTGCGATTCCTCAAAGATTTGTCATCCGGAATGCAGTGAGACCACAAACCAGAAATTCGTATCGCGATCGATTGCAGTCCCTTTAGAATTTGCGCGTTCCGCAGCACTTGTTCGATACGTCCCATCCCGGCGTGGCGGCCGCTTGTCGCAGTGACCTGCCCGCCCAAATCGTGTACCCAACGGAGGCCTTATGAAACGCAGCGCGCTGTCGTTCCTGCTGTTGCTCACCGCATTGATTCTCGCTCCCCTGCCGGCACTTGCCTGGGACCGCGGCGAGGTCACCCGTTTCGCCACGCTGCCGGCGGGAGCCAACAATCCCGAAGGCATCGCTGCGGATTTCTACGGCAACTTCTACGTCGCCGATTTCGCGGTCGGCGGCACGTCCAGCGGCGTGGGCCAGATCGTGGTGCTCGATCGCGATGGCCGGACCAGGCGCGTCCTCAACGTGGCCCACTCGAGCACGTTGCTGCTCGGTCTGGACTTCCATCCGATCACGCGTGCACTGCTGGTGATCGACTTCGGCGGGGGCAAGGTCCTGCGCGTGGATCCCGAGACCGGCGCGTCGTCGGTGTTCATGACGGTGACCGGCGCGTCGGGCCTCAACGCGTTGACCTTCGACGCGGGTGGCAATGTTTACGTCTCCGATTCGGCGCAGGGCATCATCTGGAAGACCGGCCCGGGCGGAGG
Source organism: Burkholderiales bacterium (assembly GCA_038225855.1). Lineage (GTDB taxonomy): Bacteria > Pseudomonadota > Gammaproteobacteria > Burkholderiales > Burkholderiaceae_D > CAHJXF01. Next base: position 31,123 of record JBBRQU010000011.1, on the reverse strand, counting down.
CGCGGCCACCGCATGGGTCACGAGTCCCCTGCTGACCACGACCGGCGTGCCGCCCTTCGGCGCCAACGGCCTGGGCTTCAACAAGGCGAGGAACATGTTGTTCGTGGCCAATACCGGCAACGATACGATCGTGAAGATTCCGGTCGCGGGTGGCGCGCCCGGGGCGCCCGCGGTGTTCGTCAACAGCATCAACGGCGCCGACGGATTGATCCTCGACGAAGACGACAACCTGTGGGTCGCCGCCAATCAGGCCGACGAGATAGTGGTCGTCAATCCCTCCGGACGCGTGATCGCCAAGCTCGGCGACTTCAACGGCATCGATCGCCGAGGTTCGCCACGCGGCCTCTTGTTCCCCGCGAGTCTGGTGCGCGTCGGGCACTTCATCTACATCACCAATCTCGCGCTCGACCTGCGGCTGTTCAGTTTGCCGCAAGCGGTGGACTCGCAGTGGGCCGCCGAGGTCACGCGTCACACCATCTCGCGGATACCGGCGCGGATTCCCCCCATCCATGGGGGGGATGATGACGACTAGCCGCACCGCGAAATAGCACGGCATGGCGCGCGCGGGTCTGCGCGCCCGCCTCGCGCGCTCTTAAGCCTTGCTTAAGATTGACCGCTTAACATCCAGACATCCAATTTCTCTTCGCGTGGGGATGACTCCGATGAAACTGAACCGACTGACCCGTAATCTCGTACTCGCCGGCGTGATCGGTGGCGCGGGCTTCGCGCTTGCGAAGGTCGAAATGCCGCTCGTCGATCCGGCCCACGCCGCGAACGATCCGATCACGAGCGTTGCCGCCAATCAACCGGCCGTGCCGGTTGCCGCTGCGGCCGCGCAGATCGCGACGCCTCAGGCGCAGCTTCCCAACTTTACCGGACTGGTACAGCGCTATGGTCCTGCGGTGGTCAACATCACGGTCACGCAGCGCGCGACCAAGAGTTCGCTCAATCCGCATCGGCGCAGCGATCCGAACGGCGACGATGAGGAGGATCCGTTCAGCCAGTTCTTTCGCAATCTGCCCGGGGGACCCAACGGCCCTCAGTTTCGCGGACCGCGCGGCGGTGGCGGGGTCATGCGCGGACTCGGCTCGGGCTTCATCGTCAGTTCCGACGGCACCATCCTCACCAATGCGCACGTGGTCGATGGCGCTTCGACCGTCACGGTCAAGCTCACCGACCGCCGGGAGTTCACCGCCAAGGTCCTGGGCAGCGACAAGAAGAGCGACATTGCAGTCATCAAGATCGATGCGAAGAATCTGCCGGTGGTGGCGCTCGGGTCGTCCGAGAAGCTCAATGTCGGCGAGTGGGTGGTCGCGATCGGCTCGCCGTTCGGGTTCGACAACAGCGTGACGGCCGGCATCGTCTCGGCCAAGTCGCGTTCGCTGCCGACCGACAGCTACCCGTTCATTCAGACCGACGTGCCGGTCAATCCGGGCAACTCGGGTGGTCCGCTGTTCAACCTGAACGGTGAAGTGGTCGGCATCAACTCGCAGATCTTTTCGGAGTCAGGCGGTTTCCAGGGAATCTCGTTCGCAGTCCCGATCGACCTCGCGATGCACGTCAAGGATCAACTGGTCGCGCATGGCAAGGTGACGCGCGCCCGTCTGGGCGTGACGATCCAGGACGTCAACCAGCGACTGGCCAACTCGTTCAAGCTGCCACGTCCGATGGGCGCGCTGGTCTCCGATGTCGAGTCGGGCAGCCCGGCGGCCAAGGCGGGTCTCAAGGCCGGCGACGTGATCACCAAGCTCGACGGTCGCGACATCGATCGATCGAGCGATCTGCCCGCGCGCGTCTCGATCCTCAAGCCCGGTTCGACGACGCATCTGCAAGTGTGGCGCGACGGCAAGCCGACCGACGTCGATGTCGCGCTCGGTGAGTTCAAGGACGCGGCCTTGGTGGCTAGCGCCGATACAGCCAGCGACCAGGGCGGCCGGCTCGGCGTCGCCGTCCGTCCGCTGCGCCCCGAAGAGGCCAAGCAGTTGGGCGCGATCTCGAACGGCAACGGTCTCGTGGTCGAGGAAGCCACCGGGCCGGCGGCCGAGGCCGGCATTCAGCCGGGTGATGTGATCCTCTCGTTCAACGGCCAGCCGGTGCAGACCGCCGAGCAGTTGAAGGGCTTGATCGCGAAGGCCGGCAAGAACGCCGCGATCCTGGTTCAGCGAGGACGCGCGCGCATCTTCGTGCCGATCGAGTTGGGCTGATCGACAACCGCTCCCTTTCGCGGGCGGCAGCAACGACGCGAACCTGCGGCAGCGCGAACGGTCACACCCGTTCGCGCGTTTCGACGCGCTCAACCTGTCGGAGAGCGCCATGAAAAAAATCAGCCATCGTCTTGTCGCGGTCACGACCCTGGCCGCGGGTTTCGCTTTTTCTTCGGGCCTGTTCGCCCAGGCTCCGATGCCGCAGCCGCAGACGCAGGGAAGCATCGCCTATCTGAACGGCGGCGCAGGCGACGAAGAGGTCCAATACATCAAGCAGCAGATGAAGGACTATTCGATGGCGCTGGCCTTCGCGCGCGCGGCGAGCCCGCGAGCCGAGTACGTCGCGAACGTCGCGGTGACGGTCAAGGATGCCAAAGGCAACGCGGTGTTCGAAGCGCCGGCGGTTGGTCCCTATCTACTTCTCAAGCTGCCGGCGGGAAGCTACGCGGTGACTGCGACCTATCAAAGTCAGGCGCAGACGCGAACCGTGAGCGCGGGCAAGGCGTCGCTGGTGACGTTCGAATGGAAGTGAATGACAGGCCCCGCGAGTGCTCGCCGCTTCGCTCGTCGCAATGACCGCCGGGAGCATTTGACGCTCACCAGGCGTTCGGCTACTGTCCGCCTCGATTTGATTCGCGCCGATTTGATGCTGCCTTTGCTGCGGCCTCAGCTTGCGGGCGCTCGGGCCGGGGCGAAAATCCTTCAGGCCTGAAATAAATACGGCTAAAGCGATCCGACCCGACGCGCTTTGGTCTGCGCGGTCGGGTTTTTCTGGACGCACGTTCCTTGGATTCATCGTCTGCCGCACAGAACGCGGCATCCGCTGTCGTGGTCCCGCAGCGCTTCGCGTTCGCCGAACCGCTGCCGCTGCAAAGCGGCGCGAGCCTCTCGAACTACGAACTCGCGGTGGAGACCTACGGCACGCTCAACGCCGATCGCTCCAATGCGGTCCTGATCTGCCACGCGCTCAACGCGTCGCATCACGTCGCGGGTGTGTACGCAAAAGAAGACGCCGATGCGCCCGACAACCCCGGCTGGTGGGACAACATGGTCGGGTCCGGGAAACCCGTCGACACCGATCGCTTCTTCGCTGTGGGCGTCAACAACCTGGGCTCCTGCTTCGGATCGACCGGACCTGCATCGATCGATCGCGCGACCGGCAAGCCATACGGTGCAGCGTTTCCCGTCGTCACGGTCGAGGATTGGGTCGACGCCCAGGCGCGTCTGGCCGACGTGCTCGGTATCCAACGCTTTGCCGCGGTGATGGGCGGATCGCTGGGCGGCATGCAGGCGCTCGCGTGGAGCGTGCGCCATCCGCATCGCGTCGCGCATTGCATTGCGGTCGCGTCGACCGCCAAGCTCTCGGCGCAGAACATCGCGTTCAACGATGTCGCGCGTCAGGCCATCCTCACCGACCCCGATTTTCATGGCGGCGACTACTACGCGCATCGCGTCGTGCCGCGCCGTGGCCTGCGCGTTGCGCGCATGATCGGCCACATCACGTATCTGTCGGACGACGACATGGCCGAAAAATTCGGGCGCTCGCTGAAGGCCGACGACCTCGCATTCGGTTTCGGCGCCGAGTTCGAGATCGAAAGTTATCTGCGCTATCAGGGCGACAAGTTCTCCGATTACTTCGACGCGAACTCGTACCTCCTGATCACCAAGGCGCTCGATTACTTCGATCCAGCGGCGCGGTTCGCCGGCTCGCTCGCCGCTGCGCTCGCCGCTGCGCGCGCGCGCTTTCTGGTCGTCTCGTTCTCCACCGACTGGCGCTTCGCACCCGAGAAGAGCCGCGAGATCGTCAAGGCATTGCTCGACAACAAGCATCCGGTGACCTATGCGGAGATCGACGCGCCGCATGGACACGACGCGTTCCTGCTCGACGATGCGCGCTATCACGCTCTGGTCGCCGCCTATTTCGATCGCATCCACGAAGGCCTCGAGGGAGGCCGCGCGCCATGACGCGGACGATGCAGAGGACGACGCCGCAACCGATCACGCGGACGATGACGCAGCGATCGACCGCATTGCGACCCGACCTTGCGGCCATTGCCGAATGGATCGCTCCCGGCTCGTCGGTGCTCGACCTCGGCTGCGGCGATGGCTCGCTGCTCGCGTGGCTGCAAAGCCAGAAGCGCTGCCGTTGCGTGGGCGTCGAGATCGACGACGCCAAGGTGCTTGCGTGCGCGAACAACGGCGTCGAGGTGATCCAGCAGAACCTCGAAGACGGCCTCGCATTATTTTCCGATCGCTCCTTCGATACCGTCGTACAACTCGAGACCTTGCAGATGGTCACGCACACCGAGGGCATGCTGCGTGAACTCGGCCGGGTCGGAGGCGAGAGCATCGTCACCTTCCCCAACTTCGCGTTCTGGTCGCATCGTATTTCGATCGTGAGCGGCCGCATGCCGGTCACACGTTCGCTGCCTTACCAGTGGTACGACACACCCAATCTGCGCTTTGCGACCTTCACCGATTTTCGCGAGCTCGCGCAGAAGAGCGGATTTGCACTGCGCGACCAGTTCGCGCTGCGCGATGGACGCGTGGTCCGTTTTCTTCCGAATCTGTTCGGCCGAGTCGCGGTCTTCAGGCTCGCGCGAGGAGCGAGGCCATGAACGCAGGCAAGAGCATGAGCCGCTGGTCGATCGCGATCTTCACCGCGCGCGAAACACCGGCGACGCTGGCCGAGACGATCGCCGCGGTCGAGCGCGCGTGTGCAGGCGCGTCGGGCACGATCGACGTCATCGTCAACGGCAACCGCGGTCTTGCCGCCGCCATCGCCGAAAGCAGGGCCGCGAATTCCGGGCGCGCGCGGCCTTCCGGCGCACACCTGCGCGTATGGTTCATCGCCGAGGGCGACAAGGCGCATGCGTGGAACCAGTACATCGAGTCGATTGCGCCGGAGAGTGACGTGGTTTTTTTTGTCGATGGCTACGCCCGCGTGATACCGGACAGCCTGCATCTGCTCGAACACGCATTCGTCGACCACCCCGAGGCGTGGGCCGCGAGCGCCGTGCCCACGGTGGGTCGCTCCGCGAAGCGCTTGCGCGGGCGCATGCAGACCGAAGGCGGGATCCACGGCAGCCTGTATGCGCTGCGCGGATCGGTCGTCGAATTGCTCAGGTCGAGCGGAGTACGCCTGCCGATCGGGATCTACCGCAATGACTCGTTGCTCGGAGCCATCATGTGCTTCAGCGCCGACCCCGGCTCGCACCGGTGGAACGCGAAGCGCATCGCGGTCGTCCCCGGCGCAACCTGGACCCACGAGGCGCTGCGCTGGACGCGTTTGGTCGGCATCGTCACGCAATGGAAGCGCATGCAGCGGCAAGCCCAGGGCGTGCTCGAGAACGCTGCCGTGCGCCAGCATCTCGCACTCGATCGTCTGCCCCCCGAATCGCTTCCGGGAACGGCCGCCGAATTGGTCGCGCGTTGGCGCGCAGCGCACCCCGCCGATGCGCTTGCGCTGCTGCGCAATCCTCTGCGCCGCCGCGCCGCGCGTGAACTCGCCCTGTCGCGCGACTGGTCGCTTGCCGAACATGCGCCCGAGTTGTTGCTCGATCGCAAGGCAGCGGCGGACTAATGTAGCTCTCGAAAGGTAGCCATTCGCTACACTGGCGGCAATCCCTTCAGGCTCAGGACCGGCGATGTCCACTACACAACATTTCTCGGAGAGCTACGCCAACGCGCGCAGCCGCTTTCTGGACGCGGTCGCGCGCGCCGAGGCGCCTCTCGAAAGCTTCGAGAATCCGGTCGGCAAGGGACCGACCGGCGAAATGCTCGCGACCGACGTCGCACTCTTCGGGCCCGATGACGCCAAGTATCTGTTGATCCTGGTCTCCGGCACGCACGGCGTCGAAGGGTTCGCGGGTTCGGGTGCCCAGGTCGCGATGATCGAAGGCCTGCGCTTCGCTGCGCTGCCCGCGCGCACCGCGGTGCTCGTGGTTCACGCGATCAACCCCTACGGCTTCGCGTGGCTGCGGCGCGTCAACGAAGACAACGTCGACCTGAATCGCAACTCGATCGACTTCAAGGCGCCGCCGCCGTCGGGCGACGACTTCATCGCGCTTGCTCCGCATCTGGTGCCGCGCGACTGGGACGACCTCGCGACCGCCGAGAAGATCATCAGGAAGTTCATCGACAAGCGCGGCTTCAGGCGCTACCAGGAAGTTGTGGCCGGCGGTCAGTACACCCATCCGGACGGACTCTTCTACGGCGGCGACAAGCCGGTGTGGTCGACGCGCACGTTCAAGGAAATCGTCACGCGCTACGGGCGCGGCAAGAAGCGCATCGCCGTCATCGATTTCCATACCGGACTCGGCCCGTTCGGCTATGGCGAACCGATCTACACCGGCGACAACGACGAGGAAGCCGCGCGCGCGCGCGAGTGGTACGGCCCCGACGTGACCGCGATCTACGGCGGCAACTCGAGTTCGGTGATCGTGCAGGGGCCGATGATCAACGCGGTGGGTTCGTTCTTCGAAGGCCAGAAAAGCAAGCCCGAGGTCACCACGCTCGCGCTTGAATACGGCACGCTGCCCGAGGACATGGTGCTCGATCTCCTGCGCGCCGAGGCATGGATGCACGCGCACGGCGACATCAACTTCGACACGCCGATCGGTCGCGCGATCAAGCGGCGCTTTCGCGACGCCTTCTACGTCGATGAACATGGATGGAAGCGCAGCGTAGTCGATCGCGCGCTCGAGATGACCGGTCATGCCCTGGCCGGACTCGCGGGCTGACGGCGCGTTGCTGCGATCACGCGAGCGTATCTGGCAGGCGCTGTTCAACCGGCGCATGCTGATCTGCGTCTTCCTCGGCTTCACGTCGGGGCTACCGCTGTTCATCCTGCTCAACCTTCTGCAGGCATGGCTGAAGACCGAAGGCGTGTCGTTGAAGGACATCGGCCTGTTCGCGCTAATCCAGTTTCCCTACACGTGGAAGTTCATGTGGGCGCCGCTGGTCGATCGCTACACCGTGCCGGGCCTCGCGATGCTCGGGCGTCGACGCGGCTGGATGCTGGTCACGCAGATCGTCGTGCTGATCATCGTGGCTGCGCTCGGCAGGCTCGACCCGAAGAGCGACCTGCCGACGATCGCGGCGCTGTGCGCGGTGCTCGCGTTTTTTTCCGCGAGCCTCGACATCGTGATCGATGCGTTTCGCCGCGAGATCCTCCCCGACGCCGAGCTTGGTCTGGGCACGGCCGTGCACGTCAACGCCTATCGGCTCGCGGGCCTCGTTCCCGGCGCGCTGTCCTTGATCCTCGCCGATCATCTGCCGTGGGACGCGGTGTTCGCGATCACGGCCGCCTTCATGCTGCCGGGTATCGCGCTGGTGTTCTTCATCGCGGAACCCGCGGCGCAGGGCGCAGCGCCCAAGTCCTTGCGCGACGCGGTGGTGCTGCCGTTCTCCGAATTCATCGCACGCGACGGATGGCGGCACGCGATACTGATCCTGGCGTTCATCTTTCTGTACAAGCTCGGCGACTCGATGGCGACCGCGTTGTCGACATCGTTCTATCTGGACATCGGCTTCTCGAAGACCGATGTCGGATTGATCGCGAAGAACGTCGGGCTGTGGTCCAGCGTGATCGGCGGCCTCGTCGGGGGCGTGTGGCTGGTGCGTCTGGGCATCAATCGCGGGCTGTGGGTTTTCGGCGTGCTGCAGTTGGTTGCGATCTTCGGCTTCGCCTGGCTTGCGAAGGCAGGTCCCGATCGTGCCGTGCTCGCGTTCGCGATCGGCTTCGAAGCGTTCGCAAGCGTCGGCCTCGGCACGGCCGCATTCGTCGCGTTCATCGCGCGCAGCACCGATCCGCGCTTCACCGCGACCCAGTTCGCGCTCTTCACCAGCCTCGCGTCCGTGCCGCGCACGTTCGCCAATGCCGGGGCGGGCTACATCGTCACGGCAACCGGATGGTTCGATTTCTTCATGATCTGCGGTGCGCTCGGATTGCCCGGGCTCTTGTTGTTGCCCAAGGTCGCACCGTGGCGGCAAGATAGCGACCTTGCCGATCGCGGGTCATCGGGCCTCGGACGGATCGACGCCGAGCGCATTTACGTTGAGGACAAACAGTGAGAAATACATCACGCGCGCTGCGCAATCTGATCATCGCTTGCATGTTGGCCGGGTCGGGTCTGCCGGCGACGACACTCGCCCAGAATCTCGCGCAGCAGTTCGAGCAGCAGGCCGATCAGCAATATCACCAACTGTTGCAACAGGCCGCGGCCAAGGGCGCGCTCGCGCCCGACGACAACGCCGATCTGCAGCGGTTGCGTCGCATTCAGCAACGCATCGTGCCGTTCACGTATGCGGTCAATCCGCGCGCGCAACAGTGGAGGTGGGAAGTCAATCTGCTGGGCAGCAACCAGATCAACGCGTTCTGCATGCCCGGCGGCAAGATCGCGTTCTACAGCGGCATCATCAACAAGCTCAAGCTCACCGACGACGAGATCGCGATCGTGATGGGCCACGAGATCACGCACGCATTGAAAGAGCACGGCGTCGAGCAGGCGCAAAAGCAGGTTTACGGCGAACTCGCCGCGCGAGCGGGCGGCGCGCTGCTGTCGTCGTGGCTCGGCATCAATCCCAACATCACCGATCTCGGCGCACGCGCGGCCAATAGTCTCTTCCAGTTGCGCTTCTCCCGCACCGATGAAAGCGAGGCGGACGCGGTCGGCCTCGAACTTGCGGCGCGCGCCGGCTACGATCCGCGCGCCGGCGTCGCGCTCTGGCAAAAGATGGCGCAGGCCTCGCAAGGCGCCCCACCGCAATGGCTGTCGAGCCACCCCGCCGGCAACAATCGCATCGCCGAGATTCAGCGACGCCTGCCCGGCGTGATGCCGATCTATGCGCAAACGGTGGGGACGCCGGTCGATCGGTTGCCGCCGTATCGGACGACTGCGATTGCGGCGATTTCCGCAAAGTAGGTGTCGTCTCGGCGGAGTGTGGCAAGAAGACCATGGCCGTCGCTATTACGGATACGCAGAGAAACCCCGACGGGTTCGTTATAAAGCTCGATTCAATTTTTCATGAAACATATACTTAACGGGTCACTGAAGTCGATGGCGTTATGGGGAATATCAAAGGGCTTGCGCCTTCCGCAAGCATCGCTCGATCGTGCGAGCGAGCTTGTGTTCTTGAAGGAATTATTGATCCAGTTATCGATCGACTGCGTATTGGATGTGGGAGCCAATCGAGGGCAATTCGCGCGCGAGTTAAGGGCAATCGGCTTTTGCGGCCGGATTGTCTCGTTCGAGCCCATCGGCAGTGAGTTTCTCGTCATGAAAAAGCATTTTCAAGACGACTCGAGCTGGCGCGGTTATCAGATTGCCCTTGGGAGTAATGCGTCATCGATGTCCGTGACGATTCCCTCATTGACGGTTATGAGTTCCCTGCTTGAGTCGATTGTTCTCGAGAAAGGCGCCCGTCAAGAGATGGTCGAGGTCAAGCGGCTCGATAGAATTTTGCCGTCGTTGTTGAAAGATTACGGTGTATCTCGTGTCTTTTTGAAGATGGATACCCAAGGCTACGATCTCGAGGTATTTCGCGGCGCCGCCGAATGCATGGCTGACATCCAGGGTATTCAATCGGAGTTATCGATTCAGCCTCTCTACAAGAATATGCCGCATTATCTCGAAGTCCTCGAAGTCTATGAGGCAGCGGGATTCGATTTATATAATCTCTCCGTAGTCAATCGAATCAGTAACGGCGGCTTGCTGGAGTTGAATTGCTTCATGCGGCGGGGTGCGAGGGGTGGATAGTCTTCCGACCTGACATTCGTTGCGCGGCCACTGGTTGACATACGTATCCAGTTGGATACTATTCGTCGATGTATGTCCTTCAGCTGACGCAGCAGTTTCAGGACTGGCTCGACGCGGTGAGGGATCAGCGCGCACAGGTGCGCATCGTTGCGCGGCTGCGCATGGCGGAAGCCGGCAGTCTCGGCGACTGGAAGGCCGTCGGTGGCGACTTGTCGGAAATGCGGGTCGACGTGGGCGCGGGTTACCGTCTCTACTTCACACGGAAAGGGCGCGTACTCATCGTCATGCTGGCCGGCGGAAACAAGGCAACGCAGACCAGTGACATCTCCCGCGCGCGGAAAATTCTCGAGCAATTGGAATCGGAAACATGAAAACCATCACGCCCCCTTTGAAGTTGCTTCCGTTCGATCCCGTACGCTATCTCAGCGACGATGCGGCGATCGCCGAATACATGACTGCGGTCCTGGAGGCAGACGATCCCGATCTATTGCTGCTCGCTCTCGGCGACATCGCGCGCGCGCGTGGCATGGCGCAAGTGGCGAAGGACTCGGGACTGGGGCGAGAGAGCCTCTACAAGGCTCTGGCGCCCGGAGCCAAGCCGCGCTTCGACACGGTATTGAAAGTGGCTCGCGCGCTGGGCTTGCGCCTGACGGCGCAGGTCGCATAGACGATGCGCTCGATCATCGTGGCAAACGCGCCCCTTCATTGCGACGCCATCAACCCCGCCGCCAACAACCCGCCATCGACATTGAGCACATGCCCCGTGATGAAGCCAGCCTTCGCGGCGTCGAGCAGAAACGCGATCGCAGTCGCGATCTCGTGCGGTTCGGCATAGCGATGTTGCGGCGTGAGCGCGGTCCAGCGTGCGCGCATCTCGGGCGTGTGCATCGCATCGACCAGCGGCGTCACCACGGGCCCCGGTGAGACCGCATTGACGCGAATTCCCAAGCCGGCGAGTTCTACCGCCATCACCTGCGTAAGCACGATCACGGCGCCTTTGGCCGTACCGTAGGCACTCCGTTCGAGGTTGCCGCGCTGGCCTGCGGTCGACGTGAGATTGACGATCGCGCCGCCGCGGCCCGCGTCGCGCATCGCCTCGGCGACCGCCTTCGCGACGATGAAGCTGCCCACGACGTTGACCTCGAACATGCGCCGCATGTCGTTGGCGCTGGTGTCGAAGAAGCTCCGGGCGATGCCGACGCCCGCGTTGTTGACGAGACCGGCGATGTCGCCGTCGCGCACGGCAATCTCTGCAACCGTGGTTCGGACCGACGCGTCATCGGTGACGTCCACGCGATGCCACGAGACGTTCGCATGCTCGATCGCACGCGCGCCCTCGCGTAACGCACGCCCGTCGCGATCGAATATCGCGACTTTCCATCCTTCATCGAGCAGCACGCGCGTCGTTGCGAGCCCGATGCCCGATGCGCCGCCCGTCACGATGCAGGTCTTCATGTCGTCTTCCCTTCGATGTTGCGCATCATCGTCGCACGGGTCGCCCGCGGGTTCGCGCCTATCGCCTCGGGCCCGGCGCTTGGGTAGACTCGCGCAGCTTGGGATGCCCATCAAGACCACGAGGAGACCACGATGACGAGGAACACCACCCGGCGCGATGTGTTGAAGCTCACAGGCGCACTCGGCGCGTCGACACTTGTGGGCTTCGCAATGCCGGCCCGTGCGGCGGCCGAATTCAACTACAAGTACGCGAACAACCTGCCGCTGACGCACCCGATGAATGCGCGCGCCAAAGAGGCCGCCGACAAGATCGAGAAGGAGACCAACGGCCGCGTCGCGATCCAGATCTTTCCATCGAACCAGCTCGGTTCGGACACAGACATGTTGAGCCAGGTGCGCTCGGGCGCGATCGAGTTCTTCACGCTGTCGGGCCTGATCCTTTCGACACTGGTGCCGATCGCATCGATCAACGGCATCGGCTTCGCGTTCGCCGACTACGACGCGGTGTGGAAGGCCATGGATGGCGACCTCGGCAAGTTCGTGCGCGGCGAAATCGCCAAGGCCAACCTGGTCGCGATGGACAAGATCTGGGACAACGGCTTTCGCCAGATCACCTCGAGCACCAAGCCGATCGCAACGCCCGCCGATCTCAAGGGGTTCAAGATCCGCGTGCCGGTTAGTCCGCTGTGGACGTCGATGTTCAAGGCCTTCGACGCGTCGCCCGCGAGCATCAACTTCGCCGAAGTCTATTCGGCGCTGCAGACCAAGATCGTCGAAGGCCAGGAGAACCCGCTCGCGGTGATCTCGACGGCCAAGCTCTACGAAGTGCAGAAGTATTGCTCGATGACCAATCACATGTGGGACGGCTTCTGGATGCTCGCCAACAAGCGCGCATGGGACAAGCTGCCGCCGGATCTGCAAGTGATCGTCGCGCGCAACTGGAACGCAGCCGCCGTGCTCGAGCGCGAAGACACGGCCAAGCTCAACGCGAATCTGCAAGCCGATCTGGCCAAGCAGGGGCTGGTGTTCAATCAGCCGAAGCCCAATGAGTTCCGCGACGCGCTGCGCAAGGCGGGCTTCTACACCGAATGGAAAACCAAGTACGGCGCCGAGGCGTGGGCGTTGCTGGAGAAGGCGTCGGGGACGTTGGCGTAGGCGGCGACGCTGCGGACGTGCCGACTACAAGGCTCCCGTCGTTCCCGCGCACCCGGGAATTCAGCGTCTTTCGACGGACGCCATTGGGTCTCTGCGTTCGCAGGGACGACGAACTCCGCGTTTCTTGGGTCACGCGCACACGTGAATTCGAGATAGCCGACTGGTACTTCTGATGGCTGGGGTGGCGCAATGAGCCTCGCCCTCGAAACCGGCGTCCCTGACATTCGGACCCCGCGCGGTCGCATAGCGCGTATCGCCTCGCGCATCGAGCGGGCCCTCGCATGGGCCGTCGAAGTCCCCGCCGCAATCCTCGTCACCGTCGAGATCGCGGTGCTGTTCGCGGGCGTCATCTCGCGATACGTATTTCATCGACCGCTGGTGTGGTCCGACGAACTCGCGTCTATCCTCTTCATGTGGCTGGCGATGCTGGGCGCGGTGGTCGCGTTCGAGAAGCGCGCGCACATGCGCATGACCGCGCTCGTGTCGCACCTGCCACCGGCGCGGCGCGCGTGGGCCGAGGCCGCTGCGTTGATCGTGCCGATCGTGTTTCTTTCGCTGCTGTTTCCGGCCGCGCTCGAATACGCGAAGGGCGAGATGGACATCGTCACGCCCGCGCTCGAGATCGCGAACGCGTGGCGCGCGGCGGCGCTGCCGATCGGCATCGCATTGATGGGCGTGTTCGCGCTGCTGCAACTCGTGGAGCGCGCGACGTTGGCGCAGGCGGTGGTGACGGCGGCAATCGCGATTGCACTCGTGCTCGCACTCTTTGCGCTCGCGTCGTATGCACCGAGCGTCTTCGCGTCGCTAGGCCGCTGGAACCTCGTTCTCTTCTTCGTCGTCGGCGTCGGTGCGATGGTGCTGTCGGGCATTCCGATCGCGTTCGCATTCGGCCTCGCGGCCTTCGGCTTCATCGTACTGACCACCGGGGTTCCGTCGTCGGTCGTGGTCGGGCGCATGGACGAGGGCATGTCGCATCTGATCCTGCTCGCGGTGCCGCTCTTCATCTTCCTCGGCGGGTTGATCGAAGTGACCGGCATGGCGAAGAAGATGGTCGACTTTCTCGCGAGCCTGATCGGCCACGTCAAGGGCGGCCTGTCGTACGTGCTGCTGGGCGCGATGGTGCTGGTGTCGGGCATCTCGGGCGCCAAGGCCGCCGACATGGCCGCGGTCGCGCCGGTGCTGTTCCCCGAGATGAAGGAGCGTGGAGCTGCGCCGGGCGAACTGGTCGCGCTGTTGTCCGCTTCGGGCGCGATGTCCGAAACGATTCCGCCGAGCCTGGTGCTGATCACGATCGGCTCGGTCACGGGCGTGTCGATCGCCGCGCTCTTCACCGGCGGACTCGTGCCCGCGCTGGTGCTCGCAATCGCGCTCGCCTGCGTCGCGCGCTGGCGCGCGAAGGACGAGGTCGTGTCGCTTGCGGCACGCGCATCGTGGAGCACGATCGCCAAGCTCTTCGCGATCGCGCTGCCGGGACTCGCGCTGCCCTTCATCATTCGCGCGGCCGTGATCGAAGGCGTCGCCACCGCGACCGAAGTCTCGACCATCGGCGTGGTCTATGCGCTCGTCATCGGTACCGTCGTCTATCGCCGCTGCCCGCCGCGCGCGCTCGCGAAATTGCTGGTCGATACCGCGAGCCTCTCGGGCGCGATCCTGCTCATCATCGGCACTGCGACCGCGATGGCCTGGGCGCTCACGCAGTCGGGCTTCTCGAGCGCGCTCGCCAACGCGATGGGCTCGCTGCCCGGAGGCAAGGCGAGCTTCATCGCGATCTCGATCGTCGCCTTTGTCATCCTCGGCAGCGTGCTCGAAGGGATTCCGGCGATCGTGCTGTTCGGACCGCTGCTGTTTCCCATCGCACGCATCGTCGGCGTGCACGAAGTGCACTACGCGATGGTGGTCGTGCTCGCGATGGGCATCGGGTTATTCGCGCCACCTTTCGGGGTGGGGTATTACGCGGCTTGCGCGATCGGGCGCGTCGATCCGGACGCGGGAATGCGGCCTATCGTGGGGTATCTGGTAGCGTTGTTGATCGGGCTGGTTGTCGTGGCTGTCGTGCCTTGGCTCTCGATAGGGTTTCTTTGATTCAGGAGCTTCATGTCCCAGCAACCCGCCGCCGCCCTCGCCCGCTTCATCAACCAGTCGCGTCTCGATGCAATTCCTGAACGCGTGGTCCACGAAGCCAAGCGCGCGATACTGGGGTAAATCAGAGCGATGATGAATAGCCATTGAAAGGCCCCACCCCGCATGTCGACGATCATTATCCTGTTCGACGTTCTGGCGACAGCCGGCGTTCTGCTTTACATCTATCGACATCCGTCTGCCGATTCAGCATTCGGCGGCGGCGCTTTTTTAGCGCTTGGTGGATTGGCCACGGCGTTGCTGTTCCCCATCTATCTCGACTCCCCCAATCGAGAAGGTTTGAATTTCATCACGAATGCAGGTTTGTTGATCGCATCCGTCGGTGCGAACCTCATCGCCGGCTCGGCATTGTCAAAACTGGGTAACGTACCGCACAAAGAAAGTTCCGAGAAAGGTCCAGCCCGCTCTTACAACGCAATTCAAATCGTGCAGGGCGAATGTGGACCAACGGCATTGCTCGCCGGGACGCAAGTTCCATTGAAAGCTCTTTTCGATCATATTGCAGACGGAAAGCCACTCGCACAATTCCTCATGGACTTTCCATCGGTGTCGCGCGAACTTGCCACGACGGCGCTCGATGAAGCCCGAATTTCGGTGTTGCGGAACCTACCAACCGAACCTGGTTAGATTGACGGCGGATCGCATTCAACCCGTCATCGCATAGTCGATGATCAGCGGTGCGTGATCCGAAAATCTGGTCTCTTTCCAGATGCTCGCCTGCGTTGCCTTTGCCGCAAGCCCCGGCGTCGCAATCTGATAATCGATCCGCCATCCCACGTTGTTGGCCCACGCCTGACCGCGATTGCTCCACCACGTATAGCTCTCGCCGGTCGCTTCGGGATGCAGCGTGCGATAGACATCGACCCAGCCGAGCTCGTCGAACACGCGCGACAGCCACGCGCGTTCTTCGGGCAGGAAGCCCGAGTTCTTCTGGTTGCTGCGCCAGTTCTTCAGATCGATCTCGCGATGCGCGATGTTCCAGTCGCCGCAGAT
The DNA here is from genome assembly GCA_038225855.1 of Burkholderiales bacterium. Taxonomy (GTDB): domain Bacteria; phylum Pseudomonadota; class Gammaproteobacteria; order Burkholderiales; family Burkholderiaceae_D; genus CAHJXF01. The sequence goes on along the minus strand of JBBRQU010000011.1, from coordinate 15,417 downwards.
CACGAACTCGCGACCGGTTTCGTCGCTTTCTTTTTTCAACGCCGCGAGGTGCGGCAGGAAATCGTCGAGGAATCGGAACTTGGCTTCCTGTCGTTCAGGCGAACTCGAGCCCGACGGCATGTAGAGGCTGATCACCGACATCCTGTCGAGGCCGTCCTTGGTCTCGCGATCGAAGTCGGCGCGCACGTAGCGGCCTTCGCTGTCGAACTCCTGCGAGCGATAACCGATATGCGTGGTCGCCGGCGGGATGCGCGCATAGAGGCCCGCGCCGCTGTAGCCCTTTTTCTCGGCGTAGTGGAACCAGCCGGTGTGCGTGGCATTGGCGAGAAAATGCGCGGCCATGTCGGCCTCCTGCGCCTTCAGTTCCTGCACGCAGATCACGTCGGCGTGTTGCGTCGCGAGCCACTCGAATACGCCCTTCTTGGCGGCCGAGCGGATGCCGTTGAGGTTCAGCGAGATAATACGAAACTCAGTGCGGAGCTGAATGGGGAACGGCGTTGAATGTTTTGCGCGCATTGCAGTGGGGTCAAGGAGACGTGTTGACGAATCACCGAGCAGAATTCATAGCCTTCGCATTGAAGAGCCAGGCATTGGCCTTTGGCGCATTCACCACCAAGGCAGGTCGCCGGTCTCCGTATTTCTTCAACGCCGGCCGCTTCGATGGCGGCGCGTCGCTCGCCGCGCTCGGAAGATTCTATGCGAGGACTCTGGTCGCAGCCGAACGCGAACACGGCCTCGCGTTCGACATGCTGTTCGGTCCCGCATACAAGGGCATCACGCTGGCGGCCGCGACCGCGATGGCGTTCGCGGCGATGCCCGGCGATGAAGGCGGCCGCGACATCGGCTTCGCATACAACCGCAAGGAGGCGAAAGCGCATGGCGAGGGCGGGACGCTGGTGGGCGCGAAGCTCGCCGGTAAAGTGATCATCGTCGACGATGTGCTGACCGACGGCGCGTCCAAACGCGAATCGGTCGATATCATTCGGACGGCGGGCGCCGAACCGGTCGGCGTGGTGATCGCGCTCGATCGCATGGAGCGCAGGAACGAACGCGAGGACGAGGCCGACGTGTCCACCGGCTCCGCAGTCGCTGCGTTCGAAGTGGAATACGGCATTCCCGTTTACGCGATCGCGAATCTCGACGACATCATGGATTGGTTGAAGAACGACAACAGCGGTGAGTTGACCGCGCATGCCGATGCGGTTTCGGCCTATCGCTCGCGGTACGGCGCAACGCCGCGCATGAGCGAGGCGCCCGCATGAAGGCGCGCGCTCTCGGTGGCTCAATCTCGCTGGCCGTAGTGATGGCGCAGGTAGTGGCGCTGGCATCGGCAACGTCCGCCGCGAATGCCGCGGAGCAGTCGACGATCTACACCTGTCGCGATCGCAACGGTCGCACCATCACTTCCGATCGTCAGATCCCCGAGTGCAGCGACCGTTCGATGCGCGAGCTTGGGCCGAGCGGCGTCGTCAAGCGCGAGATCGCTGCACCCCTCACGCCCGACCAGCAACGGCAGAAGGAAATCGACGACAGGAAAAAGAGGCTTGCCGACGACGTCGCGCGAGAAAAGAAGCGGCGCGACATGGCGCTGCTGTCGGCGTATTCGAACGAAACGCAGATTGACAACGCGCGCCATCGCGCGCTCGCCGATGCCGAAGACAGCATCAAGATCTCGCATCGTCGCCTGGCCGACCTCAATTCCGAGAAGAAGGCGTTGGCGCAGGAAGCCGAGTTCTACAAGAGCAAACGCATGCCGCCTCTCGTCAGGCGCAAGGTCGACGACAACCAGGCCGCGATCTCCGACGAGGAAGCCACCGTCAAGATGCGCCAGTCCGATGTCGAGCGCATCAATCAGCGTTACGACGAGGAGTTGAAGCGCTATCGCGAACTGTCGGACTCGGGCAGGGGTGCGTCAAGGTAGGCGACGTCACGCCCGACGAACTGGCGATGCTCGACGCGGCCACTCGCGCGTCCGAAACCATGCTGGTTTAGAGGGCCACCACGCTCGACGAGATCAACCGCAAGGCGGCGGCAACCTTCGCCGAGCTTTCCGCCCTGCGCGGCGGCCGCGTGCCCCCGGGTGCCGCATGAGCGCGATCACGGAAATTCTCGACCGCCTTTCGGGCATATCGGCGGTCAGGGAAAGATTGGCCGAGACCGCGAGGTCGGTGGACCGCTCGCTGGCCTGGATACTCGACCATGAAAAGCGACTGATCCGGTTGGAAGAACGCAGTTGGTCGCCTGCGCCTGTCGAGCCCCGAGCGTCCGTGAAACGCATCACCGGCAAACGCTGAGCGGCTCCGCTCAGCCCGCGAGCTTCTTCTTCAACAGCTCGTTCAACTGCTGCGGATTGGCCTTGCCTTCTGCGGCCTTCATGGCCTGGCCGACGAAGTAGCCGAACAGTTTCTCCTTGCCGGCGCGATAGTCGGCGAGCTGTGCAGGACTCGCAGCGAGGATCTTGTCGATCGCAGCTTCGAGGGCGCCGCTATCGGATATTTGTTCGAGGCCGCGCTCGGCGATGATGGCATCGATATCGAAGCGTCCGGCGCCAATGCCTTGGCCGATTGCCTCAGCAGTGCTCTTACCGGAGGCCGACCCGACACTTGATACGGTGTTCGAAGCGAGCTCACCAAAGAGCGCCTTCGCCTGCTTCGCGTTGATCTTGCCGTCGATGACGCGCTGGATCAGCGTCGCGAGCGCGTCGGCATCGATAGTCAACGCGCTCCAATCGCCGCCGCGTTCGTTCACCGCGGCCGATACATCACCCATGATCCAGTTCGCGGCCTGCTTCGCATGCGGCGCTCCGAGCTTCGCGATCACATCGTCGAACAGACGCGCAGTGGTCTTCGACGCGGTCAACGTTTGCGCGTCATACGCCGACAGACCATAGTCGCTCATCAGCCGCTCGCGCATTGCACTCGGCAACTCCGGCATCTCGCACTTCACGCGCGCAATCCACTCCGGCGCGATCACCAACGGCGGCAGATCGGGATCGGGGAAGTAGCGATAGTCGTGTGCGTCTTCCTTGCTGCGCATCGGGCGCGTCTCTCCGCGATCGGGGTCGAAGAGCAGCGTCTGCTGCACGACCCTGCCGCCATCCTCGATCAGCGCAATCTGCCGCTCGACTTCGTAGTCGATCGCCTGCTGCATGAAGCGAAACGAGTTGAGGTTCTTGATCTCGCAACGCGTGCCCAGAGTGGTCGAGCCCGCGGGTCGCACCGACACATTGGCGTCGCAACGAAATGAGCCTTCCTGCATGTTGCCGTCGCAGATGCCCAGCCACATGACGAGCGCGTGCAATGCCTTCGCATAGGCGACCGCTTCTGCCGAAGAGCGCATCTCGGGCTCGGACACGATCTCGAGCAGCGGCGTGCCGGCGCGATTCAAGTCGATGCCCGAACTCTTCTCGCCATGCAGGCCCACGAAGTCTTCATGCAAGGACTTGCCCGCGTCCTCTTCGAGATGCGCTCGCGTGAGATTCACGGTCCTCAGCGCGGCCTTGCCATCCTGCTCGACCACGAACGACACGGCGCCGCCCTGCACGACCGGGATCTCGTACTGGCTAATCTGATAGCCCTTGGGCAGGTCGGGATAGAAGTAATTCTTGCGCGCGAAAATCGAGACGGGCGCGATGGTCGCGCCGATCGCGAGGCCGAAACGGATCGCGCACTCGACCGCGCCGCGATTCAACACCGGCAAGGTACCCGGCAACGCGAGATCGACCCCGCTTGCATGCGTGTTGGGCGGTGCGCCGAACGCGGTCGATGCGCCGCTGAAAATCTTCGAATGCGTAGCGAGCTGCGTATGCGATTCGAGGCCGATCACGACTTCCCAGTTCATTGCCTTGCCCTTTGCGTCAACGCACGACACGTGCCTGCGGCCGGAGCGAGCGCGAGCGGCCTGAAACGCTTCGCGTTCGCGCACGCGCTGGAACAATGCGAATCCATCGCTCAGGCAGCTTTCTTGAACGTCGCCAGCAACACGCCCGCGCCGACGAAGAGGCTGCCGAAGATGCGGTTCATCCATTGCAGATGATGCGGCTCGCGCAGGGTCGCAAGCACCTTCGCGGCGAGCAACGCATACACGCTCATCGCAACCAGGTCCGTGCCAATCAGCGTCGCAATCATGGTCGTGTATTGCGGCCACTGGCGCGCATGCGGATCGATGAATTGCGGAAGCACCGCGAGCATGAAGACGATGGCTTTCGGGTTGCTCGCGTTGATCAGAAAGCCCTGCAGCACGAGCTGCCTGGGCGTGCGGCCGCTGGTTGCGTCGAGCGATATCGGCTCGAGCATGGCACGCCACTGCTGCACGCCGAGGAAGACCAGATACGCGACGCCGAACCACTTGACGGCTGCGAACGCCACGGCGCTCGCAGCGAGGACCGCGCCCAAACCCGCCGCCACGATGGCGATCAGAAGTGCGATGCCGAGCTCGAGCCCGGCGATGTTCCAGAGCGCGCGGCTATAGCCTTCGCGCATGCCCACGCTCATGCACGAGATCGCTCCCGCCCCGGGTGAAAAGCTGATCAGCCAACTCGCGACGAAAAAGGTCAACCAGATAGAAAGGCTCATCTCATCCTCCCGCTCAATGCACTGCTGCGCAGCGGCCCGACGACGGATCGAACGACACCGGCCACGCTTCGTCGTAGATGCCGGTCGTGCAATGCGCCTGGCAGTCCGCATGCGCGAGCGTCACGCGTCCGGGCTGTTGCCAGACGAACAGCTTGCAGCGGCTGCCGTCCTTAGCGAGCAGTTCGACTTGCGGCTTCTCGCGCGTCTGCCTGAAGTCCTGCAACGCGAAGCGACACGATCCGCGTTGGCCAACCCACAGTTGCCAGTCGAGCGCGCTCACGCGGTTGTCATCGACCGACAGGTGCGCGTCTTCGCGAAAGCCGTCCTCCTCATGCTGCGCGCAACGCGCATCGATCGTGATCGGGCGATAGGCGATCGGTGTGGGCCGCGAAGCGCAGCCTGCGACGATCGTTGCACATGCAACGATCGACCACGCGCCTATGCGGCTCGATGACATGCGCCACTTCATTCGAAACCCGGTGGAATACGCGCGTGCCAGTCGGTCGCCTGCTGGAAGCGATGCGCGATGCCGAGCATGCGCGCTTCGTCGAAATAGTTGCCGATGATTTGCAGGCCCACCGGTCGATGCTGCTCACCGAAGCCGCACGGGATCGACATGCCCGGCAAGCCCGCGAGGCTGGTCGAGAGCGTGAAGATGTCGGCGAGATATTCGGCGATCGGGTCATCGCTCTTCTCGCCGATGTTCCAGGCGACCGTGGGCGCGACCGGCGCCATGATCACGTCGCACCCGCTGCCATCGATACCCTTGAACGCGCGCTGGAAGTCGTCGGCGATCAGGCGGCGCAGCTTCTGCGCCTGGATGTAGTAGGCGTCGTAGTAGCCGTGCGAGAGCACATAGGCGCCGATCAGGATGCGGCGCTTGACTTCCCATCCGAAGCCTTCGGCGCGCGTGGTCTTGTACATCGATTCGAGGTCGCGATAGTCGGCCGCGCGATGACCGTAGCGCACACCGTCGAAGCGCGAAAGGTTCGATGACGCCTCGGCAGGGGCGATCACGTAATACGCGGGGATCGACAGTTCGGTGCGCGGCAAAGAGAGATCGACCAGCGTCGCACCGAGCTTCTCGTATTCGGCGAGTGCGGCGCGCACCGCGGCTTCGACATCGGGCGACGTGCCGCCGCCGAAAAATTCTTTCGGCAATCCGACGCGCAGACCCGCGAGCGACGGGTTCGCGAGGTGCCGCGTGAAATCTTCTGCGGGTCGTTCGACCGACGTGGAATCCTTGGTGTCGAAGCCCGCCATGTGATTGAGCAGCAGCGCGCAGTCCTCTGCGGTCTGCGCGAGCGGGCCGCCCTGATCGAGGCTGGACGCGAACGCGATCATGCCCCAGCGCGACACGCGGCCGTAGGTGGGCTTGACTCCCGTCACGCCACACATCGATGCGGGCTGACGGATCGACCCGCCGGTGTCGGTGCCGGTCGCCGCCGGCGCAAGGCGCGCCGCGACGATCGCGGCCGATCCGCCCGACGTGCCGCCGGGAATCGCGCGCGTGTCCCAGGGATTCTTCACCGGCCCGAAATACGAATGCTCGTTCGACGAGCCCATCGCGAACTCGTCGCAGTTGGCCTTGCCGAGCGTGACCAGGCCTTGCGCTGCGAGCTTCTCGACGACGGTGGCATCGAACGGGCTGGTGTAGTGCTCGAGCATGTGCGAGCCCGCGGTAGAACGGAAATCGCGCGTCGCGTAGATGTCCTTGTGCGCGATCGGCACGCCGGTCAGCGCCGCCGCGTCACCCCCAGCGATGCGCGCGTCGGCAGCGCGTGCCTGCGCGAGCGAAACCTCGGCGTCGGTGTCGATGAAGGCATTGAGCTCGCTATGCGCAGCCATGCGATCGAGATACATCTGCGTCAACTCGACGCTCGATACGCTCTTGTTCGCAAGCGCAAGGGCGAGTTGCCGGACCGTCTGCGTGTGCATTACTCGAGCACCTTGGGCACGAGATAGAGACCGTCTTCGACGCTCGGTGCGGCTTGCTGAAAATCGTCGCGACGATCGGACTCGGTGACGACGTCGTCGCGCAGGCGCAGCGAGAATTCGCTGATCGCGGCCAGCGGCGTCGTCAGCGGCGCGACGCCCTCGGTATCGACCGCGCGCATCGTCTCGATCAACGCGAAGACGCCGTTCAACTGCAGGGCGGTCGCGGCGGTTTCCGCTTCGGTGAGCGCGATGCGCGCAAGCTGCGCGATGCGCGCGACGTCGGCGTGAGTGAACGACATGATGGGATGGGTCAGGACGAGTCCGACGCGCGCCCGGACACATCGGGACACATCGATTTTTTGCAGCGAACTTCGGCGGCGACATCGGCGCGGTGTCGGTCAAAACGCAGCCGATTATAGGGTATTATCCGACCTCGACTTTGAGGTGTCGGCATCGAGGCGCACCGCAGATGCACACCACAGACGCCCCCCTCGCGACGACCCCCGGCGATCTCTTGAAAATGACGCATGCGTCGCAACGACGCTTCGGGAACGCATTTCATTTCCGCTGTCGCGCGGACCGATCGACAGCTTGATATTCACGCTCCGGCCCTCGGCAGCTCCTGGCAGGAAACACAATGTTCGGATTTCTACGCAGCTATCTGTCGACCGATCTCGCGATCGACCTCGGCACGGCAAACACCCTGATCTACGTGCGCGGCAAGGGCATCGTTCTCGATGAACCTTCGGTCGTGGCGATTCGTCACGAAGGCGGCCCCAACGGCAAGAAGGTGATTCAGGCCGTGGGCAAGGAAGCCAAGGCGATGATCGGCAAGGTGCCCGGCAACATCGAGGCGATCCGGCCGATGAAGGATGGCGTGATCGCCGACTTCGTCGTGACCGAGCAGATGATCAAGCAGTTCATCAAGATGGTTCACGAGTCGCGCATCTTCGCGCCGTCCCCGCGCATCATCATCTGCGTGCCGTGCGGCTCGACCCAGGTCGAAAAGCGCGCGATCCGCGATGCCGCCCTGGGCGCAGGCGCGTCGAACGTCTATCTGATCGAAGAGCCGATGGCCGCTGCGATCGGTGCGGGTCTGCCGGTTTCGGAAGCCACGGGCTCGATGGTGGTCGACATCGGCGGCGGCACCACCGAGGTCGGCGTGATCTCGCTGGGCGGCATGGTCTACAAGGGCAGCGTGCGCGTGGGCGGCGACAAGTTCGACGAAGCCATCATCAATTACATCCGCCGCAACTACGGGATGTTGATCGGCGAGCAGACCGCCGAAGCGATCAAGAAGCAGATCGGTAGCGCCTTCCCCGGCTCCGAGGTCAAGGAGATGGAAGTGCGGGGACGCAACCTCGCCGAAGGCGTGCCGCGCTCGTTCACGATTTCGTCAAACGAGATCCTCGAAGCGCTCACCGACCCGATCAACAACATCGTGTCGGCCGTGAAAAGCGCGCTCGAGCAGACGCCTCCCGAACTGGGCGCCGACATCGCCGACAAGGGCATGGTGCTGACCGGCGGCGGCGCGTTGCTGCGCGATCTCGATCGCTTGCTGATGGAAGAGACCGGACTGCCCGTCATCGTCGCCGAAGACCCGTTGACCTGCGTGGTGCGCGGCTGCGGCATGGCGCTCGAACGCATGGACAAGCTGGGCAGCATCTTCACCAGCGAGTGAACAACTGTATTCGAAGTCAAGCACCGCGCTGCCTTGGCCACACGTGTCGCAGGTCGTTGAAAAACGTAGCGAGGATGGTTGGCTGCTAGGCGCACGGATCGCAGGAACCGGAGTGTACTTTTGTACACGAGGATTCCGAGCACCGCGCAACGACGCAGACAGCCACCGCAGTAGTTTTGCAGCGACCTGAGCGGACATGGATCAAGTCGCTCCGCTGTTCAAGCAGGGCCCATCGGCCCTCGCGCGGCTGTTCTTCTTCGCGGTCCTCGCATTGACCCTGCTGGTGGCCGACACGCGCTTCGAGGCTCTGCGCTATGTGCGCGGCGTGCTCGGCACGGCGCTCTATCCGGTACAACGCGGCGTGCTCGCGCCCACGCAATGGCTGGGCGGCCTCGCAACCTATTTCCAATCGCTCGATCGCATCGAAGAAGACAATCAGCAACTCGCGCGCGAGAAGACCGAGCTCGCGCAGACCGCATTGCGCGCCGCCAGCCTCGAATCCGAGAACGCGCATCTGCGCAAGCTCGCCGGTCTGCGCGAAGGCCGGCACGCGAAATCGGTCGCAGCCGAAATCCTCTACGACGCGCGCGACCCGTTCTCGCGCAAGGTCATCATCGACCGCGGCACCGGCGACGGCATCGATCGCGGTCAGCCGGTGATCGATGAATCGGGCGTCGTCGGCCAGGTCACGCGCGTCTTTGCGATGTCGTCCGAGGTCACGCTCTTGACCGACCGCGAGCAGGCGATCGCGGTGCAGAACCTGCGCACCGGCGTACGCGGCGTCGCATACGGCAGCGCGGGCCAGATCGACCTGCGCTTCATGCCCACCAACGTCGACCTGAAGAAGGACGATCTGCTCGACACCTCGGGGCTCGACGGCGTGTTTCCGCAAGGGCTGCCGGTTGCACGCGTCATCAGCGTCGAGCGCAATGCCGCGTATCAGTTCGCGAAGATCCTGTGTGCGCCGCTGGGAGGCACCGAGCGCAATCGCCACGTGCTGATCCTTCTGACGGAGAAGGCCGAGCCGCGTCCGGCCGAAGAGCCCGTCGAGATCAGGAAGGGCAAGCGAGGCCGCGCGCCATGAGAACGCGTGTGCCCATGCCGCCGCCGCAGTCGGTCAACACCGGCCGCGTGACCAACAAGCAATATCTGTTGCGCCCGGTCAATCCTGCGTTCATCGCCGCGTCGCTGCTCGCGGCGTTCATCCTCGACCTGCTGCCGTGGGGACGGATGCTCGCGATCCCCGACTTCGTCGCGCTGGTGCTGGTGTTCTGGAACATCCATCAGCCGCGACGCGTGGGCATCGGCGTCGCGTTCCTGATGGGACTCTTCATGGACGTGCACGATGCGGCGCGGCTGGGCGAGAACGCGCTCGCGTACACCATCCTTTCATATGGCGCGATCATGCTGCATCGTCGGCTGGCATCGTTTCCGGTGTTGACGCAGTCGCTGCAAGTGCTGCCGCTGTTTCTGGCCGCTCAGGTGGTGGTGGTGGTCGTGCGGCTGGTGATCGGCGCGCCTTTTCCGGGCTGGGCGTTCTTTCTCGAAAGCGTGACCACCGCGCTGCTCTGGCCACTCGCGACCTGGCTGCTGCTTGCGCCGCAGAAGAGACCGCTCGAACGCGATGAGACGCGGCCCATATGAATCCGAGCCGCCTTCCTTGTCATTCCGAGCGCAGCGAGGAATCTCGGCAACTTCGCTTACCGCACCGGAGGGAATTCCTCGCGATGCTCGGAATGCCAACGCGGGGCGGGACGTCATGACCGAATTCAAGGACACCCAACGCGAGCTCTACGTTTTTCGCCTGCGGCTGATCGCGGCGATGCTGTTCGTGCTCGTGTGCTTCGGCCTCCTGATCGCGCGCTATCTGACCTTGCAGGTCGTGCGTCACGAAAACTATGCGACGCGCGCCGAAGAGAACCGCATCTCGCTGGTGCCGATCACGCCCAATCGCGGCATCGTCACCGATCGCAACGGCGTCGTGCTGGCGCGCAACTACTCGGCCTACACGCTCGAGATCACGCCGTCGAAAATCGTCCACCTCGACGCGACCATCGATGCCTTGAGCGACGTCGTGACGATCGAATCGCGCGATCGTCGGCGCTTCAGGAAGCTGCTCGAAGAGACCAAGACCTTCGAGGGCATCCCGATTCGCACGCGCCTGTCGGACGAAGAAGTGGCGCGCTTCGTCGCGCAGCGCTATCGCTTTCCCGGCGTCGAAGTGCAGGCGCGTCTGTTTCGCCAATATCCGCTCGGCGAATCCGCGGCGCACGTGATCGGCTACATCGGGCGCGTCAGCGAGAAGGACCTCGAGCATCTCGAAGAGCGCGAAGCCAAAGAAGGCGTCGACCTGCTGACGAATTACCTGGGCACCGACTACATCGGCAAGGAGGGTCTCGAGAAACGCTACGAAGCCGCGCTGCACGGGACCACCGGCGCCGAAGAGATCGAAGTCACCGCATCGGGCCGCGCGGTGCGCACGCTGTCGCGCAGGCCGCCGTTGTCGGGTGACAACCTGGTGTTGTCGATCGACATCAAGCTGCAGCAACTGGTCGAAGAAGCGTTCGGCGATCGGCGCGGCGCGCTGGTTGCGATCGAGCCCGCGACCGGCGACATCCTCGCGTTCGTGTCGCGCCCGAGCTTCGACCCGAACTTGTTCGTCGAAGGCATCGATGCCGAAAACTGGAAGGCATTGAACGAATCGATCGACAAGCCGCTGGTGAATCGCCCTCTGTCGGGCACCTATCCGCCGGGTTCGACCATCAAGCCTTTCCTCGCACTGACCGCGCTCGAGAACGGCAAGCGCACGCCGCAGCAGACCATCTACGATCCCGGCTATTTCAACTTCGGCAATCACCGCTTTCGCGACGACAAGGAGGGCGGGCACGGCACGGTCGACATGTACAAGTCGATCGTCGCGTCGTGTGACACCTATTACTACACGCTTGCGTCCGAAACGCCGATCGACACGATCGCGAAGTTCCTGAAGCCCTTCGGTTTCGGGCAGATCACCGGTGTCGATCTGGATGGTGAGCGCACCGGCGTGCTGCCGTCGACCGAGTGGAAAAGAAAAGCGTTCAAGAAGCCCGAGCAGCAACGCTGGTTTCCCGGCGATACGATTTCGGTCGGCATCGGTCAGGGATACAACGCGTATACGCCGCTGCAACTCGCGCATGCGGTCGCCACACTTGCCAACGACGGCGTGGTGATGAAGCCGCATCTCGTCAAGGCGATCGAGAGTGCGCGCACCGGACAAAGCACGCTGACGGTCGCGAGCGAAAGTTTTCGCATTCCACTTCAAGCGAAGAATGTCGATTTCGTCAAGAACGCGATGGTCGGCGTGAACAAGGAAGGCACCGGCAGGACCGCGTTCGTGGGCGCGCAATACGTGTCCGCCGGCAAGACCGGCACGGCGCAGTTGTTCAACATCAAGCAAAACGAGAAGTATCGCGACTCGCGCGTGCTGGCCCGCTTGAAGGACCATGCGTGGTTCATCGCATTCGCGCCAGCGGACCATCCGAAGATTGCGCTCGCGGTACTGGTTGAGAACGGCGGCTTCGGCGCGCAGGCGGCCGCGCCGATTGCACGGCGCGTGCTGGATTACTACCTGCTCAATCAATTGCCGGCCGATCCGAAGAAGCCGGTGGAAGAAGCTCCAGCGCCGGCCGAGGAGGGGGATTGATGGCAGCCGGTATTGCACACGAAGGAGCGAACACTTGGGCCCCGGCCTTCGCCGGGGAGACGCTGACGAATCCGTCCCGCTTTTGGACGCCGTCTCCCCGGCGAAGGCCGGGGTCCAAGTTGACGTTCGATGCATATCGCTTGCGACTTTCGCGCGACCCCGCATGAATAACGAAGCGCCCCTCTTGTCTGCGTGGCGTCGCGCGAAGCCGCACGTCCTGGTCTTCGACCCCTTGCTGTCCGTCATCCTCGCGCTGCTCGCGGCCTTCTCGCTGGTCACGCTCTACAGCGCCGGCTACGACTTTCCCGGACGCTTCGAAGGACAGGTGCGCAACTTCGTCGCGGCCTTCGTGATGATGTGGATCATCGCCAATATTTCGCCGCAGCGCCTGATGCGCTTCGCAGTGCCGATCTACACCGTCGGCATCCTGCTGTTGGTCGCGGTGTTCGTCGCGGGCACGGTCAAGAACGGCGCGCGTCGGTGGCTCACGGTCGGATCGTTGCAAGTGCAACCATCCGAGTTGCTCAAGATCGGAGTGCCGCTGATGCTCGCGTGGTACTTCCACAAGCACGAGACGCAGGTGCGCTTTCGCGATTTCCTCGCGGCCGCGGTCATGCTGGTGATTCCGGTCGGACTGATCGCGAAGCAGCCCGACCTCGGCACCGCGTTGCTGGTGCTCGCGGCCGGCATCTACGTCATCTACTTCGCCGGCCTGTCGTGGAAGCTGATCGTGCCCGTGCTGATCGCCGCCGTGGTCGCCGCGACGACGCTGATCTTCGTGGGCGATCGCATCTGTGCGCCCGAGGTCGCGTGGCCCGGCATGCACGATTATCAAAAGCAGCGCATCTGCACGCTGCTCGACCCGACCACCGATCCTCTGGGCCGAGGCTTTCACACGATTCAATCGGCGATTGCGGTGGGCTCGGGCGGCATGACCGGCAAGGGTTTCATGCAAGGCACGCAGACGCATCTGGACTTCATCCCCGAGCGCACCACCGACTTCATCCTCGCCGTCTACGCGGAGGAGTTCGGCTTCGTCGGCATCATCCTGCTGTTGCTTTTGTATGGGGCGCTGATCTTCCGGGGACTGGTCATCGCGGCCAATGCGCCGTCATACTTCGCGCGTCTGCTCGCCGGTTCGATCACGCTGATCTTCTTCACGTATGCGTTCGTCAACATGGGCATGGTCTCGGGCATCTTGCCGGTGGTCGGTGTGCCGTTGCCGTTCATGAGTTACGGCGGCACGGCGCTGGTGACGCTCGGGATCGGCGCGGGGATATTGATGAGCGTGCAACGGCACAAGAAGTTGGTTCAGACGTAATGCGCGTCGCGGCGACGGCCTCCGCTTCGTCGGTCTCGTCGATCGCGATCTTGGGCCTCGTCGTCACTTTGGCTCTCGCCGGTTGTGCTTCAACGCCGCCGCCGAAGCGAAGCATCGAACCAGCCGCGCGCACCTCGAGCGGCGACAAGCCGTCGAGTCCCTCGGTCGCGTCGAGCAGCCCGCGTCGCGGCGGCGGCTACTACCTCGACGATGGTCCGGGCGACAACCCGCCGCCCGATCTCGACCTGTTGCCCGATGCGATTCCGCGAGTCGAGAAATATGCGAGCGGCGCCAATCGTCCCTACAACGTGTTCGGCACCGACTACGTGCCCGACCTCTCGGGTTCGTCGTACAAACAGCGCGGCGTGGGCTCGTGGTACGGCCGCAAGTTCCACGGGCAGCGCACATCGTCGGGCGAGATCTACGACATGTACGCGATGACGGCCGCGCACCCGACCCTGCCGATCCCGAGCTATGCGCTCGTGACCAATGTCGCGACCGCCAAGTCGGTGATCGTGCGCGTCAACGATCGCGGCCCGTTCCTGCACAACCGCATCATGGATCTCTCGTACGCGGCCGCGTACAAGCTCGGGTATTCCGGCGCGGGCAGCGGGATGATCGAAGTGGAGATGCTGGTGCCGCGGGACATTGCCGCCGGGCGAATTCCGGTCACGACGACGGGGCTGCTGGCGTCGGCATCGGTGGCATCGATCGCGACTGTCCTGACGGCGAGCGCGACGCCGAAGCCCCCGACATCTTCAACGGTGATTGCATCGGCCGATCCGAAAACGTCGAGCGCAATGTCGAACGCAGCGTCGATGCAAGCGACTCCTTCATCGGCCTCGCGCATCGATCCCGACATTCCGCCCGACCTGATCGCCTCTCCCGATCGCGAGCCCGCGCCCGCATTGCCTTCGACCTCGACGAACACCGGTTACTACCTGCAGCTCGGCGCGTTCCGCGCGAAGGCCGGCGCCGACAGCTTCGCCGCGCATCTGTCGCGACTGATCGATCCCGCGCTCGCATCGCGCGTGCATGTCAGCGATGTCAGCGGGCTTTATCGCGTGAGGGTCGGACCGTATGCGCGGCGGGCGGAAGCGGACTCCGCGGCATCGAGTGTTCGTGCTGCGATTTCACAGCCGGTGCTGGTGATGCCGGACGCGTCGGCGCGGTGATGCAGAGTCGAGAAGAACGACTGTTGCGCGCCGATTGCGACATTCGCTCATGCTGATCCGACGACTCATACGAAGAAATTTAGGCGTTCTAAGCATGAGGCCGCGACCCGCAAATGAAGCAACGACAAGGCGTTAACAACAGCGCGTGTTGACTTAGGCCGCATCGCCGGATACGGTTCATTGATGGCTAAATCACGTTAGACGAGCACAAACAGATCGTGGACCGCGCGAAGTCACTGAATACGGCCGAGGCAGTCGCTGCCAGGCGGCAAGCGCTCGATGCTGCGCACATGCAGCCCCTCGTCGCGCACGTTCAAAGGCTGCGTGGCATCGCGCAGGCCGGAGTGCCCGACTTCGACCCATTGGACGGAGGAATCAACGCGGAGTGCCTCTTCTTGCTTGAGGCTCCTGGCAGCAAGGCCGTTGGCTCGGGCTTCGTATCGCGCAACAACCCAGACGAGACCGCCAGCAATTTCTTCGCTGCCAATGTCGAGGCCGGCCTTCCTCGGTCCCGCACGGTCACCTGGAATGCAATACCTTGGTACATCGGCGACGGGCAGCGCATTCGGGCAGCCAAGGGGAGCGACCTCCGGGCCGCCGAGCAGCACCTGGCAGAGTTGCTTGTCCTGCTTCCGCGCCTCCGAGTCGCGGTTCTAGTCGGAAGAAAGGCGCAGCAGTACGGCAAGGCCATCGCCAAGTTAGCGCCCTCCATCATGGTGCTAACGTGCCCTCACCCAAGTCCCTTGTCGTTCAACGGTCGCCCTGAACGTCGGGCAGAAGTGCAGTCCTGTCTTCTTCAAGTTGTGGCGGCGCTAGGCAAGCCGTCTGCGGTGTCGTCTAACCCTTCCATCGAGGCGACGTCCTAAAGCCTGCTTCGCAGCCTTTAGGCCGCGCCTCATGTCAAACGTTGAAGCTGTAGATAAAGCCGTTTTTCGAACGGCAATCGATCAACGTAGCGCCATGGCGCAAACCGTTTGATTCAAGGATTGGTGTGGCTCGCGATGATGACCTGATGGTCGTCCGGCGACGTCACCGCGTGAGGTTGC
>JBBRQU010000010.1:0-98320 GCA_038225855.1 Burkholderiales bacterium | reverse complement strand
GCCTTGTCGATCTCGTCGATCAGCAACACCACCGGTTCGTCGGACGTGAACGCCTGCCACAGCACGCCCTTGACGATGTAGTTGTGAATGTCCTTGACGCGTTCGGAATCTTCGAACTCGGCGAGTTGCGAATCGCGCAGTCGGCTCACCGCGTCGTATTCGTAGAGACCCTGCATCGCCTTGGTGGTCGACTTGATGTGCCACTGCATCAATGGCATGTCGAGTGCGGCGGCCACTTCTTCGGCGAGCATGGTCTTGCCGGTGCCGGGCTCGCCCTTGATCAACAGCGGGCGTTGCAAAGTGAGCGCCGCATTGACTGCGAGCTTGAGGTCTTGCGTGGCGACGTAAGTGTCGGTGCCTTCGAAGCGCATGGGCGTATGAGTGAGGTCTGTCGGGCGTGGGCGGCAAAGACCGCTGAAAGGCGATGGCGAAGCCTCATGAGTATAAAGCCGCGAGCCATACGCTTGTGGCGACTCGACAACATGGCAACGTCCAACACACGCGACGGCTCGTTCGGAATGCTTACATGCGCGGGTACCATGCGCGGGCGGGTGATGAACCGATCGAGCGGTCTGCCTGAGGGATTTCAAAAAAATGGCGATGAAGCCAGCGAGCAAGGGAAGGCGCGCCGCATCGCGCCGCATATCCCGCGAGGCCGCAACCCCGGTTGCCGATGCTGCATCCCGCGCGCATGCGATGGCGTGGGCCGGTCGGCATGCCGAAGCCATCGCGCTATGCACCGAGACGCTGGCCGCAACGCGCGTCAAGGCTGCCCTGCGCATGAACCTGCTCGACCTGCGCGCCGAGTCGTTCATCGCGTTGGGAGATCTCGATCACGCTGCCGCCGATGCCGCAGCGATGCAGAAGCTCGCGCGCGATCAAGGCAAGGAGGCTTTGAAGGCGCAGGCGCTCAATCGCAAGGCCCTGGTGCAGATGCGCCGGGGCGACCTGAAGCTGGCCGTCAAGACGGCATCGAGCGCCGTCAGTGCCGCGCGGGAATCCAGGATCGAGACGCTCTTCGCGGCAAGCCTGCTGTGCGTCGGCGAAGCGCATATGCGGACCAAGAACGACAGGGCCGCGATCGCTGCCGCGCAGCAGGCGCTCGAGTTGTTTGTCGCGCACGGCGAGCCGTCGGGCGCCGGTCGCTCGCACTGGGTCATGGCCGTCGTCCACTACGACTTCAGTCGGGTCGAATCGTCGCGCAGTCACGCAGAAGCCGCGCTGGCGCTCTGCCAGCAAGCGGGCGACCTATACGGCATCGGCAATGCATACACCGCGTTGTCCAATAGCGATATCGATCTGGCCGAGAGCATGCAGCATTTGCAGCAGGCGCTTTTTGCCTTCGAGGCCGCCGGTTATGCCGAGCGCCGTGCGGGCGCCCTGACCAATCTCGCAAACGTGTACCCGGATCTCGGCCTGCATCCACACGGCCGCCGACTGTATGCAGAGGCCGCAGACCTTGCCCGCCGCATGGGCGCAAAGCTGGTGCTTGCGAAGACGCTGAGCAATCAAGTCCTGGTGGATGTCAGGCTCGGCGAACTCGATGCAGCCAGGATGCACCTCGAGGAATGCGAAAGATTGCTGCCGGATCTCGGTGATCCGAGCATGTTTGCGCTCGCGGCCTATGGGTCGGGCGAACTCGCGCTGGCGGAAGGCAACCCTCACGATGCCGTACGTCTCTGCCAGTCGGCCGTGCGGTTGGACAGACAGGCGGGCTCGACGGGAGATCCCAGCTATCTCACCCTGCTCGGGCAGGCCTGGCTGGCCAACGGCCAGCCCGCCGCAGCCCTCGAGGCCACGGCCAAGGCCAGCGCGATGCATCGCGCGCGATCTTTCGCCAAACCCGACGCCGGCCCCAGGCAGGACATCTGGTGGTGGCACGCGCGTGCATTGCAGGCCAACGGCCGAGATGACGATGCGCGCGCCGCGCTCACGCAGGCTCATGCGCTGGTGCTCGAACGCATCGCCAATCTTCACGACGACGGCCTGCGTCGCAACTACCTGAATAAGGTCGCGATCAACCGCGACATCATCAAGGCATGGCTCGCGGACGGCGCGCAACGCAAGTCGCCGCGGGCCGAGCGCCTCGCGCATCTCGCGATCGAGAGCAATGTGCGCGAGCCGTTCAAGCGTCTGGCCGACACCGGCTTGCGATTGAACGCGCTGCACACGATCGCGGAGATTCAAACATTTCTGGTCGAAGAGGCGACCGAGTTGAGCGGCGGCGAACACGTGCTGCTCATCGTCGAACACCACGATCAGCGTCGTGTGATGGAGTCGCTGATGCCGCGTGACGAAGACGCAGGCAAGCTCTTGCGATCGATCGCGCCGCTGCTCGATCAAGCCCGTCTCACACGCGCCGCACAGCGCACGCACACCAAAAAGACCGCGGCCACGCTGTTGGGCATGTCGCGCCTCGTCGCGCCGTTGATCGCGCAGAACCAATTGATCGGCTATCTGTACACCGATACCGATGAGATCTACGGCGCGTTCACCGATACCGACCGCGACATGCTCGGCATGCTCGCCAATCAAGCCGCGGTCGCGCTCGACAACGCGCAGTGGGCGCAGGGACTTGAAGGGCAGGTTGCGGCCCGCACCACCGAGCTCAATGCACGCGTGGGCGAGCTCGAGATCATCAACACCATTCAACGCGGCCTTGCCGCCGCGCTCAATTTTCAGGCGATCGTCGACCTGGTCGGCGACAAGCTGCGCGAGGTGTTCGGCACCGGCGACCTCAGCATCATGTGGTGGGACGAAGCGACCAATCTGATTCAGGCGCTGTATCGCTACGAGCATGGCGTAGCGCTCGAACGCAGGCCGCCGTGGCCGCTCGAACCGAATCATCCGTCGTACTGGATCCTGCTCGAGCGCCGCGTCGCGGTGGCCAACACGCATGCCGAGCAAATCGCGGCAGGCATTACGGGTCCCGCGCCGGGTACCGATTGGGCGCGGTCGATCGTAGGCGTGCCCATCATCGGCAGCGATCGCGCGCTGGGCATCATCGCGTTGCAGAACCACGAGCGCGAGCACGCATTCGGCGAGAGCGAGGTGCGCCTGTTGCAGACGGTGGCCGCATCGTTGGGCGTGGCGCTGGAGAGCGCGCGCTTGTTCGACGAGACGCAACGTCTGTTGAAGGAGACCGAGCAGCGCAACGCCGAACTCGCGGTGATCAACAGCATTCAACAGGCAGTCGGTGCGGAGCTCGACTTCCAGGGCATCGTCGACGCGGTCGGCGACAAATTGCGCGACGTGTTCCAGACCGGCGACATGAGCATCCGCTGGTGGGACGAAGCGACCGGCATCGTGCACCAGTTGTACAGCTACGAGCACGGTGTGCGACTCGATATTCCGCCGAACACGCCGACTCCCGAAGGCGCCGTGGGCCGCTTCCTGCGCGAGCGCCGCACATGGGTTGCCAACTCGCCGGCCGAGAAGGAAGCGCTGGGTATCGACACCATCGAGGGTACCGACTCGTCGCGATGCCTCGTCGCCATTCCGATGCTGGCCGGTGAGCGGATGCTCGGCGCCGTGATCCTGGAGAATCACGAGCGCGACAACGCCTTCGGGCCGCCCGAGGTGCGGCTCCTGGAAACGATCGCTTCGAGCATGAGCGTCGCGCTGCTGAACGCGAAGAGCTACGAGGCCGAGCGCCAGCGCGCCGCCGAGCTCGCGGTGATCAACAGCATTCAGCAGGGCATGTCGAGCTCACTCGACTTCCAGGCGATCATCGATCTGGTCGGCGACAAGTTGCGCGAGGTGCTGCACGTCAAGGACATCGGCATCCAATGGTTCGACATCGAGAACCAGAGCCTGCTGTTTCTCTACTGCTACGAGCACGGTGAGCGCCTCGACCTGGCGCCGCTGGCGCTGCCTGATTCGGCGAAGCGCTTCATCAAGACGCGCCAGCCCGAGCTGCACCGCACGGCCGCCGAGCAGATCGCCGCCGGCATGGGGGCCGTGCCCGGCACCGACCAGAGCCTGTCGAACATCGTCGTGCCGATCATCGGCAGTGACAGGGTGCTGGGTTTGATGGCGATGGATAACTACGAGCGCGAATCCGCGTATGGCGACGCCGAGTTGCGGCTGCTGCAAACGGTTGCGGCCTCGCTCGGCGTGGCGCTCGAAAACGCGCGCCTCTTCGACGAGACGCAGCGCCTGTTGAAGGAAACCGAACAGCGCGCCGCCGAGCTCGCGGTGATCAACAGTATCCAGCAGGGCATGGCCGCGGAGCTGAACTTCCAGGCGGTCGTCGACCTCGTTGGCGACAAGCTGCGCGAGGTCTTCAAGACCGGGGACCTGGGCATTCGCTGGATCAAGCCGACAACCGGGTGGGTCGAGTATTTGTATGAGTACGAACACGGAGCTCGGATTTACCCCGAGTCCCACATGCGTCGGCCCGACAGCCCGGTCGTCATGGCCTTCGAACGGCGCCAGCCTCTGGTCGTCAACACGTTGGCGGAATCCAAGGCGCTCGGGATCGGCGTGATCCCCGGCACCGATGCGAGCTTGTCGTGCGTCTTCGTACCGATCGTCGGCGGCGATCGCCTTCTTGGCGGCATCGCGATGGAAAACTACGAACGCGAATATGCGTTCGGCAAATCTGAAGTCCGGCTCTTGCAGACCGTGGCCGCAAGCATGGGCGTCGCCCTCGAAAACGCGCGCCTGTTCGACGAGACACAGCGCCTGTTGAGAGAAACCGAGCAGCGCGCGGCCGAGCTCGCCGTGATCAACAGCATCCAGCAAGGCATGGCGGGTTCACTGGACTTTCAGGCGATCATCGATCTCGTGGGCGACAAGCTGCGCGAGGCGCTGCGCACCGAGACCATCGGCATTCGCTGGCTCGACTACAAACAGCACGCGATTCACTATCTCTACGAGTTCGAGCACGGCGTTCGACTGACTATCCCGTCGAAGACCGCGCCCGCGCAGCACTGGGCCGAGTTCACGTCGCGACGCGAGGTCATTCTGCAAAACGCGACGGCCGAAATGGCGACCGACGTTGTGCCGGCCGGGACGGATGCGTCTGGCTCTGCTTTGCAAGTACCCATCATCGGCGGTGATCGTGTGCTCGGTCAGATCGCGGTCGAAAGTTTCGAGCGCGGGCATGCGTTCGGCGCGTCCGAAGTTCGTCTCTTGCAAACGGTGGGGTCGAGCATGGGCGTGGCGCTCGAGAACGCGCGCCTGTTCGATGAGACGCAGCGCCTCTTGAAGGAAACCGAACAGCGCAATGCCGAGCTCGCGGTCATCAACAGCATTCAGCAAGGCATGGCAGGGTCGCTCGACTTTCAGGCGATCATCGATCTGGTCGGCGACAAGTTGCGCGAGGTATTCGCGACCGGCGATATCAGCATGCGCTGGTGGGAGGAATCGACCGGACTGGTGACCGGGCTCTACACCTACGAACATGGGGTGCGCCTTTCGAACCCACCGAAAGTGCCCAACGCGTTCATCGACCGGATCCTGCGAACTAGAAAGGCCGGCGTGGCCAACACACGCGACGAGCAGGTCGCAGCGGGTATCCCCGGCCCCTTCCCTGGCACCGACTGGTGTGACTCCATCGTCGGTGTACCGATCGTGGGAAGCGACCACGTGCTCGGTCTCATCCTCCTGGAAAACCACGAGCGAGAGCACGCATTTGGAGAATCGGATGTGCGGTTGCTCGGTACGCTGGCCGCGAGCATGGGCGTGGCGCTCGAGAACGCGCGCCTGTTCGACGAGACGCAGCAACGCGCGGCCGAGCTCGCGACCGTCAACACGGTGTCGCAGCAACTCGCGGCAAAGCTCGACGTCGATGCGCTGATCGGGTTGGTCGGCGAGCAGATCCGCAACGTCTTCAAGGCCGACATCGCCTACGTGGCTTTGCTCGATCGCACCACCAACCTGATCGAGTTTCGCTACCAGTACGGTGAAGAGAATGCGTCGCTTCCGTATGGACAAGGTCTCACCAGCAAAATCATCGAGACCGGTAAGGCGCTCATCCTCAACTCGGATGTGAACCAGCGCAGCCAGCAGATCGGAGCGAACCTCGTTGGCAAGAATGCGTTGTCGTATCTGGGTGTGCCGATCTTCGTGGCCGGCGTGTGCGAGGGCGTGGTGAGTGTGCAGAGCACGCAACGCGAAGGCGAATACGACACTGACGATCAGCGCTTGCTTGAAACGATTGCGGCCAATGTCGGCGTGGCATTGCAGAACGCGTTGCTGTTCGATCAGACCGAGGAAGCGCTGGAGCGGCAGACCGCGTCGGCCGACATCCTCAAGGTGATCAGCCAATCACCCACCGATGTGCAACCGGTGTTCGATGCAATCGCCACCACTGCGTTACGCCTGTTGTCATGCGTGCGTACCGCTGTGCTGCGATGTGACCACAACACCTTCAGCCCAGTCGCAGCGGCCCTCGCCAGCGGGCTAACGAACAGTCTCGCGATGGTTGTCGTGCCGATCGACGCAGATGCGAACTTCCCGTCACGCGTCATCCTGAGCAAAGCGCCGCTGCATATCCCCGACTGGTCGGCGATCGAGTTGCCGCCGCATGAGCGGGACATCCAGGCCAAGACCGGCTGTCTCGCTTCGCTGATGTTGCCGCTTCTGCGCGGTACCGAATGCATCGGCGTGCTGGTGTTCCAACGCGACGTGACGGGGGCATTTAGCGAGCAACAGATCGCGCTGGCGCAATCGTTTGTCGATCAAGCCGTGATCGCCGTCGAGAACGTGCGCTTGTTCAACGAGACCAAGGAAGCGCTCGAGCAGCAGACCGCGACCGCAGCGGTACTCCAGGTCATCAGCGGTTCGATGGCCGATCCCCAACCGGTGTTCGAGCGCATCCTGTCGAGCGCGAAGGAGCTGTTCGACGCCGACATCATGGGCGTGTATCTCGTCTCCGATGACGAGCAGGTACATCAGGCCGCCTCGTTGGGCGAGTACGCGGAACGGATCGGGGCGCTGTTCCCGATCCCCCTCGCTGGCTCGGCGACCGGACAGGCCATCGCGAACGGCCACCTCGTAAGTTATCCCGATGTGATGGATGGCGACGGCGTGCCCGCTGGAGTTCGCAAGCTCGCCGTCGGGCTCGATCGTAACTTCGCCATCGCGCAGGCACCGATGATGTGGCAGGGCCGAGGCATCGGCGCGGTGAATGCGGCGCGCTTCGACATGCGCCCGTTCACTGACAAGGAGTGCCGACTGCTGGAGACCTTCGCCAATCAGGCCGCGATCGCGATCCAGAACGCGAAGCTGTTCAACGAGACCAAGGAAGCGCTCGAACAGCAGACCGCGTCGGCCGAGGTCTTGCAGGCGATCAGCAATTCGGTTTCCGACGCGCAGCCGGTGTTCGACACCATCCTCGATAGTTGCGCGCGCATCTTCAAGGTCGATGGCTCGCTGATCAATTTAATCGGTGACGACGGCATGCTGCACATCGCGGCGATGCACGCGCACGCGAGCGATTCCAATGAGCCGGGCTGGTCACAGGCCGAGTTGCAGCAACGCGCGGAGAAGGTCCGCACGATCTTTCCGATGCAGCTCGCGGGAACCGGTGTCGAAGCGGCGATCAAGGCGCGCCGCGTGCTCAGCTTCCCCGACGTGATGCATGGCGCTGACGTCCCGCCCGGCATTCGCAAGCCGGCGCAGATGATCGGCATCAACTACGCGATGATCATGGCGCCGCTCTTGCGCGGCAGCGAGGGCATCGGCGCGATCGCGCTCACGCGGCGTACGCTCGGCGGCTTCAGCGCGAAGGAAGAAGCGCTGCTCAAGACTTTCGCCGATCAGGCCGTGATCGCGATCCAGAACGCGCGGCTGTTCAACGAGACGCAGGAGGCTCTGAGCCATCAGACGGCCAGCGCCAACATCCTGCGCGTCATCAGCGCGTCGCCCACCGACACGCAGCCGGTGTTCAACGCGATCGTCGACACGGCAGTCAAGCTGCTTGCCTGCGACCGCGCCACGTTCTCGCGCGTGGAAGGCGACTTCTACATCCCCTGCGCGAGCTCAACCCCACAAGGCTTCGAGAACGATCGCTGGACCGACCCGGTGCGCATCGATGCGACGAAGAATTTCCCGTCGCAGGCGATCGTCTCGCAGCAACTCGTTCACATCCCCGATTGGGACGCGATCGAACTGCCCGAGCGGCAGAAGATGATCCGTGCGACCACCGGCGTGCGCGCCTCGCTGGCGGTGCCGCTGCTGCGCGAGGGCGTTTCCATCGGCGTGCTGATGCTGTTTCGCATCCTCCCCGGCGGCTTCAGCGACAAGGAGATCACCGTCGCCGAATCCTTTCGCGATCAGGCCGTCATCGCGATCGAGAACGTGCGGCTGTTCAACGAGACGAAGGAAGCGCTCGAGCAGCAGACTGCGACGGCAGAGGTGCTGCAAGTCATCAGCCAGTCGGTCGAGGATCCGCAGCCCGTCTTCGACACCATCTTGCAGAGTTGTGCGCGCCTGTTCCGCAGCACGCGTCTGGTGCTGCTGCGCCTGGGCGACGACGGGCAGTTGCATCTGTGGGCTTCGGCCGGCCTCGACGAGCCGCAGCGCGCGCGCAGTCTGTACCCGATGCCGCTCAAGGGAACGGCAAGCGAACTGTCGCTGATCGAACGCAGGCTGGTTACGTTCGCCGACGTGCGTCATGGCGACGGCGTCCCGGCCGGACTGCGTCAAGTCGCCGAAGAGCTCGATGACAACTTCGCGATCGCGGTCGCGCCGATGATCTGGGAAGGGCGCGGCATCGGTGTCATCAAAGTAATCCGCGCGGCGGGTGACGTCTTCGTCGAGTCCGAGCGCACCTTGTTGACGACCTTCGCGAACCAGGCCGTGATCGCGATCCAGAACGCGCGGCTGTTCAACGAGACCAAGGAAGCGTTGGAACAACAGACCGCAACCGCCGAGGTGCTACAGGTCATCAACAGTTCGGTGGCCGATACCGCCCCCGTGTTCGAGAAGATCCTCGATAGCTGCGAGCGGCTCTTCGGGACCGACCAGATCAGCATCTACATCGTCGGCGACGACGAGCTGGTGCGTACGGCCGCATGGCGTGGCTCGTTTGCCTCGACCGTGGTGCACGACGCAGTGCCGCTCGACACGAGCATTACGGGCCGCGTCATCCGTGAGCGACACGCGCTGCATGTTCCCGATACGGCTGCCATGCCCGACATACCGGAGCGGTTGAGGGAGGTCATCGATCGCAGCGGGGACTTGTCGGTCGTCTATGCGCCGATGCTGTGGGAGCAGCGCGGCATCGGTTCGATCTGCGTAATGCGTCAGCCGCCGAAGCCATTCACCGCCAAAGAACTGGCGCTGCTCCAGACCTTCACCGACCAGGCCGCGATCGCGATTCAGAACGCGCGTCTTTTCAACGAGACCAGGGAAGCGCTCGAACAGCAGACCGCCTCGGCCGAGGTGCTGCAGGCGATCAGCAACTCGGTGTCCGACGCAACACCGGTTTTCGACACCATCCTCGACAGTTGCGCGCGCCTGTTCAAGGTCGAAGGCTCGTTCGTCAACCTGATCGGTGACGACGGCCTGCTGCACATCGCGGCGATACACGCGCATGCGACGATGTCCGACCAGCCGGGATGGTCGCAGACCGAATTGCAGCAGCGGGTGGACAGCCTCCGCACGTTGTTCCCGATGAATCTGGAGGGCACCGGTGTCGAAGCGGCAATCAAGGTTCGTCGCGTGCTCAGTTTCCCCGACGTGATGCACGGACCCGACGTGCCGCCCCGCCTCCGCCTTCCCGCGCAGATGCTCGGCCTCAATTATTCGATGATCATGGCGCCGCTGTTGCGCGGCGACGAAGGCATCGGCGCGATTGCGCTTATCCGAAGCATGCTCGGCGGCTTCACCGATAAGGAAGAAGCGCTGCTCAAGACCTTCGCAGATCAGGCCGTGATTGCGATCCAGAACGCGCGGCTCTTCAAGGAAGCGCAGGACGCACGCGCCGCCGCCGAGACCGCCAACGATGCGAAGAGCTCCTTCCTCGCGACCATGAGCCACGAGATCCGCACGCCGATGAATGCGGTGATCGGCATGAGTGGCCTGTTGCTCGACACACCGCTTTCCGCCGAGCAGCGCGACTTCGCGGGAACCATCCGCGACAGCGGCGATGCGCTGCTCACGATCATCAACGACATCCTCGACTTCTCGAAGATCGAGGCCGGCCGTATGGACGTGGAGATGCATCCGTTCGATCTGCGCGAGTGCGTCGAGTCGGCGCTCGACTTGATCGGCGCGCGCGCGGCCGAGAAGCATCTGGACATCGCGTATGTGTTCGAAGGCGAGGTACCTGCGGCGATCGAGGGCGATGTCACGCGACTTCGCCAGGTGCTGCTCAATCTGTTGAGCAACGCGGTCAAGTTCACCGAGCAGGGCGAAGTGGTGCTCACGGTGCAGGTCTGCGTGGTGCCATCGAACGATGACAGCGGCGGCGAGCCGCAAATCGAATTCGCGGTGCGCGACACGGGTATCGGTCTCACACCGGCGGGCATGGGCAAACTGTTCCAGTCTTTCTCGCAGGCCGATTCGTCGACCACCCGTAAATATGGCGGCACCGGTCTGGGCCTCGCGATCAGCAAGCGTCTGGCCGAACTGATGGGCGGCACGATGTGGGTCGAGAGCGATGGACCCGGCAAGGGCTCGACCTTCCGCTTCACGATCCGCGCGGCCAGTGCCGAGATGCCGGCCACGAGCCGCCGCAGCTTCATCGGCGAGCAGCCCGCGCTGGTCGGCAAGCGTGTGCTGATCGTTGACGACAACGTGACCAATCGCAAAATACTTTCGTTGCAGACGGAGCGCTGGGGTCTGCGTGCGCGCGACACCGAGTCGCCTGCGCAAGCGTTGACGTGGATGCGCGATGCGCAACGTGGTGATGCGCGTGATGACGCGAGTGGTGGCGCGCGCGACGACACGAGCGTTGGCGAGCGCTTCGACGTCGCCATCATTGATATGCACATGCCCGAGATGGACGGGGTCACACTCGCGCGGCAGATGCGCGCGATCGATGCGAATCTGCCGATGGTGCTCTTCACATCGCTTGGCCGACGCGAAGCGATCGCCGAAGGCGACGGTCTCTTCAAGACGACACTCGCCAAGCCGCTGCGCCAGAGCCAGCTCTTCGACACGCTGATGACCTTGCTCGCGCATGTAAGCGCGCATGCGCAACCGAGCGCGCCGACCAAGCCCGGCATCGACGCACAGATGGCCGCGCGCCATCCGCTGCGCATCCTGCTCGCAGAAGACAACGTCGTAAACCAGAAGCTCGCGCTGCGACTGCTGCAGCAGATGGGCTATCGCGCGGACGTTGCGAGTAATGGAGTGGAAGCGATCGAGTGCGTCGCGCGTCAACGCTACGACGTGATCCTGATGGATGTGCAGATGCCCGAGATGGACGGGCTCGAAGCGTCGCGGCGGATCACACAGCGATGGGCCGCGAACCAACGGCCTCGTATCGTCGCGATGACGGCGAATGCGATGCAGGGTGATCGCGAAGTGTGTCTCGCTGCCGGCATGGACGACTACGTCACCAAGCCGATTCGGGTCGATGCGCTGGTGCAGGCGCTGAACCACGTGAAAGCAAGGTTGGCGGTCTGATATTCGATAGTCAGCAAAACACCTAACATAGCTATACTGTACAGATTGCCTATATCTTCAAGAGGACCACATGATCTCCATCACCTCTGTCGAAGCCCAGAACCGCTTCGGTCAACTGCTGGACATGGCGCAGCGCGAGCCGATCACGGTCACCCGCCATGGCAGGCCGGCTGCGTTCATCGTTTCGCCGCAAGACATGGAAGAACTGATGGACGCGCGCGCCAGGCGCATCAAGGCCGTGGCGGCGTTCGAGGCGTGGAGCGCACAGGCGCGTACGCAAGTCACACCGGCGGCCGGCGCGCTCACTGACGAAGAAATAAATCGGCTGGTGCATGAACTGCGATGACCCGAACCCTGCGGCGCGTCGTGTTCGACACCAGCACCCTGGTGGGCGCCGCGCTCAGACCGGATTCGGTTCCGCACAGTGCCTTGTCGCAGGCGCTGGGGCAGTGTGACGTGTGCGCTTCGGTCCAGACCTGGCTCGAACTGGAGCGCGTGATGCAACGTAAGCGGTTCGACCGCTACCTCGGGCGCGATGCCCGCATCGAGTTCGTGGCGATGTTGCGCCGGGCCATGCACTTCTTTGCGGTCACGCCGGACGATGAAGCGGCGCTGCATCCCGCCTGCCGCGACCCCAAGGACAACAAGTTCCTGGCCCTCACGCAGGTCTGCCAGGCTGATGCCCTGGTCAGCAGCGACGGTGACTTGCTGGTGCTGAATCCATGGCGCGATGTGCCGGTTCTGACCCCCGCAGAATTTCTTCTTCGGGTTGGGAACTGAGCGATATGCACTGCCTACAAACATCAACGCATCATTTTTGCATCAAGGCATCGCGGTGGTATCGGACCCAATCCCATCGCGCCGCGTCCCTCAACCATGACGACCAACCGCTGGCGCTATCGTGAAGAGTGTCTCGTCGCCGGCATGGTCGACTACTTGACCAAACCGAAACGAGTTGACCCACTCGTCGCTGCGTTGATGCGAGTGAATGCACGCAAGGACACTGCATATGGCTGAACCGATCATCGATCCCGTCACATTCGCCGAGCTTCAGGAAGCCGCGGGCGCGGAGTTCATCGGCGAACTGATCGACACCTTCCTCGAAGAAGCGCCGCCGATGTTCGACGACGCGCGCGATGCGCTGGCCGCGCGCGATGCCGAGCGTTTCCGGCGTGTGGCGCATTCGCTGAAATCAAACGCCAATACCTTTGGCGCGTTTCCATTCGGCGCGATGGCGCGCGACATCGAGTTGAGGGGCATGTCGCCCGATCCGCTCGTGGATCAGACGGCGCTCGACGCGTTGAGCGCCGAATACGCACGCGTCGCATCGACGTTGAAGGGACTGAGCAATGGCTGAGGGCGCGCGTCTTCTGGTGGCCGACGACAACAAGGTCAACCGGCTGTTGCTCTCGCGCAGCCTCGAACTGCAAGGCCATCGCGTGCAGTGCGCCGAGAACGGCCGCGTCGCGCTCGACATGCTGCGTGCGAATTCTTTCGACCTCGTGCTGCTCGACATGGAAATGCCCGAGATGGATGGCTTTGCCGTGCTCGAGCAATTGCGCGGCGACCTGCGCCTGCGCGATTTGCCGGTGATCGTCACGTCGTCTCTCGAAGGCGTCGCGACCATCGTGCGCTGTATCGAACTGGGCGCTGAAGACTATCTGCACAAGCCGGTCAACCCGGTGCTGTTGAAAGCGCGCGTCGGCGCGAGCCTCGAGAAGAAGCGCCTGCGCGATCAGCAGAAGGAATTGATGCGGCGCTTCGCGACCAGCGAGGTCGCACAGGACCTCGAACAATCCGGCTTCGCGCTCGGCGGGCGACGCGTCGAGGCTTCGGTGATGTTCTCCGACATTCGCGGCTTCACGGCGATGGTCGAATCGCAATCGCCGGAAGAAACCATCGAGCTGCTCAACACTTATTACACGCTGATGTTCGACGCCATCAACGGCCACGGCGGCGTGGTCAACCAGATGATCGGCGATGGCCTGATGGCGATCTTCGGCGCGCCGCTGCCGCTGGCCGATCATCCACAGGCCGCGGTGCGCGCGGCGCTCGACATGATCGAGGTGATCGAACTCTTCAACGTCGAGCGCACGGCGGCGAACAAGCCGGCGATCCGCATCGGCATCGGCATCGCATCCGGCGTGGTGGTGGCGGGCTACACCGGCACGCAGCAGCGCGCGACCTATACCTGCATCGGCGACACCGTCAACCTGGCCGCGCGGCTGGAAGAGCACACCAAGGTCGCCAAGCGAACCATCCTGATCGACAGCTCGACGCGCGCGACCTTGACTGGCGAGGTGCACGTCGATGCGCTCGATTCCGTCACGCTGCGGGGCAAGGCGGCGGCGGTCGAGGTGTATGCGGTGGAACGCGCTTCGTAGTGTTTGTCGTCCCCGCGCAAGCGGGAAGCCAGTGGCGTGAGTTGAAAAGACGCTGGATTGCCGCTTGCGCGGGGACGACGAGGGTTTGAGTTCGGTGATGCCGGATGGTTCGTTACGGCTCGGCTACAATGTGCGCCGCTTCGCGCACGTTCCCGCATCCGTTCGTTCTCGCCTCGATCCTTGATGAATAACTATTCGCCGACTCGACATCAGTCCGCCCGAAAATTCGTGGCGTCGCGCGCCGTCGCGTGTGTTGGCGCCCTGATCGCGACCCTTGCGTTCATGGATCTCGCGATCGGCCAGACGGCCGCGCCCGTCCCCGCGCCGGCTGCGGCAGCGGCCCCCGCCGCCGCGGAAATCGTCGGCGACGCGAAGCGCGGCAAGACCAAGGTCGCGGCCTGCATCGGCTGCCACGGCATCCCGGGATACAAGGCCGATTTCCCCACCGTGTACAGCGTACCGATGCTGGGCGGCCAGAACGCCAAGTACATCGAGAGCGCGTTGAAGGCGTACCAGAAAGGAGAGCGCCGCTTTCCGAACATGATCGCGACCGCGCGCTCGCTGTCGGATCAGGACATTGCCGATGTCGCCGCCTATTACTCCGCGCAGCGCTGAGGATTCACTGATGACTCGTCCCACCGTTTCGAAAACCGTCCGCCTCGCGGGCATCGCGCTCGCATCGCTGCTGATCGCGTCGGCGGCGCACGCGCGCGGCAATGCCGACAACGGCAAGGAACTCGCCACAAAAAAGTACGCGTGCGTGTCCTGCCACGGCGCGACCTTCAACAACCCGATCGACCCGAGCTATCCCAAGCTCGCCGGTCAGCACTACGACTATCTGCGACAGGCATTGATCGCGTATCAGAAGGGCGACCATCCCACCTTCGGTCGCAGCAATGCGGTGATGGCCGCCCAGGCCAAGCCGCTGTCGGGCAAGGAAATCGACGACATCGCGACGTATCTGTCGGACCTGCCGCCTTCGCTGGTGCTCAAGCGCTGAGGCGGTGGAGCGCTCGTCATTCCGACGATCGAGTTTCCTTGTCATTCCGATGAGCGCAGCGAAGAGGAAACTCATCCGCTTTGCATGGTGCAGACCGTGATCCGAGTCGATGAGGTTCCTCTCTTCGCTCGGCATGCCGACGCCGACTATTGCCGCATGGCCATGCGCCTGCGCAACCGCTGCTCGACGCAACCCACGTAGGCCGCCCCATCGGGCGGTGCGCGATGGCGCTCGGCGGCCCACAGCATTTCTCCCAGGCACTCCATCACCTCGTGATGCGCGTCATGCGCAGAACCCAGGCGTGCGGTCAATGACTCGACCGCGGCGCGAATTCCCGCCGGCTGATCGATGGACACTTGCTCGACTATCGCAAGATGCATCGAAAGATGCAAAAAAGGATTCGCCTCGCCTTCGCGCGCCTCGAATGCGTCGGGCTCGCCTTCGCGCGTCGGCGCCAGCACATCGAAGTATTCGGGATGCAAGGCAAGCCAGTCGCTCGCGATCGCTTCGATCGGCGTCAAAGGCGCGCCGCTTCGCTGCCTGGCCAGCGTGTCTCTGAAGAAACGTCGGACTTCTTCCCGCGAGGGATTGAACATGACGGTCTTCTGATTCTCGGCTAGGAAACGAGCCTTGCGATCGCGAACGCCGCGGCTGCGGCGAGGCCGCCGATGACCAAGGTCTGCAACGCCGAAGTCGCGGGCGGCGTTCCGGTATAGCGTCCCTTCATCCATCCGAATCCGAACAGCGCGGCCAGCGTGACCACGATCGATGCGGCCAGCGCTCTCCCGATATCGTTGGTGAGCAGATAGGGCGCGAGCGGCACGAAGCCTCCAACGACATAAGCGAGCGCGATCGTCACCGCGCTTTGACGCGCGCGCTTCGGGTCGGGCTCTTCGAGGCCGAGTTCGAATCGCATCATGAAGTCGCGCCAGCGATCGGGCTGGCGTTCGAGAGCGGCGATCAAGGGCGCGCTGTCGGTTTCGGTCACGCCATAGGTTTCCATGATCTCGACGATCTCGCGGCGTTCGTGCGATGGCTTCTCGATGATCTCGGCTTCTTCGCGGCGTCGCTCGGCTTCGTAGTGATCGCGTTCGGCGCGCGCCGACAGATAACCTCCTAGCCCCATAGCGATCGAGCCCGCGGCGATTTCGGCGAGCCCGGCGGTGACGATCAAGGTCGTGCCGTTGATGCTCGCCGCGCCCAGCGCGCCGCTGATGCCGGCCGCGAGCGCGAACGGAACCGTGAGGCCATCGGCCATGCCGAGCACGATGTCGCGCACCGTGTCGCTCGACCGAAAGTGGCGTTCGGTATGCGGGCCCGCGGCAGGAGTCGCATGTGCGCTCGCCTTCATGAAGACTTCCCTTTCATCGGCGCCGGCGACTTCGGTCGGTAGGCGCACAAGTCGGCGACGATGCATCGCCAGCATTCGGGTGTTCGCGCCTTGCACACATAACGTCCGTGCAGGATCAGCCAGTGATGCGCGCCGTAAAGAAAATCCTTCGGCACGCGTTTCATCAGCAAGGCTTCGACCTTGCCCACGGTCGCGCCGCGCGCGAGGCCGGTGCGATTCGATACGCGAAACACATGCGTGTCGACCGCGAGCGTGTGAACGCCGAAGACCACGTTGAGAATCACGTTGGCGGTCTTGCGCCCGACTCCCGGGAGCGCCTCGAGCGCGGCGCGATCGTTGGGCACTTCGCCTTGGTGCGCATCGAGCAGCGCGCGGCTCATCGCGACCACGTTCTTCGCCTTGGTACGATAGAGACCGATGGTCTTGATGTACGGCTCGAGCCCTTCGGCGCCCAGCGCGATCAGCGTCTGCGGCGTGTTCGCGACGGGGAAGAGAATGCGCAACGCCTTGTTGACCGATGCATCGGTCGCCTGCGCCGACAGGATCACCGCGACCAGGAGTTCGAAGGGGCTCGCGTATTCGAGTTCCGAGGCCGGATCCGGATTGCCAGCCGCGAGGCGTGCGAAGAACGCGTGGCGTTGTTCGGCGTTCACGAACGAGGGGAGGTTGCGGGCATGGGGCATTTTATCAGCGGTGCGAGCGCCGTCGTTCCCGCGAACGCGGGAATCCAGCGTCTTTCGACGGACGCCACTGGGTTCCTGCTTTCGCAGGGGCGACGGACTGCGTCCTTCACGCGCTTGTCACGCGTGCGGCCTAAAATAACGACTCCATCGATCAGGAGGACGTCCATGAAACGACTCGCACTCATCAAGCCCGCGCTTGCGCTGGCATTCATCGGCAGCGCCTTGCTCGCCGCGCCTGCGGTCCAAGCCGACCAGGACCAATGGGGCAATCGGCGCGATGGCGGCTTCCCCAAGCCGCTTGTCATCGGCCATCGCGGCGGCGGCAGCGGTTATCTGCCGGAGCACACGCTCGAGGCCTATGCGCTGGGCATCGAACTGGGCGCCGACTTCGTCGAGCCCGATCTCGTCGCCACCAAGGACGGCCATCTGATCGCGCGGCACGAGCCGAACATGATCGGCACGACCAACGTACTTTCTCTGCCGCAATTCGCCAACCGACGCAAGACGGTGATGGTCGATGGCGTCCCGGACGATGGATTCTTCGCGTCCGATTTCACGCTCTCGGAGATCAAGCAGTTGCGCGCGACCCAACGGCTCGGCTTTCGCGACCAGCGCTTCAACGGCTTCTACACCATCCCGACGCTCGAAGAGATCATCGTGTTCGTCAAGAACAAGTCGCGCGAGAAGGGGCGTCCCATCGGCATCTATCCCGAGACCAAGCACCCGACCTATCACAAGTCGATCGGACTTCCGCTCGAGGATCGCCTGTTGAGAGTGCTCGATCGCGCCGGCTGGAACCATCGCAACGCGCCGGTGTTCATCCAGTCGTTCGAGCAGGCCAACCTGATTGAACTGAGCAAGAAGACCTCGGTCAAGCTGATCCAGTTGATCGACGCATCCGATGTCGCGCTCGACGGCACGCTGCTCTATGCGAAGCCTTCGGACCGTCCTTACGACTGGACTGTCTCCGGGCGCAAGGACCTGTACAGCTACCTTGTCACGCCGAGGGGTCTTGCTGAAGTAAAGACCTATGCCGACGGCATCGGTCCGTGGAAGCGGTACATCGTCAGCGTGGCGGGTGTCGACAAGAACGGCGACGGTATTGCCGACGACATCAACGGCGATGGTGTCGTCAACGACGCCGACAAGACCACGTTGCCGCCGTCGAAGGTCGTCGAGCACGCGCACAGGCTCGGCCTGCTGGTGCATCCCTACACGTTCCGCAACGAGCCGCGCTATCTCGCGTCGAACTACATCGCTGCGCCGACCAACGAATACATCCAGTTCTATCAGCTCGGCGTCGATGGCTTGTTCAGCGACTTCGCCGATACCGCGGTTGCGGCGCGCGTCATGTTCAAGCTGCTCGAGGATCCGGAGTATGACCAATGTCTGGTACGCGGCGATTGCGATAATCGCTGACCGGGCGCTACTCGCCGGCCGTCGTCGCGGGGCGCCTTGCACGCGCCCGCTCGATTGCCGCCGCGATGATTGCGGCTTTTCGAGTTGCGGCGTCGCCTTTCAAAGGTGACGCCGCGATCGTGCCCTCTCGGAGTGCCGGTGCAGACTGCTCGCGCGAAGAGCGCTCGTTGCGCGACTCGTAGCGCCGCCTCGAGTCGGCGGCATGCACATCGTCCCAGGCGAAGCCGGCCGGAAACATGCCGATGCAATCGACCGGGCAGGGCGGCACGCACAGCTCGCAACCCGTGCAAAGCTCGGCGACGACATCGTGCATGCGCTTGGCCGCGCCCACGATGGCATCGACCGGACACGCCTGGATGCACAGCGTGCAGCCGATGCACAGCGTCTCGTCGATGACCGCGAGCGTGAGCGGCTTCTCGACTCCGTTCGCGGGATTCAACGGCATCGTCGCGCGACCGACGACAAGCGCGATACGCGCGATACCGGCTTCTCCGCCCGGCGGACACTGGTTGATTTCGGCTTCGCCTCGGACGATCGCGGTCGCGTACGGCAGGCAGCCGTCGTAACCGCACTGCCGGCACTGCGTCTGCGGCAGGACCGCGTCGATGCGGGCGATCAGCGAAGGGTCGGGGTCCATCGCCCCGAGGTTACGCGGTCTTCGGCTACGCGTGCTGGCGAATGAAATCGTGAATGCGCGGATAGATCACGTTGCGCCAGCGCTTGCCGCTGAAGATGCCGTAGTGTCCGCACTGCGGGGCGGTGAAGTGCTGCTTCATCGCCTTCGGAATGCCCGAGCACAGGCCGTGCGCGGCTTCGGTCTGGCCGCTGCCCGAGATGTCGTCGAGCTCGCCTTCGATCGTGAAGAGCGCGACCGACTCGATGTCTTCGGGCGCAACCCGGTCGCCGCGAACCACCCATGTACCTTGTGCGAGCGCATGGTCCTGGAACACCGTCTTGATGGTGTCGAGGTAATACTCGGCCGGCATGTCCAGCACCGCGTTGTATTCGTCGTAGAAGCGTCGATGTTCGCCGGCATCTTCGTCGTCGCCGCGCACGAGTTGCAGATAGAAGTCGTAGTGCGAGCTGACGTGGCGATCGGGGTTCATCGCGACAAAGCCGGCGTGCTGCAGGAAGCCCGGATAGACGCTGCGCAAATAGCCCGGATAGTTAGCCGGCACCTTGTAGATCACGTTGTTCTCGAACCACGAATAAGGCTTGGTGGTCGCCAGATTGTTGACCTCGGTCGGGCTCTTTCGCGAGTCGATCGGGCCGCCCATCATGGTCATCGTGCGCGGCAACTTCGGATCCCCGGCCGAGGCCATCAGCGATACGGCGGCGAGCACCGGTACGGTCGGCTGACACACCGAGATCACGTGCACGTCCGGTCCGAGGTGACGAATGAACTGCTGGATGTAGGCAATGTAATCGTCGAGATGGAACGGTCCTTCGGCCAGCGGCACCATGCGCGCATCGGCCCAGTCGGTGATGTACACGTCGTGCGCGGTGATCAACTGACGCACCGTGTCGCGCAACAGCGTCGAATGGTGACCCGACAGCGGGGCGACCAGCAGCACCTTGGGATCGGCCGGTCGCTTCGCACTTTCGAGGGGAAAGAAGCGCTGGAAGTGCAGCAGCTTGCAGAACGGCTTTTCGATTTCGACGCGCTGAAGGACCGGCACCTCGATTTCGTCCACCACCGTCGAATGCAATCCGAATTCGGGCTTTTCGTATTCCTTGCCGAGCCGGAAGAAGAGTTCATAGCCCGCCGCGAACCGATTGGCGAAAGGCACGTAGGCCAGCGGACTGTGCGGGCTCGAGAACATCTTCGCGCCCGCCGCGGCGAATGCCGTCATCGGGTTCAGGAACGAGCGTTGCAGTTCATGGAGTTGATAAAGCATCGGATCTCTTTTTCTTGATGAGTCGCGAGCCGCGAACCTGCCCGCGGCGACCTGCGATTATCGGCGTCGCCGCTTCGCTCCGCAAGTCGATTGCGCAATCGCGGCACAGTCGATCGCGCTAATGAACAGCCGGTTACCAGAAATTCTCGACGATGAACTGGCCGGGCGTCTCGCGGCGAACCGCGGTCATGCCGCGCTCGCCCAGCATCGCCCGGATCTCCTTGATCATCGACGGATTGCCGCAAATCATGAGACGCGAGTCCTCGGCGTCGATGGGAAGCGCGAGCGATCGTTCGAGGCTGCCGTCGGCGAGTTGCGTCGTGATGCGACCGTGGCGCATGCCCTCGACGCCCTCATGCGTGAGTGTGGGCGCGTAATGAAGCTGTGCGCGCAGCTGTGCGCGCGAAGCCCGCTCTCGAGAGCCGCGTGCCAGCGCTTCGATTTCCTCGCGGTAGGCGAGTTCGCTCGGGATGCGGACACTGTGCACGAGGACGATGTCTTCGTAGGCACTCCAGATCGCGTCGTCGCCGAGCATCGCCATGAAGGGCGCGATGCCGGTGCCGCTCGCAAAGAGCCACAGGCGCCGCCCGCCCTGGAAGCGATCGGTGCGCAGGAAACCGTAAACGCGGGTACCCAGATGAATCGCGTCGCCCACGCGGCGCTTCGAAAGCGGCTGCGAGAAAGGGCCGTCGGGGACGACGATCGAGTAGAACTCGAGGTGGGGAGCGTCGGGAGGAGACGCGACCGAATACGCGCGCCAGACCATGGCGCCGCTGTCCTGGTCGCCTTCGACGCCGAGCCTGACGAATTGCCCCGGTACGAAGACCAGTCCCTCGGGCCGCGCCACGCGAAACGAGAACAGATGCGGCGCCCAATCGCGACGCCAGACGATCGTGGATGCGACCGGGTGTTCTTCGGCGCTCATGCGCGGGGTTGTCGCTGCCGCGTGCGATTGCACGGAGTCGATCCGCGCTGCGGCATGCTCACTTCTCCAGAAGGTGAATCTTTTCCTTCACGTCTTTCCAATCGTCAGCGTCGGCAAAGTGCGGCTTCATGCGCGTGATACTGGGCCACCCCTTTGATAATTCGACGTTCATCTCGATGAACTGCTTCTGGTCGGTCGGAACGTCTTCCTCCGCGAAGATGGCATTGACCGGACACTCGGGAATGCATACCGCGCAATCAATGCACTCGTCGGGATCGATCGAAAGAAAATTCGGGCCTTCGCGAAAGCAATCGACCGGGCAAACGTCGACGCAATCGGTATAGCGGCATTTGATGCAGGATTCGGTGACGACGTGCGTCATGCGGAAACTCCGGGGATAGTGTTGCCGTCGTTCCCGCGTAAGCGGGAATCCAGCGGCTTGAGTCGGACGCCGCTGGCTCTCAGCTTTCGCAGGGACGACGAGGTAGTGAAGCGATGCGGGAAAGGGAGGCGATTCTACCGCAGGGCATCGTTATAATCGGTAGTCCGCACGAGCACCGGCGATGCCATTCAATCTTCCCATTCTCCTCACCTGGCTGCGCATCGTCCTGATCCCCCTCGTGGTCGGCGTGTTCTTCCTGCCCGACGCCTGGATGACGGGCGCGGAGAAGAACGCGACAGCGACCGTGGTGTTCGTAGTCGCGGCGCTGACCGACCTCCTGGACGGCTGGCTTGCGCGGCGTCTGAACCAGACGTCGAGCTTCGGCGCCTTTCTCGATCCCGTAGCCGACAAGTTGATGGTCACCGCGGCGCTACTGATCCTCTTGCAGTTGAGCCGTATCAACGCGCTGATCGCGCTCGTCATCGTCGGCCGCGAGATCGCCATCTCGGCATTGCGCGAATGGATGGCACAACTGGGTGCGGGGAAAAGCGTGGCGGTGCACTGGTTGGGCAAGATCAAGACCATCGCGCAGATGGTCGCGATCCCGATGCTGCTTTACGACGACTGGTTCTTCTTCTTCGACTCGCACTTCGTCGGCACGCGCCTGATCTGGATCGCGGCGTTGTTGACGGTCTGGTCGATGCTGTACTACATGCGCCGCGCGTATCCGAAGATACTCGCGCGCACGCGCCGACCCAAACGCCCGAGGCGTTTTCCGCGGCGCGTGGCGGACAACGACCCGCCGCCGCAGTGATGCATCTGCTGCATTGCGCGGCCTGACGTGTCGGCGCGCTGCCTGGCGTTGATTCCCGCTGCGGGCACCGGCTCGCGTACCGGCGGCGCCGTCCCCAAGCAGTATCTCGAAGTCGCGGGTAAGCCGATGATCGTCCGCACGATCGAGGCGTTCGCGGCAGTGCCGGCGATCGATCGCATCGTGGTCGTGGTCGCGCCCGACGACGCGCGCTTCGAGCGCCTCTCGCTCGACGCTGTGAGCGCGCGTCTGATCCGTGTCGAGCGCGTCGGCGGGTCGACCCGCGATGCATCGGTGCTCAACGGGCTCGATACCTTGCGCGACGCGCTCGACGACGATTGGATCCTGGTACACGACGCGGCGCGTTGCGGCATCACAGCCGCGATGATCGTGACCTTGATCGAAACCCTGCGCGACGACGACGTAGGCGGTTTGCTGGCATTGCCGGTCGCCGACACGATCAAGCGCGCGAGTCGCGACGCATCGAACCGGGTCGGTGTGGCGCATACCATCGATCGGTCCGGCCTGTGGCTCGCGCAGACGCCGCAGATGTTTCGCTTTTCGCTGCTGCGCGACGCGCTCGCGGCCGCGCGGCGCAATGGACTCGCGATCACCGATGAGGCGAGCGCGATCGAAGCGGCGGGTCGTCGGCCGCGGCTGGTGGAGGGCGCCCCACGGAATTTCAAGGTCACGACCGCCGACGATTTCGCGATGATGAGTGCATTGCTGCATGCCGATGAAAGTGAATCCCGATGATCATCACCTCGCTACTCGATACTGATCTCTACAAGTTCACGATGATGCAGGTCGTGCTGCATCAATTCCCGGGTGCGCAGGTCGAATACCGTTTCAAGTGCCGCACCGGCGGCATCGACCTCGTGCCGTGCATCGCCGAGATTCGCGAGGAGATTCGACAACTCTGTTCGCTGCGGTTTCGCGAGGACGAGTTGCGCTGGCTGCGCAGCCTGCGATTCATCAAGAGCGACTTCGTCGATTTTCTCGATTTGTTCCAGATGAACGAGAAGTACATCACGGTGTCGCCGTCGCCCAAGGACAACGGCGAGATCGAGATCGTGATCGTCGGCCCGTGGCTCTACACGATCCTGTTCGAGATCCCGATCCTCGCGATCGTCAATGAAATCTACTTCCGGCGCACCCAGGCCTTTCCCGATTTTCCGGAAGGTCGCCGACGTCTCGTCAGTAAGATCGCTCTCGTCACCGACGACGAGCGCCTCGTCGATTGCAAGATCGCCGACTACGGCACCCGGCGCCGTTTCTCGAAGCTCTGGCAGCAAGAGGTGCTGGAAATCCTGCGTGAGCGACTCGGGCCTCAGTTCGCGGGCACGAGCAACACCTGGTTCGCGATGAAGCACAACCTGACGCCGCTGGGAACGATGGCGCATGAATATCTGCAGGCCTGTCAATCGCTCGGCCCGCGGCTGCGCGACTCGCAGACCTATGCATTCGAGCGCTGGGCTCGCGAGTATCGCGGCGACCTCGGCATCGCACTGTCGGACGTGTACGGCTTCGATGCCTTCCTGCGCGACTTCGACCTGTATTTCTGCAAGCTCTTCGACGGTGTGCGCCACGACTCGGGCGACGCGATGGCGTGGGGCGAACGGATGATTGCGCACTTCGAAAAACTGCGCATCGATCCCCGTACCAAGACGCTGATTTTTTCGGACAGCCTCGACTTCCCGCGCGTGGTCGATCTGTATCTGCGATTCGCCGATCGCGCGCGCCTCGCGTTCGGCGTCGGCACCAACCTCACCAACGACCTCGGCTATGCGCCGCTGCAGATCGTGATGAAGATGGTTCGATGCAACGGGCAACCCGTCGCCAAGCTCTCCGATACGCCGGCCAAGAACATGTGCGACGACGAGGCCTACCTCGCGTATTTGCGTCAGGTGTTCGAGATCCCGGCGACGCAGCGCTGACGGTTGGGTTGTCATTCCGAGCAACGCGAGGAATCTCATCGGTTGCGGTATGCGAACAGGATGAGCTTCGTCATTGCATTCGGAATGACCAAGCGCGGTTGCCGCAATTCGAATGCATGAGGTTTGTCCGTTCGACCTAATACGCCGTCCCCATCGCCTCTTGCGCGCCGTTTGATTACGTTATGCATGTGCGGCGTGCCGTGATCAACGCGACTTGGGGAGAACAGGATGGAGCAGGCGGCTATGGTCTACGACAACCCGGGCGTTCATTCGGGACGGCTGGGAGAGCGTTCGAACGATGCGCTGGCGACCGATCATTTCGCGATGCCCGCCGCCGCTCGCGAAGCCGCGGTGCATGCCATGGCGACGAGGTCGAGCGATCCCCTGCTGCAACTGCTGGGCACGATGCGCATGGGCGCGATTCTCGTCTCGCGCGAATGCCGCGTGGTCTATCTGAATGAAGCCGGCAAGGAGGCATTGGGCGCGCAACTCGGACTCGCACTTCGCGGCGACCAGATCACGGCCGCTGCGCCCGACACGCGGCGCAGATTTCTCATGGCGTTGAACAATGCCTGCGCCGCCCCGTGGATCGACGGGTCGTTGATGTTGAGCGCATCGGGAGCGCGGCGTGCGATGCGCGTCGTGTCGATGGAACGCATCAAAGTGAATTACGCGGCGAGCAACGCGGGGAATAACGCGACAACCAACGCGGGGAATAACGCGACAACCAACGCGGCAACCAACGCGGCAACCAACGCGCAACGCATGCCGCACCCCGACAACGGCCTCGCTCTGCTCTGCATCGCGTCCTCGTCGTCCCGTTCTCCCGACGCGCCCTTGCTCGGCCAATTGTTCGGCCTGACCGGCGCCGAGTCCGCGCTGATGGCCGCAATCGCGGGCGGCGAGCGTCTGCATGCGTGCGCCGCGCGCCGCGGCGTGTCGTTGGCGACGGTGCGTGCGCAGCTTCGCAATGTCTTCGTCAAGACGGGCGCGGCGACCCAATCGGAATTAACGCTGATCGCGTGGTCGATTCCCGGGCTGTGGATCGATTGAACGCGCCACGCGCACCGATCTTCGTCCCGGCTACCATGCGGCTTCGATCGATGGCCGAGGGGCGGGGCGCATGCGCGAGGCTCGAGAACCAGGAACACATGTTGTCGCGACTTGGCGCGTTCGCGCGACTTCGCGCGCGAACGTGTGTGGCTCGATCACGGGACTCGCGCTGCTGTTCACGGCCTCGTCCGCCAACGCCGCAGCCTTCGACGGCGCAACGCTGACGCTCTACTGGATCCTGCCCTTCGCAGGCATCCTCGCGTCGATCGCGCTGTTCCCGCTGCTTGCGCCCGAGGTCTGGCATCACCACTTCGGCAAGATCGCGCTGGCGTGGGCGCTGCTGTTCGTCGTGCCCTTCGCGTCGATGTTCGGCATGAATGAAACAGCCCGTCAACTCGCGCATGCCGGCTTGCTCGAATACCTGCCGTTCGTCGTGCTGCTGTTCGCGCTCTATACGGTCTCGGGCGGCATCGGGGTGTTCGGCAATCTGCATGGATCGCCGGGCGTGAACACGGCGTTGCTTGCGCTCGGCGCGGTGCTCTCGAACCTGATGGGAACGACCGGCGCGGCGATGGTGCTGGTGCGTCCGCTGATCCGTGCGAACGACAACCGCACGCACAACGTGCACGTGCTGGTGTTCTTCATCTTCCTCGTCGCCAATGCGGGGGGCTCGTTGACGCCGCTCGGCGACCCGCCTCTCTTTCTCGGCTTTCTCAACGGCGTGTCGTTCTTCTGGACCACCACCGCCATGCTCGGGCCGACGCTCACGCTCTGCGGTGCGCTGCTCGCGATCTTCTACCTGCTCGATCGCTATCTTTATAAGAAGGCGGGCGAAGAACGGCCCGTGTATTCGGACACCACGCCCGATGCGCCGCTGCGCATCAGCGGCAAGGTCAACATCGTGCTGCTGGTCGCGATCGTCGCCGCAGTGTTGATGAGCGGCTTCTGGCGGCCGGGCATCGCGTTGGAATGGCTCGGCGCGTCGCTCGAAGGGCAGGACCTGGCGCGCGATGCGTTGCTCGTCGCGATTGCCGTCCTGTCGCTCGCGATCACGCCCAAGGCGATCCACGAGGCCAACGAATTCAACTGGGGACCGATGCAGGAAGTCGCCAAGCTGTTCGCGGCGATCTTCGTGACCATCATTCCGGCGATCGCGATCCTGAAGGCGGGTGAAGCCGGCGCGCTGGCCTCGCTGACGCGCATGGTCACAAACGCGTCAGGCGAGCCAAGCAACCCGATGTACTTCTGGTTGACGGGCATCCTGTCGGCCTTCCTCGACAACGCGCCGACCTATCTGGTGTTCTTCAATCTCGCCGGCGCGGACGCGAAATACCTGATGGCGCATCGCGAAACGCTCGAAGCGATCTCGGGCGGCGCCGTGTTCATGGGCGCGTTGAGCTATATCGGCAACGCGCCCAACTTCATGGTGCGCGCGATCGCGGAAGATCGCGGCATTCGCATGCCGTCGTTCTTCGGCTACATGGTGTGGTCGTGCGGCATTCTGTTGCCGCTGTTCGCGTTGCTGACGATTCTCTTCTTCCAATGAGCGATGCAATGAGCAATTCATCCAAGCCGCGCGTGCTGGTCACTCGCGCAGTGTTTGCGGAACACCTCGAACGTCTCGTCTCGCATTTCGAAGTCGAACCCAATCAGGGCGACGAGCCGATCGCGGCAGATGAACTTGCGAAACGCGTCGAGGGCATCGAGGGCTTGCTGGTCGCCGGCGGCGATCGCATCGATGCAAGGCTGCTCGATCACGCGCCCTCCTTGCGCGCGGTCTCGACGATCTCGGTCGGGACCAATCACATCGATCTGTCAGCCTGCAAGGAGCGCGGCATCGTCGTCACCAATACGCCCGATGTATTGACCGAGACCACCGCCGACTTCGGTTGGGCGTTGATGATGGCCGCGGCGCGACGCGTGACCGAGTCCGAGCGCTGGTTGCGCGGCGGGCATTGGCAACGCTGGAGCCTCGATCAGTTTCTCGGCGCCGATGTGCATCACGCGACGCTGGCGATCCTCGGCATGGGCCGCATCGGACAGGCGCTCGCGCGGCGTGCGGCGGGCTTCTCGATGCGCGTGCTGTATCACAATCGATCGCGGCTTCCCGAGGCGATCGAAGCCGAGTGCCGGGCGAGCTACGTGACGCGTGAGGCCTTGTTCGCCGAGGCCGATCATCTGATTCTCGTGTTGCCTTACACGCACGCGAATCATCACATCGTCGGTGCGGTCGACCTTGCGCGCATGAAGCCGACGGCGTCGCTGACCAACATCGCGCGCGGCGGGTTGATCGACGAAGAGGCGCTTGCCGATGCGCTTGGCAGCGGTCGGTTGGGCGCCGCCGGGCTCGACGTGTACGAAGGAGAACCGAAGATCAACCCGCGCATTCTCGAATTGAAGAACGTCGCGTTGACCCCGCATCTGGGGAGCGCAACGCGCGCAACGCGCGGGGCGATGGCGATGTTGGCGATCGAGAATTTGATTGAAGCCTTGGCGGGACGCGAGCCGTTCAATCGGGTTGCCGGGTGACTCCGCGAAGAAAAAAAAGACCGACCACAACGGTCGGTCTCTTGTGAATGCTTCGAACTCCTACTGCACCCGCTTTTCCACGGTGATGTCTTCGACCTCGACTCTACGATTCGGCTCGAGGCACTTGATCAAAGCGGCGCGATTCTTCTCGCTGCACTGAACGACCGGATCGGCCTTGCCTTTGCCCGTCGTCGACAAACGCGATCCATCGACGCCCTGTCCGACCAGATACGCTTTCACCGCATTGGCGCGTCGCTGCGACAACCCGAGGTTGTACTTGTCGGATCCGATGCGATCGGTGTAGCCCGTGACGCGCACGTTGGCCACTTGCGGGTTCTGCTTCAACACGCCGGCGATCTCATCGAGCTTGGGCTGCGGCTGTTTGAGCACTGAACTGTCGAACGCAAACAACTCGGTCGCCGACATCGTCTGCTTCTCGAAGCGCGGCGCGGGGGGCGGCGGTGGCGGTGGGGGCGGTGCAGGCGGTGGCGGTGGGGGCGGCGCCGCTTGAGCAATACGCGGCGTCGCTCTCGGCGTCTTGTCGAAGAAATAGGTCAGACCGAAGTCGACATAGTTGTTCTCGTCACGACTGAAACCGTAGACGTCGCTGCGCTGAAATCCGACGACGCGGCGAAAGTCGACTTGCGTCGCCCATTGATCCGAGATGATGTACTGGATGCCCACACCCGCCTGCGCATAAGGCGAGGTCCGCGAGTTCTGGCGATTCGGAATGTTGCGACGATCGTTCTGAGCGCCGATGCCCAGCAGCACGAAAGGACGGAAGCGGTCGCGCGACAGCATGTAGAGACCATCGACGCCGATCGTGCTCTGCTGATAGCGAACGTGCGTCCCGCCGGAGGCGCCTCCGCCCGCTAGTTGGGTGGGCGACAGGTTCGAGGCTCCATCGTCGCCGTTGACGCGGGCATAACTGATGCCGACCTGAACGTCGAACCATCGATTGATGGCCTTGCCGAATTTCAGGCCGACCCCCGCACCCTTGTCTTGGGTGCCGAAACGATTGTCGGGGTTGAAGTATTCGAGCTGCGGCATGACGTACACCGAGGGGTTGTACTGCAACTCCTGCGCGTGCGCGACGCCGCCGATGGCGCCCATCAATGCCAGTGCCGAGGCGATGCGAGTCTTTTTGTTCATGAGGGTGCTTCCGTCGATGAGAGATGAGGACTGCCTTCCGATTGATGCGATTCTCCATGGTTGTCCGGCATGACCAATCGGTGCGCACAACGATCGAGTGTAGGAAATGTCCGACTTGACGACCCCGATGTCAACCCCCGCTCGACAGCGGCTAGCGCGCGATTGCCTTGCGTTGCGCTTGGGCGTCGATGTCGATGTACTGCCACCAGTCGCGCAGGACGGGATGCCGGTGATATCCATAAACCCAGGGTTGGACCAGGTCGGTGTAAATGCGATGGACTCCCAGCTTGAACGGCGCGTATGCGAGAAAGAGCTTGTTCATCTCCATGTAGAGCGCATTGCGCTCGGGACCGTCAGGCAC
This sequence comes from Burkholderiales bacterium, assembly GCA_038225855.1. Lineage (GTDB taxonomy): Bacteria > Pseudomonadota > Gammaproteobacteria > Burkholderiales > Burkholderiaceae_D > CAHJXF01. The sequence continues at coordinate 68,852 of JBBRQU010000010.1, read as the reverse complement.
CCGTTGCGACGCCTCGAACAGGCGGTTCCATTCGGGCCGATTGAAGCGTGAGTGATTCGACTGGCCGCCGTTCGGGCCATAGAGAATGGCTTCGAAGTCCTCGGCATCGGGAGTCGTAACGATCCACCCGAGACCCCACATCATCAGTTGCCCGGCTTTCGATTGCTTGATCAATTCGGGAAACTGCTGCGGCTTGGCCATCAGGCGGATGCCGATGGCGTCCATCTTTTTCTTCCACAACTCGTCGAACTGCTTGTACGTCTGGGTCGGCTGCGTCGAGCGCTCGATCAGCAGCGGCTCTCCATTGGGTAGCTCGCGATAGCCATCCCCGTCGCGATCGATATAGCCAAACATGTCGAGCAGGGCGCGCGCCTTGGCGGGATCGTATTCGGGGCCGATGCTGCGAAAGTTCGGGTCATAGCCGGCAACGCCGGGGCCGATCGGCGTCTGCGCCGGGATCGCCTGATTCTTGCGAATGATGCGAATTTCTTCTTCCGTGCTATAGCCGAGGCTGATCGCGCGACGCAGCGCGACCTTCTCGGGGGAATAGCCGCCGACGACCGGGTTCTCCATCTGGAAATAGGTGAACGTCACTTCGACCCCGGGGTTGCGATCCATCGTGATGCCGCGCTTGGCCAGATTCGGCGCGAGCTTGTTGTTCGGTATCGCCACGTTCGCGAACTCTTCGGGCAGACGGTCCATCAGGTCCTGCTCGTTATTGAGGAAGGACAGCCATCGCGGCTGCGTCTCTTCGATGATGCTGATCTCGACAAGCGGCGTCATCGGCAGCTTGCGGCCCTTGAGCCTTGCGTAGATCTGCTGCGCGACCTTGTCGTCGTCGGGGGGAGTCGCTTCGAAGCGCACGTCACGATAATCGGGGTTGGCGACCAGCGTGATCTTCGATGAACGCCGCCATTCGGAGAGCATGTAGGGGCCGGTGCCGACCGGATGCTCCATCATCTTGTCGGGCGCGGCCTCGACGACTTCGCGCGCGACCGCGCAACTGATGACGCAAGTCGTGAGCAGATAAATGAAGTTGTACTTGGGCTTGACGAGCTTGATCTGCAGCGTGTAGCGGTCGAGCGCACGCAGTCCTTCGACCTCGCCGTCGTAGTCCATCTTGCCGCTCTTCAACGCTTTGGCGCGCACCGCATCCATGCCGGCAACGTAGCCTTCGAGCAAATAGAGGTTCGGCGATTTCCACTTGGGGTCGTACACGCGCTTGATGCTGTAAACGTAATCGGCCGCGGTCAGTTCGCGCGGCTTGCCCTTGAATGCAGGGTCATCGGTGAACGTGATGCCCTTCTTGATGCGCAACGTCCAGGTCAGCCCATCGGGCGAGATCTGCGGCAACGACTCGGCGGTCTTGGGAACCACCTTGACCGGCCGCGCGAGATAGTCGTAGGTCAGCGGCGTGTCGAAGATGTTCGAAATGAGAAAGACCGAATAGAGATCCGAGATTTGCGGCGGATCGAATCCGGTCTCCGCGACCGCGAACGCGTAGCGCAATACGCCGGCGTTGGGCAGCGGTGCATCGGCGGCGCGCGCGGAAGATGTCGCGCACACCACGGCCAGGGTGATGGGCACGACGATTGCCGAGATGCGATTCATGATCATGCGCTCGCAAGGTGAAGACCGCCGATTGTAGCGATCGGCAGGCTCCCGCGCGGTAGGGAAATCCAGCGGCTGCAATCGCTTCGATCGCGGGCATAATCGGCGCGCCCGCTTTCACATCGCGCGCTTTGACGTTAACCCGTCGCTCGATATCGGCATCGTGCTTGCCTATCTGATTCGTCGCATCTGGCAGATCATCCCGACTCTCCTCGGCGTGATCCTGTTGGTGTTCTTCCTCTTCAATGCGGTCGGCGGCGATCCGGCCGAGCAGCTCGCCGGACTGATCTCGAGTCCCGAGCAGATTGCGGCGATCCGCAAGGAGATGGGACTCGACCTGCCGGTGTGGCAGCAACTGTGGGTATTCGTCACGCAGGTCGCCACCTTCAACTTCGGCAACAGTTGGGCGACCAACGAGTCGGTCGCGCACATCTTCGCAACGCGGCTTCCCACCACGCTGACGATCATGGTTCCGGTGCTGATTCTCGACACCGCGCTCGGCGTGATCCTCGCGCTCGCGGTCGCGGCGGTGCGCGGCTCGCTGACCGATCGCGCCATCATGATCGTGTGCACGGTCGCGGTGTCGATCAGCTTTCTCGTCTACATCATCGTGTTCCAGTGGCTGTTCGCGTTCCGCCTCGGCTGGTTCCCGGTGCAGGGATGGAGCAACAGCACGCTGACCAATCTCGTGCAATACGCGCCGCTGCCGGTGATGCTGGCAGTGTTCGTGAGCGTTGCGCCGCAGTTGCGTCTGTATCGCTCGTTTCTGCTCGAAGAGATCGGCCAGGACTACGTGCGCACCGCGCGCGCCAAGGGCGTGTCCGAAAGAGTCGTGATGTTGAAGCATGTGTTGCGCAACGCGATGATCCCGATCCTGACCAATATCGCGATCCAGATACCGGGGCTCTTTGTCGGCTTGTTCCTGCTCGAAGTGTTCTTTTCGATTCCCGGTATCGGGCGCGAGATCATCGTCGCGGTCAATCGCAGCGACTTTCCCGTGATCAAGGCAGCGACCGTGTATCTCGCGATGCTGACGATGCTGATCAATCTGCTCGCCGACGTGCTCTACAAAGTCGTCGACCCGCGCGTGTCGTTCAAATGACGCTCATCGACCAAACGCCCGGCGCGCCCGACATCCCGTTTGCGGAAACCGCGATCGCGCTGCCGCCGCAAGAGGATGACGCAGGCGATCGTCGCGACGGTCCATCGACCAACGTATGGCGTGCGGCCGGCAAGCGTCTCTTGCGCGATCGTGTCGGCGTGGTGTCGATGATGGTCGTCGCGATCTATCTGTTGCTGATCCTCGCGTCCTTCACCGGTCTCGTCGCGTCCGATTGGCAGGTCGAGCGCGGCGTCTCGTACGCGAGCCCGACCTTCCTCGGCTCGGTCGAGAACCTCGAAGCGCGAGTGGCCGTGCTCGACCCGAGCACCGGGGTTGGCAAGAGCGGCAACGTCCCACCCGTCGACATCTCCGACGTCGATCCGCTCGCACCCCGGTACAAGGAATGGGCCGAGCGCGCGGCCCGTATCCAGATCGGCGTGACCCATCGCACCGACACGCTGCCTTTCGGCGCCGACAAGTGGGGTCGCGACGTGTTGAAGAAAGCGATCAAGGGCGCGCAGGTCTCGATCTTCGTCGGTCTCGTCGCCGCGTTCCTCGCGGTCTCGATCGGCACGCTGCTGGGCGCGACCGCGGGCTATTTTCGCGGCTGGATCGATGACGCGCTCGAATGGTTCTACAGCGTCTTCACGTCGATTCCCTACATCCTCCTGATCCTCGCGTTCGCCGCGGTGTTTCGCGCCAACGCGGTGCTTTCGCACGCGGGCGTGCTGACCATCATCGCGGTGCTCGGCTTCACGGGATGGACCGGCATCTATCGACTGGTGCGCGCCGAATACATCAAGCAACGCGCGCGCGAATACGTGCGCGCTGCCGAAGCGATCGGCGCGTCGAACGCGGCGCGCATGTTCGTGCACATCCTGCCCAACGCGAGCCACGTGATCCTGGTGCAGTTGTCGCTGCTGGTCGTGGCCTTCATCAAGGCAGAAGTGATCCTCTCCTTCCTTGGCCTGGGCGTGCCGATCGACATGGTGTCGTGGGGCACGATGCTCGCCGAAGCGCAGAGCGAACTCGTGATCGGCAAGTGGTGGCAGCTGGTCGCTGCGGGCGCGGGCATGGCGGTCCTCGTGACCGCGTTCGCACTCTTCACCGACAGCCTGCGCGATGCGCTCGACCCGAAGCTCGGCTGACCGATGACGCTGACTCCTGCCCGCGTGACCGCGCCGCTGCTGGCTATCGAGGATCTGCGCGCCGATTTTCGCGTCGGCAAGAACCAGCTCTTTCACGCGGTGAAAGGCGTGAGCTTCGACATCCCCGCCCATCGCACGGTGGCCGTGGTCGGCGAGTCGGGTAGCGGCAAGAGCGTGACGGCGATGGCGGTGCTGCGCCTGTTGCCCGACAACGCGATCGTATCGGGCGCCATTCGTTTCGATGGCCGTGAACTCACGCGCGAGCCGATGGCGGCGATGAAGCGTTTGCGCGGCAATGACATCTCGGTGATCTTTCAGGAACCGATGACGTCGTTGAACCCGGTCTTCACGGTCGGCAATCAGGTCGCCGAGACGCTGCGCCTGCACGCGGGTCTGCGCGGCGATGCGCTCGAGCTACGCGTACTCGAATTGTTCGATGAAGTCGGCATTCCCGATGCAAGGCGTGCAGTGGCGCGCTATCCGCACGAGATGTCGGGCGGGCAGCAGCAACGCGTGATGATCGCGATCGCCATCGCATGCAAGCCGCGTCTGTTGATCGCCGACGAGCCGACCACCGCGCTCGACGTGACGATACAAAAGCAGATTCTCGATCTGATCGCCCGTCTCAAGCGCGAGCACGCAATGAGCGTGATGTTCATCACGCACGATCTGCGCGTGGTCGGCGAATTCGCCGACGAAGTGGTCGTCATGCAGCACGGTGAAGTGCGCGAGCGCGGCAGCGTCGCGGCGATCTTCGAAGATGCGCGCGAGCCTTATACGCAGGCCTTGCTTGCATGCCGTCCGCCGCTTCTGCACCGTCCCGCGCGGCTTCCTGTCGTCGCGGACTTTCTGTCGGGTCGCGTGTCGGGCGCGCATGTGCTCGAGACCTTGCCGGACCGCAAGCCGCGCGCCGATGGCGACGTGGTGCTCGAGGTCAAGCGTCTGTCGAAATCCTTTCGCGTCAGGAGCGGGGTGTTCGGCAGCTTCGAGATCGCCGCGGTCAAGAGTGTGTCGTTCAAGTTGCGGCGCGGCCGTACGCTGGGACTGGTGGGCGAGTCGGGTTCGGGCAAGACGACCGTGGGCCTGTCGGTGATGCGCCTGCATGAAGCCAGTGGCGGCGAGGTGTGGTTCGAAGGTAACGACATCCTCAAGGCGTCGCGTGCCGAGCTGATGGCGATGCGCAGGCGCTTGCAGATCGTTTTCCAGAATCCCTATGCGTCGCTCAATCCGCGCTTCACGGTTGCGCAGATCCTGCTCGAGCCGATGCGCATCCACGCGATCGAAGCCGACGACGCCGCGCGCACGCGGGCCGCAGCACAGTTGCTCAAGCGCGTCGACATGCCCGCGTCGGCGCTCCACAAGTATCCGCACGAGTTTTCCGGCGGGCAGCGTCAGCGCATCGCGATCGCGCGCTGCCTGACGATGAAGCCCGAGGTGCTGATCTGCGACGAGTCGGTCTCCGCTCTCGACGTTTCGGTGCAGGCGCAGGTGCTCAACCTGCTGCTCGATCTGCAGGACGAGTTCGGGCTCGCGTATCTGTTCATCTCGCACGATCTCGCGGTCGTCAAATATATTTCCGACGACGTGATGGTGATGAACAAGGGCGAGGTCGTGGAGATCGCCGACGCCGACACCATCTATCGCGCACCACAGGATCCGTACACGCAGAAGCTGCTCGCTTCGATCCCGCGCGGGTACCAAGCCGCGGCGCCATAGGCACCGTCGTCCCTGCGGCGTTTAGTCCCCGAGAAAGCGGCGAAGGGACCCGGTGTCGTCGAGGTGCGACGCCGCTGGTTCCCGCGTGCGCGGGAACGACAACGTCTCAGCGCTCGATCGCTTCAAGCCGATCGAACACCATCGTCCGCACCCGCCTGTCATAGACCAGCGCCACGTGGCCGACGCCTCCGATCGCGATCACGTGCGCGCCTTCGAGCCTTGCCGTCTCCTGCGGGAAGACGATGTTGTCGTGGTAGCTCAACAGCGTCGTCCAGGCCGAGCGCGGCAGTCCGCGACCCGACTGTGTTTCAGCGACGTCGAGCGCTTTCAGCCACGGGCTGGCCAGGCGCATCTGCATCACGCTCGGGATGTCCCAATAGCGAGCGGTAAACGCGCCATGATGCGGCGTGCCGAGCGTGATCACGTGAGCGACGCGCGCTGCATCGATGCTTTGAAGAGCGGCGCGCGCGACGAGTCCGCCCATGCTGTGCGCGATGATCACGACGCGATCGGCAGTCGCACCGGCGCGCGCCGCGCGTGCGAGCAGTTGGTCGATCGCCGCATCCACAACGCAGGCGTTCGCTTCGATGGGAGCGAAGGGTTGGGGGAGAGTCACTGCCTCGCACACGTATCCCCGCGCGGCCGCGTCGCGCATGAACGGCAGCCAGATCGCGCGATTGCAGAAGTAGCCGTGGATAAACAGGACAGGAAACGGGCGTTTGGTTGCAGACTCGGCCGGAGTCGCGGCCGGTCGATGAAAAAGGAAAGGCGTGGCGAACCAGAAGCCGCGGATCGACGCATCGAGCTCGGCATCCCAGGTCTTGATGGCCCCCCACAGCGATAACCGGAACGCTGCGGGCACGCGGTCGCCGGCGAGCCGGGACGCGATGAAGTTGATCGCCACGAGCGTGGGATGAATCGTGAAGACCAGCGCGATGCCCGCAAGACTGGCCGCCCACGGCCCGATATACGAGCCGAAGAGATGCACCGACAACCACGCGACGACGCCGGCGGAAACGATCGTGACGATCCACAACGCGCGCAGGATGGTTGCGATCATTGCGTCAGACCGAAACCAGACGCGTGCCGAGCAGTCGATCGTGAATGAATTGCCGTTCGCGATCGACCAGCGCGTAGAAGGGCGGCAGTACCAACGCCGATCCCAACGCGATAACAGCCAGCCACCCGCCGACGCCGAGCGCGGCCAGAACCGCGAGCGTCGGCAGCACGAACATCCACAGCAGCACATAGCGGGCGATCGCGCGCCCGGCAACGACTCGCGAGCCGCCCGGACCCACGAGCCGCACGCGCCAGGTCTTCATCGCCAGCGTCTGTCCGCCGTGCATCCAGAACCATGTGAAATACGCGCCGAGCACCACGAACAGCCACGCCTGACGCGCGTGACGCAGCACCAGCGCATGGCGGCTTTGCGTCAGCGCGTCGAAGAGATATCCAGCGATGAAGACCACGGCGAAGAGCAGCAACGCTTCATAAGTCATCGACAGGAAGCGGCGCTTGAGCGATGGCGTCGCGATCGTGTGGTCCTGCGATGATTGCGTGAGGACGATGCCGTCCGCAGTCATTTGGATGGCGCATCCGCGGAGGTCGCCGCGGGCGGCGCCGTGGGCTGCGCTGCAGGTTGCGCCACGATCGGCACGGCGGCGCTCGCAGGTGGCTTCACCGTTTCGGGGGGCTTCGCGGGATCAAGCCCGGGCGGACGAGATGCCGATGCCTTCTGCGCGGCGAGAGCGGGGTTCTTGACTTTGGCGCCTTCGCTGAGCTGCACGCGTCGTGCCGACGGAGTCGCCTGCGGTTTGGGTACGACCAGCATCTTCGCCTGACTCTGGGTCGCGAGTTCGTGCTTTTTCTCGTCGGGCAGTTCGCGATATTTGCGCAGCATCTCGGCGCGCTGCTCGGGAGGCATCGCACGGACGCGGGCAAAGCTGTCGCGCGCGACCCTGCGTTGCTCGGGTGTGAGCATCGCCCATTCACGCATGCGCTCTTGCGTGTGCTGCTGCTCATCGGGCTTCATCTTCGGATAGCGATTGGATATCTCGACCCACTTCTTCTTGGTCTGACCGTCGAGGCGTTCCCAATCGTCGGAAAGCGGCGCCAGCGCCTGGCGCTGGGCTACGGTGAGCTCGATCCAATAGGGCCGTGCGGGCTTGAGCGCAGGTGTTGTGGATGCCGGGGGTACTGCCGGGCCGGCAATCGATCTGACCGTCGGTGAATCGCGCGATGGCGCGTCCGCGGCTCGAAGCGGACTGGCGAGCGAGAGCGCGCTCGCCAGAAGTCCGATGAAAGCTGCAACGCGCAAGCGCCGCTTGCGCATTACCGTCATGGGTTCTGCTTGAGGAATGCGTTGAAGCCGTGGTCGGCGTAGGCGCTGATCGGCAGGTCGTCGGTCAACACGGCCGTGTCCATATCGGCCAACTCTTCGATGCGGCGCTGCTGCTCGAACTGATAGAGGCCGGTCAGGCAGGCGCCGACCACGAGCAGCGTCGAGAACACCAGTCCGAGGCGCGCGAAGCCAAAGCGCGATGAATCGTCGCCGCGACCTGCATTCACGTGGGCGAGCTCGCCTTGCCACGCCGTGACACGTCGAGGCTGCGGACGTTTCTGCGCGCGCAAGGCCGCTTTGCGCGCCATGCCGAGGCGTTCCAGAGTTGCGGGTGCGAGGGCGGCCGCCGATTCGTTCAGCGCCTGTCGTATGCGGTCCGCGAAGCGACGTTCGGATTCGTCGGCGTGTTGCCGCGAGTCCGCTTGGTCACCATCGACGTCGATGCGCTTCATAATCTGATCCCCTTCGCCTTCAAGGCCAACGCGAGTGCATGGGTTGCCCGGGAGCAATGCGTCTTGACGCTTCCTTCCGAACACCCCATCGCCGCAGCCGTTTCGGCGACGTCCATCTCTTCCCAGTAACGCAAGACAAAAGCCTCTCGTTGACGAGCCGGCAGTCGCTGAATTTCGGAATCGATCGCCGCCAGCACCTGGCTGCGCTCGACCTGATCGGCGGCGCTCTCGGAGGACCGAGAGCCGTCCTCGGCTTCCAGGCTCTCCAGAAAGTCAAACTCCTCGTTGTCCTTTCCGGTTGACAGGTCGGAGAACAAGGTGGTCCATGTCGAGCGGACCTTCTGTCTGCGAAACCAGTCGTGGATGACGTTCTGCAGGATGCGCTGGAACAACATCGGCCATTCGTTGGCCGGCTTTTCGCCATAGCTCTCGGCAAGCTTGATCATCGCGTCCTGAACGATGTCGAGCGCGGACGCGTCTTCTCGGACCGCAAAGACGGCCTGCTTGAACGCGCGACGCTCGACGGATTCCAGGAAGTGGGAGAGCTCTGCGGAACTGGCCATGAAGCGGTGACGCGGGTTGGCGTCGCGAATTCGATGTCACGTCGCGTCGAACGGCGATCTTGAAAAGTCGGCCATGCTAACAAATGCGCGAAGCTGCTCATGTGTGCTCGTGCGCCGCGGCGCGCATCGCCGGTCGGCTTGACCGTCCCGAGGGCGTGCGCTATCGTCCGCGGCTCGCTGCATGGCCCGACATTCCGGGCGACAGCGTTTGATTCATGCCGGAACGTGGTCGCGCAAGATGTTGCCGCTGCCCGGCGCGCCGCAAGCCGTTGCGCTCGATGCGTTGCGAACAAGCGTAGTTCAAGCCCGCGCCACAAGCGTGTGGGGAGAACGTCCGATCAATCTCCAGTGGACCTTGAAAGGAACAAGATGGAAATCACCGGCGCAGAGATCGTCGTGCGCTGCCTCGCCGAGGAAGGTGTCGAACACGTGTTCGGCTATCCCGGAGGTGCAGTCCTCTACATCTACGACGAAATCTTCAAGCAGGACAAATTTCAGCACATCCTCGTCAGGCACGAGCAGGCTGCATTGCACGCGGCCGATGCCTATTCGCGTTCGAGCAACAAGATCGGTGTCGCGCTCGTCACGAGCGGGCCGGGAGTCACCAATGCGGTGACGGGACTCGCGACCGCTTACATGGACTCGATCCCGATGGTCGTGATCACGGGTCAGGTCCCCAGTTACGCGATCGGACAGGACGCGTTTCAGGAGTGCGACACCGTCGGCATCACACGCCCTTGCGTCAAGCACAACTTTCTCGTCAAGGACGTGACGGATCTTGCGCTGACGATCAAGAAGGCGTTCTACATCGCCAAGACCGGCAGGCCCGGGCCGGTGCTGGTCGACATCCCCAAAGACATCTCGATGCACAAGGCCGAGTTCACGCAGTCGGAGTACGCGTCGATGCCCGTCGAGATGCGTTCGTACAAGCCGGCCGATAAGGGCCATCTCGGGCAGATCAAGAAGGCGCTGCAACTGTTGCTCGCGGCCGAGCGGCCGATGATCTATGCGGGCGGGGGTGTGATCCTCGCGAATGCATCGCATGAACTCAATCGTCTGGTGGAGAAGCTCGGCGCGCCGTGCACGACGACCTTGATGGGCCTGGGCGGCTTCAAGGCGAGCGATCCGAAATTCGTCGGCATGCCCGGCATGCATGGCACCTATGAAGCCAACATGGCCATGCAGCACTGCGACGTGCTGCTCGCGGTGGGAGCGCGCTTCGACGACCGCGTGATCGGCAACCCGGCGCACTTCGCGCAGAACCCGCGCAAGATCATCCACATCGACATCGACCCGTCGTCGATCTCCAAGCGCGTCAAGGTCGATGTGCCGATCGTCGGCAATGTGCGCGACGTGTTGATCGAACTGCTCGCGCAAATCGACGCCGCGCACGAGAAGCAGCGCGATGCACGGGCCGACGCCAAGCGCATGTCGGCCTGGTGGTCGCAGGTCAACGAGTGGCGCAAGAAAGATTGCCTCGCTTACGCGAAGTCCGACGATGCGATCAAGCCGCAGTTCGTGATCGAGAAACTGTGGGACGTGACCGGGGGCAACGCCTTCGTAACGTCGGACGTCGGCCAGCATCAGATGTGGGCCGCGCAGTATTACCGTTTCGATCAACCGCGCCGCTGGATCAATTCGGGAGGCCTGGGCACGATGGGCTTCGGGCTGCCGGCCGCAATGGGCGTCCTGAAAGCGAACCCCGGGGCGGACGTCGCGTGCGTGACCGGTGAGGGCAGCATCCAGATGTGCATTCAGGAGCTCTCGACCTGCAAGCAATATCACCTGCCCGTCAAGATCATCAGCCTCAACAACCGCTACCTCGGCATGGTGCGGCAATGGCAGCAGATCGATTACTCGAGCCGCTACAGCGAGAGCTACATGGATGCGCTGCCCGACTTCGTCGCGCTCGCGGAAGCCTACGGCCATATCGGTGTGCGCATCGACAAGCCCGCCGATGTCGAGCCCGCATTGAAGGAAGCCTTTGCGAAGAAGGATCGCCTGGTGTTTCTCGACATCATCACCGACCAGACCGAGAACGTCTGGCCGATGGTGAAGAGCGGACGTGGCCTGACCGAGATGCTGCTCGGCGCGGAGGATCTGTGATGCGACACATCATCTCGATCCTCCTCGAAAACGAAGCCGGTGCGCTGTCGCGCGTGGTCGGTCTTTTCTCGGCGCGCGGCTACAACATCGAGACGTTGACAGTCGCTCCCACCGAAGACGCGACGCTGTCGCGCATGACGATCGTTACCGCGGGCTCGGACGACGTGATCGAGCAGATCACCAAGCATCTGAACCGCCTGATCGAAGTCGTGAAGGTCGTCGATCTCACCGAGGGCCAGCACATCGAGCGCGAGCTGATGCTCATCAAGGTGCGCGCGGTCGGCAAGGAACGCGAAGAATTGAAGCGCACCGCGGACATCTTTCGCGGCCGCATCATCGACGTGACCGAGAAAAGCTACACGATCGAATTGACGGGTGCAGCGGCCAAGCTCGAAGCCTTCATTTTCGCGCTCGACCGCACGGCGATTCTCGAAACCGTTCGCACCGGCGCAAGCGGCATCGGTCGCGGTGAGCGCATCCTCAAAGTGTGATCAATCAAGGGAAAAACATGAACGTCTACTACGACAAGGACGCCGACCTCTCGCTCATCAAGGGCAAGAAGGTCGCGATCATCGGCTACGGCTCGCAGGGCCATGCGCACGCGCAGAACCTGCAGGACTCGGGCGGCAAGGTCACCGTCGGCCTGCGCAAGGGCGGCGCGAGCTGGGACAAGGTCAAGAAGGCCGGCCTGACCGTGAAGGACGTGCAGAAGGCGGTCGACGGCGCGGACTTCGTGATGATGCTGCTGCCCGACGAACATATCGCGGCGGTCTATCGCGAAGACGTCGAGCCCCATATCAAGAAGGGCGCGACGCTCGCCTTCGCGCACGGCTTCAACATCCACTACGGGCAGGTGATGCCGCGCGCCGACCTCGACGTGGTGATGGTCGCGCCCAAGGCGCCGGGGCATACGGTGCGCTCGACTTATGCGCAGGGCGGCGGCGTTCCGATGCTGATCGCGGTTCACCAGGACACGTCGGGCCATGCGCGCGACATCGCGTTGTCGTATGCGGCCGCGATCGGCGGTGGACGCGCGGGGATCATCGAAACCAATTTTCGCGAAGAGACCGAGACCGACCTGTTCGGTGAGCAGACGGTGTTATGTGGCGGCGCGGTCGAGTTGATCAAAGCGGGGTTCGAGACGCTCGTCGAAGCGGGCTATGCGCCCGAGATGGCGTACTTCGAGTGCCTGCACGAGTTGAAGCTGATCGTCGACCTGATCTACGAAGGCGGCATCGCGAACATGAATTATTCGATCTCCAACAACGCCGAGTACGGGGAGTACGTGACCGGCCCGAAGATCGTGACCGCCGCGACCAAGGACGCGATGCGTCAGTGCCTGAAGGACATCCAGTCCGGCGAGTACGCGAAGAACTTCATTCTCGAGAGCCGCGCCGGCGCGCCGACCCTGCTGTCGCGTCGTCGCATGACGGCCGAGCATCCGATCGAACAGGTCGGCGGCAAGCTCAGGGAGATGATGCCGTGGATCAAGCGCAACAAGCTGGTCGACCAGACGAGGAATTGACGGCGTCACGATCGATCGGCGAGGCCGCATCGCCATGCTATTCTCGATCGCGATGCGCCCTCCAGAATCACGTCCCGTCTCGATCGTCCTTCGCGCCCTGGTCGGCGCGATCGCTCTATGCGTTGGCGTTTCGTTGCTCGGCTGCAAGCGCAGCGAGCCGCCGCCCGATCTATTGAAGACGCAGCGCGAAGCGATGGAACGCGCAAAGGACGTCGGCAAGACCATGCAGAAATCGGTCGACGAACAAGGCAGGAAAGCCGACGAGGAAGGCCGTTAGTGTCCGCGCGTTCACCGCGTCCCGAATTACGGCGTCCCGAACTACGGCGTCCAGTTTTGCGGCGTTTCGATTCGCGCTGACCATGGCCCGATTCGCGCGCCGTCGAGTCAAGGGTTCATCGGCTTCAGGCCCAAGCGCGGGCTTCGTGCGCTCGTTGCGCTTCAAGCAACGAAGCGAGTTCGATGCACCACCGCATCGCGGCATCTATCTGCTGCCCAACGCCTTCACGACCGCTGCCTTGTTCAGCGGCTTCTTCGCGATCGTGCAGGCGATGAACCTCAGGTTCGATATCGCGGCGATTGCGATCTTCTGCTCGATGGTGCTCGACAGCCTCGACGGCTACGTGGCGCGTCTGACCGGGACGCAAAGCGATTTCGGCGCCGAGTACGACAGCCTCGCCGACATGGTGTCGTTCGGCGCCGCGCCCGCGCTGGTGATCTACGAATGGTCGCTGCGCGGTCTGGGCAAGTGGGGATGGGTCGCGGCCTTCGTGTATGTCGCCGGTGCGGCACTGCGCCTGGCGCGCTTCAACACCAACATCGATGTCGTCGACAAGCGTTTTTTCCAGGGTTTGCCCAGTCCCGCGGCGGCGGCGCTGGTCGCCGGTTTCGTGTGGGTGTTCGAAGACCTGCGCTACGTCGGCAGCGACCTCGCATGGCCTTCGTGGATCGTCACCGTGTATGCGGGCCTTTCGATGGTCTGCAACTCGCCCTTCTTCAGTTTGAAGGGCTTCAATTTCAGAAAGAGCGTGCCCTTCATCGTCGTCGTGCTGATCATGCTCGGCTTCGTCGCCATTTCGAGCGATCCGCCCAAGTGGCTGTTCGTGATGTTCGTCGCGTATGGACTGTCCGGGCATGTGCTCTGGGTCTGGCGTCGTTTGCGTCGCGGCCGCGGCGTCGCGTCCGACAAGCATTGAAGCGATTCGACAAGCGCGCAACAGTGGCATCGACATTTGGACTGACAGGGGCAAACCGGCGTGCTACATTGCGGCGCATGACGACTCGCATCTCCGCGCTGCTATACCTAATCGAGGTCACACGGGTCCGCTGATCGTTTTCGTCTCAAGCTTTCAACATCACGGCCCGACTGCACACGCATCGGGCCGTTTTGTTTTTGGTGCGCTTTGTTCATTGTCCTCTGGGGAACACCATGCTTTCGAACCCTGCCAGCAAGTACCGAGCCTTTCCACCCGTTCAGTTGCGCGACCGCACTTGGCCCGACGCCGTGCTCAGTCGCGCACCGATCTGGCTGTCCACCGATTTGCGCGACGGCAATCAGGCGTTAATCGAGCCTATGGATCCGGATCGCAAGCTGCGCATGTTCCAGACCCTGATCGACATCGGCTTCAAGGAAATCGAGGTGGGATTTCCGTCCGCATCGCAAGCCGACTTCGACTTCGTGCGCATGCTGATCGAGCGCGGTCTGATTCCCGACGACGTGACCATCCAGGCACTTACGCAGGCGCGCGAACCGCTGATCCGCCAGACCTTCGCTGCGCTCGAAGGCGCGCCGCGCGCGATCGTCCATCTCTACAACGCGGTCGCGCCGGTGATGCGTCGCGTGGTGCTCGGTCTCGATGAAGATGGCGTGGTCGATCTGGCTGTTTCGCACACGCGCATGGTTCGTGAATTCGCCGACGAGCGCCCGGGCACCGTCTGGATACTCGAGTATTCGCCCGAGATGTTCTCGGGCACCGAGCTTGCGTTCAGCAAGCGCGTCGTCGATGCAGTCACCGACGCCTGGGGCGCGACACAAGATCGCAAGGTGATCGTCAACCTGCCCGCGACGGTCGAGCACAGCACGCCCAACATCTTCGCCGACATGATCGAGTGGATGCATCGAAATCTCGAGCGTCGCGAGGCGATCGTGTTGTCGATTCATCCGCACAACGATCGCGGCACCGGGACTGCGGCGGGCGAGTTCGCGTTGATGGCCGGCGCCGATCGCGTCGAAGGATGTCTCTTCGGCAACGGAGAACGCACCGGCAATGTCGACCTCGTCAACATCGCCCTGAATCTCTACACGCAGGGCGTACATCCGGGACTCGATTTTTCGCGCATCGATGAAATCAGGCGCGTCGTCGAACATTGCAATCAGTTGCCGGTGCATCCGCGCCATCCCTACGTCGGCGACCTCGTCTACACCTCGTTCTCGGGCTCGCATCAGGATGCGATCAAGAAAGCGTTCGCGGCGCGACGCAACGGCGACATCTGGGACATGCCGTATCTGCCGATCGATCCGATGGATCTCGGCCGCAGCTACGAAGCGGTGATTCGTGTCAACAGCCAGTCGGGCAAGGGAGGGATTTCGTACTTGCTAGAAACCGTCTACCACCTCGAATTACCGCGACGCCTGCAAATCGAATTCAGCCGCGCAGTGCAGGCGGTGATGGACGATCAGGGCAAGGAGTTGTCGGCCGCCGACCTGTGGGCGATCTTCGAGAGCCAATACGGCGTCGGTCAGGACTGTGCGCACATCGAGCATGCGCACATCGAGGATACCGAGGGCGGTCGAGTACGGGTCAAGGCGGATGTGGTGTATGCGCCGGTCGATGCCCGCGGTCGCGTGAGCGTCGTGGGCGAAGGCAATGGACCGCTGGATGCTTTCGTCAGCGGTCTGCGCAGCAGCACCGGCCGTGAAGTCGAAGTACTCGATTACCACGAGCATGCGATCAGCGGCGGCGCGCAGGCGCGTGCAGCCGCCTACCTCGAAGTGCGCGTCGACGGCGGGCCGGCCTTGTTCGGTGTCGGTATCGACGCCAACATCGTCCATGCGTCGATGAAGGCGGTACTGAGTGGCGTGATGCGCGCCGAGCGGGCGTCGAGCGGTGCGTCGAAGAGCGCAGGCGAAATCGCGCGGACATCGGAGCGTCTTGCCGCGTAAGGATCGCCGAATCGTCGATTCACGAAGCCTTCGGTTGACGCGAGTTGCGCTTAGACGCTACTATCGCAGGCTTCATTTCCTTGCCGCACCGCGCACGCATCGCGGGCGGCCATCAACGTCCACAAGGAGTATTCATGCGTCATTACGAGATCGTATTGATCATCCATCCCGATCAGAGCGAGCAGGTGCCCGCGATGATCCAGCGCTACAAGGGATTGGTGACCGCCAAGTCCGGAATCATCCATCGCGTCGAAGACTGGGGCCGCAGGCAACTGGCCTACCAGATCGACAAGATCGCCAAGGCACACTACGTGTGCATGAACATCGAAGCCGATCGCGCAACGCTCGACGAACTCGAGCACGGCTTCAAGTTCAACGACGCGATCATTCGCCATCTGATCGTCACGACCAGGAAGGCCGAGACCACGACGTCGCCGATGATGAAGGAAGGTTCGAAAGAGGGAACGCGAGAGTCGTCCAGAGATGGGGCGCGTGAAGGTTCGAGGGACGCGTCCAGAGACAGCGCGCGCGACGAGACGAGGAAGTCTGCCCCCGCCCCTGTGGCCGCTCCCGAGGAAACCCCGACGCCCGCCTGACGTCGACTCCACGCTTCGCCTGGCCATTTGCATCGACTGCCATCAACCGCTTCGAACTCACTGCCAGGCTGGCCGAGCGCGACGTGCTTCGCTATACGCCTTCAGGCATCCCGTTGATCGACTGCGTGCTGCACCATCGTTCGGAGTCGATCGAAGCAGGCCAGATGCGGCAAGTTGAAGTCGAGGCGCCGGCGATAGGCTTCGAAAGCGTGGCGCATCGATTGGCGATCTGCAGGCTCGACGAGACTTATCGCTTCATCGGTTTTCTCGCGAATCGCAGCCGCAAAAGCAAACGGACCGTTTTTCACATTGTCGATTTCGACGCGAACATCGACGCGAACGTCGACGCGAACGTCGATTCAAATTGATCAATAACAATTGACCCGGAAGGATAGACATGCCCTCACCACGACGCTTCGGCAAAGGAAAAGGGAAAGGCAAGGATCTCAAGAAACGCCAACAGCAGAATCCGCTGTTCAAGCGCAAGCGTTTCTGCCGCTTCACGGCCGCCAAGGTCGACCAGATCGACTACAAGGATGTCGAGCTGCTGAAAGATTTCATCCAGGAGAACGGCAAGATCATGCCGGCTCGCCTGACCGGCACCAAGGCGCACTACCAGCGCCAACTCGACGGCGCGATCAAGCGCGCGCGTTTCCTTGCGCTGTTGCCGTATACCGATCTGCACAGCTGATCCGGACAAGAGAGACTTCAATGCAAATCATCCTCCTCGAGAAGGTCAACAATCTGGGCAACCTGGGTGACGTGGTGCGCGTGAAGGATGGCTTCGCGCGCAACTTCCTCATCCCTCAACGGATGGCGCGGCGCGCGACCGAGGCCAACATCGCCGAGTTCGCAGGCAAGCGCGCAGACCTCGAAAAGGGGGCGGCCGACAAGCTCGCTGCGGCACAAGGCGTCGGCGAAAAGCTGTCGGGACTGACGCTGCAGATTCCCGCGAAGGCAGGCGTCGATGGGCGCCTGTTCGGTTCGGTCACCAACTTCGACATCGCCGAAGCATTAAGCAAGCAGGGTTTCAAGATCGAGAAGGCGCAAGTCCGACTGCCCAACGGACCGCTGAAGACCGTCGGCGATCATCCGATATCGATCGCGCTGCATACCGATGTGCTGAGCGACATCACGGTGTCGGTTCTCGGCGAACACGCATGAACGACATGCTGACTGCGCTGCCGACGGCGAATCGCTGAGCGCGGCATCATCCATTTGAACGAAGGCCGGGCTTGCCCGGCCTTTTGTTTGGAGTTATTGAACTCGATTGCACCGAAGACACACAGGTATTTCCACAGCTTTGCCCACAGCCTGCGCCCGCCCGTTGAACTATAGTGAATCGCCATATTCCTGACGCAAACGGCCCGATGCGCGCTCCCTCGATTCGATGAACACACCGATCCCCCTGCGGCTCGATCGCCTGCCCGACCGAGCGAGTGAAGTTCACGATCGCCAGATCGAATCGCTGCGTGTTCCGCCGCATTCGATCGAGGCCGAGCAATCGGTGTTGGGCGGCTTGCTGCTCGACAACGCCGCGTGGGACAAGATCTCCGATTACCTGCACGGCGAAGACTTCTATCGCTACGACCATCGACTGATCTTCCAGCACATCGCGCGCCTGATCGATCAGGCGCGTCCGGCCGATGTGATCACGGTGTTCGAGTCGCTTTCGTCATCGGCCCGGGCCGACGAAGTCGGCGGCCTCGTGTATCTGAACGCGCTCGCGCAGAACACGCCGTCGGCGGCCAACATCCGGCGCTATGCGGAAATCGTGCGAGGCCGCGCCGTGATGCGCAAGCTCGTTTCGGTCAGCGACGAAATCTCCGAAGCCGCGCTCAACCCCAACGGTCGCGATGTCGCGCAGCTTCTCGACGAGGCCGAGGCCAAGGTATTCGCGATCGCCGAGGAAGGAGCGCGCGGCACGCAAGGCTTCGTCGACATCCAGCCGCTGTTGACCAAAGTGGTCGAACGCATCGACGAGCTCTACCACCGCGACAACCCGAGCGATATCACCGGCGTCCCCACGGGCTTCACCGATCTCGACTCGAAGACGTCGGGACTTCAGGCGGGCGACCTGGTTATCATCGCGGGTCGTCCATCGATGGGCAAGACCGCTCTCGCCCTCAACATCGCCGAGCATGTGGCGATCGATCAGGGACTGCCGGTTGCGGTGTTCTCGATGGAAATGGCGGGAACGCAGTTGGCGATGCGCATGCTGGGTTCGGTCGGTCGGCTCGACCAGCACAAGGTTCGTACCGGGCGCCTCTCCGATGACGATTGGCCGCGGCTGACGCACGCGATCCAGAAGATGCAGGACGCCCAGTTGTCGATCGACGAAACGCCTGCGCTCACGTCGGTCGAGTTGCGCGGACGCGCACGCCGGCTCGCACGTCAATGCGGCAAGCTCGGCTTGATCATCGTCGACTACCTGCAGTTGATGTCGGCTAGCTCGACCGGAGAAAATCGCGCGACCGAGATTTCGGAAATCTCGCGGTCGTTGAAGGCGCTGGCCAAGGAGCTGCAGTGCCCCGTCATCGCGCTCTCGCAGCTCAACCGCAGTCTCGAGCAGCGCCCCAACAAGCGCCCGGTGATGAGCGATCTGCGCGAGTCGGGTGCGATTGAGCAGGACGCCGACCTGATCCTGTTCATCTATCGCGACGAGGTCTACAACCCCGATTCGCAGGAGAAAGGCACCGCCGAAATCATCATCGGCAAGCAGCGCAACGGACCGATCGGCACGGTGAGGCTCACTTTTATAGGCGAATACACTAAGTTCGAAAATTTTGCATCCGGCGGATACTGACGATGTCGTGGAAGTCGTTAAATCAGGGATGAGGGATGATGATGTACAAAATTTTCGTGGTGGTGCTCTGCTCCATATTTGCGTCATTGGCGAGCTTGTCGGCACGCGCCGCGGTCGAGTACAAGATCGTGACTGCGTCCGAACGTGGGACCTATATACAAATAGGACGAGATCTCGCCAAGTTCGTTGCACCGGATGCAGATATTGCGCTCGAAGTTCTTCCATCGAAGGGCTCGGCGGATAACCTGAATCGGTTGCGTTACGAGACGAACGTCAAACTGGCCATTGTGCAATCCGACGTTTATCAGGCATTCCTTGATTACGCAGCCGCAGGCAATGGTGAAGCTGGCCGGCTGATTCGACCGTTGCGCGTGATCATGCCTTTGTATAACGAGGAGATCTATTTCATCGTTCGAGCGGATTCTCCGCTTCAATATGTGCACGAAATAAAAGACAAGAAAATGAACGTGGACAGGTTGCAAAGTGGCACCGCATTGAGTGCCACAACGATTTATCGTCTGATGTTCGGTCAACCGATTCCCGAGGGAAACGCGAGCTTTCTCAGTAATGAGGAAGGACTCGTGAAGCTCACGACCGACAAGAGCCTCGACGTCGTCGTCATCGTCGCCGGGCAACCCGCGAAACTGCTGGCGGACATGAAGCCCGAAGCCAAGCAGCTCGTCAGGCTGCTCAAGGTCGATCCGAACAACGCGGCGACGAAAGCCGCGTTGCAAACTTACTTTCCCGCAACCATCCGCTCGGCCAGCTATCCGAATTGGTTGGATCAGGATGTCCCGGGGATGGCGATCAAGGCGTTGCTGGTTACGTACGACTATACGTACAAGCTAACGACCGATCATATGACGGGATTTGCTCGCTCTTTATGCCAGAACTTTGCGGTACTGCAGACCGAGGGGCATCCGAAGTGGCGCGACGTTGAATTGAGCGTGCCGGAGCTCGGTGCTGGCTGGCTCTATTACCAACCTATCGAGCGTGTGCTGCGCACGTGTATCGCATCCAGGCCCAAGCCGGCAGCCCCTGCGCGGGTGCAGGCTCCGGCTTCGCCCGCCACTTGTTCTCAAAGCGAACGAATTTTGGGACTGTGCCAAGGCCAATAGTGGGTCAGACGCCGGGTGATGGCTCATTTCAAATCGTCTTTGCTTCCTGTGCGATATCGACTGAGCCGATCGACTTGGCCCACTGTTGTATCGGTGCGGAAGATTTATGGAGATGCAGTTTGCCCTTGCCGATTTATTGGTGTTATCGCAAAATCGACTTCTCAATCCTGTGTTAAAGGAGGGTTGTAGAAATTTGCCGATGGCGTTGCTAATGCCTGACTCGGCATGAATCCGCAGGGATAAACATTGATGAAACAAGAACACAAGCAGTTGCGACGTTTAGCGCCTCTGGGTGTTTCCGTGGTTTTTGTCTTCAGTGCGATGCATTCCGCGATCGCAGCCGAGTCGTTGGATGAAGCCCAAACGCGGCTAGAAGCGCTTAAGCAGAAAATCGCAGAGCAGACGCTCCGCATGGAAGCGCTCAAACGGTCGATCGCCGAAGAAGAAGCGAGTCTCAATGACGTGCGTCGGGCCTTGGGGCTTGAAACGCTCGCAAGAAAACGCGGCGGAGGTATAGGCAGCAGCGTGAACACCACGCCCGCGGCTGCAAATACCGGCACTAACCCGAATCCGCCAGATCAATTGGCGCAGGCAAATCCTCCACAGCCCGTTGGCCAAGCGCCGACACAGGAGAATCGTGCGACGGCTGTTGCTCAGATCTTCGAACAGACGGGCGTGTTGACCCCGAAAGGCAAGTTCGGGCTTGAGCCGTCTTTGCAATATTCTTATTCGTCAAGTAATCGTGTCGCGTTGGTCGGCTATACGATTATTCCGGCGATTCTCATCGGACTCATCGACGTTCGCGAGGTCAAACGAAACACGTTCATCGGCACGCTTACGACGCGCTATGGCATAACGAATCGCCTGGAGTTGGAAGCGCGAGTACCGTATGTCTATCGTTCCGATACCGGGGTAGGGCGGGAGTTTCTTCAGGGGGCGGCGGCCAACACGACTGTTTTCGACTCCTCCGGTCATGGTATTGGCGACGTCGAAGCGACGGCGCGCTATCAATTCAATGATGGTGGCGCGGACAATCCGTATTACATCGGCAGCCTTCGCTTCAAGTCCCGAACCGGCAAGGATCCGTTTGAAGTCGAAACGTCCAGGGCGGTTCTTGGCTTCCGCAACGACGGTGTGCAAACCAGTTTGCCGACTGGTTCAGGGTTTTATGGGTTGCAGCCGGCCCTTACCGTTTTATACCCGTCCGATCCTGCGGTGTTCTTCGGAACGGTCAGCTATTTGCACAGCTTCAGGCGCGGTAGCGTTGTGCGTCGAACGGACACTGGTCCCGAGAACCTTGGCAGCGTCTCGCCGGGTGGCATTTTCGGGTTCAATTTCGGTATGGGCTTGGCCCTCAATGAGAGGTCCTCTTTCAGTATCGGTTACGACCATGCCTCCGTCGGCAAGACGAAGCTGAATGGACACGTTGCACCGGACTCGGTACGCGTACAACTCGGAACATTGCTTCTCGGCTACTCGTTGAGATTGAGCAATCAGCGGACGCTCAGCTTGTCGCTTGGCGCCGGGTTGACCCGGGATACGCCGGACCTCACGTTGACGCTCAGGATGCCGATGTCTTTTTGAGCGGCGGCATTGCGTGGGGTGCAGGGGCCGTTTGTCCCGGCCCCAATCATCCACCAATCCATAGTGGCAGTACATTCGGGCGCACCGAGTGGCCACGGTTTGTGTCGTGTATTCCGGCGCTCGCTTGCTGGAACCGATAATGGTTTGCAACCGTGTTGTGAGGTGCAATGGTCTCGAGGTAACTGTGCGCGAGGCGGCTCACCACTGAATGCAACTACGCATTAACCGATTATCTGCGAAGCGAATCCGTAAGTGCATTCTGAATCGACGACTGCACATTTGCGTGTTTGATCAAATCGAGACTATTGACCGTTGCGTTAATGAGCGTGATGCCTTGGATTCTCTGGTCGTTCAACGTGTTTTGAATGACCGTTGCAACGCTTGATGCTGCGATTTGTCCGGGTGCGAAGGTGTTGCTCGGCCCGTTTTGAATTAATCCGAGACTCGCATTGCCCAACCCGGCGGCTTGGGCCTGCCCGGCCGAAAGCTTGCTCAAATCCGAAACATTCAGGCTTGTCGTAGTTACGAGGCTCCCGTTGATGTAGACCGCGCGCTCGATTCCGAATGAAATTTTCAAACCCGAGTCGGTTTCGAAACCGCCACGCATTTGATCAAGCTTCGAGTCGCTCAGAGCGACCAATTCACCTTGCAGCGGATTCGCGCGAGGTTCATCCGGTGCCTGAATAGCGGACGCCAATTCCAAATCGTTGCTCGGCGGCCGTTGCGTTTCGCGCGGCAGGTCGGGGTGAACTTTATCCTGGACACTACTCTCGATCTGCGCGTATGCCCGGGCCGAGGATGGGGCGGCGGTCGCCATGGAAACCTGCGGTTTATTCGTGGCTTCCTGAGAAACGGCCCGTGTTGATGCAGCAAGCGCGTGTCTTGCCATAACTTTTTCGATAGTGCTTTCCTCAGGTACCTTGGCCGCTGTTTGCTTTCTTGACTTGCCTGAAGTCGCTGCGGGCATAAGGGGATCCGCACGCTTGTTGCTTTTTTGTAAAGTATCGGGCGACTCAATGGATGCGATGTTCAAACGCGCTGCAACCGGTCTTGCCACATCAATATCAAGGTTCGGCAAGATTTGCTCTTGCATAAGACCGGGCGGCGCAATAAACGATGTCTTTCTATCGGGAGCCGGAAGCAAGTTGCTGTCCGACATCGCTGGCATTGCGGATCGCGAGGAGAGGGCCGATCGAGCTGCGAGTCGACTACCTGCGACGACTTTTGGGGCGACCATTCTCGGGTCGAAGATATCGAACCAAGCGGAAAGGGCTTCCCTGAGCGTAAACCCTTCGCGCGAGTCCGTGCTTACGGGATTAAGCCCCGCTCCAATCGGCGTCCCCTGATTTACGAGCGGCAGCGACGAAATGTCCGCTGGAGCAGACGTAGCACTAATCCCCTTCTGTAAGATCGCAACCGACGCTTCATTTGGCGCGGTTTCGGTTGCGTTCTGGTTCTTTGGTGTGGCAAGTGCGCCATCGGGACGAACTGTCTGTTCGTCGACTTCTTGGTTCGCCGCACCGCTCGATTGAGGGATTGCGGATCTATATTCTTTAAGTTTGCTTGCTAATGCGGCGCTTAATGTTTCCGCAGTAAGAAATGGTTTGCCGGCCTCATCTTCGCTTGGAGAATTCAGCGCGCCATCAGAAGTCGATTTGCTTGCGGCAATTTGTACGTCGATGGCTTCAGAAGGTTTCGCCAAAGCCACCACCGGCAACATCGCCCACACGAACTCGCCGCCCGACATAAGCACCGGAGTTTTTGGCAACTCGATCTTCGCAAGCAAAGCTATTGGGATCGCTTCAACCTTCCCTGAGGCGAGAATTGCAATTGTCTGGGACGTCGTGACGGAATGCGGTGCCTGCTTCGCACTATCCGGGACCCTCAATTCCGCTAATTCGTCATTCGCAGCTTCCCCGGCCGCACTCGCGGCCGACGTGCTTGCAGTCGATGAGTCGCGCTCCGTAAACGCAGCACTCTGTTGAGTGTCCAATGCCCTGATGGCGCGAAGAAGAGGCATCAGAGGGTCAAGGTAGTCCGCAGTCAACTCTGACGGGGTGGCCAACGCAATCGCGTTGGTTTGGTGGTTGCGGTTTGCTCCGGCGTCTGCCGACGGCTGCTCGGGAGCCGGCGCCACCTCATCTGACGGCGTCGTGGGTACGAGCATCAACAGAGGCAAGCGCCTTTCTTCCCTTCGGGAGCCAACCGATCCATCCGCAAGCATCGGTGGCGGTTCATCCCGATCACGCTCTGGCGTTTTGGGAACTGGACTTTGCCCGAATATCGCTTCGGCAATCGTATCGCCAGTCGCCTCTGGGATAGGTGCCAGCAATTGTGGTAGTTCCATGGAGATCTCGGCAATCGATGCTGAACTCGCTGAGGCGACCTCGGGCTTGCTCGGCTGACGTGGCGCCGCGCCGACGGCGACCGCCGGATGCAAGAGTGCGTCGCCCGCGCGATTAACTCGCTGGGGCAAATGGACACTTGCAACATCGATTCGCGTCTCAAGCCCCAGGATGAACCGAATCTTTGCGAGCTGTTCGGTTTGCGCCCTTTCCCGTTGCTCAGTTTGGCGACCGGCGCTCGGGCTCGCTTCGACGCTATTCTCGTTGGCGCCTAATCCGAGCGCCGTTCGGTCCCATTTGACGTTTTTAACTCGCTTTGCGCTCGTTATATCGACTGTCGATTTTGTTTTTGTCGCTGTTTTCGACAAGCGAGAAACCGTGCTGGTTGCTTGATTTTTATTCGCTGTCTCCTGGAGGCCCAGCACGTTGCGAACCAGCGCTTCCCTCGCATCAACGCCTAGCGCAGATGACGGTAAGCCAGTTGTTTCTTCACCAAACGCAACAGCGGTCCACGGCACACCCAGACCTATCAGTGAAATAAGTAGAGCCAAATTCTTTGGGGTGGGATTCATGGGAACGCTGATCAAAAATCCGAAGGGCCGTGCTTGAGCAAGAGAGTGCCGGCCAGACCCTCGCGGTTCACCCCACTACTGATAGGCGCCTGCGGAGCAGCGCTCCAATCAGCAACCGCGTTGAAACGGGCAATTTCAGTCTTGTTGCTGATGACGAAGAGAATCTGATTCATCCAGATCGATTCAAAATGCTTGCGGGTAATCACGCGAGTACCACCGGCGGGATCGCCTATCAGCACACGTCCTTCGCGAGTCCCCTTGACTACGACAAAATGGCTATATCCATTTTCCTTGAGAAGCACAATAGCGGGAATACCGACACTTTCGAGTTTATCGAGCGGGGCCTCGAAGCCGTCCGCACTAAAACCATGCTTCTCAAGAAATAGCTTGAGATCCAATAAAGAAAAACCTTCCTGCTGAATTTTTTCGCGATCGCCGAGCTGAAACATTTCCTCAAAAACAACTTGCTCCGGCACCGGATAGCCGTAGTGATGAGTAAGCAAAGTAGAAAGCGCGGCGGATCCGCAGCTGAAATCGTATTGTTGTCGAACCGTCGAGCGAAATCGTGCTTCTTTCAAACTGGTCGCAGGAACCGTATAGCCACCCCCCACCTGTATCGGCAGCTCTACTGAACCCGCTTCCACACGGCCCGCAACACCTGCGACAAACGCTGCTAAAAGGACCGCGTGAACCGCTTGCACTTTCATGACAATCCTGACAAGTCTATTTGACTTGCACGTTGATAATTGTGGCGCTTTGAATCAGGACATTGTTGCCGGAATTCTGGACAACAAGCGGAACGCCGCTGACACCGCTGAACGCGCCATCGGTAATGGCGTTGTTGCCAGTTGTCAGATTGGATGCCCGGTTATCGCTGACGACTCCATTCAATTTCATGTCGTTTAATACACCCGGATCAGTACCACCGCGTTGCTTTGCCAGCGCTTTCTGATCCAGAACCTTTTCCGCGAACAAACTTTGCAACGGTGCATTTGACTGCGCCATTGGAATAGGAAGCTTGTCCTCGGCTATTGCCGGTGTTAGCGAAACCAGAGTTCCAGACAATGCGAAACTGGCGATGAACCCACTGCGTTTGTTCAACATGCCCGTCCCCTTTTTCAACCAAAAACGCCGGAGGCAAGAAGCGCCTCCGGCGTGACCGTCGACTACCTGCCGATGTTCAAGTTGGCTTGCACGTTGACGCTTTGCTGCGTCAGCGCCGCGATGCCACTATTCTGGCTGATTACGAGGATGCCCGCCGCAGACTGCGCGGCTCCGGTCATGGCGTTGGACAGGTTGAATACTCCGGCGTTTGGAGCGTTGCTGCCGCCTGCGCCGCCCGCCGCACCGTTGCCTACAGCTGCCGTCGCCGTACCGCCCGTACCGCCTCCTTGACCGCCAGTGCCGGTTGCGCCAGTTGCTCCGGTACCGCCGGTGCTGGTGCCGGTTGCGCCGGTTGCTCCGTTGCCAGCCGTGCTCGTACCGGTTGCGCCAGTCGCGCCGCCTGCGCCTTGCGCGGTACCGCCGGTTGAGCTGCCGTTCGTCGCGTTGCCGTTGCTGGCCGTGGTTGTCGCGTTGCCGTTGGTCGCAGAGCCACCGCCGCCGCCGTTACCGGCGTTGTTGGTCGCATTGCCGCCCGCAGCACCGGATCCGGTTCCCGCACCCGCAGTTGCGGTCGCAGGACCCGAGTTGCCACCGCCGCCAGTCGCGGTCGTGGCGCCTGTCGTGCCGGCGCCTCCGGTCGACGTCGCCGTACCGGTTGCCGAACCGGTCGTGGCCGTGGAAGCACCACCGCTGCCAGTGCCGCCCGTACCGTTGCCGCCATTGCCTGCATTGCCGGCGGTGCTGGTTGCGCCACCCGCTGCGCCGCCGCTCGTGCCGCCGTTTGCTGTGCCGCCGGCGCCCCCTGCACCCGACGGTGGCATACCGCTCGTGCCGCCATTGCCGCCGTTGGCAGAACCACCGTTCGCATTGCCCGAGGTGCCGCCATCGGCGCTTCCGGCGTTACCGGATCTCGCCCCGCCGCCGCCACCAGGACCACCGGTGCCGACACCGACCGAAGCACTCAGAGCGCCGCCGGAACGAGATGCGTTTTCCGACGAACTCCGGCCACCGGTTGCTTCGCTGGAAGCATCGGCGCCGCCGCCACGTGACAAATTGGCAGACAATGCAAAGCCACCCGTTCCGGTACCGTTGCCGCCGTCGCCGCCGGTTGCGTTGCCGGCACGACCACCGTTGCCGCCGTCGCCTGCACGAGCACCGTTGTTCGTCGCTGCACCAGCCGTGTTGCTGCCGTTGCTGGCACTGCCGTTGGAGGCGCTTGCGTTGCCGCCCGCGCCGCCCGCGCCACCAGCACCGCCGGTTGCCGTGCCGCTCGAGCCGCCCGCGCCACCAGCACCGCCAGTTGCAGTGCCGCTTGTGCCGCCATTGCCTCCAGCACCTCCGCTTCCGGTGCCGCCATTGCCGCCGTTGGCGCCGCCGGTTGCGTTGCCGCCGGTGCCATTGCCGCCGATACCGCCATTCGAATTGCCGCTGTTGATCGCGTTGTTACCGATGCCGTTGACACGAATGTTCGACACCGTTCCGTCCAGACGACTCAGCGCGACCGCCTTGTTGGTGTTGAACGAATTGCTGAAGTTCGCCGTTGCCGTCGAACCATTGCTGGCTGCGGTCGTGCCGTAGCCTTCAGCGCTGGAGCGACCGGTATTGTTGCGATTGTCACCGGAACTCTTGTTGTTGTTTTGATCGGACTGGTTCTTGTTGTCCGATTGATTGCGACTGTCCACGCTGTTGTTTTGCGAGGCGGTCGAGTTCTCGTTTGCTTGCGGCGCGTTTCCTCCCTGTGTAGATGTTGCCGTTGCGGTTTGGGTGCCGGTCGTTGCGCCGGTCGTACCGTCGGTACCGTTGTTGGTCGGGTTCGCCCAGACCGGCGTGGCGATGAAGGCCAATGCAACGGCCGACGCCAAGATCGTTTTCTGCATAAAAGTCCCCTAAAAAAGTTGAGATTCACGCTGGCTGGCGATAAGACCAATCCACTCACAGCTAATGCAAGGTGCATTCCACATAGGAGTTGGGCGGTTTAGATCGTTGAATAAGATGAATAAATGTTTCGGCAGGCCATGGGATTTTGGGTCATCAACGGTCATATGCAGCTCGGTCGATAAATTTTGCATGGCATTGTGTAACAACAATGAGACTGGGTAAATACTAGTTCAATGGAATAGGAGGTCTAGGAAGCAGATTTTCCGTCCGATCTCTTTAAAAAATCAATCAGTTAAATCGAAAGGTCCGGCTTGGCGCATGCATCGATCGGTGTATCAGATCAGTGACACGTCCCGTCGACGGGTTCGTCGTTGCCGGATCGAATTGCACAACACGGCAAAAGACTTCACTGCACAAGCGGCGCTCTAAAAATTGATGTCATGCTTGGCCATGAGCCGATACATCGTCATTCGAGAGACGCCCAGATCGCGAGCTGCTTGACTCACGTTCTTTTGCGCGCGATGCAGGCCGGTCACGACCGCCTGACGTTCAGCAGTAACCCGGATATCGCCCAGCGCTTCCCGAAACTTCGATTCGGCGGGCTGTTTCAAGCCAAGGTCGCTCACAGTCACCAGACGTCCTTCGGCCATGACCATGGCCTTTCGGACGCGGTTGATCAACTCCCGCACGTTCCCTGGCCAAACGTAGCCTTCCATCGCGCGCATTGCGTTTTTACTGAAACCCGCCAAGCGGGGATTTTTGTCCGCAGCGAATTTGGTGAAAAAATATTGAGCGAGCGCCGTGACGTCTTCCGGACGTTCTCGCAACGGCGGTACGGTCAGGCTCAATACGTTCAAGCGATAGAAAAGGTCCTCACGAAATTTTCCATTGCGTACCGCTTCCTCGAGATTGGCGTGCGTGGCCGCAATGATGCGGACATCGATAACGATGCTCTGCGTCGAACCGACACGGTTAATCGTTTTTTCTTGAAGGAAGCGCAATAGATTGGTTTGAAGTTCGAGCGAAAGATCGGCGATTTCATCCAGAAAAAGCGTGCCGCCCGCCGCCGACTCGAACATGCCGCGCTTTGAATGAGCCGCTCCGGTGAACGCGCCCCGCTCGTACCCGAACAATTCGGACTGAATGAGACTGGCGGGTATTGCGCCGCAGTTCACTGGAACAAAAGGTTGCGTGGCGCGATTGGAATAGCGATGTAATGCCTGCGCCGCAAGATCTTTACCGCTGCCGCTCTCACCCGAGATAAGGACCGGCGCATCGACGCGCGCAACCTTTCGAATATGATGAAGCAATTGACCCATTGCGGGTCCATTGCCGATCAAAAAGCTGTCTTTTGAGGAGCGCGGCAAGAGTTTCGTTTGCTCGCGCAATTTGGCCATGCCATGAAAGTGGCCAACTATCTGAGCCAATCGATCAAAGTCGATCGGAAGAGTATGAAAATCGACGAGAGAATCGACGATCAACTCGCGCCATCGGCTGGATTCACAAATCCCCGCCGGAAAAACGCCGATCCATTGGATATTGGAATGAGCGTTCAGTAACGCTGTTATTTCGCCAACGTTTTCTTGGTCGAGCTTGGAGACGGCGACGATTCCAACGAGAAAGTCAGAACGCCGCAGTAGACAGTCGGCGTCGTTAATATTCCGCGCAAAACTAACGTCCCAATCGGACATCCGACGCTTGATAGGTTCAAGCGCGCCGTCATCGGAAATTGCAATGCAAATCAGCCTTCGCAAACCCAGCATTTGTATCTCCCGCCCACGATTCGATCGTACACCGAGCATGTATCGACCAACTCAAGAACAGCAATCGCTTTACACGCGATTTCAGAGTCGATCAATGCTGCCTAAATATATTGTTTTCTTATTCAGGGTGGGCGGCTTGTATTACCTTACTTCATCGGCATTATTCCCTTATTAAGAGTTGCCAAATTTCTCCAATTGCGTATTGAGTCTTAAAAATATTCGCGATGATTCCTCAGCGAGCCTCGTGAAATCCATGCCGCGTCAGGAAGCGTTGGCGGTCGGACTTAGAATAACTTCAACGGCAGTGGTTGTCCAGAGTCGGAGGCATCAACTGTGACATAGTGCCACAAACGTTTTTCATTTCCGAGACGGAAAAAAATGGCTGCGTCGGTCCGCCGTTCGTGGGCGGACGTCGGCTCAAACCGGCTTCAAGGCTGATAGCCTGAGGATCAAGACCTTCATCTGATCCGACAGGCGCTCGATGCGCTCCTGGAAGAGATTGAAGAACACGAGCCCGAAGAGCGCCACCGAAATGCCGAGCGCGGTTGCGAACAGCGCCGTGCCGATGCCCGCCGACACGCCCGAAGGGTCCGAGATCCCGGAGCGCGCCAGTGCTGTGAAGGTATCGATGATGCCGAGGATTGTGCCGAGGAGGCCGAGCAGCGGCGACGCGGTCACGATCGTATCGAGCATCCACAAGCGCTTGGCCAACTGCGTGCGCGAATCGATGAACACTTCTTCGGACAGGTCTTCGAGGTCGTGCCGGGACTCGATGTTCGGCAAGCGGTCGAGCATGTGCTTGGCCGCGCGCGCGGGCACGTTGTCGGCATCGACCAACGCCGCAGGCGGCACTGCGCCATGCTCGACCGCGTCTTCGAGTTCGCGCGTACGCCTCGACGTCTGCGAGAAAAAGAACAGCCGTTCGATGGCTACGAAGACGGCAATCGCCAACGCCGCATACAGCGCGTAGAAGGTGATGTCGTGAAGGATGGTCAGGTCCATGGCATTTTTTTCCGCTTCAGAAGTCCGACGCGAACGTCAAAACGGTGGTCCGGGGGGCGCCGACATAGAAGGTTTGCGCGAAGTAGGTTGGCAGACCCACGATCGGATTCGCGCGCACGCCGAAGTTGCTGCCCGAAGGACCATTCAGACTCAAATATTGACGGCCGAAAATGTTGTACACATTGAGCCGCAAGATCGGATTCTTCATGAAGGAGTTCGAGCCGAACTTGTAGCCTGCGGTCGTGCCGAACAAGGTGTAGCCGCCGATGCTGTCGTCGTTGACCAGTGTCGAGTAGCGCTTGCCGGTGTACTTCGCATCGACGCCCGCGATCCAGTTCTCGTCCGAATACTGAAGCGCGAAGCCCGAGAGCCAGCGTGGCGTATCGGGAAACTCCTTGCCTGCGGTCGCTTCGAATTTGGGTCCGCCGCCGAGCAGCAGGTTGCCCTTGATGCGCGTCTTGGTGTACGAAAGCGAGCCATAGGCCGCCAGATTTTTCGTGATGCTGTAGCCGCTCTCGAGCTCGAACCCCTTGGTGGTCGAGTCGCCCAGGTTGATCGCCTGACCCTGGGTGCCTGTGTTCGGATCGATCAACGCGGCGATGCGATCCTTGTAGTTGATGTAGAACACCGAGCCCGAGAACGTCACGCGTCCGCCCGCATAGCGATAGCCCGCGTCGTAGTTATGCGCCGTCTCCGGCCCGACCTGCGGCTCGAGAATACGGAAATTGGTCGCAACGCCGTTGACGAAAGTGACCGGCGCTATTGCCGAAGCATTGCTGACCGCGAGGTTGGAATACGCGAAGTTGGGCGGCGCCTTGAAATTCTTGGCCGCATTGGCGAACAGCGATTGCTCGGTCGTCAATTGGTACTTGATGCCGAGGTTGGGCAGGAATTTCGAATACTCTTTTTCGATCGTGTAATCTGCGCCGCCGCTTCCGGTCTGGCCCAGACCCGTGACCGTGGTTCCCTGGTTGGCGGAATTGCGGAACGTGCGGCCCAGCGTGGTGTAGCGCCCGCCGCCAACGAACGTCAGCCTGTCCTGAAAGAAACTCACGGTGTCCTGCAGGAAGGCGGACTTGCCGGTGCTGATGGTGTACCAGTCGCGGAACTGCGCGCGCGAACCATCGGCGTTGCGTTGAAATTGCTCCTCGTTGCGCAACCAGATATCGGCGGCCGTGCCGTCATTGGCAATCGTGACATAAGGCGCAGTTTGCTGGTGACGCGCGCGCTCATACCAGTAACCCGCAAGGATGCTGTTGCCGGCGATTTGCCAATTGACCTTGGTGGTGACGCCCGGACGATAGGTCTTGGTCACGCTGCCTTCATAGAACGCAACCGTATCGAGCGTATCGCCATCGCCGTTGTAATCGCGACCACCGCCATGCAGGAATCCGCCCGATTGCCCTTCGCGCAGCGTTTGCAATTGATTGCCGCCGGTGCCGTATCCGTACCAGAGATAGGGATCGACGGCGAGGCTCAAGGTCGGCGCAAGTTGGAAATGGCCTTTTAGCGTTGCAATATAGTTTCTAAAGGGATTCAGGTTGAAACCGTAAAAACGATCCGGGTTGGATGCGCCCGGTGCATTATTGAAAACATAATTGGCGACATTGGGCGCGTAAGTCGTATCGTTTTGCGCCGTGCCATTCACGCCGGGCTGATGTTGCGGAGCGAATGCGCCGAAGTCCTGATAGCGGCCGTATTTGTCGATCTCGGCTTTCGTGAGCGTGCGGTAATTGTTGTTGACCGCGCGGTTATAAAGAAGGCCCGCATCGATGTGACTGCCGCCGCCCAGCGAAAGGACACCCTTGTAGTCGATATGGTCGCGATACGCGGAGCCCGTGCCGCGGAACTTCTCGGCTTCGGCGTGCGAGACCGAGAAAAACATCTTGACGCGGTCGTCGGCGAATTTTCCGGTGTCGTAACGCAAGAACGTCTTCGCCAGCGCGTTATTGCCGAACGTCTGCGAGACGCGCACGCGTCGATTGTCGGTTGGCGCGCAAGTCACCAAGCCGACGTTGCCGCCGGTGGCGCCCACGTGCGGCGCATCGGTATCGGTCGATCCTTGCGTGACGAATACTTCGCACAGGTTGTCGGTGTCGGTGTACTCCTGCGGGAAGACCGCGAAGTTGCCCGAGTCGTTGACCGGTACGCCGTCGATCGTGAAGCCCAACTGATCGCTGTTGAAGCCGCGAATCCGCAGCCCGCCCCCGAACAGTCCGGTGCCGTCATAGCTGAACGTGGACACGCCCGGCAACAGGTTGATGACCTGATACGGGTTGTTGGTCGGCGCCTGCGTTTCGATCGCCTTGCGACCCACCGAGCTGCGCGCCTTGGGAGTCTCCTCTTGCTGGATCAGGCCGGTGCCCGTGCCGCCGGGCTGTCCTTCGACGTTGATCGTGCCGACGTTGGTCGTCGACTGCTGCGCATTGACGCCTGCGGCGATGAAAAGGCCGGACACCAATAGCGAAATTTGCGTGGCTTTGAACTTCATTGAGAAACTCCCGAGAATCGCATAAATAAAAAGTGTTTTAAAAGGCGTGATCAAGATTAAAGAATGATTGATTGAATATCGTCACGACGGCGCTTTGAAGTCGAGGTCCACTGTAAATCGATGCGTTTCCTCGCCAGCGAATGCGCCTTCGAACGCGGGCATGCTGCCGCGCTTGATCGTCGTCAGTCCGGCGTTGTCGAGCAGAATCGAATTCGACGTGTCCTCGATGCCGGCATCCACCAGCGAGCCGTCGCGTCGCAGGACGAACCAGATGCGAACCTTGCCCTCGGGCCGTTGAATGCTCGCTTCGCGGCCGGTCGGATAGCGCTTGATGCCGTTCAGGTATGCAC
The DNA here is from genome assembly GCA_038225855.1 of Burkholderiales bacterium. Lineage (GTDB taxonomy): Bacteria > Pseudomonadota > Gammaproteobacteria > Burkholderiales > Burkholderiaceae_D > CAHJXF01. The sequence continues at coordinate 35,519 of JBBRQU010000010.1, read as the reverse complement.
GCACGCGCCCGATATACGTGGCGCTTGCATCGACCGTCGACGCGGCGGACGCGGCCGGCGGAGCCGGAGGGGCCGGCGGGGGTGACGGCGGCTGTGCGGGAGCCGGCGGCGGAGGAGGCTCGACACGCGGCACGGGAATCGGGTTCGGACTCGGCGCCGGAATCGGCTTCGATTCGACCGGCCGCGGGATCGGCGGCGTCGGCGCCGGAGCCGGACTGGGCTTGGGCGGCTGCGGCGTGGGCGGTGGCGGGGGCGGCGGAAGCGGAGCAGGCGGAGGAGGCAATTCGGTGAGGGTCACCTGCACCGGCTCTTCCGGATTCTGCCGTTTGGTTTGCAGCATCCGGTGGCCTTGCGAATAAATCGCGAGAGCGATCACGGCGCACGCAGCCGCGCTGGCCGGAACGTTCCGGTGCCTGTAGAAAAACGCCATTGGGGCTCGAGCTCAGGACTTCTTCTTCGACGCGATCGAGAACGACGCAAAGCCATTGGCCTTGAGGGCGTCCATCACGTCGATCAGGCGTTGAACCTCGACACCCTTGTCGCTGTTGATGATGACGGCAACCTTGTTGTCCGGTCTTTCCAGCGAGCGGATCGACGGGGCCAATTGCGCCAGCGCGACAGACTTCCCGTTCAGTTGCAGTTCTTCGCTCTTTCCGAGGGTCACGAGCGCATTGACGACCGATTTGATGTCTTGCGACTGCTCGGACGTGGGCAGAACGGTCTTGACGCCCAAAGCGGGAATGACGTTGATGCTGATCAGAACGAAAAAGACCAGGAGGAACATCATCACGTCGATCATCGGAATGATCTCGATGCGCGCTTTTGGTTTTTTGGGAGTCTGCCAATGCCTCATGAAAACGTTCCGTTGACTGAAGACAGCGAGTGTCGTTACGCAATCTTACAGACTCGTTACGCCATCCTGACCAGTCCCGAAAGCAATGCCGTCAAAAAAATGTCGTGGTGCCTCGATACGATAGTCGAGTCGACAACAAAGAATCTTTTGAACAATGGGTTATCAAAAATATCTCGCGTGGGATCGAGGCGCGATCGTGCGGCAAAGTGTTGTAGCCACGATGCGACGCGGCGTTCGTTCAGCCGCCGATATAGGACATTTCTATTTTTTCCGCGGGGAGTGTCGTAGCTAGGCCACGAAGTTCCGAGTATCGATCGTCGCGGACTGCCCAGATCGCGCCCACTGCGCGAGCCAGGTCGAGATCGCTTGCCGCCGAGCGGACCAGATTTCTCAGATCGGTTCCGCGCGTCGCGAACAGGCACGTGTAGAGACGACCCTCGGGCGAAAGCCTGGCGCGCGAGCACGAACCGCAAAACGCGTGCGTGACGCTCGAGATGAATCCGATCTCTCCGGCGCCATCACGATAGCGCCAGCGCTCGGCGACCTCGCCCGCGTAATTCGCATCGATCGGCTCGATCGGAAATACCGCGGCTATGCGTCTGACCGCGTCGGCGCTGGGCAAGACTTCGTCGAGCTTCCAGCCGTTCGATGCGCCCACGTCCATGTATTCGATGAAGCGAAGAATGTGGCCCGTGCCTCGAAAGTGCCGCGCCATGACTTCGATTTCGCTGTCGTTGTAGCCGCGCTTTACGACCATGTTGACCTTGACCGGAGCTAGCCCCGCTTCGGCCGCCGCATCGATGCCGTCGAGCACGTCGGCGACCGGAAAGTCGACGTCGTTCATGCCTCTGAATAGCCGGTCGTCGAGCGCGTCGAGGCTCACGGTGATGCGCGTCAAGCCGGCATCTCTCAACGCGCGCGCCTTCTTTCTCAACAGCGATCCGTTGGTCGTCAGCGTGAGGTCTAGGCGCGCTCCGGATCGATAGGGCAATGCGATTTCGGCGAGCATCGCGATCAGGCGCTCGAGATCTTTTCTCAGCAGCGGTTCGCCGCCGGTCAATCTGATTTTCTCGACGCCGTGCGCGGCGAACGCGCGTGCGAGCCGCGCGATCTCTTCGAACGTCAGCAGGTCCGCATGTGGAAGATAGCGATGGTCGCGATCGAAGACTTCCTTCGGCATGCAGTAGGTGCAGCGAAAGTTGCAGCGGTCGGTGACCGAAATACGCAGGTCGTGCATCGGCCGATCGAGCGCATCGCGCAGTTGCCCGTCGGGTTCGATGAGCGCGTCGCTACGCGGCGCGTGCACGTCGTCGCGTCTGTCGACTATCGGAATCACGACCGAGGATCCATCGCGCTTCATTTGTAGGCGTGCTCGCGCATCCAGCGTGTGGCAATCCATTTTTCGCCCGCGACCACGGGCGTTCCGCCATGCAGCGTACGGCTCACGGGACTCGGTCGGTCGTAAGCGAAGAAGACGGCGTTGCCGCGAATCGGCGCGACCTCGAGACCGACGTCGGGAAAGACCGTCGCGCCTCCGGCGTCGGGCGTGTTCAGATAAACAATCAGTGTACCTACACGTTGTCCGCCGTGCGTGAGCAGTGACGGCGTGCCCGCGTCTTCAGGCGAAAAATAATCGTAGTGCGGCTGGTATTCGGCGCCCACGTCGTAATGAAGAATCTGCAGTGGCTCGCCATGCGACAGCGGCCAGCGCGTGACCTGCGCGATGCGCCGATTGATGGTCTGCAAGAGCGGCGATGCATCGTGAAAGAAGTAGGCGCCTTCGCTGGTGCGCGCCTGGTTGAGCTCGGTCCCTCCGCTCGCGCGGTTGACCGTCTCCGAGCGCTCGAGCTTCGGGCGCGACGCCACAATCAATGCGTCGCACTCATCGTCCTTGAGCAGCCCGCCGAACACGATGATGCGCGGGTGGTGCAGGTTCACGAGGATGTCCACGCGATGATCGTCGAGCACGATCGCGCTCGCGCCCGAAGCAAGCGGCGCGAGCAGGGGTTCGGGCACTTCGATGGGCTCGTCGTTCGCATGGGTGTCGACGAAGTCGACATGATCGAAGCGCTTCTTGCCGGAGGCCCGACCGATCACGCTTTCTGCAAACGAACGCGCATGACCCACCGTGGTCATCGCGTCTATCATTTCCGCCGGGTCGCAGCCTCGCGCGAGCTGTTCGTCGACCCAGCGAAGAAGTTCGGGGCTGGCGTGGATCACCATACGCGCACCGGCCTGTCGTCGCCTCGCGGTTGCCTCTGCGCTCGATCAGTGTTTGCGCGTCTCGACCTGTGCGAGCGGCTCGGGCGGCGGCGGCGGCAAGCGCTTTCTTTCGCGAACGGCACGAGTTCCAGTTGATGCGACGTGCGATGACTCGACGCGTGCCTTTGCGAGCTTGTTCGCGTCGGTATCGACCAACTCGAGTCCGGCACTCGACAACAGTTTCTGCAAGTCGGCGACCTGCATCGGCGCCGGAGCGACCGCAACCTGACTGGGCCGGGGCGACGCGTCGATGCTGGAAGCATTCATCCACGCAGGAGCTTCGGCGCGCGTTGCCTCGGCCGCGTCGGCAGCGGACTCGGCAGCGGACTCCCCAGCGGACTCGGACGCCGCCTCGAACCGTACCCTCGGTTCTTCCTTCTCGTCACGCGCGGGCAGGGCGTTCGATTCTTCCGAAGGCGTGTGCACAGGGATAGCGTCGGCGATCGGACGTCCGAGACCGCGCTCTTCTGCCGACGCCATCGCCCGGCGCCCGGTGTCCATCGATGTCAGTGACGCAGCATGCACAGGCTCCAGTGCGTGCGGGAGGTGCGCAACTTCAGCGACTTCAGCATCGCGTGCATTTGACTCCATCGCAAACTGCGCCGTCCCTTCTTCGGGCCGCTCGGAGTTCGAAGTCGTGTCGGTCGCATCGCCATCGCGCTCGCGCCGATTGCGACCGCGACCACCGCGACGGCGACGCCGTCCATTGGTTGCGCCGTTTTCGGATGAGGCGCGATCGACCACGCCTTCACCCCGCGCCGCATCGCTCTCATCGCCTTCGACCTCGACAGCATCGAGACGGTCGAAGTCAGCCGCGTGGTCCATTGCTCGCGCTTCGTCCTCGCGAACCGGCCGTTCTGCTTGCCGTTCGACTTCCGCCTGCGTTGTCGGGGACGAAGCGACCAGAGCCTCGCTTGCGCGCTGCTTCAACGCCTCATCGGTCGTCACATCGACTTCGGTTCGCGCGTCGCCTCGCGGCTTGCGCCCCTCGCCGCGAGGCGCTCGTTCGGGGCGCGGTTGCGTTTCGGTAAATGCGGTTTCGTTCGGCGACTCGAGCGCATCGAGCGGTTTTTGACCGCGTCCTCGGCGGGCTTCATTTCGCCCGTCGCTTCGGCTTTCGCCGCGGCCCTCGCCTCGCGGTGCGCGCGCCTGAACCTGCGCGTCTTCACCGCGCGGCTTGCGCTCGGAGCGCTCCTTGCGTTCGGAGCGTTCGCCGTCGGTTGCGGCGCTTCTCTCGGGTCGATCGGTTTTTTCGCCACGCGGACGTTCGGTGCGCTCGCCATCGCTGCGTCCACGCGCGCCACGACCGCCACGGCCTGCGCGGGTCCGATCGGACGAGCCTTCGCCGCGAGCCGCGCCGGCCGTGCCGCTACGCGCAGGTCGCGGTGCTTCACGCGTCGCATCGCTTGCAGACAGCGCAGGCGACGTTGTCGCCGGCGTCTCGTCAGGGCCCTTGAACCAGCGGGCGATGCGCTCGAAGAAACTCGGAGCCGATGCGTGCACGACCGTCGCCGCCGCAGGAGCGGGCCCGACGACCGGCGCGGGACGTTCGATGACGGGAGCAGGCTGCTCGGGCGTAATGCCGCGCACGACCGCCTCCTGGCGCGGACGCGCGTTGGCGTCTTCCGGCTTGCGCTGGTACGCGTCGGGCTCGGCGGGCGGCTCGACCATGTCGTAGCTCGACTTGCCGGTTTCCAGACGCGGGTCGTCGTGCTTCAGACGCTCGAGCGTGTAGTGCGGCGTATCGAGATTCTTGTTCGGGATCAGCACCACGTTGACCTTCAGGCGCATCTCGATCTTGGCGATGTCGGCGCGCTTCTCGTTCAACAGGAAAGTCGCGACCTCGACCGGCACCTGCGTGAATACGGCCGCGGTGTTCTCCTTCATCGCCTCTTCCTGAATGATGCGCAGGACGTGCAATGCGGACGATTCGATGTCGCGGATGTGGCCCGTGCCATTGCATCGCGGGCACACCACGTGGCTGCCTTCGGACAAGCTCGGACGCAGGCGCTGGCGCGACAACTCCATCAAGCCGAAGCGGCTGATCTTTCCGGTCTGCACGCGCGCGCGGTCGTAGCGCAACGCGTCCTTCAGGCGTTGCTCGACGTCCTTCTGATTGCGCGCCGACTCCATGTCGATGAAGTCGATCACGATCAATCCGCCGAGATCTCGCAGGCGCATCTGCCGAGCCGCTTCTTCCGCGGCTTCGAGATTGGTGCGGCTGGCCGTCTCCTCGATATCGCCGCCGCGCGTGGCGCGTGCGGAGTTGACGTCGATGGAGACGAGCGCTTCGGTGTGATCGATGACGATCGCGCCGCCCGAAGGCAGAGGCACGGTGCGCGAGTGCGCGGTCTCGATCTGGTGTTCGATCTGAAAGCGTGAAAACAACGGCACGTCGTCGCGATAGCGCTTCACGCGATTGACCATGTCGGGCATGACGTGCGCCATGAACTGGCGCGCCTGCTCGTACACGTCGTCGGTGTCGATCAGCAGTTCGCCGATGTCGGGCTGAAAGTAGTCGCGGATCGCGCGGATGACGAGGCTCGACTCCTGATAGATCAGGAATGCGCCGGTCTGCGAATTGCCGGCGCCTTCGACCGCGCGCCATAGTTGCATCAGGTAATTCAAGTCCCACTGGAGCTCGGGCGCCGTGCGGCCGATGCCGGCCGTGCGCGCGATGATGCTCATGCCCTGGGGCAGTTCGAGCGAGTCCATCACTTCGCGCAGTTCCTGCCGGTCCTCGCCTTCGACCCGACGCGACACGCCGCCGCCGCGCGGATTGTTGGGCATCAGGACCAGATAGCGGCCCGCCAGCGAGATGAAGGTGGTGAGCGCCGCGCCCTTGTTGCCGCGCTCTTCCTTCTCGACCTGGACGAACAGCTCCATGCCTTCCTTGACGGCGTCCTGCACGCGGCCGCCTTTCGCGTCGCTGCCTTCACGAAAATATTGACGTGAGATTTCCTTGAACGGGAGGAACCCGTGACGCTCTTCTCCATATGTGATGAAGCAGGCTTCGAGGCTGGGCTCGACACGCGTGATCACGCCTTTGTAGATATTCGACTTGCGCTGTTCGCGCCCGGCGGCTTCGATGTCGAGGTCGATGAGTTTCTGACCTTCGACGATGGCGACGCGCAGCTCTTCGGCGTGCGTCGCATTGAACAACATGCGTTTCATATGAGATTCCTCGCGCAGGGGACCGAAGTCCGGCTTGCGCACGATTGCTTCAAAGCGCGAGGAAACGACAAGAGCGGCTGGAATTGCCGACAGGCGCGGCGCTCGCTGCGGACTGCGCAGCGAGCGCGTTTAGGGCGCGAGCCGAACGCGAGCAGGCCGATGCGCGATCACGATGGCATGGTCGAAGGCAACGCGAGCGATGTCCGTGCGCAATCGCGCAACTTCGACATCATGCAGGGCGTGACGATCGGGTTCATGCAAACGCACTCAACCAAGGACCACAACACGTTCGATTCGAAGCGCCGATGCTTCTCGACGCTTCACAAATTCCTGAGCTACCGCTTTTGTCATTTCGCTTCCGCTGCGACCTCGGCCGAACGGCGCTTGGGCGCCATCCTTGGCCAAGCCGCGCAACGTTCGCGCGTGTGCCCGTCACGGTGGGCAGCACGACCGGCATGTAGAATCCTTCGCACTCGCGCGCTGAATGACATCTGCGCACTCACGCGATTCGACACGCAATTCTTTTGTCGGGGCGCCGTCCTGTGATCGGTGATGGACTCATGTTCCCGACCGCAACTTGCCGCGCGTCCATGCGCTTTGGCGCACTTGCATCGGCCCCCGCATTGGCCCCACAACAGCGCAAATTATATTTCAATATGAACGAGTTAGGCGCCCGCGTTCGCAAATCGCCCGATCGACGCGCTGCGGCCGTGCGGTCCACGAGGTCTTCGACCTCGTCCCCAGAGGCGAATCCGCGAGCCGAACCGTCGTCGTTGTTCCTTGCCGATCGAGCCTCGCAGATCGAAATCGCGGACGACGAAGCGGGACAACGGCTGGACAACTTCCTCTTTCGTCGCGCCAAGGGCGTACCCAAGAGTCACGTCTATCGCATCATTCGCGGCGGCGAAGTGCGCGTGAACAAGAAGCGCGTCGATGCCGACTATCGACTGCTCGAAGGCGACGTGTTGCGGGTTCCGCCAACGCGGGTCGCCGAACGCGCGTTCGAACGCTCGACGCGTGACGAGGCCGATGCACCGAAGCGCGAACGCGCGGCCACGTTCGAGATCGTCTTCGAAGACGACCACCTGGTCGTGATCGACAAGCCCGCCGGCATCGCGGTCCACGGAGGCAGCGGCATCAGCTTCGGCGTGATCGAGCAATTGCGCGCGGCGCGGCCCGACGCGCGCGTACTCGAACTGGTTCATCGGCTCGACCGCGATACCTCGGGTCTGTTGATGATCGCCAAGAAAAGGAGCGCGCTCGTCAAGCTGCATGACGACTTGCGCGAAGGGCGGGTGAAGAAAAGTTATCTCGCTCTCGCGAGCGGGCCGTGGCCCGAAGCGAAACGCCAGGTCAAGGCGTCGCTCGTCAAGTTCACGCTGGCCGGCGGCGAGCGACGCGTGAGGCCCGCACTCGATCATGACGCCGACGCCATGACCGCGACCACGATCTTTCGTCGACTCGAAAACTTCGATGGCCGCGATGGCGCGTTCGCGCTCCTCGATGTCGAGTTGAAAACCGGTCGCACGCATCAAATTCGCGTGCACCTCGCGCATCTCGGGAGGCCGATCGTGGGCGACGACAAGTACGGCGACTTCGCGCAGAACAAGCGTCTCGCACGCGCCGACGCGGCGGCCGGCCGAGGCCTCAAGCGCATGTTTCTCCATGCAGCGCGCCTGCAGTTCGCGCATCCGCGCAGCGGCGAGGCGGTCGATCTCGTCGCACCGCTGCCGGCCGAATGTGAGCGCTTTCTGGGGCGCCTGCGGCACGCGTCGATCATTCCCTCGCAAGCGATGCGGCGCGATGCGTGAACGACCTTTGCGACGCGACCATCGCTTCGACCTGATCGTCTTCGATTGGGACGGCACGCTGATGGACTCGACGGCAACGATCGCGTCGAGCATCCAGCGCGCCTGCGCCGACCTGGGGCTGCCGATACCTTCGAACGAGCGCGCCAGCCACGTGATCGGCCTCGGTCTTTCCGATGCGCTCGCGTATGCGGTACCCGACATGCCCAAGGCCCTCGTGCCGCAGATGGTCGAGCGTTACCGGCATCACTACCTGTCGCGCGACGCCGACCTGGTGCTCTTTGCCGGCGTACGTGAAATCATCATCGCGTTGAAAGACCAGGGATACTTCGTCGCAGTCGCGACCGGCAAGAGCCGCGTCGGCCTCGATCGCGCGCTCGATGCGTGCGGGTTGCGTCCGCTGTTCGATGCGACGCGTTGCGCTGACGAGTGTCGATCAAAACCCGATCCGCAGATGTTGTACGAGCTCGGCGACGAGCTCGGTGTGCGATGCGATCGCATGCTGATGATCGGCGACACCACGCACGACATGCAGATGGCCGCGAATGCCGGAGCGCATGCGCTTGCGGTCAGCTATGGAGCGCATCTTCACGAAACGCTGGCCGGGCAGGACGCGCTCGCGGTCCTGGGCTCGCCGGCGGATTTGCAGACCTGGCTGGCGCATCACGCTTGATGCGATGAACGCGGGCTATACTCCGGCGCCCCAAGCCGCTGTCCCATAGCCCCGCACCATGTCCGACGATCGTATTCCCCCGGCGTCCACACCCGAAGACTCGCGCGCCGATCGATCGTCGCCGCGCGCCGGGGCCGATCGCACCGCCTCGGCCGGCTGGGAGCGCGAGACCATCGAGCGCCTGATGTTCGCGACCCTGCGCGAGCAGCGCGATGCGCGCCGCTGGCGCGTCTTCTTTCGTCTCGTGTGGCTGCTGATCTTCATCATCGTCGTCGCAACCCTGTGGAACGGTGGAGTGAAGGCGGACAAGGCGCTGGCCACGCGGCACACCGCGCTGGTCTATCTGCATGGCGTGATCGATGCCGATGGCGATGCGTCGGCCGAGAAGATCAACGACTCGCTCGACGCCGCATTCAAGGACCGCGCTACGGTTGCCGTGATCCTGCGCATCAACAGTCCCGGCGGCAGTCCGGTCCAGGCGGGCATGATCAACGACGAGATCAAGCGCCTGCGCGGCGAGTTCCCGGACAAGCCTCTCTACGTCGTCGTCGATGAGATGTGCGCTTCCGGCGGCTATTACGCGGCAGCCGCGGCCGATCAGATTTTCGTCGACAAGGCGAGCATCGTCGGATCGATCGGCGTGGTGTCCGAAGGCTTCGGATTCACCGGCACGATGGACAAGCTGGGCGTCGAGAGGCGCCTGCAGACCGCGGGCAAGAACAAGGGTCTGGGCGATCCCTTCTCTCCGGAATCCGACGAGCAGAAGGCGCACCTGCAGACCATGCTCGACGAGATCCATCGCCAATTCATCCAGGTGGTTCGCGACGGCCGCGGCAAGCGTCTGAAGGATTCCCCCGAGCTTTTCAGCGGCCTGTTCTGGACCGGCGCGCAGAGCATCGAACTCGGGCTCGCCGACGGCTACGGCACGGTCGACAGCGTCGCACGCGACATCGTCAAGGCCGAGGTGGTGGTCGATTACACCGAGAAGCAGAGCATCAGCGAGCGCTTCGCGCGCAAGTTGGGGGCATCGATCGGCTCGTCGTTCGTCGGAGGATTCTTCGACACGGCCGCGAAGGGCGCGCGCCTGCGTTGAGCGCGAAGCGCATGGCGCATTGGGTAGATTGATTTCATGCAGGCTTCGAGCCTGCATGAAATCAGGCCTGCGCCGCGTGCCGATCCCGCGCTGCGCGCGGGGCCCTCGGCAGGCGCTCTGCAGGCCTACATCAAGATCACGTCGTACTGCTCCTGCGTGTAGATCGATTCGACTTGCAGCGAGATCGGCTTGCCGATGAAGTCACCCAGCATGGCAAGGTTCTGCGATTCCTCTTCGAGAAACAGATCGATCACCGATTGCGAGGCGAGCACGCGAAACTCGCGAGGATTGAATTGACGCGACTCGCGCAACAGCTCGCGCAGGATTTCGTAGCAGATCGTGCGCGCGGTCTTGATCTCGCCCTTGCCGCTGCACGTCGGGCATTGCTCGCACAGCACATGCGCGAGCGATTCGCGGGTGCGCTTTCTCGTCATCTCGATCAAGCCGAGTTGCGTGAAGCCGTTGACCGTCATCTTGACGTGGTCGCCCGACAGCGCGCGCTTCAATTCGGCGAGCACGGCGTCGCGATGCTCGGCGTTTTCCATGTCGATGAAGTCGAGCACGATGATGCCGCCCAGATTGCGCAGCCGAAGCTGGCGCGCAATCGAATGGGCGGCTTCGAGATTGGTCTTGAAGATCGTGTCGTCGAACGAGCGCCCGCCGACGAAGCCGCCGGTATTGACGTCGATGGTCGTCATCGCTTCGGTCTGATCGATGATCAGATAGCCGCCCGACTTCAGATCGACTCTTCGGGCCAGCGCCTTCTCGATTTCGGCGTCGATGTTGTAGCGCTCGAATAGCGGCCGTTCGCCGACGTAATGCTGCATGCGCGGCGCGATCTTGGGCGTGTAGGCATGGGCGAACTCGGTCAGCTTTTCATAGCTCTCGCGCGAGTCGATCTGGATGCTCGCCGTCTCTTCGCCCGCGAAGTCGCGCAGCACGCGCTCGGCGAGCCCGAGGTCCTGGTAGAGCAGACTGGTCGCGGGCAAGCTGCGGCTGGCGCGCAGGATGTCGTCCCAGAGCTTGCGCAGATACGCGATGTCGGCCGCAAGATCTTCTTCGCCGGCATCCTCGGCCATGGTGCGCACGATGAAGCCGCCGCCCTCGTCTGGTCCGAGCAGGCGAAGAACCTTGGTGCGCAACGCCTCGCGCTCGGCTTCGCCGCCGATGCGCTGCGAGACGCCGATGTGACCCGAGTGCGTGTCCTGCGGCAGGTACACCAGCATGCGGCCGGCGATCGACATCTGCGTCGACAGGCGGGCGCCCTTGGTTCCAAGCGGCTCCTTCACGATCTGCACGAGCAGCGACTGGCCTTCGTGCAGCAACTTCTCGATCGGCTCGTGGTTGCCGTTGTTGGACTGTCGCTGCAACGAGGACGAGGGCGAACGATCGTCGACGAGGTCATCGGCGGCTTCGCCCGCGGGTTTGTACGCGCCGACGCTCGCCTCGCGACGCGGCTCGTGCCGCCAGATGTCGGCCACGTGCAGGAAGGCCGCGCGATCGAGCCCCGCATCGATGAAGGCCGATTGCATTCCCGGCAGCACGCGCACCACCTTGCCCAGATAGATGTTGCCCACCAATCCGCGCGATGCGGTGCGCTCGACATGCAGTTCCTGCGCAATACCCTGAACCAAAACCGCGACCCGTGTTTCCTGCGGCGTGACGTTGATGAGGATGTCTTCGCTCATGTCGTTGGTCTTGTGATGAGGGTCGGCATGCGCGGATTGTACGGTTCGTCAGGTTCTCAACCCGGCCTGATCCCGAAGAGCTTCAGCAGTTGCACGGTCTCGAACAGCGGCAGACCGACGATGCCGCTGTGACTGCCGCTGATGTGCTCGACAAAGGCGGCCGCCCGACCCTGTATCGCATATGCGCCGGCCTTGCCGAAGGGTTCGCCGCTTTCGATGTAGGCATCGATCTCGTCGCTCTCGATGGTGCGAAAGCGCACGCGCGACTCGGAGAGGGCGGTCGCCATGCGCGAGTCATCGGCAACCGCAATCGCGGTGAGCACGCGATGCGTACGGCCCGACAACAGCGTGAGCATGCGCCGCGCATCATCGACGTTGGTAGGCTTGCCGAGGATCGTCGGGCCGACTGCGACGGTCGTATCGCCGACCAGGATGGGTGCGCGCACCAACTCACGACGATGCAGTCGATCGATCGCGGCTTCCGCCTTCAGGCGCGTGACCCGCCGGACGTAGGTGCGCGGCGATTCGTTCGCCCGCGGCGTCTCGAGCGCCTCGACGTCTTCATCGTCGGCTGCGACGAGCAGTTCGAGGCGGATGTGCATCAGCTCGAGCATGTCGCGCCGGCGCGCGCTCTGCGACGCGAGATAGATGAAGGGTTCACGCGGTTTGGGTTCGCTCATTGCGGTCGTCGGTGGGTCTTGGTTGGCTCGCTAGGCGCGATGATAGGGGTGCTTCTGCGTGATCGACCACGCGCGATAGAGTTGCTCTGCAAGCATCACGCGCACCAGCGCATGCGGCAGCGTCAGGCTCGACAGGCGCACCCGCATGTGTGCCTCGGCCTTGAGGTCGGCGTCGAGTCCGTCGGCGCCGCCGATCAGGAAGGCGACATCATCGCCATCGGCTCGCCATTGCTCGATCAATCCAGCGAGGTCCATCGACGTAAGATCGCGGCCGCGTTCGTCGAGCGCGATGCGGGGCCCATGTCGGGGAAGCGCGGCGCGTAGCCGTTCGGCCTCGGCAGCCATCAGCGCAGCGATCGTCTTGCCGGCGGTGCGCGACTTGGGTCGGATTTCGCGCAATGCGAACCGCAGATCGGCAGGCATGCGCGCCGCATAGTCTTCGACAGCGGCATCGACCCATGACGGCATGCGCGCGCCCACGGCAGCGATGACGAGTTGCATCGCCATGCGATGCGATCCGACTACCTCGACGTTGCCGGTCGCGGCTTGGGGCGAGCCGTCTTTGCGGGGGCTTTCGAAGCCGTCTTCGCAGCGCGCTTCGGTGCGGGCTTCGCTCCGCTCTTCGGTGCGGCCTTCGCCCCGCTCTTCGATGGGGGTTTCGCTGCGCTCCTCGAAGCGGGCTTCTTCGCGGCCGGTTTGCGGGCGCCGGGGGTTCGGCCCGCCTTGACGACGGTTCGCGCCGCATCCTTCGCGGGCACGGCATGTGCGCCGCCGCCATGATCCTGCGGGACCTTGTCGTCGAGCGACTTCATCGACACCGGCTTCGCGCCCCACAGCTCTTCGAGGTTGTAGTAGGCGCGTATCGTCGGCTGCATGATGTGGACGATCGCATCGCCCAGATCGACCAGCACCCATTCGCCGGTCTCTTCGCCCTCGACGCTGATGACGTGTCCCCCCGCGCTCTTGACCTTGTCGCGCACCGAAGCGGCGAGCGCTCGGGTCTGTCGATTCGACGTGCCGCTCGCGATGATCACGCGGTCGAACAGTTGCGTGAGGCTGGTGCTGTTGAAGACGCTGATGTCGGCGCCCTTGACATCTTCGAGCGCATCGACGATGACGCGTTGCAGTTTGCGGATGTCCATTCAGCTCCTATAGAGATTGTGGGTACGAATATAGTCGAGAACGGCGGGAGGGACCATACGAGTCGACAACGCGCGCGACGCGGCATCGTCTGCGGCGAGCGCGGCGCGGATGTTCGTGGCCGAAATGTCGAACGAGAAATCCTCGAGCAGAACACTGCGGCCGCATTCCCGCAGATGCAACTCGCGCGCATCGGCAAGTCGTGCGGACCACGCCTGGGCGACCTCCTGCGGCAACGTGTGTGCGTCGAAGCCGGGGCGGGTGACCGCGGCCAGGTGCGCGTAGTCCCAAAGCCGACGCCAATCCTTCCACGTATTCAGATGCACGAGTTGATCGGCGCCGAAGAGAAACACCAGCGAGACATGGCGTCCCTCTTCGCGCCGCAACGCCTCGAGCGTGTCGATGGTGTAGGTCTTGCCCGCGCGTTGCAATTCGCGCGAGTCGATGACGTACCGGCCTGCCGACGGCCGATGATGGGCCAGCGCTGCAGCGAGCATCGCTTCGCGTTGCGGGCCGGTCGCGAACAGTCCGTGCTTTTGCCACGGCTGCGACGCTGGAATGAAGCGCACTTCGTCCAACGCGAGCTGGGATGTAAACACGTCGGCCATCTCAAGATGCGCCGTGTGGACGGGGTCGAAGCTGCCGCCAAGCAGGCCGATGGTGACCATCAAATCCAGTCGCGCGGCGTGAGATAACGCGTCGTCAACAAAGCCTCTGCGCTGTCTGGCCCGGGCGTCACGTCATAACGCCATGACGCGAGCGGCGGCATCGACATCAGGATCGATTCCGTACGCCCGCCCGATTGCAAACCGAACAGGGTGCCGCGATCGAACACCAGGTTGAACTCCACGTAGCGGCCGCGCCGCAAGGCCTGCCATGCGCGCTCGCGCTCGCCGTGCGCCGTGAGCCTTCTGCGCTCGAGAATCGGCAGATACGCCGGCAAGAATGCATCGCCTACGGCGCGCAGCATCGCGAAGCTCTGGGTGAAACCGAGCGCGTTGAAATCGTCGAAGAAAATGCCGCCGACGCCGCGCATCTCGTTGCGATGCTTCAAGAAGAAATAGCGATCGCACCACGCCTTGAATTCGGGATAGAACTCTGCCCCGAAGGGCGCCAGAGCATCGCGACAGTGGCGATGAAAATGCATCGCGTCTTCGTCGAAGCCATACGCGGGCGTCAAGTCCATGCCGCCGCCGATCCACCACACGTCGCGCCCGGTCGCATCAGAAGAGGATGGGGATGGTGGCCGCGCCACGAAGAACCTCACATTCAAATGCACTGTCGGCGCATAGGGATTGCGCGGATGCAGGACCAGCGACACGCCCATCGCTTCGAAGCTGCGACCCACGAGCTCGGGTCGCGCCGCTGTCGCCGACGGCGGCATCGTCGATCCGCTCACATGCGAGAAGCCGACGCCGGCGCGTTCGAGCACCTTGCCGTCTTCGAGCATGCAAGTGATGCCGTGGCCGCCGAGCGGTTCTCCGGCAGCCTTGCTCCAATCGTCGCGAAGAAAGGCGCCGCCATCGAGCTGCTCGAGCGCGGTGACGATGCGCGCCTGCAGCACGAGCAGATAGTCCTTGACGGCGGCGGAGTCGATCACGGTGATGATCGAGGTACCGCGCGCAAGGTCGAACGTAAGGTTGAACGCATGTCGAACTCAACGCCGCACGATCGCACGCCAGCCGATGTCGCGTCGATATTGCATGCCTTCGAAGTGGACCGCCTCGGCGATTTCATACGCGCGCTTCTGCGCCATGCGGACGCTGTCGCCGAGCGCTGTCACGCCGAGCACGCGTCCGCCGTTGGTCACGAGTTCGCCTTCGCGTTGCACCGTGCCGGCGTGGAAGACGACCGTGTCATCGCTTTCGGCTTTCGGCAGGCCGCTGATCGCGTCGCCCGTCATGGGCGCTTCGGGATAGCCCGCGGACGCGAGCACGACCGTCAACGCCGTGCGTCGATCCCATTCGATCTCGACGGCTTCGAGCCTGCCGTTCAACGCCGCCTCGATGACGGGCACGAGGTCGGACTTCATGCGCAGCATGATCGGCTGCGCCTCGGGGTCGCCCATGCGTGCGTTGAACTCGACGACGCGCGGTTGCCCGTCGCCATCGATCATCAAGCCCACGTACAGGAAACCGGTGAAGGGGCGGCCCTCGGCGGCCATGCCGGCCATGGTCGGCCGCACGATCTGCTGCAGCACCTTGGCGTGCACGTCCGGCGAGACGATGGTCGCCGGCGAATACGCGCCCATGCCGCCGGTGTTCGGGCCGAGGTCGCCGTCGAGAAGACGCTTGTGATCCTGCGCGGTCGCGAACGGCAGGGCGGTGCGGCCGTCGCAGATCAGAAAGAAGCTCGCTTCCTCGCCTTCGAGAAAGCCTTCGATCACGAGGCGCGCGGGGTTTGCGAGCGAATGCTTGACGGCCTGCACGCCGGACGGAAGCCAGCGCTCGATCGCGCGATGCGCTTCGTCTGCATCGATTGCAACGACCACGCCTTTGCCTGCCGCGAGCCCGTCGGCCTTGATCACGACCGGCGTCGTCGGCCGTTCCGCGAACTGGGCATCGACATGCGCGCGCGCGCTCGCTGCATCGGTGAACGTGCGATAGGGCGCCGTCGGAATGCCGTGGCGTTGCATGAATGCCTTGGCATAGTCCTTCGACCATTCGATCTCGGCGGCCGCGCGTGTCGGGCCGAAAATGCGCAGATTCATGGCCGTGAACAGATCGACGATGCCGTCCGCGAGCGCAGCGTCGGGGCCGACCACGGTAAGCGCGATCTTCTCGCGGACGGCGAACGCCGCGAGGACGCGCGCATCGCTGGTCGGAAAATTCTTCATGCGCTTGTCGAGCGCGGTGCCGCCGTTGCCCGGGGCCACATACACGCGTTGCACCTTGGGCGACTGCGCGAGCTTCCACGCGAGAGCATGTTCACGGCCGCCGGAACCGACCACAAGAACTTTCACCGCGGGACTTTCACAGCGGGGCTTTCAATGCGGGACTTTCAATGCGGGACTTTCAATGCGGGCTCAAATGGAGATGACCGCGGAGGTGTAAACCTCCTGCACGTCGTCGAGCCCCTCGAGCGCGTCGATGAGCTTCTGCATCTTCACCGCATCGTCGCCGGTGAAGTCGACTTCGGTCATCGGCTTCATCACGATCTCGGCCACGTCGGCCTTGAGCCCCGCCCTGGCGAACGCGTCCTTCACCTGCGCAAAATCGTGCGGCTCGCAGATCACTTCGAGGCCGCCTTCATCATCGGTGACGACGTCTTCGGCGCCCGCATCGAGCGCGATTTCCATCACCTTGTCTTCGGACGTTCCGGGCGCGAACAGGAACTGGCCGCAATGCTTGAACAGGAATGCGACCGATCCATCGGTGCCCAGATTGCCGCCGAATTTTGAAAACGCGTGACGCACGTCCGCGACCGTTCTCGTCTTGTTGTCGGTCATGCACTCCACGATCATGGCGGCGCCATGGATGCCGTAGCCTTCGTAGCGGATTTCTTCGTAGTGCACGCCGTCGAGCGCGCCCGATCCGCGATCGACCGCGCGCTTGATGTTGTCGGCCGGCATGTTCTGCTCCTTGGCCTTGTCGATCGCCAGGCGCAGCCGCGGGTTGGTGCCCGAGTCGCCGCCGCCCAGGCGCGCGGCGACCGCGATTTCCTTGATCAGCCGCGTCCAGATGCGACCGCGCTTTTCATCCTGACGCCCCTTGCGGTGCTGGATGTTGGCCCACTTGGAATGTCCCGCCATGCGATGCTGCCTTTAGAATCGAGGGCCTCGAAAGCGGCGCGATTTTATCATGCGGCCTTTCGTCTTCGACTTCGCCGAAGGACTCATACCATGCTCGAAGCGCTACCCATGGCCGTTGCCGAAGACGCTGCATCTTCTTCGTGCGCAATCCTTCCGGCGCTCGCCAATCGTCATGGCCTGATCACCGGCGCGACGGGAACCGGCAAGACCGTCACCTTGCAGTTGCTTGCCGAACGCTTCTCGAAGATCGGCGTGCCGGTCGTGGCCGCGGATGTGAAGGGCGATCTCTCTGGCATCGCCAAGGCCGGTCAACTGACGCCGAAGTTCGACGCGCGCTTGAAGAGCCTCAAGCTCGATCCTCCCGCGTTCGACGGGTGCACGGTCACGTTCTGGGACGTGTTCGGCGAGAAGGGCCACCCGCTGCGCGCGACCGTGTCCGACATGGGCCCATTGCTGCTCGCGCGCATGCTCAATCTCAACGACACGCAGGAGGGCGTGCTCAACATCGTCTTCAAGATCGCCGACGACAACGGCCTGCTGCTGCTCGACGCGAAGGATTTGCGCGCGATGCTGCAATACGTGGCCGACAACGCATCGAGCTTCCAGACGCAGTACGGCAACATCTCGGCGGCATCGGTGGGCGCCATCCAGCGCAGCCTGCTCACGCTCGAGAATCAGGGCGCCGCCAAGTTCTTCGGCGAGCCGATGCTGAACCTCGACGACCTGATCCAGACCGATGCAAAAGGACACGGCATCGTCAACATCCTGGTGGCCGACAAGCTGCTCAACGCGCCCCAGCTCTACGCCACCTTCCTCCTGTGGCTGATGTCCGAACTGTTCGAGAAGCTGCCCGAGATCGGCGACCCCGAGAAACCCAGGCTGGTGTTCTTCTTCGACGAAGCGCATCTCCTGTTCACCGATGCACCGAAGGCGCTGCTCGACAAGATAGAACAGGTGGTGCGCCTGATTCGCTCGAAAGGCGTGGGCGTGTACTTCGTCACGCAGAACCCGCTCGACGTGCCCGACACCGTGCTCGGACAATTGGGCAACCGCGTGCAGCACGCGTTGCGCGCGTTCACGCCGCGCGACCAGAAAGCCGTGAAGGCCGCGGCGACGACGATGCGTCCCAATCCAGGCTTTAACGGCGCGGGACTCGACATCGAGAGCGCGATCACCGAGCTCGGAGTCGGCGAGGCGCTCGTGTCCTTCCTCGACGAGAAGGGCAGGCCGCAGCCGACGATGCGCGCGCAGATCATGCCGCCCGGAGGCCAGATCGGCGCGATCGACGATGCCGAGCGCAAGGCCGTCATCGATGCGTCGATCGTCGCGGGGGTGTACGAGAAGACGGTCGATCGCGAGTCGGCTTACGAGATCATCAAGGGGCGCGTCGCGGGGCTCGCGACGCCGGCGTCGAGTGGCGCATCGAGCAGCGCAACCAGCGAGGCATCGACCACCCCCCGCTCACCAACTTTGCCGATTCCCACGGCAGCCGCGCAAGCGCCCGCCGAGGGAGGCGGCCTGTGGGGTGGCATCAGCGGCGTGCTCTTCGGTACCACCGGCCCGCGCGGCGGGCGGCACGACGGCATGGTCGATTCGATGGCGCGCAGCGCGGCGCGCACGGTCGGTTCGTCGGTCGCGCGCGAGATCGTGCGTGGGGTGCTCGGCTCGATCCTCGGCAAGCGGCGTTGAGGCCCGCTCTCAGCTAACTGGCGCTCACTCAAACCACTGCCCAAAGCATGATTACTGCAAGAACCGTTCTTGTAACGGGAGCTGGTGCCAGTTGCCCGTACGGCTTCCCCTTGGGAGGCGAGCTGCTCAACACACTTTATTCTCTTGATAAATCCGACATTGGGGCCCGTATTTTGGAGCAAAGTAGTTTCTCGCGCGCTGATCTTGAAGTGTTCTGTCGGCAGCTAAAGGCTACAAACGCTGTTTCCATCGATGAATTTCTCGCACTACAAAGATATCCTGCAGAAAGTCTTGTAAAAGAGATTGCCAAATATTGCATCGCGTTCATAATACTCGACAATGAGAAAACTACTGTTTCTTTAAACTTACCAGAGCAGGATGATTGGTACACTTATCTTTGGCGTCGTCTCTCGGAAGGACTATTCAACTCGTTTCTTGACATGAACAAAAATAATCTCGGCGTAATTACTTTCAACTACGATCGATCTCTTGAAAAATTCTTGATGGAAAGTATTCAAGATCGATTTTTTGGTGGTCCCCGAGACGAGAAAATCACTCACGCGTATGAGAATACTCCGGTAATCCATCTTTATGGGCCAAGCGAAACCCTTTTTAGACTTCCGTATGGTGAGAGTCTTGCTTATGGGGAAGGTGCTACTCGCGAACGTGTTGAAAAATTTGCTCGTGACATCAAAACAATTCACGACGACTTCGATGCTTCTTTGTATCCAATTATTCGAGCAAAGGACTTACTGAAAAATGCCGAAAGAATTGTGTTTTTAGGGTTTGGTTTTGATAAATTTAATTTGGAGAAATTTTCGGAATTGATGCCGCCGACAATTGAACGTAATGCTAAGGATTATATGGCCACGTCATATCGGTTGAGTAAGTCTGTAATATTTGATGCGCGTGTAAGAATGTTCGGCAAGGTCGCCTCAGTTAGTTTTCGTGATACTGGGAAAGAGATCACGTGTTTGACTGCTCTTCAGGAAAGCGGCGTTCTTTATGAATTTTACGATGCGTAGCGAGCCTGGGATAATTATTTTCTGGTTTTTTTCTAATGATATAGCTTGATCCACGTCTATTGTATTAATTCGTTGATAGATCTGGTTTGGCATTGCTTACTTTTCAGGGTCGGACTGCCCGGCGCATTTGATGTATTACGACCGAGGGGGTGAGCGCAGTACAGCGCAAGAGAAGGCAGCCGGAGGTACGAGGTATTTCTGAAAGCGCTGCGCCTGATCCCTTTGATGGGTGCAAATCACCGGAGTTAGGTGCAGCGGTTGGAGTCAACTAAATCAAGTGCTCTACTTCGCGGCTCACTGGACTCAGATGTATCGGTTGGTAACATCCGTCAACTTTAGAGGCGCGCTCTCGTTCCAAGTTCATCGACATTCACCAGAGCTCGCCATGAAGTCATTCGCCCGCATCGTGTTGGCCGCTGCCGCGGCTCTCGCCGCGTTGGGCATCAGCGCTAGCGCATTCGCCGATGTCCCGGGTCGCGTGGGACGCATCGCCTTCGTGCAAGGCGATGTGCAGTCCTATTCGGAAACCGATCCCGAATGGAAGCTGGCCTATGTGAACCAGCCGATCACGTCGCGCAATTCGGTGTTCGTCGGCGATGCCGGCCGCGCCGAAATCAGCGTGGGATCGACCACGCTCGCGATGGATGCGGGCTCGCAGGTCGACATCCAGCAGCTCGACGACAACACCTTCAATGCCAACGTCGTGCGCGGCCGCGTGGCGATGCGCATTCATCGCTTCGATCCCGACGATGCCTACAACGTCGCCGTGCCGGGAGCGGACTTCGCGTTGTTGAAGCCGGGCCGCTATCGCATCGATGCGCTTGCCGACAGCGATGGCGTGACGGTCTTCGCGGGTCAGGCCAGTGTGCGCACGGCCAACGGTCCAGTGCTCGTCAATGCCGGCAGCGCATTGCGCACGGCGATCGATCCATCGAATCCCAACGGGCAGTCCAATTTTCAATCGACGGCTTCGGTACCGGTGCCGCTCGACGACTGGGTGCTCGCGCGCGAGGCCCGCTTTCGCGATAGTCAGGCGGCGCGCTACGTCTCGCCGCGGATGACCGGGTACGAAGACCTCGACGCCAATGGCCGCTGGGCGACCGAAGCCGATTACGGACCGGTGTGGTATCCGACCACTTATGTGCAGGCCGATTGGGTGCCCTATCGCTATGGCCGCTGGGCCTACGTAGCGCCCTGGGGATACACCTGGGTGGACGATGCGCCGTGGGGCTTCGCACCGTTTCACTACGGGCGCTGGGTGCAGGTCGGCAGCCGCTGGGGCTGGTGCCCCGGAGCGTATGTCGCGCGTCCGGTCTACGCGCCTGCGCTCGTCGGCTTCTACGGAGGCTCGGGATTTTCAGCCTCGTTCACGGTCGGCAGGGGACCCGCGGTTGGCTGGTATCCGCTCGCTCCGTGGGAACGTTATGCGCCGCATTACACGCAGAACGTGACTTACATCCGGCAGGTCAACAACATCACGATCGTCAATCCGCCCGCGCACTTTGCGCGTGAAGGCAACGGGCACGAATGGAATCGTTTTCATGGAGGCACGGTCGCGCCGCAGGAAGCGTTTGCCAGTCAGCGTTCGATCTCGCGCGTGGCGATGGCCGCGCCGCGCGACCTGGTGACGCGCGCCGCACCGGTCAACGTGGCCGCGCTGCCGCGACCCGAAGCGATCCCCGCGGCGTTGCGCGCGGGCCCGCCTCGTGGCGAAGGCATCAACCGTCCCGAATTCCGTTCGCCGCGCGAGTTCGCGGCACGTCCCTTCGAAGCCGGCCGCGCGCGCGCCGAGATTCAGAATCCGCAGCAGGCGCAACCAGTGCAGCAGACGCCGGGGGCGCAACAGGCCTCGCCTCGCGAACGCAACGCTCTACCCCCAAACTATCGCCGCATGCAGGAGGCCGAGCGCGAAAACACGCCGAACGGACAGCCCGAACGCCCTGTACAGGCGCAGCGCAATCCCGAGGCGCCGAACGTCAACCCGAACACGCGGCCGATCCAGCCGCCAACACAGCAGCCGCTGCCGACGCCTGTCGTCGAAGGTCAGGCGCGCGTGGCGGACACGCCGCGCTTTCAGCCGAGGGTACCGCCGCAGAACCGAGCTGAACGCGGGGCCGAGCGCGGGGCCGAGCGTGGAATCGTGCGGGGCGGCGAAGGGGATTCGCGGATCGACCCCGCGCAGGTGCAGAGGCCGCAGGCGATACCGCAGGGCGAGGGTGCGTCACCGCGTATAGAAAGACCCAATCGCGAGCTGCGCAATATCCAGCAGCGTCCGCAGCAAGTTCCTGCCGAGCGGCCGCAGCAGGTCGCACCGGTCGCGCCTGTTCCTGCGGCGGTCGCACCCGTTCCTGCGCCACAACGCGTCGAGGCGCCGCGTCCCGCCCGTATCGAAGCGCCGCGGCCGCCGCAAGCCGAACCGCGAGGACCCGAGCATGGTCCGGGACGGGAGGGTGCGGCGCGCGAAGGACCTGGACGCGAAGCGCCGAACCGCGTCATGCAGGAGCGTTGACCCGCCCGATGCTTCACTTTCGAATCATTGAGGTGTCAAGCATCGTCGCATCGGGGTAGGTCCGCTAGCGACCGCAGAACGCAAAATCCACTTCGGGTTTGCGCCCTGCGATCAGGTCGGCGACGGCGAGACCCGACCCGGCGCCGTGAGTCCAGCCCAAGGTGCCGTGTCCGGTGTTCAGCCACAGGTTGCCGAGCTTGCTGCGGCCGATGTACGGCACGTTGGACGGCGTCGCAGGTCGCAGACCGGCCCAGTATTCGACCTTCGAGGCATCGAGTACGCCCGGGAACATTTCTTCTGCGCGCCGCGTGAGCGCTTCGCAACGCACGCGATTGAGTTCGGTTCCGTAACCCGACAGCTCGGCGGTACCTGCGATGCGGATGCGCTCCCCGAGCCGCGAGAACACGATCTTCAATTGGTGATCGGTGAGGCTGACGGTGTTGGCGAGCGCGCCGGGCTTGATCGGCAACGTCGCCGAGTAGCCCTTGGCCGGATAGATCAGAGTCGAGACGCCCACGCCGCGAAGCATGCGCGCCGACCACGGGCCCATGCACATCACGTAGGCGTCGGCCGTGAGCGTCGTTTCGGCCCCGGGGCCGTGCGGGTGTCCGTCCTTGACGATGACGCCGATGATGCGGCTGCCTTGTTGTTTCAACGACAACACCTGCGTGTCGTAGCGAAGCTCGACGCCGCCCGCTGCGGCGAGCGCTGCCAGGCGCTGCGTGAACTTGAAGGCATCGCCCGACTCGTCTTCGGGCGCATGGGCGCCGCCGACGAGCCGCGTGCAATACGAGGCAAGCGAAGGCTCGAGCTCGACGATCTCCTCGGGGTTCAGAAAGTTCATCGTGCAGCCGAACTCGCGCATCAGTTCGAGCCCGGGCCTCGCCGCCTCGTAGTCGGCTTCGCTCTCGTAGAGATGCAGGATGCCGCGTTCGAGTTCGTCGTATCGGATTCCCGTTTCCCCGCGCAATGCGATCAGCGTCTTGCGGCTGTAGAGCCCGAGGTTGGTGAGTTGTATCGTGTTCAAGCGCGTGCGCGCGGGCGTGCAGTTGGCGAGGAACGCGAGGCCCCACCACCACTGATGCGGATCGGCATTCAAGCGAAACAACAGTGGCGAGTCTTCCTTGCCTAGCCACTTGAGGATCTTCAACGGCGCGCCGGGATTGGCCCAAGGCTCGGCATACGACACCGAGATTTGCGAACCATTCGCATAGCTCGTTTCCAGACCGGCACCGGGCTGACGATCGATCACCGTCACGTCGTGTCCATCGCGACGCAGGAACCAGGCCGATGAGATGCCGAGGATGCCGGCGCCGAGGACGATGATTTTCATGAAGGGTCGATGGAAGCACCGCGCTGTTGCGTGCACGCAGCTGAACGCGCGCGTCCCCTTCGAGATGGGGGTGGCGAATTATAGGCAAGGCGCAATACGCCGACTTCGCGGCGCTGCGGATGATCCGGATATCAGGCAGCATCGAGGATCGTCGAATCGGCGACTCCATTTTCAACGAGGAGAAGCACGTGATCCAAGCCAAGGCAATCCGCATGTATTCCACCGGCGCCCCCGAGGTAATGAAGCTCGAAAGCGTCGACGTCCCGCCTCCCGCGACGGGCGAGGTGACGATCCGCAATCACGCGATCGGTCTGAACTTCATCGACATCTACTACCGCACCGGCCTCTACCCGAGCGTCATGCCGTCGGGTCTGGGCTTCGAAGGAGCCGGCGTCATCGAGGCCGTCGGCGACGGCGTCGCGCACCTGAAGGTCGGCGACCGCGTCGCGTACGGCCAGGGGCCGATCGGCGCCTATGCGACCCTGCGCACGATGCCGGCCTTGCAGGTCGTCAAGCTGCCGGCGGGCATCTCGTTCGAAGATGGCGCGGCAATGATGCTCAAGGGCCTCACGGTGCAATACCTGTTTCGCCAGACTTATCGGCTGCAAGGCGACGAGACGATTCTGTTTCATGCGGCCGCGGGCGGAGTCGGACTGATTGCCTGCCAATGGGCCAAAGCGCTGGGCGTCAAGTTGATCGGCACCGTAGGCTCGCTCGAGAAGGCGACGCTTGCAAAACGCCACGGCGCCTGGGAAACGATCGACTACACCAAGCAGGACATCGCCAAGCGCGTGCTCGAATTGACCGGCGGCGCGAAGGTGCCTGTGGTCTTTGACGGGGTCGGCAAGGACACCTGGGAAGCCTCGCTCGACTGCCTGCAACCGCGCGGATTGATGGTCAGCTACGGCAACGCATCGGGTCCCGTTGCGGGCGTCAACCTCGGCATCCTTGCGAGCAAAGGCTCGTTGTTCGTGACGCGACCGACCCTGGGCACGCATGTTTCGACGCGCGAGAAAGTCGAAGCGGCGAGCAAGGAGCTCTTCGGGATGGTGACGACAAAAAAAATTCGCTTTGATGTCGAGCGGACCTATCCGCTGGCCGAGGTCGCGACGGCGCATGAAGACCTCGCCGCCCGCAGGACCATGGGCTCCTGCGTGCTGCTGCCTTGAGTCGTCGCCCCTGCGAACGCAGGAACCCAGCGCCGTGGGTCGAAAGACGCTGGATTCCCCCGTGCGCGGGAACGACGGCTCGTCGTCCCTGCGAAAGCAGGGACCCCGTGACGTGTGTATGAAGACGCTGAATTCCCACGGGTTCGAACGCATACACGGGAACGACGGGATGGTCGATGACGACGCTGCCTGACGCCGCAGCTTCCCCTGCGCCCACGATCGGTACGGGACGCATTATTGTGCTGCTCGCGCTGGTCGCCTTCGGCAGCGCGATGTCGATGCGCGTGATGGACGCGGCAATTCCGCAACTCGCGATCGACTTCGATGTCGGCATACGAAATGCGGCGAGCGTCGTCACGGTCTTCGCGATCGCCTATGGGTGCCTGCAGATCGTGTTCGGCCCGGCCGGCGATCGCTTCGGCAAGCTGCGCGTGATCCTGTTTGCGTGCGTATGCGCGGCGCTCGCGTCGGCCGCGTGTGCGCTCGCGAGCAGCTTCACGCTGCTGCTCGCGGCGCGCGCTGCGGCGGGCGCATCGATGGCGTCGATGATGCCGTTGTCGATGGCGTGGATCGGCGACAACGTGCCGTACGAAGATCGCCAGCCGGTGCTCGCGCGCTTTCTCGTCGGACAGATCGCGGGACTCGCGATGGGACAGGCTGCGGGCGGCATCGCGACCGACCTCGTCAGTTGGCGGCTGCCGTTCTGGTTTCTCGCACTGTGGTTCGTCGCGATGGCGGTGTTGCTCACGCGTCTCGTGCGCACGCCGGCGCAGCGTGCGGTCGGCGGCACGAGTGCGGCATTCGGTCTGGTTGCGCAATGTCGATCGGTCCTCGCACAGCCGTGGGCGCGCTGGGTGCTCTTGACGGTCTTTCTCGAAGGCGCCGCACTCTACGGACCTTTCGCGTTCTTCGCGACGCATCTGCACCAGGAGCACGCGCTCTCGCTCTCGCTCGCGGGCTCGATGCTGGTCGCGTTCGCGGCCGGCGGCGTGTCGTATGCATTCGGCGCCGGACGCTTGCTCGGACGTCTCGGTGAAGCCGGCCTCGCGCGCGCAGGCGCGATCCTCCTTGCGATCGGTATCGCGACCGTGGCGCTCGCGCCGACCGGCGCGCCGACCGTGCTCTTCGCGGTCCCGGGATTGTTCGCCGCGGGTCTCGGCTTCTACATGCTGCACAACACCCTGCAGATCAATGCGACCCAGATGGCGCCGAATGCGCGAGGCACCGCGGTCGCGCTGTTCGCATCGTGTTTCTTTCTCGGCCAATCGGTCGGGGTCGCGCTCGGCGGTTTTGCGGTCGAGCGGGTCCGAACCACGCCAGTGATGCTGGCGGGAGCGCTTGCACTGCTGCTCGTCGGACTCGCTTTTTCTGGTCTGCGCGCGCGTCGCGATGCGTTCGAGGCGCGCGCATGAACGCGCAGGTTACATCTCGCAGAGTCAATGCCGGCGCGGCTTTGCGACCACGATACAATTGCTCGCCGCGAATTGAAGAGATCGATTCGGGCGACCAATTCAACCGACGAAAAGGGACGCACACATGTCATCCGGAAAGATCCTCGTCGCACAGGGTGGCGGTCCGACTGCGGTCATCAACCAGTCGCTGGCAGGCGTGGTGCTGGAGACGCGTCGTATCGATGCGGGGCATGTGGTTTACGGAGCGCGTCACGGCGTTCGCGGGATCGTCGACGAAGACTTCGTCGACCTGACGCATGAAACCAGCGCTAATCTCGAGTTGGTCGCCGCCACGCCGTCGTCGGCGCTCGGGTCCACGCGCGACAAGCCCGACGTCGACTATTGTCGCGAGATTTTTCGCGTCCTGAAGGCGCATGGCATCGGCCATTTTTTCTACATTGGCGGCAACGATTCGTCCGACACCGTGCGCATCGTCAGCAACGAAGCCAGCAAGTCGGCCTATCGGCTTTCGTGCATCCACATTCCGAAAACGATCGACAACGATCTCGTCGCCAACGACCACACGCCGGGCTTTCCATCGGCTGCGCGTTTCGTCGCGCAGGCGTTCACGGGTGCGAATCTCGACAACAGGTCGCTGCCGGGCGTCTATGTCGGCGTCGTGATGGGACGGCATGCGGGCTTTCTGACGGCCGCATCGGCCTTGGGCAGGAAGGTCGCGGACGACGGGCCGCACCTGATTTACCTGCCCGAGCGGACCTTTGTGCTCGAACGTTTTCTTGCCGACGTGAAGAGTACGTTCGAGCGTCTCGGGCGTTGCGTCGTCGCCGTGTCCGAAGGGATACACGACGAGGCCGGTGTGTCGATCCTGAGCCAGCTGGCGAAGAATCCCGAGTTCGATCCGCACGGCAATGTGCAACTGTCGGGCACCGGTGCGCTCGCCGATCTGTTGTGCGACGAGATCAAGAGCAAGCTCGGGATCAAGCGCGTGCGCGGCGACACCTTCGGCTACCTGCAGCGCTCGTTCATCGGTTGCGTGTCGGATGTCGATCAGCGCGAGGCGCGCGAGGTGGGAGAAAAGGCGGTGCAGTGCGCGATGTCGGGCAGCCGCGATGGTTCGGTGACGATCAGACGCACGCGCTCTTCCGGCAACCTTTACGCGGTCGAGTACGAGCTCGTGCCGCTTGCGGTCGTGGCCGGCAAGACGAGAGTGATGGAGGACACCTTCATCGCAAGCACCGGCACCAATATCACCGAGGCCTTCCGGCTCTATCTGCGCCCGCTTCTGGGCTCCGGCATGCCGGACGCCTTTCGCTTGCAGGCGCCCGCGGTGCCCAAGGTACTTGCGAACAAAAAAACGAAAGACGCCTGATTCGCGTCAGGTGGAGAGCGCGTTACGCCGCGAGCGCCTTGTCGAGAATCTCCGCGACATCGCGCGACAGGCGCTTCGCGTTGCGAACCCGCAGCAGCGCAGCTTTCGCCGAGGCTTGCAGGTCGGGAGTCAGCTTCTGCCAGCGTTCGAGCGTTCGAGCCAGGCGGCCCGCGACCGTTGGATTGATGGCATCGAGCAGCAGAATCTGCTCGGCCCAGAACGCGTGCCCACGCCCGTCGGCGCGATGGAAAGCCGCCGGGTTGCCGCTGAAGAACCCGCCGAGCAATGCATAGACCTTGTTGGGATTGGCCGCCGCATACGCCGCGTGATGCGTCAAAGCGGCGACAGTATCGAGCACCGCATCGTCGGCTTCGATCGTCGTCGACTGCACGCGCAGCCATTTGTCGACGACCAGGGGGTCGCGATGGAATTGTCGATAGAACGCGTCGACCGCCCGGGTTCGGCGACTCGTGCGGCGACTCGCGCTCCCCGCGCCGCGCCCGCCGCCCAGGTCGCTGGGAGCATTGACGATCGCCAAGAATGCCGCCAGCCGATCGGTCATGTTGTCGGCCGAGGCCCACTGACGATCGACCAGCGTCTGCGCGTCGGCATCGTCGAGACGCGCGAGATAGCCGAGCGCACAGTTCTTGAGCGCGCGTGAAGCCGCTTGTCCCGCTGCGGGCGAATAGCGTCCCACCGTTCGATGCGATGCGTACACCGCATGCCAGTCATCGGCGAGCATGGCTGCGAGAGCGTCGATCAGAAACAGCCGTGCGCGCCGCACTGCGGCCGGATCGTAGATCGGGAGCTGCTCGCCGATCACGCCTTCGCCGGGCAGCGTGATCGCCGCTTCCTTCAAGCCGGGGTCGAGCCGCGTGTCGCGCAGCGTGGTGCGAAAGGCATCGATCAACGCGTCGCCGATCGAAAGTGTGCGACCGGCTTTTGCATCGTGCGTGAGCCGGATCAGTTCACGCGTCGCCAGACGCTGACCGGCCTCCCAGCGATTGAAGGGATCGGCATCGTGCGCGAGCAGCAGCGCGAGATCGGCATCGCTATACGGATACTCGACGATCACCGGTGCGGAAAAATCGCGCAGCAGCGACGGGACCGCGTCGGACGCGACATCGACGAACACGAAGCGTTGTTCATCGTCGACGAGATCGAGCACGCGAGTGGTCCTGGCTTCCTGCTTCGCCGATTCGCCTTCGAGTGCAAGCGGAATGCTGCGACCGTCGCGATCGACAAGACCGATCGCGAACGGGATGTGGAAGGGCTGCTTGGCTATCGCGATCGCCTTCTCGACTCCGACCTTGGGGCAGATCTGTCGCAAGGTCAGCGTGAGCTTTTTCGTCGCGCCGTCGTAAGCCGTGCTCGCCGAGACGCGCGGCGTTCCCGCCTGGCTGTACCAGCGACGAAAGCGATCGAGTTTCTTGCCGGGCCTCTGCACGACGTAGATCGACTCCATCGCCGAGACGAAGTCGTCGCAGGAAACCGCCTGCCCGTCATGACGTCGAAAGTACTCGTCCATGCCCGCGCGAAAGCCATCGCGGCCGAGCAATGTCTGCTGCATGCGAATGACTTCGGAGCCTTTTTGATAGACCGTGGCCGTGTAGAAGTTGCCGATCTCCTGGTAGCTCTCGGGTCGCACCGGGTGCGCCATCGGCCCGGCGTCTTCGGGAAACTGCGTGGCCCGCAGGTTGCGCACGTTCTCGATGCGCAGCGCCGCGCGTACGCCGCCGGCATCGGCGCCCGGGTCGCCATTCAATTGCGCCACGGCCATGTCGGCCGAGAACTCCTGGTCGCGAAAGACCGTGAGGCCTTCCTTCAACGTCAGTTGAAACCAGTCGCGGCAGGTCACGCGATTGCCGGTCCAGTTGTGGAAGTATTCGTGCCCGACGACTCCTTCGATGTTGGCGAAGTCGGCATCGGTTTCGGTGCGCGGATCGGCCAGCACAAACTTGGTGTTGAAGATGTTGAGGCCCTTGTTCTCCATCGCGCCCATGTTGAAATCGCCGACCGCGACGATCATGAAACGATCGAGATCGAGCTCGAGTCCGAAGCGCGCTTCGTCCCACTTGAGCGAGCGCTCGAGCGAATCGAGCGCGTGGCCGGCCTTGGGGAGATCATGCTGGTCGGTATAGACCTGCAGCAGCACCGAGCGGCCGCTCCGGGTCGTCACGCGGCGTTCGATATGCGCAAGCTTTCCCGCGACGAGCGCGAACAGATAACTCGGCTTGGGAAACGGGTCTTCCCACTTTGCGTAGTGACGTCCGTCGGGCAGGCGCCCCGACTCGACCAGGTTGCCGTTCGACAACAGCACCGGGTAACGCGACCGGTCAGCTCGAAGCATGACGGTGTAGCGCGCCATGATGTCGGGCCGATCCGGAAAGAACGTGATCTTGCGAAAACCTTCGGCTTCGCATTGGGTGACGAAGTTGCCGCCCGATAGATAGAGGCCCATCAACGAGGTATTGGCGTAGGGCGATATGCGCACCGCGATGTCGAGCACGCAGCGCTCGGGCAGATCGGCGATCGTCAGCGTCTGCTTGTCGCCGATCGCCGCGAGTCCGTATGCACGAGGCGAGAGCGTTCGACCATCGACGGACAGTTGCAACAACTCGAGACTCTCGCCGTCGAGTTCCAGCGCACCGGGATTTTGACGGTTCAAGTGAAGTCGCGCGGCGACCACGGTGGCTGACGGATCGAGGTCGATCCCCATCTCGATGCGCTCCACCTGAAACACCGGCGGGCGATAATCCTTGCGACAAATCGTTTTTTGCGTCTCGGTCTTCATGGGTGCAAAGCGTGGAGCGAAGTCCGCCATTTTACGTCGGGGCGACCGCAGTCCCGGAATTGTTCGCGGGTCTGGAAACCTCGACCTGTCATTGCGGGTCGAACTAGCCTCGATCGATGGGGATAGCCATGAAAGATTTTTCGTTTCAACCGGTGCGCCGGTTTGCCGCGCTGTTGGTGCTGTGCGCTCTGGGCGCATGCGCGAGCGGCCCGCAACTGATCCACACCGAGGTCACGACGTACAACGACTGGTCGTCATTGCCCGCGGAGAAGAGCTACGTTTTTTCGCGGACGCTCGAATTTCAGAACAGCCTCGAGCTCAGGTCGTATGAAGACATGGTCCGCGACGAGTTGACTCTCCAGGGGTTCAGGCTCGCTACCGATCAGAACCGGGCGCAACTGACGGTTACCCTACGTCCCTCGATCTCGACGACGCAGGTGCGCGTGCGCGACCCCTGGCCGGTCGATCCTTTCTGGAGACCCTTCGGCGGCGGCTGGTACGGGCGCGGAGGCTTCGGTTGGTACGACCCGTATTGGTCTTTTCCCAGCGCTTATTCCGATAATGACTTCGACGTCTATCACCGCCGGCTGGAACTCGACATCGACTCGAAGACGGCCGCCGGAAGGCGGTATTACGAGGGCCGTGTGGAAAGCACCGGACAAAGCGGGTCGTTGCCTGCGGTGATGCCTTATCTGATCCGCGCGTTGTTCACCGATTTCCCCGGCAACAGCGGCCAGACGCGTCGCATCGATGTCCCGGTTTCGGCCCCGGTGGATCGCAAATGAAGAGCCGAGGACGAGCCTATGCATGCTGAGGCGTTTCATACGCAGGAGCTCGACGCCCTGCGCCCATCGCTCCTGCGCATCGCGCGTCTGCACCTGCGCAACGATGCGTGGGCCGAAGACACGGTTTCCGAGACTCTGCTCGCCGCACTCGAGAGCAGGACCGTCTTCGAGGGACGTTCCAAACTCAAGACCTGGCTGGTCGGCATCCTCAAGCACAAGATCATCGACTGCCTGCGCGCGAGGAGCCGCGAGACGCATCTGGTCGAAGAGGGCGACGAGGGCGAAATCGAAGCAGCGATCTTCAAGGACGACGGCCATTACCGGGAGACTCCGCGTGAATGGTCCACGCCCGAAACGATGTTGAACCGCATTCAATTCTTCGAAATTCTCGAAGTCTGCGTGGAGCAGTTGCCTGCGCAGCAGGCGCGGATTTTCATGTTGCGCGAATGGATGGAGTTTTCCACCGACGAAATCTGTAATCAGATGACGATCACCGCGACCAACGCAGGCGTCCTCTTGCACCGCGCCCGTTTACGCCTGCGCGAGTGCCTCGAACTGCGCTGGTTCAACCAGGGAGCCCGATGAGATATTCGCCTTTTCTTTCGTGCCGTCAGGCCTCCCGGCTGATGTCGGCAAAGCTCGATCGCGAGCTGACGTCGCTCGAGCGCATCGGTCTGCGTCTGCATTTGACGATCTGCGACGTCTGTCCGAGGGTGATCCGTCAATTCGAGTCGATGCGGAATTCGGTGCGCGAATGGCGCGACGGCCTCGAGGGATGAATTTTCGATCGATTGACGACGCATCTGTAATGACGACGCGACACGCACGACCAATGCGCACGTTCGCACGTTCGCACGTTCGCACGTTCGCACGTTCGCACGTTCGCACGTTCGCACGTTCGCACGTTCGCACGTTCGCACGTTCGCACCCTCGGAGGCTGCATGAAACACCCGTTCAAGACAAGTGCATCGCTGCTCGCCACGCTGGCTTTCGCGTCCGCGCCTCTCGCGCCGGCGTTCGCCGCTTGTACCGCCGATTCAGGCAACACGCGCGCCGCGCTGGTCGAGCTCTACACCTCTGAAGGGTGCTCGAGTTGTCCGCCGGCCGACAAGGCCTTGATGCAGCTCGGAGGCAAGAGCGCATCGACGGCCAACTCATCGACCCGCATCGTTCCGCTCGCGCTGCATGTCGATTACTGGGATTCGATCGGCTGGAAGGATCCTTTCGCGCAGCCGGCCTTCTCGCAGCGTCAGGATTGGGAAGTGCATGCCAATCGGCATCGCACTTCGTTCACGCCACATTTCTTCGTCAATGGTCGTGAAGTCCAGGACTGGCGCGGTGATCTCGACGAGAACCTGCACAGCGACAAGGGTCCGGCCCCCGCGCGATTGCAGGTTCGCGCGGAGCCGCGCGGTGGAAACGCCTTGCATGTCGTCGTCGATACGTCGCTGGCCGCCGGCCGCGGACCGGTGCAATTATTTATCGCCGTGACGGAAAGCAAACTGAGTTCGCAAGTCAAGGCGGGCGAGAACAGCGGTGCGAAGCTCGATCACGATTTCGTCGTTCGCAACTGGATCGGCCCCATCGACGTGCAAGGCACCGGCGGCTCGGTCGATCGGGTGGTCAACGTGCCGCAATTGGCGCGAGGTCAGGTCGCCGTGGTCGCATTCCTGCAGGACGCGAAGACCGCCGAAGTGCTTCAGGCGGTCGATACCGGCGTCTGTAAACCCGGCTGAGTTCGTCAGCACTCTCGTCAACCTTTGAGCCTGTCCATGGCCGAATCGACCGCGCTTCCAGGGTTTCCTGGCGAAGTACCCGTGTTGGAGCGGCGAGACGCGACGGTCTTTCCGCTCTGGTTGCGGATCACGCACTGGGCAAACGCGATCGGCGTGGTCGTGATGGCGATGAGCGGCTGGCGCATTTACAACGCATCGCCATTCTTTGCGTTTCACATTCCCGCTGGCATCACGATCGGCGGTTGGCTGGGCGGCGCGTTGCAGTGGCATTTCGCTGCGATGTGGATCGTTTTCCTGAATGGTCTGTTCTATCTGATTGCCAATCTGGCAAGCCGACGGATCTTCACGCAATTCTTTCCGCTGTCTCCACGCGCAATCTGGAACGATCTCGTGGCCGCACTGCGCGGCAAGCTTTCGCACGAAGATCTGCGACACTACAACGCGGTTCAGCGATTCGCTTATCTGTTTGTCATTGTCGATATCGCGGTATTGATTCTTTCGGGATTGGTACTGTGGAAGAACGTGCAGTTTCCATTGCTGCGCGAATTGATGGGGGGTTATGAAACCGCACGTCGTATTCATTTCATTGCCATGACCGGGATCGTCGGATTCTTCGTCGTGCATATCGTGATGGTCGCCCTCGTGCCCCGCACCTTGATCGCGATGATCCGCGGACGATAAGGAAATCTCATGTCGCGTACATTATTTGAAAATTCGCGTTCGCTCGCACCGGCAGTGGTCAGTGATGGAGATCTGATCGTTCGCGATGCCTCGCGCCTCCTGGACGCGCCCGCGCGCCGCTTGTTCATGCGGCGCGGGCTGACGCTCGGGGGATTGTCGCTCTTGACCGGATGTTCGATCGTCGATGGAGAATCGGTCGATGCTCTGTTGATGAAGGTGTCGCGGTTCAACGATCGGGTGCAGGCCGCAATTTTCAGCAGCACCGATCTTGCACCAACCTATCCCGAGGCCATGATGACACGGCCATTTCCATTCAATGCCTATTACGGCATCGACGAAGTGCGGCATGTCGATCCCGAAGGTTTCAAGCTGGAGATCGCAGGATTGGTGCAGGACAAGAAGCCGTGGACGCTAAACCGGCTCCATGACTTGCCGCAGACCAGCCAGGTCACGCGCCATATCTGCGTGGAAGGTTGGAGCGCCATCGGCAAGTGGGGAGGAGTACGGTTTTCCGACTTTCTAAATCAGATTGGCGCTGACACGACGGCGCGTTATGTGGGCTTCAAATGTGCTGACGACTATTACACGAGTATCGACATGCCTACGGCGTTGCATCCGCAAACGCAGTTGAGCTTGACGTACGACGGCAAGACTTTGCCGGCCGAGTATGGATTTCCGATGAAGTTGCGGATGCCCACCAAGCTCGGATACAAGAATCCGAAACACATCTACGCGATGTTCGTGACCAATGATTATCCCGGCGGCTATTGGGAAGACCAGGGTTACAACTGGTTCGGCGGAAGCTGAATCGGATGATGTTGATTCAACTTTTTTACCACCTATGGAGACGACCATGAAAGCACTGATCGCTGCAGTCGCATCTGCGTGTCTGATGTCCGTTGCCGTTCAAGCGTCCGCGATGGACGACATGAAGAAAGACGGCATGACCAAGGAACAGATGATGAAGCATGACGAAATGATGAAGAAATGCGCCAACAAGACCGGCATGTCGAAAGACGAGATGGCGAAGTGCGACGACATGATGATGAAGAAGGACAGCATGATGAAGAAAGACGACATGATGAAGAAGGATGAAATGAAGAAGTAGTCGGCCTTCGCGTCTTTCGGCGCATTTTCAGTTCGCGGGACGGCGCCGGCTTTGGCGACCGTCCCGTTAGCATTCGGGCCGTCGATTCGGCGCTCCGCACGGATCGGCGCACGGATCGGTATTCTCATGAATGGTCGATTCCCCGATGTTCACAATCGAAAAGCGCATTCGTTTTCAGCATTGCGATCCTGCCGGCATCGTCTTCTATCCGCAGTACTTCTATCTGCTCTCGGAAGCGATGGAAGACTTCATGCTCGCCGCAGGAAAGCCTCAACACGAGCACATCAACGTCAGGCGGCGTGGATGGCCGATCGTGAAGCTCGAAGTCGATTTCGTCGGCATGAGTCGCTACGGGGAAATTGTGGCGATCGACGTAATGGTCAGGCGCATCGGCGCGGCGAGCATGGGACTCGACTATCGCATTCACGGCGCGAACGGCGACCGTCTGCGAGCGTCGACGACGATCGTGCATGTCGATCTCGCGACCGACAAGGCCATTCCGATTCCCGACGACGTGCGCGCCGCTTTCGAGCCGTATTGCGTGTCGGCGTAATGCGCGCGTTGGTCGCGGCAACATGCCATCCGTTTCGGCTAAAATCAAACGATCGTTCGTATTTTCGATCGCCCCGCACCCTTACTCGTAGCGACGCTCAGGGCACTGCCTCGTGAAAGTCTTCGATCTCATCTGTGATGCGGGCCATCGATTCGAAGGATGGTTCGCGTCGGCCGAGCAGTACGCCAGCCAGCGCGATGCGCTGACGGTCCGCTGTCCGCTGTGCGAATCGAG
>JBBRQU010000009.1:0-103018 GCA_038225855.1 Burkholderiales bacterium | reverse complement strand
GAAGCGTTTCGTGGTGCGGGCAGGCGGAACCGTCAAGCGCGGTCAATCCTTCAAGCGCCACATCCTCACCAAGAAATCCACCAAGACCAAGCGCCAGCTTCGCGGCTCGACGGCCGTTCATTAATCCAACATGAACAGTGTCCGCGCCATGATGCCGTACGCCTGACCCACCGACCCAAGGAGAAACGACATGCCTCGCGTCAAACGTGGAGTCACGGCGCACGCGCGCCACAAGAAGGTCATCGATGCCGCCAAGGGTTTTCGCGGTCGTCGCAGCACCGTTTTCCGTATCGCCAAGGAGGCGGTCATGCGCGCCGGGCAATATGCCTATCGCGATCGTCGCAACAAGAAGCGCGTCTTTCGTGCGTTGTGGATCACGCGCATCAACGCGGCGTGCCGTGAGCACGACATGACCTACAGCGTGTTCATCGCCGGTTTGAAAAAAGCCTCGATCGAACTCGACCGCAAGGTGCTCGCCGACATGGCGGTGCTCGACAAGCCGGCGTTCCTGGCGATCGTCAATCAGGTCAAGGCGGTCGTGGGCACGGGCGAGCAGAGCGCAGCAGCGAGCTGAACGAGTTGCACGATTTTGCCCGCGCAAGCGGTGTGACGAAAAACGGGGCCGACGACATGGCCCCGTTCTTCATTCGACACCGAGCAATTTCCCTTCACGAATTCCTGTTCGCATGGCCGATCCGATCGAGCCCCCTTCCATGCCGGTGAGCGCCGACCTCGAGTCGCTCGTCGCCGATGCGCGCGCGCGTTTCGCGGCCGCGGTCGATGGCACGACACTCGAAAACGAGAAGGCGCGCTTTCTCGGCAAGACGGGCGCCGTGACCGAGTTGCTCAAGGGCCTGGGCAAGCTCGACCCGCAGGCGAAGAAAAGCGCGGGCGCGCGCATCAACGCCGCCAAGGAAAGCATCGAGGCGCACTTGACGTCGCGACGTCAGGCGCTCGTGGCCGCGCAGCTCGAAGCGCGCTTGTCCGCCGAAGCGATCGATGTAACTTTGCCCGGCCGCGGAGCGAACATCGGCGGGATCCACCCGATGATGCGCACCTGGCGTCGCATCGAGGAGATCTTTCGCTCGATCGGCTTCGACGTTGCCGACGGTCCCGAGATCGAGACCGACTGGATGAGCTTTACCGCGCTCAACAATCCCGAGAATCATCCGGCGCGTTCGATGCAGGACACCTTCTACGTTGATATCAATGATAGCGAAGGCAGGCCGCTCAACCTGCGGCCGCATACCAGCCCGATGCAGCTGCGCTATGCGCGCATGCACGCCCAACGCTTGCGCGCGCACGCGAACAAGGTGGACGTCTCCGCGCCGGTCGCCGACTCGATCAAGGTGATCGCGCCGGGCCGCACCTATCGCATCGACAACGACGCGACGCATTCGCCGATGTTCCATCAGGTCGAAGGCCTGTGGCTGGGCGAGAACATTTCGTTTGCCGACTTGAAGGGCGTGTATACGGCGTTCCTCACGGCCTTCTTCGAGACCGACGCGCTGTCGATCCGTTTTCGGCCGTCGTACTTTCCCTTCACGGAGCCGTCAGCCGAGATCGACATGCGCTTCGAGTCGGGTCCGCTCGAAGGCCGCTGGCTCGAAATCTCGGGCTCGGGCCAGGTGCATCCGACGGTGGTGTCCAACTTCGGGCTCGATCCCGAAACGCACATCGGCTTCGCATTCGGTTCAGGTATCGAACGCCTGACGATGCTGCGTTATGGCATCGACGACCTGCGCCTGTTCTATGAAGGCGACTTGCGCTTTCTCGAACAATTCAATTGATGGCGCGCTGATGCAACTCTCCGAATCCTGGCTGCGCACGTTCGTCGATCCCGATCTGTCGACCCACCAACTGGCGCACGCGCTCACGATGCGCGGACTCGAAGTCGAAGACGTGAGCCCGGTCGCGCCGCCTTTCTCGGGCATCGTGGTGGGGGAGGTGCTTGAGGTCGCGAAGCACCCCGATGCGGATCGCCTGACGGTCTGCAAGGTGCGCGTGACAACTGACGCGGACGCGGACGCCGGCGCCGCGAATGCAGGCGTACTGACGATCGTCTGCGGCGCACCGAA
The DNA here is from genome assembly GCA_038225855.1 of Burkholderiales bacterium. GTDB lineage: Bacteria > Pseudomonadota > Gammaproteobacteria > Burkholderiales > Burkholderiaceae_D > CAHJXF01. The sequence goes on along the minus strand of JBBRQU010000009.1, from coordinate 100,940 downwards.
CGTCACGCCCGGCATCAAGGTCCCCTGCGCGCTGGTCGGCGCGACGCTACCGCCGGCCAAAGAGGGCGACGCGCCGTTCGAGATCAAGCGCGCGACCATGCGCGGCGTGGCGAGCGAAGGCATGCTCTGCTCGGCGCGCGAACTGAAGTTGTCCGACGATCACGCAGGCCTCTTGATCCTGTCGAACGATGCACCGGTGGGTGCGCCGGTCCGCGAGGTACTCGATCTCGACGATCACGTCTTCACGTTGAAGCTGACGCCGAACAAGGGCGACTGCCTGTCGGCGCTCGGCGTGGCGCGCGAGGTCGCGGCGCTGTCGGGCAGGCCCTTGCGCGAGCCCTCGTATGCGCCCGTGCCGGCGAACATGACCGAGACGTTGGCCGTGTCGATCGCGGCGCCTGATCTGTGCGGGCGCTGGTCGGGCCGCGTGTTGCGCGGCGTGAACGCGCGCGCGGAAACGCCCGCGTGGATGAAGACGCGACTCGAGCGCAGCGGTCAACGCAGCGTGTCGGCGCTGGTCGACATCTCGAACTATGTGATGCTCGAAGTGGGACGCCCCACGCACGTCTTCGACCTCGACAAGATCCACGGCGGGCTCACTGTCCGTTGGGCCGAAGAGGGCGAGACGTTGAAGCTGTTGAGCGGCGAGACCGTCACGCTCGCGTCGGATGTCGGCGTGATCGCGGACGACCACGCGATCGAGAGCATGGCCGGCATCATGGGAGGCGACGCCACCGCGGTGTCGCTGGACACCACCGACATCTACATCGAGGCTGCGTTCTGGTGGCCGCAGGCGATCCAGGGCCGCGCGCGTCGTTTGGGCTTCTCGACCGACGCCGCTTATCGCTTCGAGCGCGGCGTCGACTATGCGACCACGGTCGAACACATCGAGCGCATCACGCGCCTCGTACTCGACATCTGCGGATCCGACGAAACACGCGTTGGACCCGTCAGCGATCACGTCGTCAATCTGCCGCGACGAGCCCCGGTGCGCATGCGCGTCGCGCGCGCGGCGAAGGTCATCGGCGTACCGATGGCGTCCGACGAGATCGCGGGCATCTTCACGGCCTTCGGTTTTACATTCACGCGTGAAGGTAAAGACGATGAAGAGGCATTCCTCGTCACGCCGCCTTCGCACCGCTTCGACCTGGAGATCGAGGAAGATCTGATCGAAGAGGTCGCGCGCGGTCACGGCTACGAGAACATTCCCGCGCATCTGCCGATCGCTCGGCACGTCATGCACGCCCAGCCCGAGGCGACGCGCAGCGCTCATGCACTGGCCGACGCGATCGCCGCGCGCGGCTATCGCGAGACGCTCAACTACAGCTTCGTCGAGGCGGCGTGGGAGCGCGACTTCGCAGGCAACGACGATCCCGTCCGTGTGCTCAATCCGATCGCCGCACCGCTTGCGGTGATGCGCTCGTCCTTGATCGGCGGCCTGGTTGCCAATGTGCGTTTCAACATGAATCGCAAGGCGACACGCGTGCGCATGTTCGAGATCGCGAAGGTATTTCGGCGCGACGCATCGGTGGCCGATGGGCCCTTGTCGGTCGCGGGCATTGCGCAGCCCTTGCAGTTCGGCGCCATCGCTTGGGGTCCGGTGTGGCCAGAGCAATGGGGCCAGCCTGCGCGTGCCGTCGATTTCTTCGATGTAAAGGCCGATGTCGAGTCGCTGTTTGCGGCTCTCGGACCCGATGCGGCGCCTTCTTTCGTTTCGGCCGCGCATCCAGCGCTGCATCCGGGACGCAGCGCGCGCATCGACAGTCGCGGACGCGCCGTTGGCTTGATCGGCGAATTGCATCCGCGCTGGTTGCAGGACTACGAATTGCCGACTGCGGCGATCGTCGTCGAGATCGAGGCGCAGGCCCTGATGCAGGCGAGCCTGCCCGAAGTCGCACCGATCTCGCGCTACCCGACGGTGGTTCGCGATCTCGCTGTCGTGGTCGACGCTTCGATACCGGCTGGCCAGGTCGCTGCCGCGATCGAGGCCACCAGGCAGGACAGTGACGATCTCGTTCGCGACTTCGCGTTGTTCGACGAATATCGCGGCAAGGGCTTGAATGAAAAAGAGAAGAGTCTTGCGTTCCGATTCTGGTTGCAAGATACTCGGCAGACCCTCGACGAGGCGGCAATCGAGGCCACGATGCAACGCTTGATCGCGGCTCTCGGCAAAAGTGTCGGTGCGCGTTTGCGGCAATGAAGCGTTCGACACAAAACCAAAGCCCACCGTCGTACCCCATGCGCCGTAAAAAGTATCGAAGACTTTGCTCATCGTCGAGCACACGATGCAGCCGGTCGCACGAGTTGATTTTGAAGGACCTCGGAGAATTCATCGCATCATGCAACGCACGACATTTCCGTTCGACAAGGCGCGTCGTCCGGCCGCCGCTGCGGCCACGTTGACCAAGGCCGAACTTGCCGAACTGCTGTTCGAACGCGTCGGACTCAACAAGCGCGAAGCAAAGGACATGGTCGATACCTTCTTCGAAGAAATCCGCTTCGCGCTTCAGCGCGGCGACAGCGTCAAGCTGTCGGGCTTCGGCAATTTCCAGTTGCGCGACAAGCCGCAGCGACCCGGCCGCAATCCCAAGACCGGCGAGGCCATTCCGATCACGGCGCGTCGCGTGGTCACGTTTCACGCCAGCCAGAAGTTGAAGGCCGTCGTCGAAGGCGAAGCGACCGACGAACCGGCCAACGAGCTGGCCAGCGCACGCGCTGCTGCTTGAGCGCGAGCGCTCGGCGTCAGCGCATCGATAGAAGCCTCTCGTGCTCAAAGCGGATCTTCATCACCATCCGTTGCCGCCGATACCGGCAAAGCGCTATTTCACGATCGGCGAGGTCAGCGAGCTGTGCGGCGTGAAACCGCATGTGCTGCGCTACTGGGAACAGGAGTTCACGCAATTGAAGCCGGTCAAGCGCCGCGGCAATCGACGCTACTACCAGCATCACGAAGTGCTCCTGATTCGCCGCATTCGCGAACTGCTTTACGAGCAGGGGTTCACGATCAACGGCGCGCGCAATCGACTCGACGCGCGTCTCGACTCGGGTGGCGATGGCAAACACCAAGACCACGAATCGTCGCTGCCCGACACGAGCAATGGGCGCAACGGGTCACCTGCGGTCTGGCGCACGGGACACGCTTCGCATGATGTCGGGATTTCATCGGCGCGTGGAGAGCCCGCGATCCACACGGAATCTTCCGAGTCGCTCGCGCGCGTTCGCAGTGAGTTGCTCGACATCGTCGCATTGCTCAGGTTGTGAGCAGGTGGGCGCTGATATAATCGTACGCTTCGGGGCGTAGCGCAGCCTGGTAGCGTACTTGCATGGGGTGCAAGTGGTCGGAGGTTCAAATCCTCTCGCCCCGACCAAAAACGATATCTCGCAATGGCCGCGGTCGGAAACGACGCGCGGCCATTTTTTCGGGGATCGATGATGCGCATTCTGGTCTCCAACGACGACGGTTATTTCGCACCGGGCATCACGGCTCTCGCAAAAGCCATGGCCTCGCTCGGCGAAGTGATCGTCGTCGCGCCCGAGCAGAATCAGAGCGGCTCTTCGCATTCGCTGACGCTCAATCGGCCGCTGTCGGTCCAGCGCACCGAGGGCGGCGTCCACTACGTCAATGGAACGCCGACCGACTGCGTGCACATCGCAATGACGGGCCTGTTCGAGCATCGGCCCGACGTCGTCGTATCCGGGATCAACAACGGCCTCAACATGGGCGACGACACGATCTACTCGGGGACGGTGGCTGCCGCGATGGAGGGTTATCTGTTCGGCATTCCTTCATTCGCGTTCTCTCTGGTCGACAAGAACTGGATGCATCTGGATGCCGCGGCGCGCGTCGCGCAGCGCATCGTGTCGCAAGTGATGTCGGCCAATCCGCAGGGGCCGTTTCTGCTCAACGTCAACATTCCCAACCTCGAGAGCGCCGATCAAGCGCCGGTGGTCGTCGCCCGGCTGGGCAAGCGCCACCCTTCGGAACCGGTGCACAAGATGGAGAGCCCGCGAGGCGAGACGATCTACTGGATCGGCGCTGCAGGCGCGGCGCGCGATGCCGGACCCGGCACCGATTTCCATGCAGTTGCTAATGGATGCGTCGCGATCACGCCACTGCAGATCGATCTCACGCACCCCGATCAACTCGAAGACGTCAGGCGCTGGATCGCGCCGGTTAGGGGTGTGAAATGACGACGCGTCCACCGAAGAAGAGCTGGATGTTCGCCATGGCAAGCACGCCGCCCGCGACGGCGAAGCGACCTGGCAAACCGATCGCGACCAAAATCGCAAGGCCATCGAAGTCGGGGACTGCCGCACCTGTTCAGGCGATGCGAAGGCAGCCCGGGTCGTCCGCGTTGTCGTCCGCGTCATCGTCCACCGCGAGCAAATATTCTTCGAGTCCCATCGATGAACGCGCCTATGCGGAGAAGATGCGCCGCGAGCGCACGCAAGCGGCGGGGATGGGGCGAGCTCAACCCGCATTGACCTCCGAGCGCATGCGTCATCGGATGATCGAGCGCCTCGCCGCATCGGGCATCCGTCATCCCGCCGTGCTCGCCGCGATGGATCGCGTGCCGCGCCATCGCTTCGTCGACGAGGGTCTCGCGAGCCGGGCCTACGACGACACGGCGTTGCCGATCGGTCATGCGCAGACCATCTCGCAGCCGTACGTGGTCGCGCGGATGACCGAGCTCGTGATCGCCGACCTGCCGGTGGCGCTGCGCGTGGCGCGTGTGCTCGAAGTCGGGACCGGCTGCGGCTATCAGGCCGCGGTGCTTGCCGAAGTGTTCGGCGAGGTCTATTCGATCGAACGCATACGCGCCTTGCATGAACGCGCACGCGACAACCTGCGCGGGTTGCGCGTGCCCAATTTGCGGCTCGTGTACGGCGACGGACTCGATGGAGTGCCCGATGCCGCGCCCTTCGATGCGATGCTGATCGCGGCGGCGGGCGACGCCTTGCCCGATGCGCTGCTCGATCAACTGAAGATCGGCGGTCGGGCGCTCGCGCCGCTCGCGGTCGGACGTGGACGCATCGGCGAGCAGACGCTGTGCCTGTTCGTGCGCACGGGTCGCGCGAATTGGGAGACCACGCTGCTCGACGCAGTGCGTTTCGTGCCGCTGCTTCCGGGGCTGGCCTGATCTCTGGACGTGCGCATCGCCCGCGGCTTGGATGACGTGCCGCAGGGACGTGCCGCAGTCGATGTGCGCTAAACTGCGCTGCCCATTTTCTCTTGCCGTGTACGTGCAAGTAGCGCGCCGGGACTGCGTGTCCGGTTTGCGTGCATTGCGGCTCGCCATGACGTTCACGATTTGCAGCCCATGATGTCACGCGATGCAATGCGCACCCTTGCGTTTTTCTCCTCGACGTTGGTGGTCGCAGGCACGTTCGCCGGCTGCGCTTCGCGCAGTCTGAATCCGCCGCCGGTGATCGAACGCTCGACCGAACTGCGTACCGTCAAGCCGCTTCCCGGCATGGTCGCCACGGCGCCCGACGGACGCACGCAGCTCTATACCGCCAAGCGCGACGACACGGTGTTCAGCATCGCGAAGCGCTTCAACACCACGCCGGCCGAACTCGCCACCTGGAACAACCTGGGCGCCGATCCGCGTCTGCGGATCGATCAGGTATTGCGCGTGTCCCCGCCCAACGCATCGGCGCCCGGCAGCGACAACGCGCCGGTCGCGATCACGCAACCCGTTGGCAACGAGAGTGTCGAGCAGCGGCCGTTGGAATCGCCGTCGAGCGCGCCGAGTGCGTCGCCGCCGAGCGCGGTGCCGAGCAATGCGCCATTGAAGACTGGGCCACTGGGATTGAAGCGGCCTTATTCGGATGCGACGCTGGCGGAGTCCTCCAGGCCCGATGCGAGCGCGCCGTCTCCTGTGGTTGTCGAACGCGAGGCCGCGAAGCCGCAGCCTGCCGATGCCGCCGCGCGCATCGCATGGACCTGGCCCGCGAACGGCAAGGTCGTCGACACGTTTGTCGAAGGCAAGACCAAGGGCATCGACGTCGCCGGCAAGTCGGGCGACGCGGTGCTCGCAGCGGCCGACGGCAAGGTGATCTTCTCGGGCAGTCGTGTGCGCGGCTACGGCAATTTCGTGATCGTGCGCCACAGCGCCGAGTTGCTTTCGGTTTATGCGCACAACAAGAGCAATCTCGTGAAGGAAGACGCGGTCGTGACGAAGGGTCAGAAGATCGCCGAGATGGGCAACACCGATGCGGACTCGGTCAAGCTGCACTTCGAAATTCGACAGGGCGGCAAGCCGGTCGATCCGCTCAAGTTCCTGCCGGAGCGTTGATGACGAGCGCGAAACAAAAGCGGTCATCCGCTTCGGCGCACGCCTCGACCCGAAGCGAGGACGTCGAACTCGACGCGAGCGATCGCAATGCGCGCGCCGCTGAGATCGATGAACGCCCGCACGATGGCGACGGGCGCGCGACGCATCGCGACGATGATGCGGAGGTTAACGCTCGGCGCCCGGAGTGGGCCGCCGAGCTCGGACCCGATGCCACGCAAATCTATCTGCAACGGATCGGAGCGAAGCCGCTGTTGACCGAGCTCGAAGAGTTTGCGGTCTCGACACGCGCGGCCGCAGGCGACTTCGCTGCGCGCCAGATGATGATCGAACACAACCTGCGCCTCGTCGTTTCGATCGCCAAGCACTACGTCAATCGCGGCGTCGCGCTGCTCGACCTGATCGAAGAGGGCAACCTCGGCCTGATCCACGCGTTGAGCAAGTTCGATCCGGCGCGCGGCTTTCGCTTCTCGACCTATGCGACGTGGTGGATACGTCAGGCTATCGAACGCGCGGTGATCGATCAGTCGCGCACGGTGCGTCTGCCGGTCCACGTCGTGCGCGAACTCAATTCGGTCTTGCGCGCGCGTCGTCATCTCGAGCAGGCCGCGCGTGCGCACAACGGTCATGACACGACGCGCGAAGTCACTTACGAAGAAATCGCGCACCTGACCGGCAAGACGCGTAACGAAGTCGTCGACGTTCTCGCATTGTCCGAACACACCGCCTCGCTCGATGCGCCGATGGAGTTCGATCCGACCATCTCGCTGGTCGATACGCTCGCCGACAATGCCAGCGCGACGCCCGAGTCGTCGACGCTCGATCACGAGGTCGAGCACCTGGTGCACGAATGGATGGAACGCCTGTCGGACAAGCAGCGCTACGTGATCGAGCGCCGCTTCGGACTGAACAACAACGATGTCGGCACGCTCGACGATCTTGCGCTGGAACTGTCGTTGACGCGCGAGCGCGTGCGCCAGATCCAGCAGGAAGCGCTGCTCAAACTCAAGCGTACGCTGTCGCTGCGCGGGGTCGCGAAGGACGCGTTGTTGTGAAGCGTGCGGCAAGGCGCTGGACGAAGCGCAATCGCTGCGCGCGCGCCGCATGATTCCGGTTCTGGTCTTCGACATCGAAACCGTGCCCGATGTGGCCGGCATCCGAAAGCTCAATCGTTGGGACGCCGACGTTTCGGATGTCGAAGTGGCCGAGCGCGCGTTTGCCGCGCGCGAAGCCGCTACCGGACGCGGCTTTCTTCCCCATCATCTGCAGCGCATCGTCGCGATCTCCTGCGTGTTTCGCGACGACGATGGATTGCGCGTGCGCTCGCTCGGCGAAACTGCCGACAGCGAAGCGAAACTGATCGGCGATTTCTTCAAGACCGTCGAGCGCTACACGCCGCAACTCGTGTCGTGGAATGGCGGCGGCTTCGATCTGCCGGTGCTGCACTATCGCGCGCTGATGCACGGCGTCGCTGCCGGCCGCTATTGGGACATGGGCGACGACGACCGTGACTTCAAGTGGAACAACTACATCGGGCGCTATCACACGCGCCATCTCGATCTGATGGACCTGCTCGCGATGTATCAACCGCGTGCGTCGGCGCCGCTGGACGACCTCGCGAAGCTGTGCGGATTTCCCGGCAAGCTCGGCATGGATGGCAGCCAGGTGTGGCAGGCGTACAGCGAGGGTCGGCTCGAAGAGATCCGCAACTATTGCGAGACCGACGTGATGAACACCTGGCTGATCTATTGCCGCTTTCAGTTGATGCGCGGCGTGTTCAGCTCGGCGGCATTCGAAGCCGAGGTCGCGCTGGCCAAGGCCTTGCTCGCCTCGTTGCCGACGGACCACTGGCGCGAGTATCTGGCCGCATGGAAGGACGCCGGAGTTTGAAGCGCCACAAGCTGCATGACTGAAGCGGTCCTCACGATCGAGTCGCTCGATCAGGAAGGTCGCGGCATCGGACGCGCCGATGGCAAGGTGATCTTCGTCGAGGGCGCGCTCGCGGGGGAGCGCGTCAGCTACACGAGTCGGCGCAAGAAGGCCAGTTACGAAATTGCGGAGGTCGTCGAGGTTCTCAGCGAGAGTGCTTCGCGAGTGACGCCCCGCTGCCCGCATTTCGGCGTGTGCGGGGGCTGCTCGATGCAGCATCTCGATGGGGCGACACAGGTCGCGGTCAAGCAGCGCGTGCTCGAAGACAACCTCTGGCATGTCGGCCGCCTGCGCGCGCAGACGATGCTGGCGCCAATCCACGGTCCGGCCTGGCGCTATCGATTTCGCGCGCGTCTCTCGGTGCGATATGTCGAAAAGAAGGGCGGCGTGCTGGTCGGCTTTCACGAGAAGCGCAGCAGCTTCGTCGCCGACATGCGCGAGTGCCACGTGCTGCCCGCGCATGTGTCGGCGATGCTGGTGCCGTTGCGCGGGCTGGTGGCTTCGCTGTCGATCGCAAGACGGTTGCCGCAAATCGAGCTTGCGATCGGCGAGTCGTCGTCGGCGCGAGAGCTGGAGACGATACTCGTGTTGCGCATCCTCGAGCCTTTGTCGCGCGACGACGAACAGAAGCTCGCCGCGTTTGCGAGCGAGCACGAGATTGTCTTCTGGCTGCAACCCAAGGGTCCGGACTCGATTCGGCCGCTGGCCGCCGATGCGTCTCCCGAGCTCCACTATGCGCTGCCCGAATTCGACGTTCGCCTGTCGTTTCGACCCACCGACTTCACGCAGGTCAATCCGGCGATCAATCGCGTGCTCGTGGGGCGCGCGCTGCGCCTGCTTGAAGTCGAGGCGCGCGAGCGCGTCGCCGATCTGTTTTGCGGCCTCGGCAATTTCTCTCTGCCGATCGCGAGGCAGGCGCGCGAGGTCGTCGGCGTCGAAGGCAGCAATGCCATGATCGAGCGCGCCGCGGCGAACGCGCGGGCCCATGGTCTCGAATCGAAGACGAGCTTCGTCGCGGCCGATCTCTTCGAGGTCGGCGCTGCGTTCTTCGAGAAGCTGGGTCCCTTCGACAAGATGCTGATCGATCCGCCGCGCGAAGGCGCCATCGCGGTGGTCCAGGCGCTCGTCGCAATCGGCGAGGGCGCTCCGCGGCGCCTCGTCTATGTCTCGTGCAATCCGTCGACGCTCGCGCGCGACGCCGCCGTTCTGGTGCATGAGGGGAAATACACGCTGCGCGACGCGGGCATCGTCAACATGTTTCCGCAGACCTCGCATGTCGAATCGATCGCGGTCTTCGTGCATGAGTAAACGATGACGCGTAACGATCGCGCGTGACGATGACCCGAAAAAAGCCCGCGCGAAGCGGGCTTTTTTTCAAGCGTAAAACGACTTCAGTCGCGGCTGCCGCCGAAGATGCCGAACAACGCGAGCAGGTTGGAAAAGACGTTGTAGACATCGAGGTAAATCGCCAGCGTCGCGGTGACATAGTTGGTTTCGCCGCCATTCACGACGCGCTGTACGTCATACAGCATGAAGGCCGAGAATATCGCGATCGCGAGGACCGAGATCGTCAGCATCAGGGCCGGCAGCTGCAGGAAGAAATTCGCCAGCGCCGCGACGAGGATGATGACCGCGCCGACCATCAGCCACTTGCCGAGACCCGAGAAGTCGCGCTTGCTGACGGTTGCGATGGTAGCCATCACGCCGAAGATGATCGCCGTTCCGCCGAACGCCATCGTGATCAGCGACACGCCGTTCGAAAACCCCAGAACGAAGGCCAGGAGGCGAGACAGCATCACGCCCATGAAGAAAGTGAACACCAGCAGCAATGCGACACCGACGCCGCTGTCCTTGTACTTCTGGATGGCGAACATCAAACCGAAAGCGCCGACCAGGAACACGATCAGCGTCATGCCGGGTCGCGCCCCCATCACGCCGGCGACATTGAACGCAATACCTGCCCACGCACCGATGACGGTGGGAATGAGCGACAAGGCAAGCAGCCAATAGGTGTTGCGAAGAACCTGGTTTCGCGTCGCCAACGTGGTGACCGCGCCTGCGCCGAATCCATAGGGGTTCGTGTTCTGCAGGTTCTTGTTGAGGTCGTTATCCATTCGATCTCCTCGATTCAAATACAGCCAAGTGCGGATTACAGCGGTGGAGTGCTCGAGATGGCGTCGCACGCGCCGAATGCAAGCGGAACATCATACCGCGCTACGACCGAAATAATTGCGGGGAGTTGCAACAGGAGCCTTGGAGTCCGTCGATCGCGAAGTCACCGCGGCGACCGTCGTCGGACACCGCCCAAAAAGAGAAAATGTCTGACCGCGTGTTAAAATTTAAGGTTGACAATTCCCACGAAATTTATTTCAGGATATCCACATGGCACGTGAGCGCACTCTTTCGATCATCAAGCCGGACGCCGTCGAAAAAAACGTCATCGGCCAGATACTCACGCGCTTCGAGAATGCAGGCCTGTCGGTCGTTGGCTGCCGCATGACGCAATTGTCGCAATCCGAAGCCGAGGGTTTCTATGCGGTTCACAAGACGCGGCCGTTTTTCAAGGATCTGGTTGGCTTCATGGTTTCCGGTCCGGTCGTGATACAGGTGCTCGAAGGCGACGGAGCAATTCAGAAAAACCGTGACCTGATGGGCGCCACCGATCCGAAGAAGGCCGATCCCGGAACGATCCGCGCGGACTTCGCCGACAGCATCGACGCGAACGCCGTCCACGGCAGCGACGCGCCCGAAACGGCCGCGACCGAGATCGCGTATTTCTTCCCGGCGCTCCATATCTACTCGCGCTGATCAACCAACGTCCCATCGCTCGTGACGACCATGTCCTCCCGCATCAACCTTCTCGACTTCGACGCTGACGGCATGGTCGCGTGGTGCGCCGGGCAGGGCGAGAAGACGTTTCGGGCGAAGCAGCTTCTTCAATGGATCCACCAGGCGGGTGTCTCGGACTTCAACGCGATGACGACGCTCGCGCGCTCGCTGCGCGAGAAGCTTGCGACGATCGCCGAGGTCCGCGCGCTCGACGTGCGGAGCGATCACACCTCGCATGATGGGACGCGCAAGTGGCTGCTCGACGTGGGTCAGGGCAACGCTGTCGAGACGGTGTTCATTCCGGAGACGAATCGCGGCACGCTGTGCATCTCGACCCAGGCTGGCTGCGCCGTCAATTGTCGTTTCTGCTCGACCGGCAAGCAGGGCTTCAACCGCAATCTGACGACCGGCGAAATCATCGGCCAGTTGTGGCTTGCCAATCGCGCGCTCGGTGCGCTCGCGAGCGAAGGCGAAGAGAACGGTGGGGAGAATGGTGCCGACAAACCTGTTGAAAAGCGCGAACGCATCATCAGCAACGTCGTGATGATGGGCATGGGAGAGCCGTTGTTGAACTATCAGCCCACGCTGGCCGCACTGCGTCTGATGCTCGACGACAACGCTTACGGCCTCTCGCGTCGGCGCGTCACCTTGTCCACCTCGGGCGTCGTGCCGATGATGGACCGCCTGCGCGACGATTGTCCGGTCGCGCTCGCGGTGTCGCTGCACGCGTCGAACGACGCATTGCGCGACGAACTCGTGCCGCTCAACAGGAAATATCCGCTCGCCGAATTGCTGGCCGCATGCAATCGTTATCTCGAGCGCGCGCCGCGCGACTTCATCACGTTCGAATATGTGATGCTGGCCGGCATCAACGACGGCGCCGCGCAGGCGCGCGAGTTGGTCGCACTGGTGCGCGACACACCGTGCAAGTTCAACCTGATTCCCTTCAATGCGTTTCCCGGCTCGGGCCTGCAGGGCTCGGCGCGCGCACGGATCAAGTCGTTCGGCGAGATTCTTCTTTCCGCCGGCATCGTGACGACGATCCGCAAGACGCGCGGCGACGACATCGCCGCGGCGTGCGGACAACTTGCCGGCACCGTGCGCGATCGCACGCGTCTGGTCGAACGGACGATACCGATCTCGCCACTGGTCGTGGAAAAACAAACGGACTCGATCCACGCATGAAGGTCGCTCGTTTTCGAATCCTCGAGTTGGCGGCCATTGCTGCGGCCTCGCTGACGTTGCTGCTTTCGGGCTGCGCGCAACCGACCAAGCCGTCGTCGTCGACCGAGGACGCGGGTACTGCGAACGTCGACATCCAGAAGCGCGACGGCACGCAGACGGACGCGCGCAAGCGCGCGGCGATTCGGCTTCAGCTTGCGGTCAATTATTACCAGGACGGCAAGTTCAGCGTCGCTCTCGACGAACTCAAGGAGGCGTTGAGACTCGACCCGCGTTTCGCCGACGCGCACAACGTCCTCGCCCTGGTCTACATGGAGCTGCACGAGAACGGTCTCGCCGAGCAAAGCTTCCAGCGCGCGCTGGCGATCGAGCCGAGCAACTCGGACCTCAACAACAATTACGGCTGGTATCTGTGCCAGAACGGTCGCGAGAAAGAGGCGCTGACCTATTTCGAGAACGCGATCAAGAATCCGCTCTATCTCCAGCCCGGGAAGCCGCTGCAGAACGCCGGCGTGTGTGCGCAGAAGATGGGTAGTCACGCCGTCGCGGAAGAATATTTTCGGAGATCCTTCGAGATCGATCCCACCGGGGCGGTGGCCGCCTACAACCTCGCCGAGATCTATTACACGCGCAAGGATTTGCCGCGCGCACGCTTCTACGTGAGCCAGGTCAACAACGGTCCCGCGCCGACTTCCGCCAGCCTGTGGCTGGGGATTCGCATCGAGCGGCATCTCGGCAATCGCGCCAATCAGGTCGCTCTCGAAAGCCAGCTCGATCGTCTGTTCGCCGAATCGCGCGAAGTGCAGTTGCAAAAGCGCGGTCTCTACGGCGACTGATGAACAACGGTACGAGTAGCCGCATGGACGCGAACCAGGAGTCGATCGCAACAATCGTGGACGTTGAAGACGTGCGTGACGGCTTCGGCGCAGGAGTCGACACGAGCGTCGGTGCGATGTTGCGCAAGCGGCGCATTGCGCTCGGTCTGTCGCAGGCCGATGTCGCCAACGTCGTCAAGCTGCCCGCGCGTCGCATCGAGGCGATGGAGCAGGAGCGTTGGGACGAATTGCCCGATGGCCCTTATCTTCGCGGGTTCCTCAAGAACATCGCGCGCGCCCTCAACCTCGATGCCGCGACCTTGATCGACCGCGTCGACGAATCGCTGATGCGCGCGCGCAATCCCGACAGTATCCTGGTCGCGCCGGGCTCGACCCACGCCATGCTTCCGCGCAGAAGCGGGCCTGCGGAAGGCCGTCATTCGGGACGCGCGCTGGTGATCGGCGCGTTGGTGTTCGCGATGATCGCGGCGCTGATCGCATGGTCGGGCACCGATTCGTTCGATCGCGCGGTCGTTGCTGGCAAGTCGTGGATCGAAGGGCGGCGTGCGCCGGTCGCAGGCTCTACGTCGAGCAGCGCCGTGGCGTCGCCAACGCCCGAGCTGAAAACAAAAACCGAATTGGTCCAATCGAGCCCGACCGTGCCCACTTCGATCGCGAGCGAAACCGAGCTGCGAGACGCGACGTCGCCGAACGCCGGTCCGGTCGCGTCGAACGGCAACGCCGCCATGCAATTTCATTTCAGCGAGGATGCCTGGGTCGAGGTGCGCGGCGCGGACGGCAAAGTGTTGTTGTCGCGCCTGAATGCCGCAGGCACCGAACAGGCTGTCGAAGGTGCACCGCCGTTCAATCTGGTTGTCGGCAACGCCAGGGCCGTGAGGCTCAGTTATCGGGGGCAGCCGGTCGACCTGATCCCATATACCCGCGATCAGGTCGCACGCTTCACGCTGTCCTGATCGCGCGCGAACCACAGGTTTGCGCGCCGACGTTCAATGCCTGGTCCCATCCTTTCTTCCCTTCCGCGATCCAATTCGATGTCGGACATTTCACACGGATCCGCCGCACGACACGCGACCCGCACGGTCCTGATCCGTCAGGCCGGAAGAGTCGTGCGCGTGGGCGGCGATGCACCGATCGTCGTGCAATCGATGACCAACACCGACACGGCCGATGCGATCGCAACCGCGATTCAGGTCAAGGAATTGGCCGCAGCCGGTTCCGAGTTGGTGCGCATCACCGTCAACACGCCCGAGGCCGCGCGCGAAGTCGCGGCGATCCGCGATCAGCTCGATCGCATGGGTGTCGACGTGCCGTTGATCGGCGACTTTCACTACAACGGCCACAAGCTGCTCACGCAATATCCCGAATGCGCGGCGGCGCTCTCGAAGTACCGCATCAACCCAGGCAACGTCGGCTCGGGCGCGGGCGAGGGCAGCAAGCACGACGACAACTTCGCCCACATGATCGAGGTGGCCTGCCTGCACCACAAGCCGGTGCGCATCGGCGTGAACTGGGGCAGCCTCGATCAGACCTTGCTCGCGCGCGTGATGGACGAGAACGCGCAGCGTGCCGAGCCGCGCGATGCGCAGGCCGTGATGGTCGAAGCGCTCGTGACCTCGGCGATCGAGAGCGCCGCGCGTGCCGAGCAGCTCGGTCTGTCCGACGACGCGATCATCCTGTCGTGCAAGGTCTCGGGCGTGCAGGATCTGATCACGGTCTATGGCGAACTGGCGCGCCGTTGCAACTATCCGTTGCACCTCGGCCTGACCGAGGCGGGCATGGGCAGCAAGGGCATCGTCGCATCGACTGCCGCACTGTGTGTCCTGCTGCAGCAAGGCATAGGCGACACGATCCGCATCTCGCTCACGCCCGAGCCGGGTGGCGATCGCACCCGCGAGGTCATCGTTGCGCAGGAGATCTTGCAGACGATGGGCTTGCGCGCATTCGCCCCGATGGTGATCGCGTGTCCCGGCTGCGGACGCACCACCAGCACGGTGTTTCAGGAACTCGCGGCCAGTATCCAGGGCTGGCTGCGCGAACAGATGCCCGTATGGAAAGCACGCCATGCGGGAGTCGAGAACATGCGCGTCGCCGTGATGGGCTGCGTCGTCAATGGACCGGGCGAATCGAAGCATGCCGATATCGGCATCAGTCTGCCGGGTTCGGGCGAGACCCCGGTGGCGCCGGTGTTCATCGACGGGCAGCGCAACGTCACGTTGAAAGGCGATCGCATCGCCGAAGAGTTCCAGGCGATCGTCGCGCGCTATGTCGAAGAGCGATATGGGGGAAATGTGGGCGACAAGGCGGGCGAAGGCGCTCGCGCAACGCGCACACCCGAAGAATCCACGTCGATCACGCACGCATGAGTCCATACGCATGAACGCATACGCATGAACGCATACGCATACGCATGACCCAGGGCCCCGAAAAAAGCGAAGCCTCGCTACGCGCGGTCAAAGGCATGCACGATGTGCTGCCCGTCGACGAAGCGCTGTGGGAACGCTTCGAAGACGCGGCGACAGCGGTTGCGCGCGCCTACGGTTATCGACGCATACGCACGCCGATCGTCGAACATGCGGCCTTGTTTTCGCGCGGCATCGGCCAGTTCACCGACATCGTCGAGAAGGAGATGTACGCGTTCGAAGACAGGGCCGACAAGGACGGCAATCGCGAATATCTCGCGCTGCGTCCCGAGACCACCGCGTCGGTGGTGCGCGCGGCGATCGAGCACAACCTGCTCTACGACGGCCCGCAGCGTCTCTGGAACATCGGGCCGATCTTCCGTCGCGAACGCCCGCAGCGCGGACGCTCGCGCCAGTTCCATCAGTTCGACATCGAGGCGATAGGATTCGCCGGGCCCGATGTCGATGCCGAAGTGATCCTGCTCGCCAAGCGTCTGTTCGACGACCTCGGCATCGAGAATCTGCGGCTCGAGCTGAACACCATCGGTCAGCCCGACGAACGCGCCGCGCACCGCGTTGCATTGATCGAGTATCTCGAAGCCAATGAACAACTGCTCGATGCCGACGCGAAGCGCCGCCTCCACGCCAACCCGTTGCGCATCCTCGACACCAAGAACCCCGGCATGCAGAGCTTGGTCGATGCCGCGCCGCGCATCAGCGACTTCGTCGGCGACGCATCGCGCGCGCATTTCGAAGGCGTCAAATCGAGGCTGACGGACGCGGGTGTCGAGTTCCGCATCAACCCGCGCCTCGTGCGCGGCCTCGACTACTACAACCTCACGGTGTTCGAGTGGATCACCGACTCTCTCGGCGCGCAGGGAACGGTGTGCGGCGGCGGACGCTATGATCCGCTGGTCGCGATGCTGGGCGGCAAGCCCGCGCCCGCATGCGGTTTCGCGATCGGCATCGAACGCATCCTCGAGCTGCTTCGCGCGCACCAGCAGGTCGCAGCCGAAGCGTGCGACGTCTACGTGGTGCATCAGGGCGAAGCGGCATCGCGCCTGGCGATGCGCGTCGCCGAGGGTCTGCGCACCGTCGGCCTCGACGTGGTCCTGCATTGCGCGGCAGCTTCTGCCCCGGCCAGCTTCAAGTCGCAGATGAAGCGCGCCGACGCGAGCGGCGCGGCGTATGCCGTGATCCTCGGAGACGACGAAGTTGCTGCTAACGTAGCGACCGTCAAGCCACTCGCGCGTGATGCCTCGACGGGCGGCGCCTCGCGTGGCGAGCAGAAACGGGTGCCCCTGGCCGGCCTCACGGAGATGCTGGTCGATGCGCTGGTGGCGCAGGACGAGGGCGCCGACGACGGTGCCGACGATGGACCCGACGCCGAGACCGACGAAGAACCTGCGGCCACTGCGCCGCTGACGATGCATTAATCATTTGGAGACCGTGTGGCCTACGATCTGGAAGAACAGGAAAAGATTGCGACGTTGAAAGCGTGGTGGGAGCGCTATGGCAACGCGTTGACGAGCATCGTGCTCGGCGTCGCGGTGGCGGTGGCGGGCTACAACCTGTGGCAGTGGTATCACCGCGATCACATCGCGAAAGCGGCCGGCGCCTACGACGAGCTGCAACGCGCGGCCGGGGCGAAGGACATGCCGCGCACGCGCGAGTTGGCCGGTGTGCTGCTCGACAAGTACGGCTCGACCGGCTACGCGCAGATGGGCGCCATGCTTTCGGCCAAAGCCAATCTCGAGAACGGCGATGCCAAGACCGCCAAGGCGCAATTGCAGTGGACCATCGACCACGCGCTCGATCCCGAGTACCGCGCGCTGGGGCGCTTGCGCCTCGCGGGCGTAATGCTCGATGAAGGCGCATACGACGAGGCGGCGAAGCAGGTCAGCGCGGCTGCAGCCGCGGATCTCTCGGCGCCGTTCCAGGCGTCGTTCGCCGATCGGCGCGGCGACGTCGACGTTGCGCAGAACAAGCTCGACGATGCCAAGCGCGAGTATCGCGCGGCGCTCGCGCTGCTCGAGTCGCGCAACGAAGCGCGCGGCTTCGCCAACGTGATTCAGTTGAAGCTCGATGGATTGCTGGGCGGCGGCGCTTTGGCCGCCCCGGCTGTGACTGCGCCTGCCGCGTCCGACAATGCGCAGGCGCGGGCATTGGCGCCTGCCGCGAAAGCGGGCGAGCCCGACAACACGCCGGAGAAGAAACCATGAGCATGTCGCGAGGCCGAGCCTCGCAGGCGCTCATGCGCGCAGTCATCGTCGCGGCCGCGCTCGGCATGAGCGCCTGCGCGTGGTGGGAAGACATCCACATCTTTTCGTCGGCGCCGAAGAACAAGCCGACCGAGCTCACCGAGATCAAGCCGACGCTCGCGGTCAGAACCTTGTGGACCGCGAACATCGGCAAGGCAGGCAAGTATTTCTTCACGCCTGCGTTGCTCGGACCTGAAGTCATCGCTGCCGGCGGCGGCGGCGTCGTCGAGCGCCGCGTACTTGCGACCGGCGAGCGCGTGTGGCGCATCGATCTCGATCAAAAATTATCGGCAGGCGTCGGCGCCGATGCCGACACGATTGCCGTGGTGGGAGTCAATGGCGATCTGATCGCGCTCGAAGCGTCGGGCAAGCAGCGCTGGAAAATCGCGGCCAACGCCGAGATCCTGAGCGCGCCCGCGGTCGGCGAGGGCATCGTGGTGGTGCGGACCACCGACAGTCGCGTGATCGCATACGACGCGGCAACCGGCAAGCGACGTTGGGCGTATCAGCGCGCCAGTCAGTCACTGGTCCTGCGCAGCAACCCCGGCATGGTGATCGACGGCGGCCTCTTGTTCGCGGGCTTTCCGGGTGGCCGCCTGGTCGCGCTCACTGTTGCGAACGGCGCGTTGCGTTGGGAGAGCTCAGTGGCCGTGCCCAAGGGCGCGACCGAGCTCGAGCGCGTCGCCGATATAGTCGGGACGCCGGTCGTGGTCGGCCGCGAAGTGTGCGTGGCCGCCTTCCAGGGCCGGGCCGGGTGCTTCGATATTTCGACAGGCGGCGCCATCTGGGGCCGCGACAGCTCGACGTCGACCGGCATCGAGATCGATGGCCGCTTTGCATTCATCACCGACGACAAGGGCTTCGTGTACGCCTTCTCGCGCGGCAGCGGCATAAGCGTGTGGAAGTCCGAGAAGATCGCGTATCGCCGACTCACCGCGCCCGCCTCGGTGGGACGCGCGATCGTGGTCGGCGACTACAAGGGCTTCGTGCACTGGCTCTCACGCGAAGACGGTTCGTTGATCGCGCGCTCGACCACCGACGGCACGGCCTTGCTGGTTGCTCCGCGCGCGTTCTCGGCAGGCAGCGTCCCGGCCGTGCTGTTCCAGACTCAGGACGGCAATCTGTACGCGTTCGCGGCCGAGTGATGTGATGAATGCGGCGATGAATGCGGCGATGAAAATGCGTTGACTAAAATGCGAGGGCGAAAAGGCGCGGACCAAAAGACGGAAGCAAGTGCGCAAGCCCTTGCGATGGAGCAACCGCAATCGCGAGCGCAGTCGCAGCCGCCGCCCGTCATCGCGATCGTGGGACGGCCCAACGTCGGCAAGTCCACGCTGTTCAATCGACTGACGCGTTCGCGCGATGCGCTCGTCGCCGATCTTCCCGGACTCACGCGCGACCGTCATTACGGTCCCGGCCGCGTAGGCGAGCGACCGTTTCTGGTGATCGACACCGGCGGCTTCGAGCCGGTCGCGAAAGAAGGCATCGTGCACGAGATGGCCAAGCAAACCCGTCAGGCGATCGCGGAAGCCGACGCGTTGGTGTTTCTCGTCGATGGACGCCAGGGATTGACGGGCGCCGATCAGGCGATCGCCGATGATCTCCGCAAGTCAGGCCGGCCGTTGGTGGTTGCAGTCAACAAGGCCGAAGGCATGCGCTACGGCGCGGTGACGGCCGAGTTCCACGAGTTGGGACTGGGCGACCCGGTTGCAATTTCGTCGGCGCACGGCGATGGCGTGCGCGAGCTCATCGAGTTTCTGCTCGACGTGCTTGCGCCCGTTAGCGCGCCCGTGGACGAGAGCGAAGAAAGAGAAGTCGAAGACACCGACGACGGCCCGCGCCGCATCAAGATCGCGATCGTCGGGCGGCCCAACGTCGGCAAATCGACGCTCGTCAACACGCTGCTCGGGGAAGAGCGCGTGATCGTGTTCGACCAGCCGGGCACGACGCGCGACAGTATCCACATCGACTTCGATCGCAGCGGCAAGCACTACACGCTGATCGATACGGCGGGGTTGCGACGGCGCGGCAAGGTCTTCGAAGCAGTCGAAAAATTTTCGGTCGTCAAGACGCTTCAATCGATCGCGGATGCGAACGTCGTCATCCTGGTGCTCGATGCACGCTCCGAGATCTCGGACCAGGACGCCCACATCGCGGGCTTCATCGTCGAGTCGGGGCGGGCGCTGGTGGTCGCCATCAACAAGTGGGACGGGCTCGACGAATACGCTCGCGAACGCATCAAGCGCGATGCGGAGCGCAAGCTCCAGTTCCTTTCGTTCGCGCGATCGCACCACATCTCGGCATTGAAGGCGCAAGGCATCGCCACGTTGATGAAGTCGGTCGATGCAGCGGCCGCGGCCGCGTTCACGAAGCTGCCCACACCCAGGCTCACGCGCGCGTTGATCGACGCGGTCGACCGTCAGACTCCGCCCAGGCGCGGCATGTCGCGGCCCAAGCTGCGCTATGCACATCAGGGCGGGCAGAACCCGCCGGTGATCGTGATTCACGGTAACGGCCTGGACAACGTGCCCGAGACCTATCGCCGTTATCTGGAGGCGAGCTTCAGAGAAACTTTTGCTCTGCAAGGCACTCCACTTCGGGTCGAGTTCCGCACCACACGAAATCCCTATGCATCTCAGAACGCGAACTGAGTTGGCCGTCGTCCCCGCGCAAGCGGAGACCCGGCGACTTTGCATCGAAGACACGGGATTCCCGCTTTCGCGGAAACGACGGGTGTGGCCAAATGCGGTTGAAATCGACTACATTGAATTCGCTGTTCGCGGCCCCATCTTTCGCGTAACCCCGCAGCGTCCCTCGGCAGGCGATCGAGAGCAGTGACCGACGGCTCTCGCCGAGCGCACCAACTCTTCCAACAAATCTTCGGGAGCACCATCATGAGCAACAAGGGCCAACTTCTACAAGACCCGTTCCTGAACGCCTTGCGCAAGGAACACATTCCCGTTTCCATTTACCTGGTCAATGGCATCAAGCTGCAAGGACAGATCGAATCCTTCGACCAGTACGTCGTCCTTCTTCGCAACACCGTCACGCAGATGGTTTACAAGCACGCCATCTCGACGGTGGTGCCGGCGCGCGCCGTCAATTTCTCGGTGGATCCGGTCGACGAGTGAGAGGCCAGTCTCGTCGTTCCGAAGCAGGCGATCCTGACGTCGTGGTCGCGGCTGCCGTTCCCGCTGTCACATCCGCGCGCAGCAACGGCCATGCATCGCGTATCGATACGCCGTCGCGTGCGTTGCTCGTTTCGGTGGACTTCGGGCGCAGCGATGCTGCCGCGAGCCTGGAAGAACTGACTCTATTGGTTCGCTCGGCGGGGGCCGAACCGCTCGCAGTCGTCACGACCAAGCGGCAGAGCCCCGATGCAACCACCTTCATCGGCTCTGGCAAGGTCGACGAAATCGCCGAGCAGATCGAGAAGGATGGTCTCGACCTCGTCGTCTTCGATCACGCCCTCTCGCCCGCGCAACAGCGCAATCTCGAACGCAAGCTGCAAACCAGCGTGGTCGATCGAACCGCGCTGATCCTCGATATCTTCGCGCAGCGCGCCAAGAGCCACGAAGGCAAGGTGCAGGTCGAGCTCGCGCAACTCAGTCATCTGGCGACGCGCCTGGTTCGCGGGTGGACCCACCTGGAACGTCAGAAGGGCGGTATCGGATTGCGCGGTCCGGGCGAAACCCAGCTCGAGACCGACCGTCGCCTGATCGGCGATCGCGTCAAGGCGCTGCGTGGCAAGCTCGACAAGCTCGGCCGGCAGCGCGCTACACAGCGTCGCGCCCGCAGTCGCAGCGGCGCGCTGTCGGTTGCGCTGGTGGGTTACACCAACGCCGGCAAGTCGACGCTCTTCAATGCGTTGACGCACGCCGATGCGTATGCGGCCGATCAATTGTTCGCAACGCTCGACACCACCTCGCGCCGCCTCTATCTCGAAGGCGTGGGACAGATCGTGCTGTCCGATACGGTGGGTTTCATTCGCGAACTTCCTCACTCTCTGATCGAAGCCTTCAAGGCGACGCTCGAAGAAACCGCACGCGCCGACCTGCTCTTGCATGTGGTCGATGTCGCGAGCCCTCAACGCAGCGAGCAGATCGCGCAGGTCAATGCGGTGCTCGCCGAAATCGGCGCCGCGGATATCCCGCAGATCATGGTGTTCAACAAGATCGACTCGGCCGGTCTGGAGCCGTCGGTCGAACGCGATGCGCGTGATAACATCCGCCGCGTTTCGGTGAGCGCGCGACTGGGTTCGGGGCTGCTGGAGCTGCGCAGCGCGCTGGTGGAAGCAGCGCATGCGCTTCGAAGTGATGCGCGCATTGATGCGCCAAACGACGAGCAAAGCGAAACGCGGCCGCCGGCAGTTGTCGACGCTTGACGAATAACGAGCAGCCTCCTTTCACCACTTCCATTCCGATTCCGGTGCAGACCTTTTCCGACATGCGCGGGCCCCTCGTTTTCAACGAAGGCCCACCCGACGACCGGCGACCGGGTCGTCGCGATGGACCGCCCGACCTCGAAGAGTTGTGGCGCGATCTGAATCGTCGCATCTCGGGATTGTTCGGCGGCAAGAAGGGCCCTGCGGCCCCTCGCCCTCCCAATAGTGGCAGCAATGGCGGCGGGTCGAGCTTCACGCCCGACGGACGCAGCACCAAGGCGATCATAGTCATCGTCATCGCGGTGGTCTTCGCGATCTGGCTGGCGAGCGGCTTCTTCATCGTGCAGGAAGGTCAGACCGGCGTGATCCTCCAGTTCGGTCGCTACAAGACGATGACGGGCGCTGGCATCCAGTGGCGCTGGCCGTATCCGATCCAGAGCCACGAGGTCGTCAACATCTCGGGCGTGCGCACGGTCGAGGTCGGCTACACCGGCAGCGTGCGCACCAAGGTCCCGCGCGAATCGCTGATGCTGACCGACGACGAGAACATCATCGATCTGCAGATGGCGGTGCAGTACCGATTGAAGGATGCGGCCGAATATCTGTTCATCAACAAGAACCCCGACGAGGCGGTCAAGCAGGCTGCCGAGACCTCGGTGCGCGAAGTCGTGGGTCGCAGCAAGATGGACACGGTGCTCTACGAAGGACGCGAACAGGTGGCGATCCAGGTGTCGGCGCTGATGCAGCAGATCCTCGATCGCTACAAGACCGGCGTCTTGATCACCAGCGTGACCGTACAGAGCGCGCAGCCGCCCGAGCAGGTGCAGGCCGCGTTCGACGATGCGGTCAAGGCCGGCCAGGATCGCGAGCGCTCGAAGAACGAGGGTCAGGCCTACGCCAACGACGTGATCCCGCGCGCACGCGGCAACGCCTCGCGACTGTTGCAGGAGGCCGCGGGGTACAGGCAGAACGTGATTGCGCGCGCGGAAGGCGACGCGAGCCGCTTCGGCGCGGTCGTCGCCGAGTATGCGAAGGCGCCCGTCGTGACGCGTCAACGCATGTACATCGACACGATGCAGGAGATCTACGCGAACGTGGCCAAGGTCATGGTCGACGCGCGCGCCGGCCGCAACCTGCTGATGCTGCCTCTGGACAAGTTGCTTCAACAGTCTTCGCAGGATGCGAATGCGCGCGCGGCAGGCCAGTCCTCCAACGCGCCGTCGTCGACCGCCGCGACGCCGTCGAGTCCCGCCACGGCCACTCCTGCGACGGAAACCGACCCGCGTTCGCGCGAAGGTCTGCGCAATCGCGATCGGGACGTCAGATGATCAATCGCCTGATCGTCGTCGTGCTCGGCGTGTTGATCGCGTTGATGATCCTGTCGTCGACCTTCTACGTCGTCGATCAGCGCAAGTACGCCATCCTGTTCGCGTTCGGTGAAATCAAGGACGTGATTCGCGAGCCGGGGCTGCACTTCAAGTTGCCGCCGCCGTTCCAGAACGTGATCTATCTGGACAAGCGTATTCTCACCATCGACTCGCCCGAGGCCGAGCGCTTCATCACGGCCGAGAAGCGCAACATCCTTGTCGACACGTATGTGAAGTGGCGCATCGTCGAGCCGCGCCAGTACTACATCAGCATCGGCGCCGAGCAGGATCGCGCGGTCACGCGCATGGGTCAGATCATCAAGGCCGCATTGAACGAAGAAATCACCAAGCGCACCACGCACGAGGTGGTGTCCGGCGAGCGCGAGAAGGTGATGGCGGCGATCAAGGGCAAGGTCGCCGACGAGGCCAAGCAGATCGGCGTCGAGATCGTCGACGTGCGCCTGAAGCGCGTCGATCTGCTGCCCGAAATCAGCGAGTCGATCTATCGACGCATGGAGGCCGAGCGCCGCCGCGTGGCCAACGAGTTGCGCTCGACCGGTTCGGCCGAGTCCGAAAAAATTCGCGCCGATGCCGATCGCCAGCGTGAAGTGATCATCGCCGAGGCCTACCGCGATGCCGAGAAGACCAAGGGCGAAGGCGACGCGCGCGCGTCGGTGCTCTATGCGCAGGCGTTCGGAGCCAACCCCGAGTTCTATGCTTTCTATCGCAGCCTCGATGCGTACCGCAAGAGCTTCCATGGCAAGGGCGATGTTTTCGTCGTCGATCCGTCGACCGACTTCTTCAAGTTCATGAAGAATCCCGACGGCTCGTCGTTTGCGTCGGCGCCGGCGAAGAAGCGCTGATCGCCGCGCGCATGGGACTGCCGTGGGCGCATCGTTCGTCATCGCATTCGGCCTGGTCCTGATCCTCGAGGGCATCGTGCCGCTGCTGTTTCCGGTGGTGTGGAAAGAAACCTTTCGACGCATCATCGGACTCGAAGATGGTCAGCTGCGCTTCATCGGTTTGATGGCGGTCGTGGCGGGCACGGCGGTGCTGTTCGCGATGCACGCGTTCTGAGGCGGCGGGTCGTCGCTTCACGCAGTCCTTCAAGAATCGATTGATATGCCTGCCTGGTCGCTGCCCGAAGCGATAGCCGACATCCTGCCTGCCGAAGCGCGACGGATCGAAGCGCTGCGTCGTGCGCTGCTCGATCTGTTTCGCGGCTATGGCTACGAGCTCGTGATGCCGCCGATGCTCGAGTACGTCGAGTCGCTGCTGTCGGGCACCGGGCGCGACCTCGACCTGCAGATGTTCAAGCTGGTCGATCAGATGTCGGGCCGCACGATGGGCCTGCGCGCCGACATCACGCCGCAGGTTGCGCGCATCGATGCGCACCTGCTCAATCGTCCCGGTGTGACACGCTTGTGCTACGCGGGCAGCGTTCTCTACACGCGTCCGCGATCGCTGACCGGCACGCGTGAGCCGTTCGTGGTCGGTGCGGAGTTGTATGGCCACGCGGGCATCGAGGCCGATCTCGAAATCCAGGAGTTGTTGCTGGCAACATTGTCGGCGGCGGGTGTCTCGCGGCCGCGCCTCGATCTCGGTCATGCGGAAATCCTGCGCGCGATCCTGGCCGCCGATGCGCGCGGCTTCATGGTCGCAGAGCGCGTCTATCCGCTGTTGCAGAGCAAGTCGCGCGACGAGCTCGCATCGTTGAAGGATGAGTTGAGCGTCCCGACCTGCAAGGCGCTCATGGATCTGAGCGCGCTCTATGGCGGCGTCGAAGTGCTGGAGCGCGCGCGGGAAGTCTTGCCACCGTTGCCCCGCATCGCGGCCGCACTCGATGTGCTCGTACGCCTCGCCGCGGCGCTCGAACCCGATCGCGTCTCGATCGATCTGGCCGACTTGCGTGGCTATCACTATCACAGCGGCACGATGTTCGCGGCCTACTGCGACGGCTTGCCCAGCAGCATCGCGCAGGGCGGCCGCTACGACGAAGTCGGCCTCGCGTTCGGCCGTGCGCGGCCGGCCACCGGTTTCACGCTCGACCTGCGCGAGTTGGCGCGCGTAGCGGTGATCGAAGACACGCCGAGCGCGATCGTCGCGCCGTGCGGCGAGGATGCGGCGATGAAAGCGGCGATCGCGCAACTGCGCAGCGAAGGCGAAATCGTCGTGCAGCAGTTGCCGCTGCAATCTGCCGCCGCAGCGTCGGAGGCCGCGTCGTCATCCGATCGTAGCCTCGTGTTGCGGAATGGCGCCTGGGTCGTCGCATCGTGATCCCGCGCACAACGTCGTCCCTGCATTCACTCACCTCAACACGGTTCACATCATGAGCAAGAACGTCGTCGTCATCGGCACGCAATGGGGCGATGAAGGCAAGGGCAAGGTGGTCGATTGGCTGACCGATCATGCGCGCGCCGTGGTGCGCTTCCAGGGCGGGCACAACGCGGGTCATACGCTGATCGTGGACGGCAAGAAGACCGTGCTGCGCCTGATTCCTTCGGGAATCATGCGGCCGGAAACGCGGTGCTTCATCGGCAACGGCGTGGTGCTTTCGCCAGAGGCCCTGTTGAAAGAGATCGACGAGTTGGAGGCCGCGGGCATCGACGTCGCATCGCGCCTGTCGATCAGCGAAGCGTGTCCGCTGATTCTTCCTTACCATGTCGCGATCGACCAGGCGCGCGAGATCAAACGTGGTCTCGACAAGATCGGCACGACCGGTCGCGGCATCGGTCCCGCGTATGAGGACAAGGCCGCGCGCCGCGCGATCCGCCTGCAGGATTTGTTCACGCCAGATCGCTTTCGCGAACGCCTCGACGAAGTGCTCGACTATCACAACTTCGTCCTCAAGCATTATCTGGGCGCGAACGAAATCGTCGCCGATGAGGTGTTCGACGCCGCGATGGCGCTCGCGCCACGCGTGAAGACGATGGTCGCCGACGTTCCGCGCGAACTCGCGCGCCTGCAAGCCGAGGGATGCAATCTCCTGTTCGAAGGCGCGCAAGGCACATTGCTCGATGTGGATCACGGCACCTATCCGTTCGTGACTTCGAGCAACTGTGTCGCGGGCGCCGCGTCCGCGGGCGCGGGCGTGGGTCCGCAATGCCTGCATTACGTGCTCGGGATCACCAAGGCGTACACCACGCGCGTCGGCTCGGGTCCGTTTCCCACCGAACTCTTCGACGACGTGGGCCGCCATCTCGCCGAGAAGGGTAAGGAGTTCGGCTCCGTCACGGGTCGCGCGCGTCGTTGCGGCTGGTTCGATGCGGCTGCATTGAAGCGCTCGATCCAGATCAACGGCGTGTCGGGCCTGTGCATCACCAAGCTCGACGTGCTCGACGGAGTCGAGGCGATCAAGCTCGGCGTCGGCTATCGCGTGGATGGACAGGTGATGGAACTGCTTCCGTTCGGCGCCGCGAACATCGACGGGCTCGAACCGGTGTACGAAGAATTACCGGGCTGGTCCGAGAGTACCTTCGGCGTGCGCGGGCTCGATCGATTGCCGGCCAACGCGCGTCGCTATCTCGATCGGCTGTCGGAAGTCTGCGGCGCACCCATCGACATGATCTCGACGGGGCCCGATCGCGACGAGACGATCGTACTTCGACATCCATTTTCGTGAGGAGTCGCCGATGAGCGTTCCCGCATCGACCGACTCCGATCTCTGGCTCGGGTACGACGACTACTATCGAATGATCGAGCGCCTGTGCCTCGCGATTCACGAGTCGGGATGGAAGTTCGATCAGATCCTGTGCCTCGCGCGCGGCGGGTTGCGCGTGGGTGACGTGGTGTCGCGCATTTTCGATCTGCCGCTCGCCATACTCTCCACCAGTTCGTATCGAGAAGACGACGGCACCAAGCAGGGCGAGCTCGACATCGCGCAATACATCACGATGAGCCGCGGCACCTTCGGCGGGCGCGTGTTGCTGGTCGACGACCTGGTCGATTCCGGCATGACGCTCGAGAAGGTCGGTCTGCATTTGAAGCGCCGCTTTCCCGAAGTGACCGAAGTGAAGAGTGCGGTGATCTGGTGGAAGGGGTCGTCCAAGGTCGAGCCTGACTACTTCGTCGAGCACCTGCCGAACAATCCCTGGATCCACCAGCCTTTCGAGGAGTACGACAGTTTGAGGCCGCAACAGTTGGAGGCGTGGATCAGGCGGGGGTTGCGCTAGGATGCGTAGTGCCGCGATCCAAATGAAAAGCCCACCGGGGAGGTGGGCTTTTTTTCAGTGCTTGATGCTCTAGCGAATCTTGCGACGGCGCGAGAGACCCAAGCCAACCAGTCCGAGCCCGATCAGAGCCAGCGAACCGGGTTCAGGGATGTTGATGACTTGACCATTGCGAACCTGGAAGTTGTATTGACCGAGTACTGACGACAGGCGCGAGTTGTGAATCAGGCCAAGGGCAAGGTTGCTGTCCAGGAAGGCGCCATTGATCGCGGACCCGGGTTGTTCGAATGCGGTCGCGATACCGTTGGAGTAACCCACGCGCGCCGACGAGCCGCCCAAGCCGTTCACACCACCACTCGCGTCGCCTGTTTCCCACTGGATTTGGTCGTAGTTGAACTGGAAGTCGAAGTTACCCGCACCGGTATCTGAACGGTCCGTCAAAATCATCTGGAAGCTGTTCAGCTTGTTCACGTGCGAGCCGAAGTAGCCCACGTTGATCCAGTTCACTCCGAATACGTTGCGACCTCCCAGCGTCGCTTGCCCGTACTGAACCAGACCGCTGCCGGCGCCGCGCGTGTCCACATCGGCAAAGAAGGGAGCCAGTATGGGCGTTGCGGTAGTCAGCAGAGGGAAGGGGGTGAATACACCCAGCGGTCCGGTGAAAGTGGTGTTGCCGTTGTTGTTGACATACAAGCCGCTGAACATCGCGCTGAAGAAGTTGATGTTGAATCCCAGCGCGACCAGGGCGGTGGAGCCGTCGTCATTGGCCGGAAGCACGGTGGTGAACAATCCGGCGTCATGTATTGCGGCAGCTTGCGCAGGCCCCGCAAAAGCGCACAGCAGGCCAGCCGTTGCCGTCAGCGACGCCAGCAATTTAGAGTGAAGTTTCATTTTTCTTGCTCCCTGAGCACGAATGCAGTTGATGTTGGATTTGAGACATCAGAGAGTGAAGCAAGACCAATGCCAGTATGGGAATAAATTGTCGATACATATACTTATGACTTGGACTGGGATTGTCGAGGCGTCTGTTTGTAAATGTTTTCGACACCTGATATGGCTTGCGAGCGGAACTTGCGATTTCGCCGCCGCATGCGCTCGGCGAACCTGGAATGAAAAGGGTTCGCGCTGCGAACCTTATGATGGAACTTCGGAAGGGACTCGGTCACGCATTGACGACATCCGCGCGAACCCGGTTTCGCTCGCAAGCGAAACCCTTTCGAGTCCCACCGCGAAGCGCGCAGGCGCCTTGCTCCTGGGCAAAACCTGAAATGAAAAAGGTTCGCTTCGCGAACCTTTATGATGGTGCCCAGGAAGGGACTCGAACCCCCACACCTTGCGGCGCATGGACCTGAACCATGTGCGTCTACCAATTCCGCCACCTGGGCCCGATAGAGAAAACGACGGTGTTCAACGTGCAACGCCCATTCGCTCCAGCGAGCCGGGCAGTTTAAAGAGAAAGAGTAATTTGTCAAACGAAAAACCGGCTCGCGGCGCCAAGTCGCGCACCACAGCCGCGCTGCTAGGCACCGCGATTTTGACTCGGGAAACGGCGATTTCTTCGACGGTGTCCACCAAGCCCGTCAGTCGCGCAATCCATGCTTCAGACGGCGACAGCAGTCGCTTCGAATATCCGGTGCCGACGCGCGAAGCGATCCTCGCCGAACTGAGATCGGTGAACATGCCGCTGATGCCTGCCGAACTGGCGGAGCGCCTGGGCGTGACTGTCGATGAGATGTCGGGCTTCGAGCGCCGCCTGTCCGCGATGGAGCGCGACGGCCAGTTGATGCCCAATCGCAAGGGTGTACTGCTGCTGGCCAACAAGCTCGACTTCATCGCCGGCCGCGTCGTCGGTCATCGCGACGGCTACGGCTTCCTGATTCGCGACGACCGCGACGGTCCCGACATTTGGCTCGCGCCCAAGGAGATGCTCAAGGTCCTGCACGGCGATCGCGTACTCGCGAGGCTGACCGGCACCGACTATCGCGGCAAGCCCGAGGGCACGATCGTCGAAGTCACCGAGCGCCGCACCAAGCGCCTGGTAGGGCGCTTGCTCTCCGAGCGCGGCGTGTTCGTGGTCGTGCCCG
The DNA here is from genome assembly GCA_038225855.1 of Burkholderiales bacterium. Classification (GTDB taxonomy): domain Bacteria; phylum Pseudomonadota; class Gammaproteobacteria; order Burkholderiales; family Burkholderiaceae_D; genus CAHJXF01. Next base: position 71,204 of record JBBRQU010000009.1, on the reverse strand, counting down.
AAGACCAACGCATCAAGCACGACATCCTGATCCCCCCGGGCGAGATGAAGAAGGCGCAGCCGGGACAAGTCGTGACGGTCGAGATCGTCGAACAGCCGTCGCGCTACTCGCAGCCGATCGGTCGCATCGACGAGGTATTGGGCGAGATCGACGACCCCGGCATGGAAATCGAGATCGCGGTGCGCAAGTTCGACGTGCCGCACATCTTCTCGCCCGCGGCGACGACCGAAGCAGCCGCCTTGCCAGACGCAGTGCAGGCGGGCGATCGCGTCGGCCGCGTCGACCTCACCGATGTGCCGCTCGTCACCATCGACGGCGAAGATGCGCGCGACTTCGACGACGCGGTGTATTGCGAATCGCTCGAAGGCAAGAAGAAGGGTTGGCGCCTGCTTGTCGCGATCGCCGACGTCAGCCACTACGTCGCGCCCGCCACCGCACTCGATCGCGACGCATTCGAGCGCAGCACATCGGTGTACTTCCCACGCCGCGTGATCCCGATGCTGCCCGAGAAGATTTCCAACGGCCTGTGCTCGCTGAATCCGCATGTCGATCGGCTCGCCGTGGTGTGCGACATGACGGTCGGCGCCGACGGAGAGGTCACGGGCTATCAGTTCTACAACGCGGTGATTCATTCGGCCGCGCGCCTGACCTACAACGAGGTGTGGGCAGTACTCTCGGCGCCCGAGGGTCCGACTGCACACGCACGGCGCGATGTGGTCCCGCAGCTCCAGCATCTCTACGCGGTCTATCACGCGTTCGCGGCATCGCGGGCGACGCGCGGGGCTATCGACTTCGATACGACTGAGACCTATATCGTCGCCGATGCGCAAGGCAAGATCGAAGAGATCCTGCCGCGCACGCGCAACGACGCGCACAAGCTGATCGAGGAATGCATGCTGTCGGCCAACGTGTGCGCGGCCGACCTGATGACGAGGAAGAAGCACGAGGGCCTCTATCGCGTGCACGACGGTCCCACGCCCGAGAAGCTCGCCAATCTGCGCGCGTTCCTGAAGACGCTCGGCCTGTCGCTCGCGGGCGGAGACGATCCGCATGGCAGCGACTATGCGGCGCTTGCCGCGCGCATCAAGGATCGTCCCGATGCGGATCTGCTGCAAACGATGATGCTTCGCTCGATGCAACAGGCGATCTATTCACCTGACAACGGCGCCCACTTCGGCCTCGCGTATCCCGCGTATGCGCATTTCACGTCGCCGATTCGTCGCTATCCCGACCTGCTCGTCCATCGCGTCCTCAAGGCCTTGATGGACGGCAGGACCTACGTGCCGCGATTGCCCGATCGCGATGTGGACGACGACGATGCATCGACTCGCCCCATCGCGCCGCGCGCCCACAAGGGTCAGCGCGCACACGCGGTCGTTGCAGACGAAGTGACGGACGCGGGCGACCGGCAACACATACACGGCATCTGGGAACAGTTCGGCCTGCAGTGCTCGGCCAACGAACGCCGCGCCGACGAGGCCAGCCGCGATGTGCTCGCGTGGCTCAAGTGCTACTTCATGCGCGAGAAGGTGGGCGAGCAGTTCCGAGGCACCGTCACGGGCGTCGCGCCGTTCGGAATCTTCGTGACTCTCGACGGTCTCTTCGTCGAAGGACTGGTGCACGTTTCCGAACTGGGCACCGATTACTTCCAGTTCAACGAGGCGATGCACGAATTGCGCGGCGAGCGCACCGGCCAGCGTTACCGCCTCACCGACCCGGTGTCGGTCCAGGTGTCTCGCGTCGATCTCGAGGCACGCAAGATCGAATTCAGGCTGGTGCGCGGCAGCAGCTATCAGGAGTTGATGCGCGGCGTATTGCCGGGCGACGCGAACGTTGCACACCCGGGCGCACGCAAGGGCGCGTCGCGTACCGCGGGCAAGCGCGCCGCCAAGCCGCGCGATCACGACAAGCGCGATGACAGACGCACTCCCGCCACCGAGTCGCGGCACGCGGAAGCGGGTCACGTCAAGGCTGCCGGTCCGCAGGCTGACCGCACTGCGCGCAAGGCCTCGATCAAGGCCGCGGCCGCCAAGAACGGCCGTCAACAGAAGCGTTGACATGGCGCGCCCGCGCGCTCTCTTCGGATTTCACGCGGTGTCCGCGCGCTTGCGTCACGATGCGACGAGCGTGCGCGAGTTGTACGTCGATGCCCAGCGCCGCGATGCGCGCATGAAGAGCCTGATCGCGCGCGCCGAAGAGGCGGGCGTCAAGCCGATGGTCGTGGACGCGCATCGGCTCGACGGCTTGTGCGGACACGCGCCCCATCAGGGCGTGGTCGCGCTCGCCGACGAGGTCCGGCTTGCGGTGAGCCTCGACGATCTGCTCGATGCACTCGCGCCCGATCAGGTTGCGCTGCTGTTGATCCTCGACGGCATCACCGATCCCCACAACCTCGGCGCGTGTCTGCGCGTCGCCGATGGCGCGGGCGTGCATGCCGTGGTCGCGCCGAAGGACAGGGCGGCGGGACTCAACGCAACGGCTGCGAAGGTCGCGAGCGGCGCTGCCGAGACCGTCCCCTACATCACCGTGACGAATCTCGCGCGCACGCTGCGCGAATTGAAGGAGCGCGACATTCGCATCGTCGGCACGAGCGACGCTGCCGAGGCTTCGATCCACGACATCGATCTCGCCGGACCGACCGCGTGGGTGCTCGGCGCCGAAGGTGAAGGCATGCGACGCCTCACGCGCGAGACCTGCGATCTACTGGTGCGGATTCCGATGCAGGGCGCGGTGGAAAGCCTCAACGTCTCGGTCGCGAGCGGCGTGTGTCTCTTCGAGACGGTTCGACAACGCACGATGAAAGGCGGGGCGAAACGATGAGCAAGTTGGGCGATACCGGAGGCCTCACGCGCGCGATGCGCCGATGGGTCTGGCGGATGACGCGGATGACGCGCGTGGTCATGCTCGCGATCGCGCTCGCCGTGTGCTTGCCTTCAGGCGCGCGCGACGCGCAGTTCTACACACGCGTCGCGCCGAGTCCCGACGGCACCGGCATCGTTTACATGGGCCGCGAAACCGCGGGCGTGATGGGGCACGAGGGCGCGGCGTGGCTCGAGCGCGACGAGCGCGCGGTGGAAGAGCGGCCCGACCTGTTGCTGCGCGCGCTTGCGCTCGAGCCCGGCATGACGGTTGCGGATATCGGCGCGGGCACGGGCTATTACAGTTGGCGCATGGCCGAGCGTGTCGGTCCCTCGGGCCGCGTGCTCGCGGTCGACGTGCAGCCCGAGATGCTGACGCTGCTCGATCGCGAAATGAAGAAGCACGCCGCGCGCAATGTAAAAGGCATCCTCGGCACGATCACCGATCCGCGCCTACCCCCGGGCGCTGTCGATCTGGTGCTGATGGTCGACGTCTATCACGAGTTAGATCACCCACGCGAAATGCTCGACGCGATCGCACGTTCGTTGAAGCCCGACGGTCGCGTGGTGTTCGTCGAATATCGCGCCGAAGATGCTTCGGTGCCGATCAAGCCGCATCACAAGATGAGCGAGGTGCAGGTGCGCAAGGAAGCCGCGGCCTCGGGGCTGGTCTGGAAGGAAACGATCGCGACGCTGCCGTGGCAGCACGTCATCGTGTTCGGCAAGGCGCGATGAAGGACGTCATCGCAAGGCGTTGCCGATGCCTTGACCAGGGTTCAGGCAGCATCGGAAAACGGGATGCGAATTTCATCGGCGATTCAAAACGCCCCTGCATCCCCCGGATACACGATCGGCGACTCGCTTCCATCCACGGCAACCGACGACACCCCGAAAGCCCAGTCGTCGATCACGATGTTCTTCAGCACGAGACGCATCGTCGATCCGCTGTCGACACGCAGCTCGCGCTGGTATTGCCATTGCGGCGCCGTCGTGTCGCGCCACCACACGCGATAGCCGATCGCGCCCGCCACCGGTTGCCAACTGACGGTCGTGTCGTGCTTCACGGCGCCTTCGATTTTCACGCCGGTCGGCGGGGCAGGAGCTGCTGCCATGTCCGCGAGCCCCAATGCATTCAGCCGCGTGACCTGCGCGAGATAGTCGAAGTCCACGCCGTCGATGGTGTCGCCGTAACGCACGCCGTTCTCGACGCGCACGTCCTGGTGCTGCCGATCGTAATGCTCGTGCGCCTCGGTCACGCGCACTGCGGGATAGCCCGCTTCGAGGATCGGCACCTGATCGCCGCCGCGTCCGAAACGATCGGTGCGATACACCATCTTCACCTTGAAGTTGTCGAGGTCGCGCTCGGCGATGCGCGCGAGATAGCGCGCGACATTGCGCGACGGCGAGTCGATCTCGCCGCCCTGATAGCGGCGCGCATCGGCCTGCTTCTGCGTTTCGGTCGCCTTGGTCCCTTCGGAGAACACGCGCACCGTCGTGTTGTCGTGAACGCCGTCTTCGCCGGTGCTGTTGCCGATGATGTCGTTGTTCAGATCGGCCTCGATCTTCCAGCCGTTGGCCTTCGCGTGGTCGGCCAGCACCTTGCCGCCGTACAAGCCCTGCTCTTCGCCCGACAGTGCGGCATAGACGATGGTCGCGCGGAATTTGTATTTTGAGAGGACGCGCGCGGACTCGATTGCCGCGGCCACGCCCGAGGCGTCGTCGTTCGCGCCCGGCGCGTCCGATGTCGCGTTCATGATGTCGGTGACGCGCGAATCGAGATGGCCCGCGATCAACACGACGCGATCGGGCTCGCTGGCGCCGCGTTGAACCGCGATGATGTCCATCACTTCGGTGGCTTGCGAAAAGCGCGCGCCGGTGAAGGTCTGCGAAGGCGTCACGATGGTCAGGCAGCCGCCGCAATCGTTCGAGATCGCAGCCAAGCGCGATGCCACCCAGCGTCTCGCGGCGCCGATGCCACGCCTGTCCGACTTCGTTTCAGACGCGGTGTGTCGAGTGCCGAACGAGACAAGCTTCGCCATCGTCGCGCGAAGCTCGGCTGGATCGACTCGCGCCACGATCTCTTGCGATCGGCTCGAATCGAATGAGGGCAGCGGCGTGCGAAGCTGCATGTCCTGCGCATGCGCGACGCACGTCAGGGCCAAGGCGAAGAGGAGAGGGGCGACACGGCGCATGAAGAGGCTCACAGATCATCGACGCAACGATTATCGTCGCACGGAACCCCGATCTCGAATCGCGGTACAATCCGCGCCTTTCGCAATCACGGCGTGGCCCATCCAGCTGCGACCGCCAGTCAAGGAGTCCCGGATATGGCATTCGCCAACATCAGCAAGACCGATATCGTCACCGCGCATGCGCGTGCGTTGAACGATACCGGGTCTCCCGAAGTTCAGGTCGCGCTGCTGACTGCTCGCATCAACGAACTCACGCCGCATTTCAAGGAACACGTCAAGGATCACCACTCGCGTCGCGGTCTGCTGCGCATGGTGAGCCGTCGTCGCAAGCTGCTCGATTATCTGAAAGGCAAGGATGCCGATCGCTATCGCGCGCTGATCGAGAAGCTGGGTCTGCGCAAGTAGTCAGCACAAGCAATCGACCGACCACCCTGGTCGCATCGCCACCGATTCAAACGAGAAAGCCTGCGTCAGTCGCTGTCGCGGGCCTTCTTGCGCTTCCATCACTCGCTTCCATCGCTCGTTTCCATCGTCAAGACGCGGCATGTCGTCTCACTGAGGAATATCCATGTTCAACAAAGTGTCCAAGAGCTTTCAGTACGGCCAGCATCAGGTCACGCTCGAGACCGGCGAGATCGCTCGCCAGGCCGGCGGCGCCGTACTCGTCACGGTCGACGATACGGTCGTCCTCGCAACGGTGGTTGCGTCCAAGTCCGCCAAGCAGGGGCAGGACTTTTTTCCGCTGACCGTCGACTACGTCGAGAAGACCTATGCCGCGGGCAAGATCCCCGGCGGCTTCTTCAAGCGCGAAGGCAGGCCGAGCGAGAAGGAAACGCTGACCAGCCGCCTGATCGATCGACCGATCCGCCCGCTGTTTCCCGAGGGCTTCTACAACGAAGTCCAGGTGATCATCCACGTGCTGTCGGTCAACCCCGAGATCGACCCCGACATCCCGGCGTTGATCGGTGCGTCGGCTGCACTGTCGATCTCGGGCATTCCGTTCGCCGGCCCCATCGGCGCCGCGCGCGTCGGCTACATGAATGGCCAATACGTGTTGAACCCCAGCAAGACCGACCTCGAGACGTCGAAGCTGAACCTGGTCGTCGCGGGCACCGAAGCGGCGGTCCTGATGGTCGAGTCCGAAGCCCGGCAACTGCCCGAAGACGTGATGCTCGGCGCCGTGGTGTTCGGACACAACGAGATGCAGAAGGCGATCGACGCGATTCACGAGCTCGTGAAAGATGCCGGCAAGCCCGAATGGGATTGGCATGCGCCGGCGAAGAACGAGGCGCTGACCAACCGCGTCAAGCATTTCGCCGAAGTCGATTTGCGCGCGGCCTATCAGATGCGCTCGAAGCAGGAGCGCAGCACGCAATTGAAGCGCATCAACGCATCGGTGATGAGCAAGCTCGCTGAAGAGGCGACCAGTATCGGCGGTGAAGTGCCCGAAGCCGTCGAAGTCGGCAACATCCTCTACGACCTCGAATCGAAAATCGTCCGCAGTCAGATCCTCGACGGTGAGCCGCGCATCGATGGACGCGACACGCGCACCGTGCGTCCCATCGAAATTCGCACCGGCGTTCTGCCGCGCACCCACGGCTCGGCGCTGTTCACGCGCGGCGAGACGCAGGCGCTGGTCGTCGCGACGCTCGGTACGGGCCGCGACGAGCAGCGCATCGATGCACTGATGGGCGAGTACACCGATCGCTTCATGCTCCACTACAACATGCCGCCGTTCGCAACCGGCGAGACCGGCCGCGTCGGCACGCCCAAGCGTCGCGAGATCGGCCACGGCCGTCTGGCCAAGCGCGCGCTGCTCGCGTGCCTGCCGCCGAAGGAAGAGTTCAGCTATTCGATCCGCCTCGTGTCCGAGATCACCGAGTCCAACGGCTCGTCGTCGATGGCGTCGGTATGCGGCGGCTGCCTGGCATTGATGGACGCGGGCGTGCCGATGACGGCGCATGTCGCGGGCATCGCGATGGGCCTCATCAAGGAAGGCAACAAGTTCGCGGTGCTGACCGACATCCTCGGCGACGAGGATCATCTGGGCGACATGGACTTCAAGGTCGCGGGCACCACTGCCGGCATCACCGCTCTGCAGATGGACATCAAGATCCAGGGCATCACCAAAGAGATCATGCAGGTCGCGCTCGCGCAGGCGCAGGAAGCGCGCATGCATATCCTGAGCAAGATGCAAGAGGCGTTGCCGCACACCAAGACCGAGTTGTCCGATTTCGCGCCGCGTCTGATCACGATCAAGATCAATCCCGAGAAGATCCGCGACGTGATCGGCAAGGGCGGCTCGACGATTCGTGCGTTGACCGAAGAGACCAAGACCCAGATCGACATCAACGACGACGGCATCGTGACGATCGCGTCGGTCGATGCCGCGGCCGGGCAATTGGCCAAGAAGCGCATCCAGGATCTGACGGCCGAAGTCGAAGTCGGCACGATCTACGAAGGCACGGTATTGAAGCTGCTCGACTTCGGCGCGATCGTTCAGGTCCTGCCGGGCAAGGACGGTCTCTTGCACATCAGCCAGATCGCCAACGAGCGAGTTAACGCAGTGGCCGACTATCTGAAGGAAGGCCAGGTCGTGAAAGTCAAGGTGCTCGAGGCCGACGACAAGGGACGCCTGCGCTTGTCGATGAAGGCGGTGGGCGGCGATGCTCCTGCGCCGCAACGCGCTCCGGCCGAAGAACATCCGGCGTGATACTCGGGGCATGGGCTCACGTTGATCGATCGAAGGGCGCACGCTATGCGCCCTTTTTTCTGAAACCTTCCGTTGATTGGAAGGTTGGCGTCGCAATGACGGAACATGGATTCATCATGGCTGCCGAACTCGCGTACTTCACGTTTGCCGTCCCGGACATGGAGGAGGGCGCGCTTTTTTATGGCGGCTTGTTTGGCTGGCGCTTCGATGAGGCGCCTCAATCAACCTGACGAATGCAGCGATGAAAGCAATCGAAATCAAGCATCCCGGCGGTCCCGAAGTGCTCGTCCCATGCGAGCGGGCGAGGCCCGTTCCGAAACCCGGTGAAGTGCTGATCCATGTACACGCCGCGGGGATCAATCGCCCCGACATCCTTCAGCGCACCGGCAACTACCCCGTGCCGCCCGGAGCGTCGGACCTTCCCGGTCTGGAAGTCGCGGGGGTCATCGCGGAAGTCGGCGACGGCGAGACGTTGAACGATCTGCACATGACGATCGGCGATCAGGTCTGTGCGCTTGTGCAAGGGGGTGGATACGCCGAATACTGCACGGCTCCGGCTGCCCAGTGCCTGCCGATCCCGCACAATTTGACGATGGTCGAAGCGGCGTCTCTGCCCGAGACTTTCTTCACGGTGTGGAGCAACGTCTTCGAGCGCGCGCACCTCGGACGCGACGCGGTCGGCCGCATGGAGACGCTGCTCGTGCAAGGCGGCACGAGCGGCATCGGCGTGACCGCGATTCAGCTGGCCGCCGCACTCGGGCATCGCGTCTTCGCAACCGCGGGATCGGACGACAAGGCGCGCGCGTGCGAGGCCTTGGGCGCCGAGCGAGGAATCAATTATCGAAGCGAAGATTTCGTCGCGGTCGTCAAGGGCCTGACCGAAGGCCGCGGTGTCGACGTGATCCTCGACATGGTCGGCGGCGACTATCTGCCGCGTGAACTGATGGCGTTGGCCGACGACGGCCGCATCGCGTTGATCGCGTTGTTGGGCGGGGCGAAGGCCGAGGTCGATCTGGGTCAGGTCCTGCGACGTCGATTGACGATTTCAGGTTCGACCTTGCGTCCGCGCGACGCCGCATTCAAGGGATGCATTGCGCACAATCTGCGCGAGCACGTGTGGCCGCTGTTCGAATCGGGCGCGATCAAGCCGGTGGTCTTCAAGACCTTTCCACTCGATCAGGCTGCGGATGCGCATCGCTTGATGGAAAGCAGCACACATGTGGGGAAGATCGTGCTGGAGGTGTGACGGCTGCTTGTCATTCCTGCCAAAGCAGGTACTCGGCGGCTTGCCGGACGGCGCCGGGTTTCGCCGCGCGGGGACGACCAAGCTCGGACGCAATGCGAGGCTTGGTCGTTTGACCCACCTCGACCGAAGTGCGTACAATCCTGCGGTTTCGCATTTCGGTTTTCGATCGGGTTTCGTCGTATGCAGCAGCGTCGCAAATTGGTCGTCGGAAACTGGAAGATGAACGGGGGTCTCGAGGCCAATGAGGCGCTTCTTTCGTCGCTTGTGTCGGCATCACGCAATAGGGCATTCGGCTGCGACGTAGCGGTGTGCGTCCCGTTTCCCTATCTCGCACAGGCGAGGCACGAACTCGCGGAATCGAAGATCGCGTTCGGTTCGCAGGACGTGAGCGAATTCGAGAGCGGCGCCTACACCGGCGAAGTGTCTGCGTCGATGCTGCGGGAATTCGATTGTCGCTATGCAATCGTCGGCCATTCGGAGCGGCGCACATGGTTTGGCGATAGCAACGAACGCGTTGCGGCCAAGGCCGCGCGGGCGATCGCGACGGGATTGACTCCGATCGTGTGCGTCGGCGAAACCCTCGCGGAACGCGAGCAGGGCCGGGCGGCAGCGATCGTGGCGATGCAGTTGGATGCAATGCTCGAACGCGTCGGCGCCGAAGGACTTGCGAAGTGCGTCGTGGCCTACGAACCGGTGTGGGCGATCGGAACCGGCAAGACGGCGAGTCCCGAGGAGGCGCAAGCGATGCATGCGGCGATTCGTGCGCACGTCGCGACGCGCGATGCGGACGTAGCGTCGCGATTGGTGATTCTTTACGGGGGCAGCGTCAAGGCTTCGAACGCAGCGGCATTGTTCGAGAGTCCGGACATCGACGGCGGTTTGATTGGCGGCGCATCGCTGATCGCGAAAGATTTCATGGGGATCGTTGCGGCCGCTGCGGCAACCGTGGCTGCGTGATCCTCGAAATTGTGATTGGCGCAGTTCCAGGTCAAGAGGCGTATGGATATCCTGAGCAAGATCGTTTATGGGGTGATGCTGCTGTCGGCCATCGGCATCGTGGTGCTCGTGCTGCTACAGCACGGCAAGGGCGCGGACATGGGGACCGGCTTTGGTGCGGGCGCCTCGGGCAGCCTGTTCGGTGCGACCGGTTCGGCCAACTTCCTGAGCCGCACTACCGCGGTCCTGGCCGCGGTGTTCTTCATCAGCACGCTCGCACTCTCGTACTTCGCGACCAATCGGCCCAGGTCGGGCGGCAGCGTGATGCAGAACTTGCCTGCCCAGAACGCGCCCGCCGTTCCGATCGACCCCGCGTCCAAGGGCGCTCCCGCGGCAAATCAGCAGACGCAGCCAACGCCTGTCGCGCCCGCGCCTGAAAAGGACGCAAACAAGCAGGCAGAGATTCCGAAGTAGCCGGTTGAGCGCGGCGTCGCCTTCGTGCGCGTCGTCGTTCCGCGCAAGGGATGAGACAATTTGTTTTCGGCGGTCCGCCGCGAAATTTCCGGTAAAGCGGATTGCCCCACATGCCGACGTGGTGAAATTGGTAGACACGCTATCTTGAGGGGGTAGTGGCGAAAGCTGTGCGAGTTCGAGTCTCGCCGTCGGCACCAGAGTTTTACTTCGACCGTTGTTTCGTACGCGTTCCGTGCAGGCGCATCGCAACGCCTCGATCGAGGCAGGATCTGTCAGGATCGTCCCGTGTTGCTCGAAAATTATTTTCCGGTTCTTCTCTTCATCCTCGTCGGCTCGGGCGTGGGTCTCGCGGCCGTGACGCTGGGCAACTTCATCGCGCCCAACAATCCCGACAGCGAGAAGCTGTCTCCCTACGAATGCGGCTTCGAGGCATTCGAGGACGCGCGCATGAAGTTCGACGTGCGCTACTACCTGATCGCGATCCTCTTCATCCTGTTCGATCTCGAGACCGCGTTCTTTTTTCCCTGGGCCGTCGCGCTGCGCGATCTGGGCCTATACGGCTACCTCACGATGGTGGTGTTCGTGATCGAATTCCTGGTCGGGTTCTGGTACATCTGGAAGAAGGGCGCGCTCGATTGGGAATGAGCCCCGGGCAGAAACACTCATCATGAGCATCGAAGGCAAACTTTCCGAAGGCTTCGTCACGACGAAGCTCGACAACGTCATCAACTGGGTGCGCACCGGTTCGATGTGGCCGATGACGTTCGGCCTCGCGTGCTGTGCCGTCGAGATGATGCATGCGGGTGCGGCGCGCTACGACCTCGATCGATTCGGCGTGGTGTTTCGCCCGAGCCCGCGCCAGTCCGACGTGATGATCGTCGCGGGCACGCTATGCAACAAGATGGCGCCCGCGTTGCGCAAGGTCTATGACCAGATGACCGAGCCGCGCTGGGTCATCTCGATGGGCTCGTGCGCCAACGGCGGCGGGTATTACCATTACTCGTATTCGGTGGTGCGCGGCTGCGATCGCATCGTGCCGGTCGATGTCTATGTTCCCGGCTGTCCGCCGACGGCCGAGGCGCTGATCTACGGGATTCTGCAGTTGATGAACAAGATCAAGCGCGAAAGCACGATCGCGCGTTCCTGATTCGTTTCCAACATTCGCAACCATCGCATGACTACGCGTCTCGAAACGCTCGAAGCCAATCTGCGCGCCACGCTCGGCGACTCGATCTATAGTCTCGTCGCCGCGCGCGGCGAATTGACGCTCGTCGTCGCTGCGAACAACTATCTCCGGGTCGCGACAACGCTGCGCGACCACGCCGACCTGCGCTTCGAACAATTGCTCGATTTGTGCGGCGTCGATTACCAGAGTCATGGCGAAGGCGCGTGGACGGGCCTGCGCTTCGCGGCCGTCTCGCATCTCTTGTCGATGACGCACAACTGGCGGCTGCGCTTGCGCACCTTCGCGATCGACGACGACTTCCCGGTGCTGGTGTCGCTGACCGACGTGTGGCCATCGGCCAACTGGTACGAGCGCGAAGCCTTCGATCTCTACGGCATCGTGTTCGAAGGACACAACGATCTGCGTCGCATCCTCACGGACTACGGCTTCGTCGGCCATCCGTTTCGCAAGGACTTCCCGATCTCGGGCAACGTCGAGATGCGCTACGACCCCGAGCAGAAACGCGTCGTCTATCAGCCGGTGACGATCGAGCCGCGCGAGATCGTGCCGCGCGTGATTCGCGAAGAAGGCTACGGCGCCGCGCAGTACGGCAATCCGACCGCTCATGGCTGAGATCAAGAACTACACGCTCAACTTCGGCCCGCAGCACCCTGCGGCGCATGGGGTATTGCGCCTCGTGCTCGAACTCGACGGCGAGGTTGTGGAGCGCGCCGATCCGCATATCGGCCTGTTGCATCGCGCGACCGAGAAGCTCGCCGAGACGCGCACCTACATCCAGTCGCTGCCCTACATGGATCGGCTCGACTATGTCTCGATGATGTGCAACGAGCACGGCTATGTGCTCGCGATCGAGAGGCTGCTCGACATCGAAGTGCCGCTGCGCGCGCAATACATTCGCGTACTGTTCGACGAGCTCACGCGCCTCCTGAATCACCTGATGTGGCTGGGCGCGCATGCGCTCGACGTGGGCGCGATGGCGGTTTTTCTCTACGCGTTTCGCGAGCGTGAAGATCTCATGGACATGTACGAAGCAGTGTCGGGCGCGCGCATGCACGCGGCCTACTACCGACCCGGCGGCGTCTATCGCGATCTGCCAGACGCGATGCCGCAATACCGTGCGTCGAAGTGGCACAACGAGCGCGCCATCAAGGGCATGAACGAGAACCGCCAGGGCTCGTTGCTCGACTTCATCGAAGACTTCAGCAACCGCTTCCCGCGCCACGTCGATGAATACGAAACGCTGCTCACCGACAACCGCATCTGGAAGCAGCGGCTGGTCGGCATCGGCGTCGTATCGCCCGAGCGCGCGAAGGCGCTGGGCTTCACCGGCGCGATGCTGCGCGGCTCGGGCATCGAATGGGATCTGCGCAAGAAGCAACCCTACGAAGTCTACGACCTGCTCGACTTCGACATTCCGGTGGGCGTCAACGGCGACTGCTACGACCGCTATCTGGTGCGCGTCGAAGAGATGCGGCAATCGAATCGCATCATCAGGCAATGCATCGAATGGCTGCGCAACAACCCCGGTCCGGTGATGATCGACGACCACAAGATCGCACCGCCTTCGCGTGTCGACATGAAGACCAACATGGAAGAGCTGATCCACCACTTCAAGCTTTTCACCGAAGGCATGCACGTGCCGCCGGGCGAGGCGTACGCGGCGATCGAGCATCCGAAGGGCGAGTTCGGCATCTACCTGATCTCGGATGGCGCCAACAAGCCCTATCGACTGAAGATCCGCGCACCAGGCTTCCCGCATCTTCAGGCACTCGACGAGATGGCCCGCGGCCACATGATTGCCGACGTAGTGACCATCATCGGCACGCAGGACATCGTGTTCGGGGAGATCGATCGATGAGAGCCTTCAACGCATGGTTCGCGGCGCTCGCCGTATTGATCGCGCTGGCGTTGCCTTCCGCTTTCGCGCAGGACAATCCCAAACCGGGCGACGACTTCATCAAGCTGATCGACGCGAAGCAATACGCGGAGAGTTGGGACGTAGCGTCCGATTACTTCAAGCAATCGGTCTCGCGAAATGAGTGGGCCACGCAGGTCAAGCAAGTGCGCGAGCCTCTCGGCAACGTCGTGGTTCGCAGCATGAAGAACTCCGAAGTGCAGAAGAATCCGCCCGGTGCGCCGCCGGGGGACTATCTGCTGCTGACCTTCGAAACCAGGTTCTCCGATAGCGAGCTCGCCCGCACCGAGACGTTGCCGCTCATCAAGGGCGCTGACGGTCGGTGGCGCGCGGTCGGTTATTTCATTCGTTGAGGACGAAATCATGAACGCTGTCGTCGAACAACAACGTCCGGTCTGGCTCGAAGAGGTGAGCGCGCGTTGGCTGGAGGTTCTCGATGATCAGAACCTGCGCGACTTGCCCTACAAGGTCGAGACCAATCGGGCGGGGCAGTTGATCATGAGTCCGGCGAAGAATGTGCACGCCTTCTATCAGGGCCGAATCTCGAAGATGCTTGGGCAAGAACTTGGCGGCCATACCTTCGCCGAGTGCTCCGTCGCCACCCCCGAGGGAGTCAAGGTCCCTGATGTCGCGTGGTGTTCGGACGATTTTCTTTCGCGTTATGGATTCGAGGATCCCTATTCGATCGCCCCGGAGATTTGCGTAGAAATCAAATCTCCGTCGAACGCTGAATCCGAGTTACAGGCGAAGGTGCGCCTTTATCTCGATGCGGGCGCCATCGAAGTGTGGCTCGTCGATGCGAAAGGCAATGTGCGCGTTTATGGACGCGGCGGCGCACTCGCCGTCTCCAGCTTCGGCATCGACCTCTCGACTATCGCTCTCGACCTACCCTACGCATGACGACCGTGACTGATCGCAGCGCCGAGTCCCCCACGCGTCTTCTGACCGACGACGCCTATCGCCGCATCGATCGCGAGGTGTCGAAGTTTCCGCCCGAAGGCAAGCAGTCGGCGGTGATGGCCGCACTCGGGATCGCGCAGGACGAGCAGGGCTGGCTGTCGGTCGAGGTGATGGCCGACGTCGCCGATTATCTCGGCCTGCCCGCGATCGCGGTACAGGAGGTCGCGACTTTCTACAACATGTACAACGTCAGGCCAGTGGGTCGTCACAAGATCACGGTCTGCACCAACCTGCCGTGCGCGTTGTCGGGCGGCGCGCATGCCGCCGACTATCTCAAGCAGAAGCTGGCCATCGATTTTCGAGAGACCACCGCCGACGGCAACTTCACGTTGCAGGAAGGCGAGTGCCTGGGCGCATGCGGCGACGCGCCGGTCATGCTGCTCAACAACAAGCGGATGTTGAGCTGGATGAGCGACGAGAAGATCGACGCGCTGCTGGCCGATCTGTCGGCACGATGAGCGCAATGAACGCATCCGCCATGAGCGCATCCGCAAGGAACACTTCGATCCACGACCGTCACATCGACCCGCAAATCATGGCGGATCTGAACGGCGACAACTGGCGCATCGCCGACTACGAAGCGCGCGATGGCTACAAGGCGCTGCGCAAGATCGTCGACGAGAAGATCACGCCCGAGCAGGTGGTCGCCACCGTCAAGTCGTCCGCATTGCGAGGCCGCGGCGGCGCGGGCTTTCCGACAGGCTTGAAGTGGAGCTTCATGCCGCGTCAGTTCCCCGGACAAAAATATCTGGTGTGCAATTCCGACGAAGGCGAGCCCGGCACATTCAAGGACCGCGACATCCTGCGCTACAACCCGCACAGCCTGATCGAAGGGATGATCATCGGCGCGTATGCGATGGGCATCACGGTGGGCTACAACTACATCCACGGTGAGATTTGGGCCGAATACGAACGCTTCGAAGAAGCCCTCGACGAAGCGCGCGCCGCGGGTTATCTCGGCGACAACATTCTCGGCTCGGGCTTCTCATTTCAATTGCATGGCTTTCACGGTTACGGCGCCTACATCTGCGGCGAAGAGACCGCGTTGCTCGAGTCTCTCGAAGGCAAGAAAGGCCAGCCTCGCTTCAAGCCGCCGTTCCCCGCGAGCTTCGGTCTCTACGGCAAGCCGACCACGATCAACAACACCGAGACCTTCGCCGCGGTGCCATGGATCATCCGCAACGGCGCCGATGCGTTTCTGAAAGTCGGCCGACCCAACAACGGCGGCACCAAGATCTTCTCGGTCGCGGGAGACGTCGAGTGGCCTGGCAACTACGAGATTCCGTTGGGCACGCCGTTCGCCAGGCTGCTCGAACTCGCGGGCGGCATGCGCGGCGGCAAGAAGTTGAAGATGGTGATTCCCGGCGGCTCATCGGCGCCGGTCGTTCCGGGCGACCAGATGATGCAGACCGACATGGACTACGACTCGATCGCGAAGGCGGGGTCGATGCTGGGATCGGGCGCAGTGATCGTGATGGACGAGACGCGCTGCGCGGTCGCGTCCCTGCAGCGTCTGGCGTACTTCTATTTCGAAGAATCGTGTGGCCAATGCACGCCGTGCCGCGAAGGCACCGGCTGGATGTATCGCGTGATCCATCGCATCGAACACGGCGAGGGCCGCATGGAAGACCTCGACCTGCTTCTGTCGGTCGCCGACAACATCCAGGGTCGTACCATCTGCGCGTTGGGCGATGCAGCGGCGATGCCGGTGCGCGCCTTCGTGAAGAACTATCGCGACGAGTTCGAGTACCACATCAAGAACAAGCGATGCCTCGTCGGTCCGGGCGCGCATCAGCACGCGGCGCACGCGACGCCGCTCGAACGCGCGCAGCGGGCCGAGCAAGATCGCGAGCACATTTCGGCCGCTGAAGTCGAGCGCCATCCCGTTTCCATCGATTCCTGATCGTCATGATTCAACTCCAGATCGACGGCAAGTCCGTCGAAGTCAAGGAAGGCAGCATGGTGATGGATGCCGCCAACCAGCTCGGCATCTACGTTCCGCACTTCTGCTATCACAAGAAGCTGACGATCGCGGCCAACTGCCGCATGTGCCTGGTCGATGTCGAGAAGGCGCCCAAGCCCATGCCCGCGTGCGCGACGCCGGTCTCGGCCGGCATGATCGTTCATACCGCGTCCGACAAGGCGATCAAGGCGCAGAAGGGCGTGATGGAGTTTCTCTTGATCAACCATCCGCTCGACTGCCCGATCTGCGACCAGGGCGGCGAGTGTTTGTTGCAGGATCTCGCGGTCGGCTATGGCGGCTCGAACTCGCGCTACAACGAAGAAAAGCGCGTCGTCTTTCACAAGGATGTGGGACCGCTGATCTCGATGGAAGAGATGACGCGTTGCATCCACTGCACGCGCTGCGTGCGCTTCGGTCAGGAGATCGCGGGCGTGATGGAGTTCGGCATGCTCGGTCGCGGCGAACACGCCGAGATCACGACCTTCGTCGGCAAGACGGTCGACTCCGAACTGTCGGGCAACATGATCGACATCTGCCCGGTCGGCGCGCTCACCTCCAAGCCGTTCCGCTATACCGCGCGCACTTGGGAATTGTCGCGTCGCAAGTCGATCAGTCCGCACGACGGTCTGGGTTCGAACCTGATCGTGCAGGTCAAGAATCATCGCGTGATGCGCGTCGTGCCTTTCGAGAACGAGGCCATCAATGAATGCTGGCTGTCGGACAAGGACCGCTTCTCGTACGAAGCGCTGAACGTGCCTGATCGGTTGACGAAACCGATGCTGCGCGAGGGGACGAACGCGGGCGCGGCATGGCGTGAAGTCGATTGGCCCGAGGCGCTGGAGCATGTCGCGGCTGCGCTCAAGCGCATCGTCGATACCGACGGACCTTCGCAGGTCGGCGCCCTCGCGTCGCCGCACTCAACCCTCGAGGAATTGCATCTCCTGCAGAAGCTCATGCGCGGTCTGGGCTCGGACAACATCGACACGCGGCTGCGTCAGAGCGACTTCAATTCAGGCACTGTCGTCGCACCGTGGCTGGGCATGTCGATCGCGCAATTCTCCACACTCGATCGCGTGCTCGTGGTCGGCTCGTTCCTGCGCAAGGACCAGCCGCTGCTCGCGCAGCGTCTACGCCAAGCGACCAAGCGCGGCGCGTTGTTGTCGGTGTTGCATGCGGTCGATGACGATCTGTCGATGCCGGTTGCGAACAAGTGGATCGTGCCGCCTTCGCAATGGGTTGCGGCGCTGGGTTCGATTGCATCAGCTGATGCCGCGTCGTCGAACGCGGACGACGTCTCGCGCGCGATCGCGAAGAGTTTCGAATCGGGTTCATCGAAGGCGATCCTGCTCGGCAACGCCGTGGTCCAGCATCCGCAGTTCGCGCAGATTCTCGTGGCCGCGCAGGCGCTTGCCGCAGGGACCGGCTCGAAGCTCGGCTTCCTCACCGAAGCGGCGAATAGCGTCGGCGCGCATATCGTGCGGGCCTATCCGATTCAGGGCGGCATGAACGCTGCGGCGATGCTCGAAGAGCCGCGCCGCGCCTACGTCCTGTTGAACGTCGAGCCCGTGCTCGATGTCGCAAACCCCGTGGCCGCGCGCGCGGCGTTGAAAAGCGCCGAACTCGTCGTCGCGATGACCGCGTTCAAGAGCGCGGTCGATAGCCACGCGACCGTGATGCTGCCGATCGCGCCGTTCACGGAAACCTCGGGCACCTTCGTCAACACCGAAGGTCGCGCACAAAGCTTCAATGGCACCGTCAAGCCGGCAGGCGTTGCGCGGCCCGCGTGGAAGGTGTTGCGCGTGCTGGGCAATCTGCTCGGCCTCGAAGGTTTCGATTACGAAAGCTCGGAAGCGGTGCGCACGGAAGTGACCGGCGGCGCGGGCGATTTGTCTGCGCGCTGCGGGTCTTTCGATGCGCAAGCGGGGAGCAAGTCGACCGCGCCGCCTGCAGTTGCGTCCGTTTCCGGCAGACTTGAGCCAGGCGAGTTCGAACGCGTGGCCGATGTGCCGATCTATTTCGCCGATGCTCTCGTACGCCGCTCGCTGCCGCTGCAAGCGACCAACGACGCCGCGCCGCCGATGGCACGCATGAATGGCCGCGCACTCGCGTCGTCGGGACTGTTGTCAGGCGATCGCGTGCGTGTTGCGATGACAAGCGTGATGGACGGCGGCGAAGCGATCGTCGCTTGTGCGCTCGACGAGACCGTGGCCGAGGGCTGCGTGCGTCTCGCAAGCGCGCATGCATCGACCTCGGGTCTGCCGTCGCTGTTCGGCGTCGTCACGATCACCAAGGTCGAAAACGCCAACGCGAATGCAGAGGCTTCCGCCGAAGCGGTGCGTGCATGATCGACTGGATCACGCAGAACGGGCAGTCGACTTTCGGCGCGGTGTGGCCGCTCGTATGGAACCTCGTCAAGATCATCTGCGTCGTGCTGCCGCTGATCCTTGCGGTTGCCTACCTGACTTTGTGGGAGCGCAAGGTGATCGGTTGGATGCATGTTCGCATCGGCCCGAATCGCGTCGGTCCTCTCGGGCTTTTCCAGCCCTTCGCCGACGTGCTCAAGCTGTTGCTCAAAGAAATCATCGTTCCGTCCAGCGCGAGCAAGGGACTGTTTCTGATCGCGCCGATGATGACAATCATGCCGGCGATCGCCGCGTGGGCCGTGATTCCCTTCGGGCCGAACGCGGCGGTGGGCAACGTCAACGCGGGTCTGCTCTACATCATGGCGATCACCTCGCTCGAGGTGTACGGCATCATCATTGCGGGCTGGGCATCGAACTCGAAGTACGCGTTTCTCGGCGCGATGCGCGCGTCCGCGCAGATGGTTTCGTACGAAATCGCGATGGGCTTCGCGCTGGTCGTGGTGCTGATGGTCACAGGCAGCATGAACCTCACCGACATCGTGACCAGCCAGTCGCGCGGCACGTTCGCATCGTGGGGTCTGGACTTCCTGTCGTGGAACTGGCTGCCGCTGTTGCCGATCATGCTCGTGTACTTCGTCTCGGGCGTGGCCGAGACCAATCGCCATCCGTTCGACGTCGTCGAAGGAGAGTCGGAGATCGTCGCCGGTCACATGGTCGAGTATTCGGGCATGGGCTTCGCGATGTTCTTTCTCGCCGAGTACATGAACATGATCCTGATCTCGGCCCTGGCCGCGATCATGTTCCTGGGCGGCTGGTCGGCTCCGATATCGTTCTCGCTCATCGGCATGCAGACGCCGCAGTGGATCGCCGATTCGATGGCGTTCTGGAACTGGATGTGGCTGTTCGGCAAGACCGTGTTCATGGTCACGTTCTTCATCTGGTTTCGCGCGACCTTTCCGCGCTATCGCTACGACCAGATCATGCGTCTCGGATGGAAGGTCTTCATCCCTTTGACGATTGCGTGGCTGATGATCGTGGGCCTGTGGATGCAGACGCCGTGGAATATATGGAAGTGATGACCGGGGAATAGATTCGTGACCACAGCCATCAAGGACTTTTTCAGCAGCCTGATTCTGAGCGAATTGCTCAAGGGCATGGCGCTTACAGGGCGCTACATGTTCGCGCGCAAGATCACCGTGCAGTTCCCCGAAGAGAAGACGCCGAAGTCGCCGCGCTTTCGCGGGTTGCATGCGCTGCGTCGCTACCCGAATGGCGAAGAGCGCTGCATCGCCTGCAAGCTCTGTGAAGCGGTGTGTCCGGCGCTTGCGATCACGATCGAGTCCGAAGTGCGTGCCGACGGCACGCGTCGCACGACGCGCTACGACATCGACCTGGTCAAGTGCATTTTCTGCGGCTTCTGCGAAGAGAGTTGTCCGGTCGATTCGATCGTCGAGACCGACATCCTCGAGTATCACGGCGAGAAGCGCGGCGACCTGCATTACACCAAGGAGATGTTGCTCGCGGTGGGCGACCGCTACGAAAAAGAAATCGCCGCCGCGCGCGAGGCCGACGCGCCTTATCGCTGAAGCGCTACAACGCGCGATGCATTCATCGACGCATTCATCGACCTGATCGACGACCTCATGGACTTCAAGGCTCTGCTCTTCTACCTCTTCGCGTTCGTCGCTGTGTACGCAGGGCTGCGCGTCGTCACCGCAAGAAATCCGATACATGCGGCGCTGCATCTGGTGCTCGCCTTCTTCACGACGGCCGCGATCTGGATGCTGCTCAAGGCCGAGTTCCTCGCGATCGCGCTGGTGCTGGTCTATGTCGGCGCGGTGATGGTGCTGTTCCTGTTCGTGGTGATGATGGTCGACATCAACTTCGACAAGTTGCGCGAAGGCTTCTGGACCAATCTGCCGCTCGCCGCAGGCGTGGGCGTGGTGATCGTGCTCGAGATGGCGTTCGTGCTGTTGAAGACCTTCATCGTTCCCGACAGCGCCGCCAACGCCCTGGTCATCCCGCCGGGCAGCAGCAACACGCGTGAACTCGGACGGCTGATCTACACCGACTATGTCTATGCATTCGAGGTGGCGGCCGTCGTGTTGCTGGTGGCCATCGTCGCGGCGGTCGCGCTGACCTTGCGCACGAGGAAGGACACGAAGGGACAGGACCCCAACAAGCAGATCGCCGTGAAGGCCGCGGACCGCATACGCATCGTGACGATGGCTTCAGAGAAGCGGGAGTGAAAACCGTGACGTGTGTCAATCGTCGAGACGGACTTGCGTCTCCCCGGCGAAGGCCGGGGTCCAACCAAGAACTTGGATCCCGGCCTTCGCCGGGACGACGCTGTCGCTTGGATCCCGGCCTTCGCCGGGATGACGGCGCATGCTGAGCCTCGCCCACTATCTCGTCTTCGGCGCGATCCTGTTTGCGATCAGCGTCATCGGCATCTTCCTGAACCGTCGCAACATCATCGTGCTGTTGATGGCGATCGAGTTGATGCTGCTCGCGGTCAACACCAACTTCATCGCGTTCTCTAATTATCTCGGCGATTACGGTGGCCAGGTGTTCGTGTTCTTCATCCTGACGGTTGCGGCCGCCGAGTCGGCGATCGGCCTCGCGATCCTGGTGCTGTTGTTTCGCAACCTCGACACGATCAACGTCGAGGACCTCGACAAATTGCAAGGGTGATGCCATGAATGCCGCGGCTGCAACATTGTCACCCGCTCTGCTTTCGGTCGTGCCGCTCGCGCCGCTCGTCGGCGCCATCATCCCCGGCTTGTTCGGCCACAGCATCGGTCGCGCGAACTCGCACCGCGTGGCGATCCTCGGCGTCTCGATTTCCTTCGTGCTGTCGCTCCTGGTCTTCATCGACGTGATGAATGGCGCGCGCTTCGACCAGGCGCTCTACACGTGGGCCGAGATCGGCGACATCAAGTTCGAGATCGGTTTCCTGATCGACTCGCTGACCGCGCTGATGATGGTCGTCGTGACCTTCGTCTCGCTGATGGTCCACATCTACACCATCGGCTACATGGCCGACGACCCCGGCTATCAGCGCTTCTTCTCGTATATCTCGCTGTTCACGTTTTCGATGCTGATGCTGGTCATGGCCAACAACATGCTTCAGCTCTTTTTCGGTTGGGAGGCGGTGGGGCTGGTGTCGTATCTGCTGATCGGCTTCTGGTACACGCGGCCGACCGCGATCTACGCGAACCTCAAGGCCTTCCTCGTCAATCGCGTCGGCGACTTCGGTTTCATTCTCGGCATCGGTCTGCTGCTCGCGTACGCGGGCTCGATGCATTACGCCGAGGTGTTCGCGAAAGGCGAAGAACTCGCGAAGCTCACCTTGCCCGGCACGAACTGGATGCTGGTCACGGTCGCGTGCATTTGTCTCTTCATCGGCGCGATGGGCAAATCGGCGCAGTTTCCGCTGCACGTGTGGCTGCCCGATTCGATGGAAGGTCCGACGCCCATCTCCGCCTTGATTCATGCGGCGACCATGGTGACGGCCGGCATCTTCATGGTCGCGCGCTTCTCGCCGTTGTTCGAGCTGTCGGACACGGCGCTGTCGTTCGTGCTGATCATCGGCGCGATTACGGCTCTCTTCATGGGATTTCTCGGCGTGATCCAGAACGACATCAAGCGTGTCGTGGCGTATTCGACGCTGTCGCAACTCGGCTACATGACAGTCGCGCTCGGCGCGTCCGCCTATTCAGCCGCGATCTTCCATCTGATGACGCACGCCTTCTTCAAGGCGCTGCTGTTTCTCGCAGCCGGCTCGGTGATCATCGGCATGCATCACGATCAGGACATCCGCAACATGGGTGGCGTGAAGAAATACATGCCGATCACCTGGATCACGTCGCTGATCGGATCGCTCGCATTGATCGGCACGCCATTCTTCGCCGGCTTCTACTCGAAGGACTCGATCATCGAGGCGGTCGGTGAGTCGCATATCGCCGGCTCGGGATTCGCGACCTTCGCCGTGACGGTCAGCGTGTTCGTCACCGCGCTCTATTCGTTTCGCATGTTCTTTCTCGTCTTCCACGGCAAGGAGCGCTTCGGGCAGGCGCATGGGCATGATCCTGCCGTTGCGCATGATGCCGCGAAAGATGCCGCACACGGCGCGGCGGCGAAGCTCGATCTGCACGAAGCAAGCGCGAGCCACGACGAGGACGCGCACGACGCCGGCGCGCATGAAGAGCACCACGGCCTCGCCCCCGGAGAAAAGCCGCACGAGACGACCTGGGTCATCACGCTGCCGCTGATCCTGCTCGCGATCCCGTCGGTCGTGATCGGCTTCTTCACGATCGGACCGCTGCTCTACGGCGACTTCTTCAAGGACGCGATCGCCGTCGGCGAGAACCATCACGCGATGGAGAAGCTCGCTGAAGAATTCCACGGCGCGCTGGCGATGGGCCTGCATGCATTCGTCGGGGCCCCGTTCTGGCTCGCACTGGCCGGGGTCGTCGTCGCCTGGTATCTGTACCTCGTCAATCCCGCACTGCCCGCGAAGATCCAGGCGAAGACCGGCTGGCTCTATCGCCTGCTCGACAACAAGTATTACGCGGATCGATTCAACGAGATCGTTTTCGCTGCAGGCGCGCGACGTTTGGGCAGAGGCCTCTGGAGACGCGGCGACCAGTCGTTCATCGATGGCGTGGTGGTCAACGGCAGCGCGCGTTTAGTCGGCTGGTTCGCCTCGGTCGTGCGGACCGCGCAGACCGGCTACATCTATCACTACGCGTTCGCCATGATCATCGGCGTGCTCGCATTGATGTCCTGGTTCGTGCTGCGGCAGCCGACGCATTGATGGACGCCCTTCCGCGTCTCCCCGGCGAAGGCCGGGGCCCAATCGATGTGCGCGACGAAGACCAATTGGACCCCGGCCTGCGCCGGGGAGACGGAGCAGTGCGGTAGAGCGAAGACCAACAACATGCAATCCTCGATTCCCTACCTCAGCCTGTCCATCTGGATTCCGATCGTCTCCGGGCTCGTGCTGCTCGCGATCGGTCGCGACGATCGCGCGCGTCTGGTGCGCTGGCTCGCGCTGATCGCAGCGGTCGTCAGCTTCCTCGTCACGATCCCGCTCTACACGGGCTTCGACACGAGCACGGCTGCGATGCAGTTCGTCGAGCACGCGCCGTGGATCGAGCGCTTCGCCGTCAACTACGCGCTCGGTATCGACGGCATCGCGCTGTGGTTCGTGCTGCTGACGGCCTTCATCACCGTCGTCACCGTCATCTCGGCGTGGGAAGTGATCGAGGAGAACGTCGCCGGCTACATGGCGTCGTTCCTGATCCTGTCGGGCCTCATGATCGGCGTGTTCTGCGCAACCGATGGGTTGCTGTTCTACATCTTCTTCGAGTCGACGCTGATCCCGATGTATCTCATCATCGGCATCTGGGGCGGCGCCAATCGCGTCTACGCGTCGATCAAGTTCTTCCTCTACACCTTCCTCGGATCGCTGTTGACGCTGGTCGCGATCATCTACCTCTGGTACAAGTCCGGCGGCAGTTTCGAGATCGCCACCTGGCACAAGCTGCCGCTCTCAATCGAAGCGCAGACGCTGATCTTCATCGCCTTCTTCATGGCGTTCGCGGTCAAGGTGCCGATGTGGCCGGTGCACACCTGGTTGCCCGATGCGCACGTCGAAGCGCCGACCGGCGGCTCGGTGGTATTGGCCGCGATCCTGCTCAAGCTCGGGGCCTACGGCTTCGTGCGCTTCTCGCTGCCGATCGCGCCCGACGCCAGCCACCAGTTGTCGGGCTTCATCATCGCGCTCTCGTTGATCGCGGTGATCTACATCGGCTTCGTCGCGATGGTCCAGACCGACATGAAGAAGCTGGTCGCGTATACGTCGATCGCGCACATGGGCTTCGTCACGCTCGGCTTCTTCATCTTCAGTCCGCTCGGCATGGAGGGGGCGATCGCGCAGATGATCTCGCACGGCTTCGTGTCGGGCGCGATGTTCCTGTGCATCGGCGTGCTCTACGACCGCATGCACTCGCGCCTGATCTCCGACTACGGCGGCGTGGTCAACACGATGCCGAAGTTCGCCGCGTTCTTCATGCTGTTCTCGATGGCCAACTGCGGCCTGCCCGCGACCTCGGGCTTCGTCGGCGAATTCATGGTCATCCTGGCTGCGGTGCGTTTCGATTTCTGGATCGGCCTGCTCGCTGCGCTTGCGTTGATACTCGGCGCCGCCTATTCGCTGTGGATGTACAAGCGTGTGGTGTTCGGCGCGGTCGCGAACGACCGGGTCGCCACGTTGAAGGACATCGGCGCACGGGAGTTCTTCATGCTCGCACTCTTGGCCGCGGCGACGCTCTACATGGGCATCGTGCCCAAGCCCTTCACCGACGTGATGCACGCCTCGGTCGTCAATCTGTTGGCGCACGTCGCGCAGACCAAGCTGTGATCTTTGATTGATGAGCAAATGAGTGACAGTTATTGCAACGCTCCCGTCGTTCCCGCGCACGCGGGAATCCAGCGTCTTTCGGCGCACGCCACCGGGTCCCTGCTTTCGCAGGGACGACGGAGTTCATGTTTCTTGCGTCGCCCGTCATGAACCCTATCGTCTTTCCGACCATCAACCTCATCCCCGCGTATCCGGAGATCTTTCTCCTGATAGCTGCGTCGGCTGTGCTGCTGGTCGACATGTTCCTGACGGACTCTCGCCGGCTCGTCACCTATTGGCTGAGCGTGGTCACGCTCGCGGTGTGCGCGGTGTTGAACGGTCTTTACCTCATCGACGGTAGCACCTGGTACACCTTCGGCAACATGTTCGTCGGCGATCCGATGGCGAATCTGTTGAAGCTGGCCACATCGGTCGCCGTGATCCTCACGCTGATCTACTCGCACGACTATATGGTCGATCGAGGCATCGTGTCTGGCGAGCGCGGCGGCGAGTTCTATCCGCTGGTGCTGTTCTCGGTGCTCGGCCAGTTCGTGATGATCTCGGCCAACAACTTCCTGTCGCTCTATCTGGGCCTCGAGCTGATGTCGCTCGCGTTCTATGCGCTGGTCGCCCTGCGGCGCGACCACACCGCGTCGACCGAGGCGTCGATGAAGTATTTCATCCTCGGCGCGCTCTCGTCGGGCTTTCTGCTCTACGGCATGTCGATGCTCTACGGCGCGACCGGGACGCTCGACCTCACGATGCTCGCCAGGCAGCTCGACGCCGGTATCGCCAATCGAACCATCCTCGTGTTCGGACTGGTCTTCATCGTCGCCGGTCTCGCGTTCAAGCTCGGCGCCGTGCCGTTCCACATGTGGATCCCCGACGTCTATCAGGGCGCGCCATCGGCAGTCACCCTGGTGGTCGGCGGGGCGCCCAAGCTCGCGGCATTCGCGATCGTGATGCGGCTGCTTGTCGAGGGCATGATCGCGCTGGCGTTCGACTGGCAGCAGATGCTGATCATCCTCGCCGTGCTGTCGCTCGCGCTCGGCAACATCGCGGCGATCGCGCAGACCAGCGTCAAGCGCATGCTCGGATACTCGACCATCTCGCACATGGGCTTTCTGTTGCTCGGCATTCTGTCGGGCATCATCAACGGCAACGCCTACTCGGCCGCGAGCGCATACAGCTCGGCGCTGTTCTATGCGGTGGTCTATGCGCTGACGACGTGCGCGGCCTTCGGTGTCTTGCTCGCGATGTCCAGAAACGGCTACGAGGCCGACCACATCGACGACTTCAAGGGCCTGCATCGCCGCAACCCCTGGGCCGCGCTGGTGATGCTGATCACGATGTTCTCGCTCGCCGGCGTGCCGCCCACGGTGGGCTTCTACGCGAAGTTCTCGGTGCTCGCAGCGGCGTTCGCGACCGGCGCGGTGTGGCTGGTGGTGTTCGCGGTGATGATGTCGCTGGTCGGCGCGTATTACTACCTGCGCATCGTCAAGCTAATGTATTTCGACGCGCCTGTGGCCGAGGCGGCGATCGCGGGCGCGGGAAGCGGTCGCATCGATGCGCGCGTCGTTCTCGTCGCCAACGGTATCGCGTTGCTCGTGCTCGGCATCGTGCCCGACGGGCTGATGCAGGCTTGCGTGAGCGCGATGGCGCGCACGCTTGCGAGTTGACGCCCCGTCGACGCGTAGTCGACCAGCGATCGTCATGAGCGACGATAGTCATCTCGCCGAGGTCACGCTCAAGTCCGAGCGCGTGTTCGATGGCGTGTTCCTGCATGCCAACCGCGATACCGTGCGCTTGCCCGACGGCAAGGAAGCCGAGCGCGAATACATCCTGCACCCGGGCGCGGTGATGATGATCCCGCTGCTCGATGACGGGCAGGTGGTGATGGAGCGGCAATGGCGTCATCCGCTGGCTCGCGCCTTCATCGAATTTCCCGCAGGCAAGATCGACGCGGGCGAGCCGCCGCTCGAAACTTGCGCGCGCGAGTTGCGCGAAGAGACCGGCTACAGCGCCGGGCGCGTCACGTTGCTCGCGACGATCAACAACGCGATCTCGTATTCGAACGAACACATCGACATCTATCTCGCCGAAGGCTTGACCGCGGGCGAGCGGAAGCTTGACGACGGCGAGTTCCTCGATGTCTTTACCGTCCCGGCGACTCAAGTACTCGACTGGGTGCGCGACGGAGCGATCACCGACGTGAAGACCATCATCGGCGCGTTCTGGCTGGAGAAGATTCTGAGCGGGACGTGGAGCCGTCGCGGCAATTATTAGGTCGAGCGTTCACCCGAACAACGCCGTCAACAATGCGTGGGTCGGCAAATAAACGAGCAACGGAAACGCTGCCATCGTCAGCAGCAAATGCAAGCTTGCCGACCTCCGCGTCTGCCGCTTTCCCCCGAAACCGAACGCCCAGTTGATATTTTCTTCGGGATCGGTGAAGAAAAAGCAGATCAGCAGCACGACCCAGCACAACAGCGTCATGCCGATCAGCGCATGCCGCGCGTAGCCGAGTTGCGCCACGGTCCACAACAGCAGCAGCGGCAACCAGAGATGGAACAACGACAGCGCGCGTAGCCAGCGTGGCTTGGTCGCATCGAACATGTAGTCGGATAGACCGATGAAGCGTTTGCCCGTCACGAGTTGCCAGCCGAAGCTGACGATCCACAAGCCATCGGGCAGCACCACGGCGAGCGCCATCATGCTGGCGAGCAGCGGGCTCTCGAACCACAGCGCCGGCGCCGACAGGATCAACGCGATGTCGGAGAACCACAGGAAGTTCGCCCAGCCCCAGGTCCTTGCATAGACGACGACCAGCACCACGACGAACGCGCTGTCGGCGAGCTTGAGCCAGAGTGGGATCACGGAGATATTGCTAGTTGGTCATGCTGTCCGCCTGATTGCAATCGGGCATTGAGCCCGACTGCAATCAGGCCGTCTTCACGGGGGCCGATCCCCGCTGCGTGGGGCCCCTCGGCCGGCGCTGCGGCGTCCTACATGTTGGAATAGTTCGGTCCACCCCCGCCCTCGGGCGTAACCCACACGATGTTCTGCGTCGGGTCCTTGATGTCGCAGGTCTTGCAGTGGACGCAGTTCTGCGCGTTGATCTGGAGCCGCTCACCGCCCCCTTCGGCCGCGACGAATTCGTAGACGGCTGCCGGACAATAGCGGCTCTCGGGCCCGGCGTACTTTGCGAGGTTGATGTCGACCGGCACCGACGGATCCTTCAGCGTCAGATGGGCCGGCTGATTCTCCGAGTGATTGGTGTTCGACACGAACACCGATGAGAGGCGATCGAAGGTGAGCTTGCCGTCGGGTTTGGGATAGGCGATCGGTTTGCATTCGGCCGCCGGCTTCAGGGTCTCGTTGTCTGCATGATGATGATGCAGCGTCCACGGCACATTGCCGCCGAGCACCTTCTGCTCGAAGCCCACCATCAGCGTGCCGAGATAAAGTCCCTTCGACATCCACTGCTTGAAGTTCCGCGTCTTATGCAATTCGTCATGAAGCCATGACTCGCGATACGCGGAGGGATACGCGGTCAGTTCATCCTGCTTGCGCCCGGCGGTCACCGCATGAAAGGCGGCATCGGCGGCCAGCATGCCGCTCTTGATCGCCGCGTGACTTCCCTTGATGCGCGCCGCGTTGAGAAAGCCCGCATCGCAGCCGATCAGTGCGCCGCCGGGAAAGACCAGCTTCGGCAATGAAACCGGACCGCCCGCGGTGATCGCGCGCGCACCGTACGAAATGCGCTTGCCGCCTTCGAAGAAAGTGCGAATCGCGGGGTGCGTCTTGTAGCGCTGGAACTCTTCGAAAGGCGAGAGATAGGGGTTGCTGTAGCCGAGCCCGACGACGAAGCCCACCGCGACTTGGTTGTTGTCGAGGTGATAGAGAAACGACCCGCCATAAGTTTCGGTGTCGAGCGGCCAGCCGGCGGTATGCACGACGAGACCGGGCTGATGCTTCGCGGGATCGATCTCCCACAGCTCCTTGATGCCGATGCCGTAGGTCTGCGGGTCGCTGTTCTTTGCGAGATCGAACTTCTCGATCAGGAGCTTGCCCAGATTGCCGCGCGAGCCTTCGGCGAACAGCGTGTACTTCCCGTGCAGCTCCATGCCGAGTTGAAAGTCTCCGGTGGGCTCGCCGTCCTTGGCTATGCCCATGTCGCCGGTGACGACGCCGCGCACCGCACCAGCGTCGTCGTACAGCACTTGCGCTGCGGGAAATCCCGGGAAGATCTCGACGCCGAGCGTCTCGGCCTGTTGACCCAGCCAGCGCACCACGTTGCCGAGACTGACGATGTAGTTGCCGTGATTCTGAAAGCACGCCGGCAGCATCCAATTCGGTGTGCGCGTCGCCTTCGTCTCGGACAGAAACAGGAAGCGATCTTCGCTGACCGGCACGTCGAGCGGCGCGCCTTTCTCTTTCCAGTCGGGAAACAGTTCGCTGATCGCGCGCGGGTCCATCACCGCACCCGAGAGGATGTGCGCGCCGACCTCGGAACCCTTCTCGAGCACGCAGACCCCGAGGTCCCGGCCTTTCTCCTGCGCGAGTTGCTTCAGCCGGATTGCGGCAGACAGACCCGCCGGCCCCGCGCCCACGATCACGACGTCGTACTCCATCGCCTCGCGCGGTCCGTATTGTTCGACCAGACCCTGTTCCCGACTTTGATCCATGGTTGTTCCTGATAGACTCGGTTTCGCCGTTTGGCTTGCGAATGATGGCGTGATTCTCGGTGAGAATCTTCGATGCGGCAAATTCACCGCACACGCGATGGCTCTTATCAAGGCCTCGCCACAATCGAACAGGAATCGACCAGATGGGTATCGAAGTCAATCTCGAAGGCAAGATCGCGCTCGTGACAGGCGCGTCGAGCGGCTTGGGCGCGCGCTTCGCACGCGTGCTGTCGAAGGCCGGCGCGAAGGTGGTTCTCGCCGCACGGCGCATGGAACGCCTGAAGGAATTGCGCGCCGAGATCGAGGCCGAGGGCGGCGATACGCACGTGGTCTTCCTCGACGTGACCGATCATGCCAGCATCAAGGCCGCGGTCGCGCACGCCGAAACCGAAGCGGGGCCGATCGACATCCTCGTCAACAACTCGGGCGTCGGGCGCACGCAGCGCCTGATCGATGTCGAGCCCGAGGACTATGACTTCGTATTTCGCACCAACACCGAGGGCGCCTTTTTCGTCGCGCAGGAAGTCGCCAAGCGCATGATCGCGCGCGCCAAGGGGAACGAGAAAAACGGCGTGCCCGAGAAGCCGGCGCGCATCATCAACATCGCGTCGGTCGCGGGTCTGCGCGTGTTGCCGCAGATCGGCGTCTATTGCATGAGCAAGGCCGCGGTCGTGCACATGACGAAATCGATGGCGGTCGAGTGGGGACGT
Organism: Burkholderiales bacterium; assembly: GCA_038225855.1. Taxonomy (GTDB): domain Bacteria; phylum Pseudomonadota; class Gammaproteobacteria; order Burkholderiales; family Burkholderiaceae_D; genus CAHJXF01. Next base: position 40,594 of record JBBRQU010000009.1, on the reverse strand, counting down.
TACGGCATCAACGTCAATGCGATCTGCCCGGGCTATATCCGCACCGAGATCAACGAAGCGCAGTTCGACAGCGAGGCCGGGCAGAAGCTGGTCGCGATGCTGCCGCGTCGCCGGGTCGGCGATCCCTCCGATCTCGATGGCCTGCTGCTGATCCTCGCGGCCGACGAATCGCGCTTCATCAACGGGTCGATCATCACGGCCGACGACGGGCACTCGGCCCTCTGACGATTCAAACCGCGAACTCCATGCGCGTCTATCGAAAGGTCGTGCCCTTGCGTTGGGGCGACCTCGACGCGATGAATCACTTGAACAACACGCTTTACTTTCGTCTGATGGAAGAAGCGCGCATTTCGTGGTTCCGCGAGAACGACCTGATTTTGCGGCTCGGTAATGAAGGGCCGATTCTCGCATTCGCATCGTGCGATTTCCTGAAGCCGATGAACTATCCCTGCGACGCGCTGATCACGCAGACGGTAACGCGCGTCGGGCGCTCCAGCATGGATCTGGACGTGACCATCGAAGGCGACGAAGCCACCCCGCTTCTTTATGCCAAGGGCAAGAACGTGCTGGTGTGGATGGATTACGCGAGCGGAAAATCGGCGCCCTGGCCGGACGCATTGCGAGCCGCACTGGGGCGCGAATGAATCACGGTTTGTATGCTTCAGACGATTCGATACACGACATTCGATAATGAGGATTTGAATGAACAAGGTTTATCCGTCGGCAGCCGTCGCGCTTGCCGATATCGTCAAGGACGGCCAGACTTTCGCGGTCGGCGGCTTCGGACTTTGCGGAATTCCCGAGGCGCTGATCGCGGCGCTGCGCGACTCGGGAGTCAAGAATCTCACCGCGATCTCGAACAATGCGGGCGTCGATGGCTTCGGTCTCGGCCAATTGCTGACGACGCGTCAGGTCAAGAAAATGATCGCGTCTTATGTCGGCGAGAACAAGGAATTCGAGCGCCAATATCTCGCGGGCGAACTCGAGCTCGAATTCACGCCGCAAGGCACGCTTGCCGAGAAACTGCGCGCGGGAGGTGCGGGTATTCCGGCTTTTTTCACCAAGACCGGCTATGGGACACTGGTAGCCGTTGGGAAGGAGATTCGCGAATTCGATGGCGAGAATTACGTGATGGAAAAGTCGCTGGTCGCCGACGTGTCTCTCGTGAAAGCCTGGAAGGCCGACAAGTCGGGCAATCTGATCTATCGCCGCACCGCGCGCAATTTCAATCCGAATGTCGCCGCTGCGGGAAAGATCACGGTGGCCGAGGTCGAGGAGCTGGTCGAAACCGGCGACCTCGATCCGGACGACATTCACACGCCCGGCATCTTCGTGCATCGCATCGTCGTCAATGCGACACCCGAAAAGCGCATCGAGCAACGCACCACGCGGCCTCACTGAAGGATAGCAAATGGCTTGGGACAGAAATCAAATGGCCGCGCGCGCGGCCCGGGAATTGCGCGACGGCTTTTATGTGAATCTCGGCATCGGTTTGCCGACGCTGGTTGCCAATCACGTTCCGCAGGGAATCGAAGTGTGGCTGCAATCGGAGAATGGCTTGCTTGGCATCGGGCCGTTCCCGACCGAGGAAGAAGTCGATCCCGATTTGATCAATGCGGGAAAGCAGACCGTCACGACCTTGCCCGGCTCCTCGATTTTTTCGTCGGCTGATTCATTCGGAATGATTCGCGGCGGCAAGATCAATCTCGCGATCCTGGGCGCGATGCAGGTCAGTAAAAGCGGTGATCTCGCGAACTGGATGATTCCCGGCAAGATGGTCAAGGGAATGGGAGGTGCCATGGACCTGGTCGCCGGCGTCAAGCGGGTGATCGTATTGATGGAGCACACCGCCAAGAGAAAGGACGGTGGCGAAGACCTGAAGATTCTGCCCGAATGCACGCTGCCATTGACCGGCGTCGGCGTCGTCAATCTCATCATTACCGATCTGGGGGTGATCGAAGTCGCCGGCGGCGGATTGAGAATGCTCGAACTCGCCGACGGCGTGAGGCAAGAGGAAGTGGCGGCCAAGACCGGTGCGCCGATCGATTTCTCGGGCATTCACTGAGAAGCGATTCTGCCAACAAAAAAGGGCCGGCTCCTCACAGAGTCGGCCCTTTTTCATACCTGATTCAAATGCCGCGATTCACATGCCGATCGCTCAGGTATGGCGCCAAAAAGCGCGCGTTATTTGATTGCATACTTGGTGCGGTCCTTACCGTCGATCCACTTCGGGGCGCGGCCGCGCCCGGTCCAGGTTTCACCGGTTTGCGGATTCTGGTATTTCGGAGCCACTGTTCCGCTGGACTTGCGTTTGCGGCGCGCCGAAATGCCGAGATCAGACGCTGATATTCCATAGTCGCTCATCATGCCGCGAATCTGGGTCACGACAGTGGCGACTTCCTTATCACGCGCCTGGTCGGCCTGCTTTTGCAGCTTCTCGATCTGCGACTGCAAATCCTTATATGACGCCATAATCACCTCGCATTGTGAGATTCCGAGCTTGCATTATATCTCGCATTGAAGAGATGGCAAATATCCGCCAAATGACGCCCATCAAGGGTTGTGTGGCACAGCGGGGTTTTTATATTGCCGCCAATCGATCGAGCGCGCGTGCCAGTGTTTCTTCTTTCTTTCCAAAGCAGAAACGGATGAGCCGCGCATCGGGTGAGGATCCGTGCAGCGATTCCCGCCGTGATTCGCGCGGTGATTCATGAAATGCGGACAGCGGAATCGCGGCAACTCCGATCTCCGACGTGAGCCACCGGCAGAAGTCCGATTCAGACAGGTCATTGCGGACCGCGCTGGAATCGACGGTCTGGAAATAAGTCCCCTCCGCGGGCAGCAGTTTGAAACGCGTGCCGGCAAGACCCTCCCTGAAGAAATCACGTTTGGCCTGATAGAACGCAGGGAGTTGGAGATACGGGGACGAATCATGAAGATATTCGGCGATCGCCGCCTGCATCGGCGTATTGACCGTGAAGACATTGAACTGGTGAACCTTGCGGAATTCCTCGCTCAATGCGCGCGGCGCGGCCGCATATCCGACTTTCCAGCCGGTCACGTGGAAAGTCTTTCCGAAACTCGAAACGACAATGCTTCGTTGTGCGAGAGCCGGATAGCGCGAGACGCTTTCGTGCCGTCGGCCGTCGAAGACCATGTGTTCATAGACTTCGTCGGAAAGAACGTAAAGCGCGTGGTGCGCGACGATGTCTTCGAGCGCGCGCAGATCGCCTTCATGCATCGTCATGCCGGTGGGGTTGTGCGGCGAATTGACGAGAATCAATCGGGTCCTGGACGTCACGGCATCGCGCACCTCGTCCCAGGGAATCGTGAATCGCGCCTGCGATTCGTGGGGCGCGCGCATCTGGACAATTCGCGGTCGTCCGCCCGCCAGAAGAATCGCCGGCACATAACTGTCATACGCCGGTTCGATCACGATCGCTTCATCGCCGGGATGAATCAACGCGACAATTGCAGTCAATAAGGCTTGCGTCGCGCCCGCGGTCACGGTGATTTCGGTATCGGGATCGTATCGATGACCATAAATCGCCGCGATCTTGTCTGCAATCGCTTCGCGCAATCGAGGCCAACCCGCCATCGGCGGATATTGATTGTGGCCCGCCTGCATCGCGCGCGTGACGGCATCGACCAGCGCCGGATCGCAATCGAAATCGGGAAATCCCTGACCGAGATTGACGGCGTTGTGCCGGGCCGCCAATGCCGACATGACGGTGAATATCGTGGTGCCTACCTGTGGCAGACGGCTCGTGATCATGGAATCGAGAATGTTTGATGCGACTCGATTATATCGGCGACTATCGAGCGCTTCTCGTTTGCCAGGCACGGGTTCTCTCGTTATCGTGCCGGCTTCATTCACGCGGCCATCACCGATCAAACATGATTCGCATCAGCAGCAACTTCGATTCGGGCGCGATCGAGATCGCATCGCTTGCCACAGACGACCAGGACGAGCGCATCGACCTGCGCATCCGGCGCGATAGTCACCAGGACTTCACGCAATGGTTTCATTTTCGTTTGCAGGGCGCGCGCGATCGGTCTTGTGTGATTCGATTTCTCAATGCCGGGCAATGCACCTATGTGGCCGGGTGGGAAGGCTATCGCGCCGTCGCGTCGTACGACCGCGCGCACTGGTTTCGCGTTCCGACGACTTATCGTGATGGCGTGATGACGGTCGAATTGACGCCCGAGCGCGATAGCGTTTATCTCGCCTATTTCGAACCTTACGGCTGGGAGCGTCACCTCGCGCTATTGGGACGCGCAGAGGCTTCGCCGCGCGCTCGCGTGATCGGTCTTGGACAAACGATCGAAGGTCGCGACATCGATTGCCTGGAGATCGGCGAAGGCCCACGCGTCGATGCGCGCACCGTCAGAAAGCAGGTCTGGATCATCGCGCGCCAGCACCCCGGCGAGACGATGGCCGAATGGTTCGTCGAAGGACTCGTGGAGCGCTTGATCGACCAAAGCGATCCGGTCGCGCGCGCGGCGCTCGCCATCGCCGATTTTCACATCGTGCCGAACATGAATCCCGACGGCAGCGTGCGCGGCAACCTGCGCACCAGCGCCACCGGAGCGAACCTGAACCGCGAATGGCTGAATCCTTCGATGGACGAGAGTCCCGAAGTCTTTCTCGTGCGTGAGCGCATGGAAGAGACCGGCGTCGATCTGTTCATCGACGCGCATGGCGACGAAGCCTTGCCCCACGTGTTCGTCGCCGGCAGCGAGATGCTGCCCGATTTCAGCGAGCGGCAGAAAAACGAGCAGGCCGCATTCATCGCCGCGTTCAAGAACGCGAGCCCGGACTTTCAGGACCGCTTCGGCTATTCGGCGAACAAGTATTCGAGCGATGCCTTGAAGCTCGCGTCAAAATGGGTCGGGCATCGTTTCGGATGCCTGTCGCTCACACTCGAGATGCCGTTCAAGGACAACGCGGATGCGCCCGATGAAAGGGTGGGCTGGAATGGTGAGCGCAGCAAGCGGTTGGGGGAAGCGATTCTGTTACCGATGCTGGGGAATTTGAAGCGGGCTATCGAAGGCGACTGACGCGTGCCATGAGCGCCGCAGCTCGCAACCCGTCGCCCCGGCGAAGGCCGGGGTCCCAGTCGTTTGTCCGTCGCACGCTCACGGAACTGGATCCCGGCCTTCGCTGGAAAGACGGCGGCAACGGCGGAGCGGCGGTTCGGGCATTCGCCTCACTGCTTCGTGAACTGAAACGCGAACGTAAACTGATCGACGCGTCCCGGATACGCGAACCCTTTCTTCATCGCCCAACTCACGATCTCGTGATGCATGGGAATCACCGGATGGTCCTTCAACGCGAGTGCCGCGACCGCTTTCGCGGCCTCCTCGCGCGCCTTGTCGTCGAAGAGCGTGAAGTCGTGCTCGAGTTGCCTGTCGACTTCGGCATTGCTGTAGCGTCCGAAATTCCACGCGCCATAGCCCTTCTTCTCGTCGACCGTGCCCAGATGATTCTTGATGGTGTTGTCGCCCAGCGACGAGCCCCATCCGACCAGCGCCATCGTGTACTCACCGGCACGCGCATGCGGCAGATAGCTGGCCCACGGCTGCGTCTGGACGCGGGTCGTGATGCCGATGCGCGAGAGCAGGGCGGCCACGGTCTCGGCGATGCGCGAGTCGTTGACGTAGCGATTGTTGGGTGCGTGGATGGTCAGCATGAAGCCGTCGGGATAGCCGGCTTCGGAGAGCAGCCTTTTCGCCCCCGCAGGGTCGTAGGCCTCGACTGGAATCGCCGGGTTGTAGCCGAAGATGCCGGGCGACACGAGGTTGGATGCGGGCACCGCGAGACCCTCCATGACGCGCGAGACGATCGCGTCGCGATTGATGGCCTTCGACACCGCAAGACGCACGCGCGCATCCTTGAAGGGATTCGCAGCCAGCGGCTTGCCCGACTTGTCGGTCGCGAACGGCGTCACGTCGCGGTACTGGTCCATGTGCCAGAAAATCGTGCGCCACGAGGTCTGCTTGTCGATCTTGAAGCGTGCGTCGGCCGCGAGCTTCGCGACATCGGCGGTGGGCACGTTCTCGATCACATCGACGTCGCCTGACAGCAGCGCGGCGAGGCGCGCGGCGTCGTTGGACAACATGCGGAAGGTGACCTTGTCCCATACGGGCTTGCTTCCCCAATAGGCGTCGTTACGCGTGAGCTCGACGCGGTCGCCGCGCTTGAACGAGGCGAGCTTGTACGGGCCGGTGCCGATTGCGGCGCGGCCGGAATCGAAGTCCGCGTTCGTGCCCGCAGCGGTCACCGCTTTGCTGGAGACGATGAAGATCGAATTGAGGTCGTAAGGCACGAGCACATGCGATGCCTGGGTCTTGATGCGCACCGTGGTCTTGTCGACTGCCGTGACCTCGACGATCGGCCGCACGAAGCTCGCGAACGATGCGGGACTGCCTTGCAAGATCCTGGGCCGCTCGATCGAGAACACCACATCGTCGGCGCTCAGGTCGCTGCCGTCGTGAAACTTCACGCCTGGTCGCAGCTTGAATTCCCACGTCAGCGGATCGACCGCGCGCCAGCTCACGGCCAGCCCGGGGATCAATCGACCGTTGCGATCGGTGAGCGTGAGCGGCTCGAAGATGTGCGTGGCCAACGAGACGTTGGGACCCGAGTTGTTCCACTGCGGATCGATAGAGGTCACGTCTGACGACAGGCCGATCGTCAGCATGTCGGCGGGCGCGGCGGACACGCCCGCGACCAGCGCGAGCGTCGCCGCGCATCCGAGGACGATGCGGCGAAACGAGAGGGGGGAATAGGGCATGGCAGTTCTCCAGAGTCAGCGCTTGTCGGGTCCGCCGAGATGATTGTCGGGCACGCGCAAGGCGAAGATGAAAGCGAGCGACGAGACCGCCGCCGCAATGATGAAGATGCGGCGAAACGCGGCGTCGGCCGCGCTCGCGGTCGCGCCGGTGATCATCGGTGCTTCGCTCGCGGACGCTCCGGCGCCTTCACCGATTCGAGGAAGGGCGGGGCGCGACGCGCCGTCGTGCATTCCGCCATGCATCGATGCAAGGAGGATCGCGGACAGCACCGCGACCCCGATCGCGCCGCCCAGCGAGCGAAAGAATGCGGTGCCCGCCGTGGCGACGCCGAGCTGGTGGCGCGGCACCGCGTTCTGCACGGCGACGAGCGACGTGGGCAGCACGACGCCGATCGACAAGCCGACCACGGACATCAGCACGCTGGTCAGGGTCGCGTGGACAGGCGACACGAACGCAAGGCCCAGGAGGCCGGCCGGAATGCCCGCCGTACCGATCAATTGCAAGGGCTTGTGACGGCCGGTCTTCTGCATGATGCGGCCGCCGATGAAGGCGCCCAGCGGAATCATGAAGGTCAGCGGCAGCAGCCGCCACGCGGCTTCATCGGCGGTCGCGCCCGCGACCATCTGAAAGCGCAGCGGCGACAACGACGCGACGGCAACCAGTTGAAAGAAGCACACGAACACGATGCCGCAACACGCAGCCACGAGCGGAATGCGAAACAGATTGAGCGGAATGATCGGCTCGGATGTATGCATCTCGTGGAACACGCAGATGCCAAGGACGATGAAGCCCGCGGCGAAGAGTTCGAGATTGTGGACATCGTTCCACGCGATGCCCTGGCCGATGCGCGTGATCGGCAGCAGCAGTCCGGTGAGGCCGATCACGAGCAGGCCCGCGCCGAGGTAGTCGATGCGTCGCTTCACTCCGGGGACCGGCAGATGCGCGAGTGCACGACGCGACACCAGGAAGGCCGCCGCGCCCAGCGGCAGGTTGATCCAGAAGATCCATCGCCACGTCAGGTAGTGCGTGAAGAGGCCGCCGACCACCGGCCCCGCCACACTCGCGACCGCGAACACGCCGCTGATATAACCCTGATAGCGGCCGCGCTCACGCAGCGGCACGACGTCGGCGATGATGGTCTGCGCGATCGAGATCAGTCCGCCGCCGCCGATGCCTTGCACGACGCGCGCGGCGATCAGTTGCGGCATCGTTTGCGCGAGCGCGCACGCGATCGATGCGATCAGGAACACGATGATCGCGACCGACAGCAGCATGCGGCGTCCGAACAGATCGCCGAGCTTGCCGTAGATCGGCGTGACCACCGTCGATGCCACGAGATAACCCGACACGACCCACGCGATCAGGGAGAAGCCCTCGAGTTGTTGCGCCATGCGCGGCAGGGCGACCGCGACGATAGTCTGATCGAGCGCGCCCAGGAAGATCGCGAGCATCAGGCCGACGATGATGCTGCGCGTTTCGGCATGCGAGAGCGTCGGGCGCGCGTCGCCGCTCGCGGCCGATGGGGTCGCGGGCAGCACGCTGGACGTGGAGTTCGGATGCGTCGCGCGATCACGCGCTGGTGGGCGCGCGTCGGGTGACGGCGAGCTCAATGCAGATGCGCCCGGGGCGCTTCGGTTTCCTCGGGCAATTCTGCGTGCACCAGATCGCCGACCGGGTCGGCGAACAGCGGCGCGCCGCAGTCGTCGCAGAACTCGAGTGGAAAGCCCTGCTCGAGCGTCACGATGTCGGTCACGCCGTTCTCGCGCAGGAGCGCCGCGAGCTGCTCTTCGGGCCCGTCGGTCTCGGGTCCTTCCTCGCGGCCGAACAGCGGCCACACGACGCCATGCACGACGTCGGGGTTGTGCGTGAGCGTGAAGCCGACGCGATATTCCTCCGGCCTTTCGTTGCCGAAGGCCGCGATCACGGCGCGCAGTTGCGACGATTTCACCTCGAGCGCGCCTTCGAGGAAGGCAAGCGCGGCGCGGATCGCATAGGGCCTGATCGCCCGATCCGATTCGCGCGACGCGACGTGATAGCCGTCGGGAATCAAGAGGTCGAGCACGCAGCCCGGCATCAGGCTCGTCACGTTCGGCAGGCCTTGATCGCGCCAGCGCTCGAGCGCCTGTTCGCGGCTGAACTCGCGCCGTTCGACGCCGCGCGCTTCGGGGTTCTCCTGCCAGCGGAACAGCGGCTGGTCGGGTTTCGCGATGAAGGCCGCGAGCAGATAGCGCGTGTCGGCCAGAAGCGGCGCGGTCTCGGGCATGCGCTTGGTCGCGGGCTTCTTCGTCTCCTGGCCGACCGCGCGCAGCGCGAGCGAGCGCGTGAGCGCGCGGACCTCGGAGAAGTCGCGCGGCAATTGATCGATCGAATAGAGGTAGGGCGCGAGCGCGACGCGCGTGTCGCTCGCCGCGCAATGGGCGCGCAGTTGTGTCTCGAGCGCGAGTGCGGCGTCGGCCTTGATCGGACCCGAAGGCACCGAGTAGCGCGACCACGCGAGGATAGGCGCGGCGATCAGCAGCGCTTGCCACGACTCGCCGTCGATCTCGATGATCGCGGTTTCCGCGCGCGTCTCGGCGATTTCGATCAGCGCATCGAAGCCGGCCGGCAACGCCGCATCGAGATGGTCGAGGGCCGCGTCGATCGCGGCATCGGTGCCATGGTCGAGCAGCCGCTCGACATCGCGCGCGAGCAATTCTTCCCAGTAGTCGTCCTCGATACGGCTCCCCGATGCGGACAGGCTTTGCGCGAACGACACCAGCCGCTCCGCGTCACGCGACAGGCGGGGGAGGGTGGACTTGGTGCGGGGACGTTTGGAGGCCATGAGGAGGATCGCGCGTGCGCGATCGGGGGGACGCTTGCTAGGGGGATGTGAAGGATAGCAAATCGAGCGCCCGTCTCCCCGGCAAGGCCGGGGTCCAAGCGGCGGAAGCCGTCGCCCCGGCGAAGGCCGGGGTCCAAGTTGCTTCTTCCCGCGTGCGCAGACGAACTTGGGTCCCCGCCTGCGCCGGGAAGACGCCAACCAGGGACGACAGTCAAGCCGCCAGCAGCTGCCGCAACACGAACGGCAGAATCCCGCCGTGCAGGTAGTAATCCACCTCGATCGGCGTGTCGATGCGCAGCAGCACCGACACCTGCTTGGTCGATCCGTCGTTGCGATGGATCACGAGCGCCACGTCCATCTGCGGCTTCAGTTCGTTGCCGACCACCACGTCGAAGGTCTCGTCCCCCTTGATGCCGAGAGATTCAGCCGACTCGCCGCGCTTGAACTGCAGCGGCAACACACCCATCCCGACCAGGTTCGAGCGATGGATGCGCTCGAAGCTGCGCGCGACCACGGCTTTCACGCCGAGCAGTTGCGTGCCCTTCGCGGCCCAGTCGCGCGACGAGCCGGTGCCATACTCTTCGCCGCCGAACACCACCGTTGGCGTGCCGGACGCGATGTACTTCATCGCCGCTTCGTAGATCGGCAGCTGCTCGCCCGTTGGCTGCATCAACGTATAGCCGCCTTCGACGCGCGAGCCGTCGGCCGTCGGCGGAATCATCAGGTTCTTGATGCGCACATTCGCGAACGTGCCGCGCATCATCACTTCGTGATTGCCGCGCCGCGCGCCGTAGCTGTTGAAGTCGACCTTGGTGACCTTGTTGTCGATCAGGTAGCGGCCTGCGGGCGAGGTGTCCTTGATCGAGCCCGCAGGCGAGATGTGATCGGTCGTGACCGAGTCGCCGAAGACGCCGAGCGCGCGCGCACCGATGACGCCGAGCTTGCTTGCGACCGGCTTCATCGTGAACGATTCGAAGAACGGCGGCTCGGCGATATAGGTGGATGCCGGCCAGTCGTACACCTGGCCCGATGCCGACGCGACCTTGCTCCACAAGTCGCCCTTGGTCGTCAACGTGCCGTAGAGCTTGCGGAAGGTCTTGCCGTCCATCGCGGAGGACAGGAGTTTCTGCACTTCTTCGGTGGTCGGCCAGATGTCGCCGATGTAGACGTCCTCGCCCTTCCTGCCTTTGCCGAGCGGCTGGCTCATCAGGTCGATGCGCATCGTGCCTGCGATCGCATAGGCGACCACGAGCGGCGGCGACGCGAGGAAGTTGGCTTTGATGTTCGGATGGATACGCGCCTCGAAGTTGCGGTTGCCCGACAGCACCGCGGCGCACACGAGATCGTTCTTCGCGATTGCTTCGTTGAGCGGCGCCGTCAGGTCGCCCGCGTTGCCAATGCAGGTCGTGCAGCCATACGCGGTGACTCCGAAGCCGAGCTGGTCGAGGTAAGGCAACAGACCCGTCTTGGTCAGATAGTCGGTGACCACGCGGCTGCCGGGCGCGAGCGAAGTTTTGATGTGCGGCGCGACCGTGAGCCCGCGCTCGACCGCCTTCTTCGCGAGCAGGCCCGCGGCCAGCAGCACACTCGGGTTCGAGGTGTTGGTGCAGCTCGTGATCGCCGCGATCAGGATGTCGCCGTTCTTGACCTTCACACCGTCCGACGTCGTGTACTGCTGCGCGAGTTGCGCGACCGGCTTGTTGTAGCCATTCTCGCTGTTCGGTTTCACGAACAACGAGTCGAAGGTCGATGCGACGTTTCCGAGTTCGATCCGATCCTGCGGACGCTTCGGGCCCGCGAGCGACGGCGCGACCGTGCCGAGGTCGAGCTCGAGCGACTCCGAATAATCGATGTCGCCTTTCTTCGGGATGCCGAACAGCTGCTGCGCCTTGAAGTAGGCCTCGAACGCGGTGATCTCTTCGGCCGTGCGCCCGGTGCCGGTGAAGTACGCGATGGTCTTGGCATCGACCGGGAAGAAGCCCATGGTCGCGCCGTATTCGGGCGCCATGTTGGCGATGGTGGCGCGGTCGGGCAGCGATAGCGACTCGGTGCCAACGCCGAAGAATTCGACGAACTTGCCGACCACCTTGGCCTTGCGCAACATCTCGGTGACCGTCAGCACGAGATCGGTTGCAGTCACGCCGCCGCGTAGCGCGCCGGTGAGGTTCACGCCGACCACATCGGGCGTGAGGAAGTACACCGGCTGACCGAGCATGCCCGCTTCGGCCTCGATCCCGCCCACGCCCCAGCCGACTACGCCGATGCCGTTGATCATGGTCGTGTGGCTGTCGGTGCCGACCAGCGTGTCGGGGTAATAGAGATCGCCCTTCTTGTGAACGCCGCGCGCCAGGTATTCGAGATTGACCTGATGCACGATGCCGATGCCGGGAGGCACGACCTTGAACGTGTCGAACGCCTGCATGCCCCATTTCATGAACTGATAGCGCTCCTTGTTGCGCTGGAACTCGAGCTTCATGTTCATTTCGAGTGCGTTCGGTTCGCGGAAGTAATCGATCTGCACCGAGTGATCGACGACCAGATCGACCGGCACCAGCGGCTCGATCTTCTTCGGGTCATGTCCCATCTTGTCGGCGACGTTGCGCATCGCGGCGAGATCCGCGAGCAACGGCACGCCGGTGAAGTCCTGCAGCACGATGCGCGCGACCACGAAGGGAATTTCGTCGACGCGATTGGCGTTCGGCTTCCAGCTGGCAAGCTCTCTCACATGCTTCTCGCTGACCTTCTTGCCGTCGCAATTGCGCAGCACCGACTCGAGCACGATGCGGATCGAGACGGGCAGACGCGCGATGTCGATGCCGAGCGTCTTGCCGAGCGCAGGCAGCGAATGGAACCGGGCGGACTGCCCGCCGATCTTGAAGGATTGAAGTGTGTTGAATGTGTTGGCTGCTGGGGTGGGCATGGTTGGCCTTCTGTGATGAGCGGCGCTAATGCGCCTTGGGGACAATGATCTTCAGCCCCTTGAAGTAGTCGCGAAAAAATCCGGCGTCGCGCGTGATGAGGCCGTCGCATTGCAACATTGCGTGTGCGCCGACGAGAAAATCGGCGACGGTACGGCGCGTGCCGGAAGGGCGGCTCTCGCGACGCAGACGCTCGTTGTACTTGCGTTGCATTTCGCCGGCACGTATAGCCGAGCGGAATTCGAGTGAGGAATAGTGGATGCCCAGTTCTTCGATGGCGTCGGCCATCTCTGAGCCATGGCCCAGCCCCGCCGTGATCTCGCTGATCGCGATGTCGCTGACTGCGACCGGCCCCGCGTTGAGCGCGTTGCGCAAACACACTTCGGCAGTATCCGCACGGGCATCGTTGCCGAGCAGGTCGATCAGCACAGAGCTGTCGATGGCGATCATGAAAACGATTCCGGATCAAACATCGACCGGATCGCCCGGCGCGCGCCCTCTCAATTCGCGCATGATGTCATCGGTGGTGACGCCGTCCGGCATCGGAAAACGACCGCGGACCCGCGATAGGGCGTCGCGCACATTCTTGCGAAGAATGATGCGCCCGCCATCCAATTCGACGTGAAGCGTGGTTCCTTTCGTCAGCCCGAGCGCATCGCGCACGGCTTTGGGCAATGTGATCTGGCCGCGTTCGGCAACGATTGCTTCCATGGGGCACCTCCCGATCGAGTATCCATGCAGAACGTCGCACGTATCAGACGTGCATACTTATTCTAACGTACTTTTCTGAAAAGAACCAGTGAAAAGTCGTTAACTTCGCTCAGTCTAGACTGCAATCGGCCGACGGCTGCCGCGAGAGCACGCATCGGTTGATGGCATCTAGGTCGTGAGCAACGAACATTTTTTCGAACCAGGGTTGGTCGATGAAGACTCTTCCCTTCTTCAAGCCTCGCCATCGATCGACTTTGATAAGAGGAATTGAATCGTTGAATTCCTGAATCGCAAGCAACTCGCCACCAAAGCAGTGATTGAAAATGAAATCGACGTCGTCGAAATACATGAAGACGCGTCGAAGCATTCGCTTGTCAGGAAGTGACAGGATTCTAAGTACGTCGACCGTTGAGGAATACAGGTCGACATCGCAAGCGATGAAACCAACGGGCGGGTGCTTCTCCAATACAAAAGGGGGAACCGTATTCTTGATATGTCCCAGACGAAGCTCGGTCCGCTTTGCTAATCTCTGCTGCAATTGCGGGACGTTCATTTTGTAATCGCTAACCCGCCACTGATCGGGGTGGTCTCGATAGTCGTTGCAAGGTTCGGGCAATCCCTCCCCCGTATCGAAACCGAAGACGCGGACATTTACTCCGGTTTCGCGTTCGACCGCTTCCGCGTAGGTCTGGAGCGCGACCAAGCCGTTGCCTCCGGCAACACCGAATTCAAATACGGATATCTCGGTCACATTTTCACGCAAGGCTTGATCGGCAGCGGCCAGCACTCCCGCAAGATAGTGCGGGCGATCCACGGCTCCATAGCGGTCGACGGTGCGAATAGACTTTGCAAAACGTTTTACGAAAAAATAAGCGGCCAACCGAAAGGGCGGCTCTTCGTAAATTCGTTGCAGTCTGGACATCCGTTTGTTCCTCGATGAACTCGTCGTCTTGAATGGTGCGTCAATCAGCGATCCCTCAAATCGCGAAAAGATCGACGTACTCGTTGACCGCCATCGCTTCGAGCTTTTTCTGATCGAGCGATACGTCGAGAATCGCCTTCTGCTGCTTGATCGGAAAGCGGCGCGCGAGGTTGGTCCTGAACTTGGCTTCGAGGAGAGGAATACCTTGCTTGCGGCGCCGCTTGTGGCCGATCGGATACTCGACCTCGACCTCGGGCAATTTCTTGCCATCCTTGAATTCGACGGTCAGCGCGTTGGCGATCGAACGCTTGTCGGGGTCGTGATAGTCGTTGGTGAACTGCGGGTCCTCGACACACTCGATCTTGTCGCGCAGCTTGTCGATGCGCGGGTCCTTCGCGACGGCATCCTCGTAGTCCGATGCAGTCAACCGGCCGAAGATCAGCGGCACCGCCACCATGTACTGGATGCAGTGGTCGCGGTCGGCCGGGTTTGCGAGCCGGCCTTTCTTGTCGATGATGCGGATGCAGGCCTCGTGCGTGCGGATCGTGATCTTCGCGATGTCGTCGACGCTCTTGCCCGCTTTCGCGAGCTGGCCGTGCAGCGTCATCGCGGCTTCGACCGCGGTCTGCGAATGGAACTCGGCCGGGAAGCTGATCTTGAAGAGCACGTTCTCCATCACATAGCTGCCGTACTTGCGCTGGAACTCGAACGGCTTGCCCTTGAACAGCACGTCGTAGAAGCCCCAGGTTTTCGCGCTGAGCACTGACGGATAGCCCATCTCGCCGGTCTTGGCGATCAGCGCGAGCCGCACCGCCCGACTGGTCGCGTCGCCCGCGGCCCAGCTCTTGCGGCTGCCGGTGTTCGGCGAGTGGCGGTACGTGCGCAGCGACTGCCCATCGACCCACGCGAGCGAGACCGCGTTGACGATTTCGTCGCGCGTGAGACCGAGCATTTCGGCTACGACCGCAGTCGATGCGACCTTGACCAGCACGACATGATCGAGCCCGACCTTGTTGAACGAATTCTCGAGCGCGATGCAGCCCTGGATTTCGTGCGCCTTGATCATCGCAGTCAGCACGTCCTTCATCACGAGCGGCTTTTTTCCCTGCGCGAGCGCATTGCGGGAGAGCCAGTCGGCGGTCGCGAGGATGCCGCCCAGGTTGTCCGACGGATGACCCCATTCGGCCGCGAGCCAGGTGTCGTTGAAGTCGAGCCAGCGAATCATCGCGCCGATGTTGAATGCAGCCTGCACCGGGTCGAGCTGGAATTGCGTACCCGGAACCTTTGCGCCGTTGGGTACGATCGTGCCCGGCACGATCGGTCCCATCAGCTTGGTGCACGCGGGATATTCAAGCGCTTCGAGTCCGCAGCCGAGCGTGTCGATCAGGCAGTTGCGCGCCGTGTCGTAGGCAAGACGGCCGACGATCTTGTATTTCGTGACGTAGTCGACGATATCGACGAGCACGCGATCGGGCTTGGGACGAACGTTGGAGATATGTGCGGACATGGCCGTCGTGGATACCGTAATGAGAGCCGTTATGAACGAGCAAGCGCTTCGAGGCGAGCTTCGCTCGAAAGAGTGCGGGCGTGAAGGATACGCCGGTCGCCCGCCAGGCGTCATGGTGCCTAGCCAACTGGATCTGACAATCGATGGGAGGGCGCAGCGGATCGCTGCGCTCAAATCACACGCAAATTACATCGCAGCGCTGCGAAGCCGCGCCACCACGTCCGATGCAAACGCGTCGCCGCGCGTCTTGGCGAGCGCGACACGGAGATCGTGCAGCACTTCGAGAAGTTCTTCGGCCGTGTTGCAACGTTCGATCTTGAGCTGGATGAAATAACGTCGATGCGCAGGAAGGAAATCGCGAACGATTTCGTTGGTCGCCGTGTACAGGCGATCGAAGCGGGTTTTGGGGTCGCCGAGTTCGCCGTGGCTTGCGGCATCGGCAGTTGCAGGTTGCGCGGTCTGACCCAGTTGCGTCGAAGCGGGCTGCGCGACTGCGGCGCTGACGCTCGCCACGGGCGGAGCGTACATGGTCACGGGCGCTGGTGCGCTCGGCGGCATCGCCGCTGATTGCATCGGCGCCGATGCCGCGGGGATTGCCTGGCGCGTCCCGGCGATGAAGCCCTGTGCGAGCAAGGCGTCGAGCGTGTCGACCGGTGCTTTCGATCCCGCGATGATAGTGCGCAGATCGGCGACCGTGCGCTGGCCGTCGACCATCAGCAGGATGGCGCGCATCGGCATCGACAATTTCAACGCGCGCGTGCGGATTTCTTCGCGGCCTGCTTCGGTCTTGGTATAGATGTCTGAATCCTGCATCGATGGTGTCTCGAACCGGCTTGTGGCCGCTACCTTGCACGGGCCGGGATCGGCCCGCGGTCGATTATTGTGGGAAACGCGACCTCAACGCCATGCTTCAAGCCTGACCTCGAGGCGGTCGCGCAACAGGGCTGGCCGCATTCGCAAAACCGCACTATCGACCCCCTCGTCATGATATCGACCTCCCCATTGAAAAGCTGAGCGCTTTGCTCCAGGGCCTGTTCACAGACTCTCAGCGCCGCTTCGCGAGCGGAACGAACTTCAGATCTTCAGGCCCGACATAGTTGGCCGTCGGACGAATGATCTTGCCGTCGATGCGCTGCTCGATCACGTGCGCGGACCAGCCCGAGGTCCGCGCGATCACGAACAGGGGCGTGAACATCGCCGTGGGCACGCCCATCATGTGATAGCTGACCGCCGAGAACCAGTCGAGGTTGGGGAACATCTTCTTCACGTCCCACATCACCGCCTCGAGACGCTCGGCGATGTCGAACATGCGTGTGTCGCCGGCTTCCTTCGACAGCTTCTTCGCGACTTCCTTGATGACCTTGTTGCGCGGATCCGAGATTGTGTAGACCGGATGTCCGAAGCCGATGATGACTTCCTTGTTCGCGACCCGCTGGCGGATATCGGCTTCGGCTTCGTCGGGCGTGTCGTAGCGTTTCTGCGTTTCGAACGCGGCCTCGTTCGCGCCGCCGTGCTTGGGTCCGCGCAGCGCGCCGATTGCGCCGGTGATCGCCGAATAGATGTCCGACCCCGTGCCCGCAATCACGCGCGCGGTGAAGGTCGATGCGTTGAACTCGTGTTCGGCGTAGAGCACCAGCGAAACGTGCATCGCCTTGACCCATTCTTCGGGCGGCGGCTTGCCGTGCAACAGATGGAGGAAGTGTCCGCCGATCGAATCGTCGTCGGTCTCGACGTCGATGCGCTTGCCGTTGAAAGCGTAGTGATACCAGTAGAGCAGCATCGAGCCGAACGAGGCCATCAGGCGGTCGGCGATATCGCGCGCACCCGCATGATTGTGGTCGTCCTTCTCGGGCAACACGCAACCGAGCACAGACGCGGCAGTGCGCATCACGTCCATCGGATGCGAGGACGCCGGCAGCCATTCGAGCGCGGCCTTGACGTTGGCGGGAATGCCGCGCAGCGCCTGCAGCTTCTTCTTGTACGCGACGAGTTCGCTCTTGTTGGGCAGCTTGCCGTGAACCAGCAGATACGCGATCTCCTCGAACTCGCTGGTGTCGGCGATATCGAGGATGTCATAGCCACGGTAGTGCAGGTCGTTGCCCGTGCGCCCGACCGTGCAGAGCGCGGTGTTGCCGGCGGTGACGCCCGAGAGGGCGACGGACTTCTTGGGTTTGAATCCGGGCTTGCTCGAATCTGCGTTGGTTGTCTGGTCCGCGCTTGCATCAGCCATCGATCATCTCCCGGATTTCAGTCTTTGCGTTTCGCGAACAATGCGTCGAGCTTCTCTTCGTATTCTTGATAGCCCAGGAACCGGTAAAGGTCTGCACGCGTCTGCATCGTGTCGACGACGTTTTTTTGCGTGCCTTCGGCGCGGATCGCCTGATAGACCGCGAGCGCCGCGGCGTTCATCGCGCGATACGCCGAGCAGCAATAGAGCACGATGTCCACATCGACCGTGCGCAACTCGTCGGCGGTGAAGAGTGGTGTGAAGCCGAACTCGGTAATGTTTGCGAGGATCGGGACCTTCACCGCGTCCTTGAACTTGCGATACATCGAAAGCTCGGTCATCGCTTCGGGAAAGATCATGTCGGCGCCCGCTTCCACATAAGCGACCGCGCGCTCGATCGCCGCATCGATGCCTTCGATCGCGAGCGCGTCGGTGCGCGCCATGATCACGAAGCTGTCGTCGCGGCGCGCATCGACCGCAGCCTTGACGCGATCGACCATCTCTTGTTTCGCGACGACTTCCTTGCCGGGACGATGGCCGCAGCGCTTGGTGCCGACCTGGTCTTCCATGTGAACGGCGGCGGCGCCGGCCTTCTCCATCGAGCGTATCGTGCGCGCGATGTTGAAGGCGCCGCCCCATCCGGTGTCGATGTCGACCAGCAGCGGCAGCGCCGTGACGTCGGTGATTCGTCGCACGTCGGTCAGCACGTCTTCCATCGTGCTGATGCCCAGATCGGGCATGCCGAGCGAGTTGGCTGCAAGGCCGCCGCCCGAGAGATACAGCGCCTTGAAGCCGCTGGCTTCGGCCATGCGCGCGGTGTAGGCGTTGATCGCGCCGATCACCTGCAAGGGTTTCTCGTCGGCGACCGCCCGACGGAAGTTCGAACCGGCCCAAGTGAGCATCACGGCCTCACAAGAGCAGCTGCTTCACGCCGTCCTGCTCTTCGGTCAACTCCTTGAGCGTCGCATTCATCTTCTCGCGGCTGAAGGCGTCGATCTCGAGACCCTTGACGATTTCGTACTTGCCGTCCTTGGTCACGACTGGAAAGCCGTAGACGATGTCTTTCGGGATGTCGTAGCTGCCGTCTGAAGCGATGCCCATTGTCACCCACTTGCCGTCGCTGCCGAGCAGCCAGTCGTGCACGTGATCGATTGCGGCGTTCGCTGCCGATGCGGCCGACGAAAGGCCGCGCGCTTCGATGATCGCCGCGCCGCGCTTGCCCACCGTCGGGATGAAGTTGTCGCGATTCCATGCGTCATCGGCGATCGTGTCCTTCATGTTCTTGCCGGCAACGGTCGCGAAGCGGTAGTCGGGATACATGGTGGGCGAGTGATTGCCCCACACGATCAGCTTCTCGATATCGCCCACCGCTGAGCCGGTCTTCTGGGCGAGTTGGGACAACGCGCGGTTGTGATCCAGACGCAGCATCGCGGTAAAGTTTTCGCGCGGCAGATCGGGCGCCGACTTCATCGCGATGTAGGCGTTGGTGTTGGCCGGATTGCCCACCACCAGCACCTTCACGTCACGGCTCGCCACTTCGTTCAATGCCTTGCCTTGGGCGGTGAAGATCTGCGCGTTGGCGCTCAGCAGATCCTTTCGTTCCATGCCCGGTCCGCGCGGGCGCGCGCCAACGAGCAAGGCTACGTCCGCATCCTTGAACGCGACCATCGGATCGCCGGTCGCAACGATGCCCTGCAAAAGCGGGAACGCGCAGTCCTCGAGTTCCATGATCACGCCAGCAAGCGCCTTTTGCGCCTTCTCGTCGGAGATCTCGAGCAGTTGCAGGATCACCGACTGGTCGGGGCCGAGGAGGTCGCCGTTGGCGATGCGGAACAACAGCGCGTAGCCGATCTGACCTGCGGCCCCGGTAACGGCAACGCGCTTGGCAGCTTGAGTCATGAACGATCTCCGAAAGGTCTGTAAATCTGGGCGGAAGGAAAGCCGCTGAATTTGCAACGCGCCTCGTTTGCGCGTCGGGGAATGCGGCGGGCGGCGCGAACGCGATTCGAACGGCGCGCGGCTCCAATTCGGGCGCCGAGTTTACGCTCAATCGGCGGTCTCCCGAAACGAACAGGCGGCGAACAGGCGGCGCCAACCGCGAGTCGGCTGTCTTATATAAGATACGAGATCATTCCTTCTGGAATCGTCCCATGGACCACACGCGCGCAATGCGCCCTCCGACCTTCAGCCCGCTTTATCTGCAGATCAAGGCGCTCGTCATCGAGGGACTGCAGGCCGGCGAATGGAAACCGGGCGACGCGATTCCCAGCGAAGGCGATCTCGCACGCCGTTTCGCCGTCAGTCAGGGCACGGTGAGGAAGGCGATCGACGAGATGGCGGGCGAACATTTGCTGATCCGTCGCCAGGGCAAAGGGACATTCGTCGCAACTCACCACGAGCCGCGCGCGCAGTTCCGCTTTCTGCGGCTCGCGCCTGACGATCAGCGCGACGAAGTGTCCGAGAGCCGCATTCTCGAATGCAAGCGCATGCGCGCGCCCGCCGACATCGCACGCAAGCTGCAGTTGAGAGCCGGCGACAGCGTCGTGTCGATCCGCCGCGTCCTGTCGTTCGACCGCGTGCCATCGGTGCTCGACGACATCTGGCTGAACGGCGCGGTGTTTCGCGGCCTCACGGCCGAGCGGCTGGCCGCCTATCGCGGGCCGCTCTACGGGTTGTTCGAATCGGAGTTCGCCACGCCGATGACGCGCGCCGACGAAAAGATACGCGCGGTCGCTGCCGACGGCGCGGCGGCACGCACGCTCAAGGTCGCGATCGGCACGCCGCTGTTGTCGGTTGAGCGGGTCTCGATGACCTATGGGGATCGACCGGTGGAGTTGCGACGGGGGCTTTATGTGACGGCGCATCATCACTATCGGAACGCGCTGGGGTGATAAGCGACGCCGAGCGCCTGACTCAAGTGCTCACCATCCCGGCGAAGGCAGGATCAAATTTTTGAAAGCGAACGGAAGAGAAAATTGCGGCGACGCGTCCTTCTGCTTGAAGAGCAATCAGCGCTTGATTGAACTTCAGTTGGACACGTCTGCGCTGTGATGATGATGGTGCCCGGCCAAGGCATCCGTCCCATGGTCCGCCAACTGTGCGTCGAACCATGAGTGCAGGGCAACGACAAGTTTCGGAACCTGCGTCGAGTAGGTCACTTGCGCGCCACCCGGAATATTCCTGTAGCCCATTTTGATTTGGCCGCGTTTGGCCGCTTGGAGTTGCGCCAAGCCGGGCATGCCTTGGCCGTGGATATGCCACGGGCCGGAGAAGTCGCCTTTCAGGAACTGAGCCTGAATGTCCTTGAGGTGCTTGCGAACCAGTTCCACCTGCTCGGCATCGCTGTTGTTCTTGGTGACGATGCTTTGCATGCCGCCGGTGTCCGTTTTCGTGAAGATGTGCATCTTCGCCTCGATATCGAAAGGCATCACGTCGGCGCCACGCTTGGCGATGTCGGCAAGGCGTTGAGCGTCGGCAGCCTGAACAGCGGCCGGAACGTATGCCGCCGCTGCGAACGCGAGACAAGTAAAGAATTTCTTCATCATTGAACTCCAACATGGGCTTTGCCGCCGAACCGCATTTTTATAGCCCGGCCGGAATCGATGACGGATGTTGATCCGATACGGCTCTGGCGCATATGATTTCAATCATACGATTTGCATATCATTGCATCAGCCGGAGAGCCTTGCCCTGTCGCTCGATGATCCCCTCGCGTTCCATCGTCGAGAGCGTCCTGTACAGAGCCTCGTGCGTGATCCCCAGATAGCGAGCGAGGTCCTTGAGAGTTCCGGGAATGACCAATTCACAGCGGGCGCCGCGCCCCTCGGAGACAAGCAGGTGTCGAACTCGATCCGCTGCGCTTTTCAGGGAAAGGCGTTCCACCCGAGTCCTGGCGGCGCGCAGTTGGCGAGCGAGCAAGGCAACCCATTCCCTGGCGAATTCACGGTCGGCATCGAGCAACTGCCGTAGAGCCGCAGTTGGCACCTGCAGCAGTTCACTTTGCTCGCTAGCGATCGCGTCACAGCGGTATCGAGCACTGTCTATCGATGCTTCGGCGAAGAATTCGCCGGTACGTGCATCGTGAAGCACGACCTCCTCACCAGAGCTGCCGTGCCGCATCAGGCGGACAGCTCCCGCTTGGATGAAGAAGATCGAGTGGGCCGAACTGCCCAACCTGAAAACCGTGGCGCCGGCTTGATAGGTGACGCGAACGACACTTGAACGTAGAGCTGCAGGAAACGTTTGCGAGCTAGACGAATTCATGATGTGCTAGAAGGGCAAACGCTCTCCCTTGTGCATAGGGTGGGGCGCAACGCCGATGGCGACATTCCGCGTACGCACGTGTCGCCATACCACCGAGCGTTTGGTGCCCTGCGCAAAATCGTAGAAAATAGCGCGTTGCGCAAAATAGTGCGTTGCGGTTGTCGCAACTCGATGCGTTTCATGCAACTCGGCTGAATCGGCCGACACATCCTCGAGGCGAAGCATGTCCGATCTGACGCGGCCAAGAAGGCCGATTTATCGAAACCTCAATATCACGCAGATCGTCGGCTACCGCCTTCCCCTCGCCGGCATCATCTCGATTCTTCATCGCATCAGCGGCGCGCTGCTGTTCCTGTTGCTGCCCTACGTGCTCTATTTGTTCGAAAAGAGCCTGACTTCCGAATTGAGCTTCGGCGTCTTCAAGTCGGTCGCGTCGGGCTGGTTTGCCAAGCTCGTCATCCTCGCCTTGGCGTGGGCCTATCTGCAGCACTTCTGCGCGGGCATCCGCCATCTGTTCATGGATCTCCACATCGGTCTCGAGAAGGAGAGCGGCAAGCAGACCGCTGCCGCGGCGATCGTGGTGAGCGTGATCTTTTGGGTGGCGATCGCGCTCAAACTCTTCGGAGCATTCTGATGGACAGTGGCTCGCCTTCTCTCGGGTCTCACCCCACGCCTCCAGCCAAGGACGGCATCGGCGCCAAGCGCCTCGTCGTCGGCGCGCACTACGGGTTGGGCGACTGGCTCGCCCAGCGCATCACCGCGATCGTGATGGCGGTCTATACGGTGATCGTGCTGGTCGCGTTTTTTTCGGCGCGCAATTTTTCTTATGACGGGTGGGCCGGCCTGTTCGCGCGCCCGTGGATGAAGATCGCCACGCTGCTGATGCTGGCTGCGCTCGCCTATCACGCGTGGATCGGCATGCGCGACAACTGGATGGACTACGTGAAGCCCACCGCGCTGCGCCTCGCGCTTCAGGTCGGCACGATTGTCTGGCTTGCGGCGTGCGCGGCCTATGCGGTGATGATTCTCTGGAGAGTCTGAATGGCCGACGCTGCCGCTCCCCCCATGGACCAGAATTCCGACGATGCCGCGTCGCAGCTCAAAGGCCGACACGTGGTCCAGCCCATCTTCGCCAACAAGAGCGGCTTGCCGCGCCGTCGCTTCGACGCCGTGATCGTGGGCGCAGGCGGCTCGGGCATGCGCGCGTCGCTGCAATTGGCCGAAGCAGGATTGTCGGTCGCGGTGTTGTCGAAGGTATTCCCGACGCGCTCGCATACCGTCGCCGCGCAAGGCGGCATCGGCGCCGCGCTGTCCAACATGGGCGAAGACAACTGGTACTGGCACATGTTCGATACCGTCAAGGGTTCGGACTACCTGGGCGACCAGGACGCGATCGAGTTCATGTGTCGCGAAGCGGCCAACGTGGTCTACGAGCTCGAGCATTTCGGCATGCCGTTCGATCGCAATCCCGACGGCACCATCTATCAGCGTCCCTTCGGCGGACACTCGGCCAACTTCGGCGAGAAGTCGGTGGCGCGCTCGTGCGCGGCGGCCGACCGCACCGGCCACGCGATGCTGCACACGCTGTATCAGCGCAACGTGCGCGCGAAGACGCAGTTCTTCGTCGAGTGGATGGCGCTCGACCTGATTCGCGACGCCGATGGCGATGTGGTCGGCGTGGTCGCGCTCGAAATGGAAACCGGCGAGACGATGATCCTCGAGGCCAAGACCACCATGCTCGCCACCGGCGGCGCGGGTCGCATCTGGGCCGCATCGACCAACGCCTTCATCAACACCGGCGATGGTCTCGGCATGGCGGCGCGTGCCGGCATTCCGCTCGAAGACATGGAGTTCTGGCAGTTCCATCCGACCGGCGTTGCGGGCGCGGGGGTGCTGATCACCGAAGGCGTGCGCGGCGAGGGTGGCATCCTGCTGAACTCCAACGGCGAGCGTTTCATGGAGCGCTATGCACCGACGCTGAAAGACCTCGCGCCGCGCGATTTCGTGTCGCGCTCGATGGACCAGGAGATCAAGGAAGGTCGCGGCTGCGGTCCGAAGAAGGACTACGTGCTGTTGAAGCTCGACCACCTCGGCGCCGAGACCATCATGAAGCGCCTGCCGTCGATCCGCGAGATCGCGATCAAGTTCGCCAACGTCGATCCGATCAGGGAACCGATCCCGGTCGTGCCGACGATTCACTATCAGATGGGAGGCGTGCCGACCAACATTCATGGTCAGGTCGTGGCGCCCAGGGGCGACGATCCCAATTCGATCGTGAACGGGCTCTACGCGATCGGCGAATGCGCTTGCGTATCCGTGCACGGCGCGAATCGCCTGGGCACCAACTCGTTGCTCGACCTGCTGGTGTTCGGTCGCTCGGCGGGCAATCACATCGTCGCGTCGAACTTGAAGGGGCGCCAATGGAAGTCGTTGCCCGCCAACGCCGGCGAAGCCACCAACGCGCGCCTGGCCGCGCTCGACGCGCGGACCAGCGGCGAGCGCACGCAGGACGTGGCCAACGACATTCGCAACGAAATGCAGGCGCATTGCGGCGTGTTCCGTACCGAGTCGCTGCTTGCCGAAGGTGTGACCCGGATCATGGCGCTCGCCGAGCGCGCAAAGCATGTCGCGATCGGCGACAAGTCCAAGGTCTTCAACACGGCGCGCATCGAAGCGCTCGAACTCGACAACCTCGTCGAGGTCGCGCGTGCGACCATCGTCTCGGCCGAAGCGCGCCAAGAGTCGCGCGGCGCGCATGCGCGCGAGGACTTCCCCGAGCGCAACGACAGGGAATGGATGAAGCACACGCTGTTTCATTCCGAGGGCGCGAAGCTGTCATACAAGCCAGTGCAGTTGAAGCCGCTGACGGTCGAAACCTTCCAGCCGAAGAAGCGCACCTTCTAAGGCAGGTCCCAATTCAAAAGGCCCACGCATGACCGCCACCCATACTGCCGAGCTCGATGCGATTCGCGAGATGGACAAGGCCGTCGTGCATCCGACGCGCCCCGTGAAGTTCGAGATCTATCGCTACGATCCGGAGAGCGGCAAGCCACCGTCGATGCAGAAGCTCGAAGTGCAATTGCACGACACCGACAAGATGCTGCTCGACGCGATCCTGCGCATCAAGTCCGATGTCGACGATTCGATCTCGATACGCCGTTCGTGCCGCGAAGGCGTGTGCGGGTCGGACGCGATGAACATCAACGGCAAAAACGGTCTTGCGTGCATCACCAACATGCGCGAGCTGAAAGAGCCGATCGTTTTGAAGCCGCTCCCCGGGTTGCCGGTGATCCGCGACTTGATCGTCGACATGTCGCAGTTCTTCAAGCAGTACCACTCGATCAAGCCTTATCTCATCAACGACGAGCCGCCGCCCGAGAAAGAGCGTTATCAATCGCCGGCCGAGCGCGAAGAACTCGATGGCCTCTACGAGTGCATCCTGTGCGCGTGCTGTTCGACCGCATGCCCGAGCTTCTGGTGGAACCCGGACAAATTCGTCGGCCCCGCCGGCTTGCTGCAAGCCTATCGATTCATCGCCGACAGCCGCGACCAGGCGACCGGCGAGCGTCTCGACAATCTCGAAGATCCCTATCGCCTGTTCCGCTGCCACACCATCATGAACTGCGTCGACGTGTGCCCCAAGGGTCTGAACCCGACCCGCGCAATCGGCAAGATCAAGGAGTTGATGGTCCGACGCGCGGTTTGATGGTTGGCCATACAGGTCGCATGGAAGCGGTCCATCAGTCCGACCCGTTGCAGCGTGCGCGTTTGCGCTGGCGCGCGCGCCGCGGATTGCTGGAGAACGATCTGATCCTCACGCGCTTTCTCGATCGCTACGAAGACGGATTGAGCGATGACGATGTCGAGGCGCTGACGCAGTTGCTCGATTTGTCGGACAACGATTTGATGGACCTGATCCTGGCGCGCAGCGAACTCCCGGATGCACTCGACAAACCGTCGATGCATCGGGTCGTGGAGCTTCTGCGCAGCGCTTGATGGATACACACGAATGACAGACCGCGAATTTCAGAGTGCTCACGAAGATCAACGAAGGACAGAAGAATGACTCCCTCCGATAGCAAGGCCAAGCTCACGCTTTCCATCAACGCAGCCAACGGAGCGAAAGACATCGACCTGCCGGTCTTCAAAGGCACGATCGGTCCCGAGGTGCTCGACATCCGCAAGCTCTACGGGCAGACCGGGATGTTCACCTATGACCCGGGATTTCTCTCGACTGCGGCGTGCAACTCGAGCATCACCTACATCGACGGCGACAAGGGCGAGCTCCTGTATCGCGGCTACCCTATCGAGCAGCTCGCAGAGGGCGGTGATTTTCTCGAGACCTGCTATCTGATCCTGAACGGCGAACTGCCCAACGCGGCCGAGAAAGCCAAGTTCGACGGCATGGTGATGAAGCACACCATGGTCCACGAACAGATGACGTTTTTCTATCGCGGATTTCGTCGCGACTCGCATCCGATGGCGGTGCTGGTGGGCACCGTCGGCGCGCTCTCCGCCTTCTATCACGACTCGCTCGACATCAACGATCCGCATCATCGCGAGGTGTCGGCGATCCGTCTGATCGCCAAGCTGCCGACGCTCGTGGCGATGGCGCACAAATATGTCGTCGGGCAGCCTTTCGTCTATCCGCGCAACGACCTCTCGTACAGCGCGAACTTCATGCGCATGATGTTCGCGGTGCCGGCCGAGGAATATCAGAGCAACGACGTGCTGGTACGCGCGCTCGATCGCATCCTGATCCTTCACGCCGATCACGAACAGAATGCGTCGACTTCGACAGTGCGATTGGCGGGCTCGTCGGGCGCCAATCCGTTCGCGTGCATCGCCGCGGGCATCGCCTGTCTGTGGGGTCCGGCGCACGGCGGCGCCAACGAAGCCGCGCTCAACATGCTGCTGGATATCCAGGCGCAGGGCGGCGAAGCAAAGCTCGGCGAGTTCATCGCCAAGGTCAAGGACAAGAACTCCGACGTGAAGCTGATGGGCTTCGGCCATCGGGTGTACAAGAACTACGATCCTCGCGCCAAGCTGATGCGCGAGACCTGCCACGAAGTGCTCGACGAACTCGGGCTGCACGACGACCCCCTGTTCAAGCTCGCGATGGCGTTGGAGAAGATCGCGCTCGAAGACGATTACTTCGTGTCGCGCAAGCTCTATCCGAACGTTGACTTCTATTCAGGCATCGTGCAGAGCGCGCTCGGCATTCCGACCACGCTCTTCACCGCGATCTTCGCGCTCGCGCGCACCGTGGGATGGATCGCGCAGTGGAACGAGATGATTTCCGATCCCGAGCAGAAGATCGGCCGTCCGCGGCAGTTGTACATCGGCGCGCCGCGGCGTGATGTGAAGCCGATCGATCAGAGATAAGGCTCACTCGGTCGCTGTAATGCAACAAGTGCGCCTGCGCTCGGACTGCCCCTCGCTGAAGATGACAAGCGCACTGCTCGCGCTCATAGATCGCCGACCGAGCGTTGTCGCCTTTCCATCATTCGCCAGATGAAAGGCGTGAAGATCAACTGCATCGCGAGCTCCATCTTTCCGCCCGGCACGACGATGGTGTTGGCGCGCGACATGAACGAGTCGTGGACCATGTTCAACAGGTATTGGAAGTCGATGCCCTTGGGCTGCGCGAAGCGGATCACGACGAAGCTCTCGTCGGCCGCGGGAATGTCGCGTGCGATGAAGGGATTGCTCGTATCCACGCAAGGCACGCGCTGGAAGTTCACATGCGTGTGCGTGAACTGCGGACAGATGTAATTCACGTAGTCGGGCATGCGGCGCAGTATCGTGTCCGTCACCGCCTCGGTCGAATAGCCGCGTTTGGACTTGTCGCGCCAGAGTTTCTGGATCCACTCGAGGTTGATCACCGGCACGACCCCGATCAACAGGTCGGGATGACGCGCGATATCGATCTCGGGGGTAGCCACGGCGCCATGCAAGCCCTCGTAGAACAGCAGATCGGTCTGCGCGGGCAAAGCCTCCCATGGTGTGAAGGTTCCGGGTTCCTGCCGGTAGGGTGCGGCCTCCTCGGCATCGTGTAGATACTTGCGGCACTGGCCGTTTCCCGATTCGGCATAACTCCTGAATAGTTGTTCGAGTTCGGCGAACAGATTGTTCTCCGGCCCGAAGTGGCTGAAATGGCCGTTGCCCGCGTCCTCCGCTTCGGCCTGCTTCTGCTTCATCTCCTTGCGGTCGTAGCGATGGAAGCTGTCGCCTTCGATCACAGCGGCCTTGACGCCTTCGCGACGAAAAATGTTTTCGAAGGTGTGCGTCACCGACGTCGTGCCCGCGCCGGACGAGCCGGTGATCGCGATGATGGGATGTCGCTCGGACATGACGGGGGCTCCTCGAAATGGTTTTGTATGGAGCTGACGCCGTCGCTAGACGCGGAACAAACCGCGCTCGGCGAAGAGGGGATTCACGCCCTCGGTATTGGCGGGTTCGTGGTGATAGCGCTCGATGCGCTCGACCTCGTTCTTCGATCCGAACACGAGACCGATACGCTGGTGCAAGGCACTCGGCACGACGCCCAGCATCGGCTGGCGGCCGGTGCTCGCGCGACCGCCGGCCTGCTCCATCAGAAAGCCGATCGGGTTGGCTTCGTACAGCAGGCGCAATCGCCCCGGCTTGGCCGGGTCCTTGGTATCGCGCGGGTAAAGATAGACGCCGCCGCGCATCAGGATCCGATGAGCGTCGGCGACCATGCATGCGACCCAGCGCATATTGAAATCCTTGCAGCGGGGGCCGGTCTTTCCCGCGAGGCATTCATCGACGTAACGCGTGACCGGCGGCTCCCAGAATCGGCTGTTCGAACTGTTGATCGCGAACTCGTCTGTGTCGGGCGGTACGCGGATATCCGAATGCGTGAGCATGAATTCACCCAGATTCGGATTGAGCGTGAAGCCGACCACGCCGTTGCCCACGCTGAGCACCAGCATCGTCGTCGGCCCGTAGAGCGCATAGCCCGCGGCCACTTGCGTTGCACCGGGCTGAAGGAAGTCGGCCTCGGTCACGTCGCGCTTGCTGTCGATCACGTCCTGCGGCGCGCGCAGGATCGAGAACACGCTGCCCACCGAGACGTTGACGTCGATGTTGCTCGACCCGTCCAGCGGATCGAACGCCAGCAGGTATTTGCCTCGCGCATAGGAAAGGGGAATCTGGCGGGGATCGGCCATCTCTTCCGACGCCATGCCGGCGAGGTGGCCGTTCCACTCGGTCATGCGGATGAAGATCTCGTTGCTCAGCACGTCGAGCGGCTTTTGCACTTCACCCTGAACGTTGACCGCCCCAGATGCGGCGATGGCAGTTTGATCGAACGAATCGGCCAGATCTCCGAACGCGACGATGCGCGCGATCGACTTGCATGCGAGCGAGACATCGAGCAGCAGCGCGTTCAAATCGCCGATCGCATTCGGAAAGCGGCGACGCTCTTCGATCAGATAGCGCGTGAGAGTCCATCGTTGCGAGAGCGGCATGTGAGTCTCTTGAGTAGTTAGTCGCGGGCCGCGAATACACGACTGGCGCGGATATCCGAAGACTCGATCGTGGTCAGGTCGTCACGCGTCAACACCCGATCGGGTTGATTGAAGAGGCGGCTCGCCTGCCGCAACCGCGCACGATCGAGCGCATTGCGAACGCTGCGCGCGTTGGCGAAGTGCGGTTGCGCCAGACGCAGCCCGAGGTACTCGTTGAAGGTAGCCCGGCAGCCTTCGGCGAAGCGATAATTCATGGCCGCGAGCATCTGGTCGCCGATCTGCAGCAACTCGTCGCCGCTGTAGTCGGGGAAGTCGAGGTGGTGCGCGATGCGCGAGCTCATGCCGGGGTTGGACTTGAAGAACGTGTCCATGCGGTCCTTGTAGCCGGCCAGGATCACGACCAGGTCGTCGCGCTGGTTCTCCATCACCTGCAAGAGGATCTCGATCGCCTCCTGACCATAGTCGCGCTCGTTCTCGGGACGATAGAGGTAGTAGGCCTCGTCGATGAACAGCACGCCGCCCATCGCCTTCTTCAACACCTCGCGCGTCTTGGGCGCGGTGTGGCCGATGTACTGCCCGACCAGGTCGTCGCGCGTCACCGCGATCAGGTGTCCCTTGCGGACATAGCCAAGACGATGAAGGATCTGCGCCATGCGCATCGCGACGGTGGTCTTGCCGGTGCCGGGATTGCCGGTGAAGCTCATGTGCAGGCTGGGCGATTGCGCAGCGAGCCCCAGGTTCAGCCGCAGCTTGTCGACCACCAGCAGCGCGGCGATGTCGCGGATGCGCTGCTTGACCGGCACGAGACCGACGAGGTCACGGTCGAGTTCATCGAGCACGGCCGTGACCTGGCTTTCGGCCAATACTTCGGCGACGGTACGCGCTTGCGATTCGGTCGCAGGTTGCGCGGTCGGCGTCGCGTCGCCTGTCGCAGTCGAAGCGGCAGCGGATGAAGCGGCGGATGCCGCCGTGGAACCCGGGATCGAATAGAGCGGGGCGTTCGTCATCACGCAGCCTGCGCGAGAGCAGGCCTGGCCAGTTCGGCGCGCATCGCGTCGATCACCGCCTTATAGTCGGGCTTGCCGAAGATCGCGCTGCCGGCCACGAAGGTATCGGCCCCGGCATCGGCGACGCTTCGAATGTTGTCGACCTTGATGCCGCCATCGACCTCGAGCCGGATATCTCTTCCGCTCGCCTCGATCAGGCGCCTGGCGTGCTCGGTCTTTCGTAATGCGCTGTCGATGAAGCTCTGTCCGCCGAAGCCCGGGTTGACGCTCATGATGAGGATCAGATCGATCTTGTCGATGACCCACTCGAGCACGTCGAGCGACGCGGCCGGATTGAACACCAGACCGGCCTTGCACCCTTCGGCGTGGATCAGTTGCAGCGTGCGGTCCACGTGCGCGCTCGCGTCGGGATGAAAGCTGATCAGATCGGCGCCCGCTTTGGCGAAGGCGGTTGCCAATGCATCGACGGGCTGGACCATCAGATGGACATCGAGAGGGACCGGGGTGCCGTCCGCCCGCACGCAATGCGGCTTGATCGCCTGAGCAACGGTCGGACCGATGGTCAGGTTCGGGACATAGTGGTTGTCCATCACGTCGAAGTGGATCCAGTCGGCGCCGGCGGCGATCACGGTGCGGACTTCGTCGCCGAGCCGCGCGAAGTCGGCCGACAGGATGCTTGGGGCGATGCGTTGCATGGCGCGTCTCCGGTATGCGGGCCTCACACGTCGTCAGGCATCGCTATAGCGTTCACCCTCGGGCGCATCGGCCGCGTATCCGCGGATCGTGTAGCGCATCGACCGGCCATCGGTCTCCTGCCGCTGGAGCTGGAAGCCGGGTTCGTTTTTCGGGCGATTGACGATGAAGCTCATCACGATCGACTCGACGCCGCGCGTGGAGTCGAAGGCCATCAGCCGGATGTAGTGGTTCGGGAAGGTCTTGCGGCAACCCGCGAGTTCGAGCATCACGCCGGCGGCATCCTTCATGTCGAACATCGGAATGCCGTACATCTCCCAATAGGTATTGCGCGGGTGCGGATCGTCGGTGTACTCGACGCTCCACGCATAGCCGCGCCCGAGGCCGTAGTCGATCTGCATGCCGATCTCGGCGTCCGTGAGATCGGGAAGAAAACTGAACTGGCCTTGCGTGATACGGCCAGTGGGATTGGTCATCATGATGGGTCTCCGGTGTTATTGCGTCCGTCGTTCCCGCGTACGCGGGAATCCAGCGTCTTTCGGCACACGCCACTGGGTCCCCGCTTGCACGGGGACGACGGTGCGCGTCATGCCGACACCGCCGGCGTCACCGCGTAATCGCTGGTGTCCGTCGGTGTGTAGTCGAAGCTGATCTCGCCCCACGTATCGAGCGCCTGCTTCAACGGCGTGCAGAACTGCGCGGCCTTCTTCAGGATTTCGGGGCCTTCGTTCATGATGTCGCGGCCTTCGTTGCGCGCCTTGATCATGGTCTCGAGCGCGACGCGGTTGGCCACCGCCCCGGCCTGTATCCCTTGCGGATGACCGATCGTGCCACCGCCGAATTGCAGCACGACGTCCTCGCCCAGATACGTGAGCAACTGATGCATCTGGCCTGCGTGGATACCGCCCGACGCGACCGGCATCACCTTCAATAGCGAAGCCCAGTCCTGCTCGAAGAACAGACCATGCTCGAGGCTCTGCGGCGTATGAGTATCGCGCAGCGTGTCGTAGAAGCCCTTGATCATCAGCGGGTCGCCTTCGAGCTTGCCGACCACCGTGCCCGCATGGATGTGATCGACGCCCGCCATGCGCATCCACTTGCAGATCACGCGGAAGTTCATCCCGTGGTTCTTCTGCCGGGAGTACGTGGAGTTTCCGGCGCGGTGCAGGTGCAGGATCATGTCGTTCCTGCGCGCCCACTTCGCCATCGACTGGATCGCGGTGTAGCCGACCACGAGGTCGATCATGATGATCACGCTGCCGAGCGACTTCGCGAATTCCGCGCGCTCGTACATGTCCTCCATCGTGCCGGCGGTGACGTTCAGGTAGTGGCCCTTGACCTCACCGGTCGCGGCCGATGCGCGATTCACCGCTTCCATGCAGTACAGGTAGCGATCTCGCCAATGCATGAAGGGCTGCGAATTGATGTTCTCGTCGTCCTTCATGAAGTCGAGCCCGCCCTTAAGGCCCTCGTACACCACGCGGCCGTAGTTGCGGCCCGACAGGCCGAGCTTCGGCTTGGTGGTCGCGCCCAGTAGCGGACGTCCGAATTTGTCCAGCCGCTCGCGCTCGACCACGATGCCGGTCGCCGGTCCCTGGAAGGTCTTGAGATACGCGACCGGGATGCGCATGTCTTCGAGGCGCAGCGCCTTGATGGCCTTGAAGCCGAACACGTTTCCGATGATCGACGCGGTCAGGTTGGCGATCGAGCCCGGCTCGAACAGGTCGAGGTCGTACGCGATGTAGGCGAAGTACTGCGCCTCGGTCCTGGTGCCTTCACCGGTGTTGGGCACCGCGTCGACGCGGTAGGCCTTGGCGCGATACAGGTCGCACGCGGTCAGCCGGTCGGTCCACACCACGGTCCATGTGGCCGTACTCGACTCGCCCGCCACCGCCGCGGCCGCCTCCACCGCGTCCACGCCGTCTTGCGGCGTGATGCGAAACAGGCAGATGGTGTCGGTATCCTTGGGCACGTAGTCGGCGTCCCAGTAACCCATTTGGCGGTACTTCAAAACGCCGGCGCTATAGCGTTTTTTTGCGTCGGTGATGACGCCGGCTTCTACGGGTTGGTTCATGCGTTGGACTCCATTGACGGCAGGGATGAGGCGAGTGTAGGTTCGGTCTGTGTTAAGAAATAGTCAGAGTTTCTTTCGCAAAGAATAAGCAAAACTTATCGATGAACATTACCTTCCGGCAGCTTCGCGTGTTCGTCGAGGTTGCGCGGCAGAACAGCATGATCCGTGCGGCGGATGCGATGCATCTATCGGCGCCGGCCGTGTCCATGCAGATCAAGGAGATCGAATCGCAGCTCGGTCTGCCGCTGTTCGATCGTCACGGTCGCAGTGTCTCGCTGTCGACGGCGGGTGAATATTTTCTGGTTCACGCGAAACGATTGCTCGCGGCGCTGACCGATGCCGAGCATGCGATGGCGCGCCTCAAGCGCCTCGAACACGGCGCGCTCAGCATCGGCATGGTGAGCACCGCCAAGTACTTCGTGCCGCGGCTGCTCGCGCGCTTTCACGAGGAACATCCGGCGGTCGAAGTGCGCCTGCTCGTGGCCAATAATCGCGAGAAGCTCGTGGTCATGATGGAGGCGGGCGAAGCCGACCTCTCGATCATGGGCCGCCCGCCAAAGGAGATCGCCACGCGCTCGGAGTCCTTTGCGGCGCATCCGCTCGTGTTCATATCACCCCCGGATCATCCGCTCGCAGGCAGTGGGCGGCTTCCGGTAGCCGCGCTCGAGAATTACCCGTTGATTGCGCGCGAGCCGGGCTCGGGGACGCGCGACGCGATGCAACGCTTTTTCTCCGCGCATCGCTTCCAGCCGCGTATCTCGATGGACATGTCGAGCAACGAAACCATCAAGCAGGCGGTGATGGCGGGCCTGGGCCTGAGCTTCGTATCGTTGCATACCATCGGCCTCGAAGTCAGCAACCGTCTCTTGCATGTGCTCGACATCGAAGGCACGCCGGTGATGCGCGTGTGGAACGTGGTGCGTCTTCACTCGAAGGTGCTGTCGCCCGCAGCCGAGGCGTTTCGCTATTTCGTGCTCGAGCATGGCGAGGCACACCTGCTCGCGCACGACACGCCGTTGCTGAGTCCGGCCAGGAAAAAACGCGGTGCCGGCGAGGCGACCTGACTCACATCACATCGATCGGCAACTTCAGATACCGCACGCCGTTGTCTTCGGCGGGCGGCAATTCGCCGGCGCGAATGTTGACCTGGATCGACGGGAGGATCAGCGTGGGCATCGGCAGCGTGGCGTCGCGCGCCGTGCGCACGGCGACGAACTCGTCTTCGGAAATGCTGTCGCGAATGTGGATGTTGTGCCCACGCTGTTCGGCAACCGTCGTCTGCCACCTGGGGTCGCGGCCTTCGGGCGGATAGTCGTGACACATGAAGAGCCGCGTGTCGTCAGGAAACGCGAGCAGACGCTTCGCGGATGCATAGAGCCTGTGAGCATCGCCTCCCGGAAAATCGCAACGCGCGGTTCCGACGTCGGGCATGAACATCGTGTCGCCGACGAATATCGCGTCGCCGATCACATAAGCCATGTCCGCGGGCGTGTGGCCCGGCACGTTGAGGGCCCTCGCTTTCAGGCGCCCGATCGTGAACTCTTCATCGAAGGCGAACAGGTGATCGAACTGCGAACCATCGAGCCGGAACTCGGGTTCGAGATTGAAGATCTTCTTGAATACTCCCTGAACGGTTCGGATGTTCTCTCCGATCGCGATCTTCCCGCCGAGGTGCTTGCGCAGATAGGGTGCGCCGGACAGGTGGTCGGCATGCGCGTGGGTCTCGAGTATCCACGCGACCTGCAGCGCCTCCCGCTTCACGAAATCGATGATGCGGTCTGCCGACGCGGTCTGCGTATGCCCCGATTTGGGATCGAAATCCAGCACGGAATCGATCACCGCACAGGGCGTGCCGTGCGCTTCGAAGACGACGTAGCTGATCGTCGAGGTGGATGGATCGAAAAATGACTCGACCAAGGGATTCATGACTGTCTCCGGATAAGAAATACATTCTGATATATTATACGTATATATAAATTGCAATCATTAAGGCAGTCTCCACCATGATCGTTCTCCAGGACAAGATCGACTTGAAGCGGGTCAAGCGTGCCGCGGCGACTGCGTGCTCGTTGTTGAAGGCGCTGGCCCATGAGGATCGGCTGGTACTGCTCTGTCAGCTCGCCGAAGGGGAGCGCAGCGTCGGCGAACTGGAAGAGCTGCTTGATATCCGCCAGCCTTCTCTATCCCAGCAACTGGGCGTCCTGCGTAACGAAGGGCTGGTCACAACGCGTCGCGAGGGAACGCGTATCTACTACGCACTGGCGAGCCGCGAAGCGATCGCGGTCATGCAAACCTTGTACGAACAATTCTGCACGCCGAAGGCCAGGCGATGAGCATCGACTGGTCAGCCTTTACGCCCTACAGTGCCACGGTCGGCGGACTTCTCATCGGGCTCGCGACTGCAATCTTCTTTTTGGGCGCCGGACGCATCGCCGGCATCAGCGGCATCGTAGGCGGACTGCTTTCTCCAAAGCGAGGCGACATCTCTTGGCGCTTGCTGTTCGTGGGCGGTCTGTTGTCGGCGCCTTTGGTTTGGCGTCTCTTCGCACCGTTGCCGGCAATGGAGATCGATTCCAGCTGGCCCATCATCGTGGTCGCCGGTCTACTGGTCGGCTACGGCACACGACTCGGCTCCGGATGCACCAGCGGTCACGGTGTGTGCGGCATCTCAAGGCTTTCTTTGCGATCGCTTGTCGCGACAGCAATGTTCATGGCCGCAGGCTTCGCGACGGTAGGCGTTGCGCGTCATCTACTTGCAGGCATCCAATGATGACGGGATCGATATCGCTGGTTGCCGGACTGGTGTTCGGCATCGGATTGCTTCTTTCAGGAATGAGCAGTCCGGCCAAGGTTCTGGGATTTCTCGATCTCGGCGGTCGCTGGGATCCCTCTCTCGCATTCGTGATGGCCGGCGCGATCGCGGTCGCCGCAATCGCCTTTGCCATCGCGAAGCGCATGCAGGTCTCGCTGAGCGGTGCACCGATGCGTATGCCAGTGGCAACGGCAATCGATGCACCGCTCGTCATGGGTGGGCTGCTGTTCGGAATCGGTTGGGGTCTGGCGGGCTTTTGTCCCGGACCCGCGCTTGTGGCCGCCGTTGCGGGACACGGCAAAGCCGTTCTCTTCTGCGGCGCGATGTTGATGGGGATGTTCGCATTCGAAAGGGCGCCGACGAAGAGCGCCTTCGCGTAATCATCAAGGGAGACTTCATGGATCAGAACATCACCCGCATCTCCAACGATTTTTCGACGTCGCCCCAATTGCGACCCGAGCAACTGGCGGTGCTCGCAGCAGATGGCTTCAAGTCGGTGATCAACAACCGGCCCGATGGCGAGGGCGGCGCAGCGCAACCGACCGGCGCGGCGATCGGGGGGGCGGCTACTTCGGCCGGTCTCGAATACGCGTATCTGCCTGTCGTCGCGGAAAGATCACGGCGGATGAGGTCGATTCCTTTGCGCGCCTGTTCGCGCAATTACCGAAACCGATACTCGCGTGCTGTCGCAGCGGCACTCGTGCCGCAACCTTGTACAGGATGGCCAATGAGGGGGCCAACGCAAGCGCGATGCAGCCTGCGCAACAAGCTCAGTCGTCCTCCACTAACGCTGTGGACGTGCTGGTGATCGGCGGAGGCGCTGCCGGACTGGGCGTCATAGCGAGTCTGTTCAAGCGCCAGCACGACCTGCGCATCACGGTGGTCGAGCCGAACGAAAAGCATTACTACCAGCCCGCGTGGACGCTGGTCGGCGCCGGCGAATTCGATCAGAAGAAAACCGTGCGGCCGATGGTCGATTGCATTCCACGCGGCGCAAAGTGGGTACGCGCCTCGGCTGCGGCTTTCGATCCCGAACAGAGCCGCGTCATACTCGACAACGGTCAGCGTCTCGAATACCGCACGCTCATCGTCTGCTGCGGTCTCAAGCTCGATTGGGAAGGGGTCGAGGGACTGAACGATGCGCTCGGCAAGAACGGCGTCACGTCCAACTATCGCTACGATCTCGGTACGGCGGGAAATTGTTGCCGACGTTTCCTCTCGATTCCACGGTGCCGCGTCGATCGGCTTGGCTGCTTAAAGCCAAGATACTGCCGATCGTGTATTGGGACGGGCTTCTCAAAGGCCGCGAGTGGCTGGCCCGTCCTTCCGCCTGATCTAAGCTGACATGGCATTGGCGCTCGCAAGCGGTGGGCTTGGCCTCATCGTCGGATTGATCCTCGCGCTGACCGGCGCGGGGGGCGCCATTCTCGCGGTGCCGATGCTGGTGTTCGGATTGCACCTCACGATGGTTCAGGCGGTACCGTCCGCGTTGTTCGCGGTGGCGCTTTCCGCGGCCTTGGGCGCCCTGATTGCTTTACGCAACGGCTTGTTGCGCTACAAGGCTGCCATGCTGATCGGCGCGGTCGGCATGCTGTTCTCGCCGCTCGGACTGTGGACGGCGCATCGCGTCCCGAACACGCCGCTCACGATCGTCTTCGCGATCGTGCTCGGGCTGGTTTCGCTACGCATGTTCATGCAGGCGGGGCGCGAACTTTCGGGGCGTGTGCAAGACGCGACGAGGTCGCCGCCCCCCTGCCTGCTCGACCCGGCAGTCGGTCGGTTGCGCTGGACGCTGCCGTGCGCGCGCGCGCTCGCCTCATCCGGTGCGATCGCAGGTTTCTTGTCGGGGTTGCTCGGCGTGGGCGGCGGCTTCGTGATCGTGCCGTCGTTGCGACGCTACACCGATCTCGAGATGCCGTCTGTGGTGGCGACGTCGCTTGCAGTCATGGCGCTCGTGTCGGGAGGTGGTGTTGCGGCCGCTGCGCTGACGGGGCATGTGGAATGGGGGATCGCATGGCCGTTTGCGGCCGGCGCGATCGCGGGGATGCTGGGCGGCAGGGCGATCGCGAAGCGCGTCAAGGGGCCGCGCCTGCAGCAGGGTTTTGCGGTGTCGGCAGGCGGGATCGCAATCGTCATG
This sequence comes from Burkholderiales bacterium, assembly GCA_038225855.1. Classification (GTDB taxonomy): domain Bacteria; phylum Pseudomonadota; class Gammaproteobacteria; order Burkholderiales; family Burkholderiaceae_D; genus CAHJXF01. Next base: position 2,211 of record JBBRQU010000009.1, on the reverse strand, counting down.
CTGGTCACCGCGCTTGTCCCTTTGGGTAGCGTGCGATGAGCGCGACATTCTCGCCTTCACAATTGGGGACGCTGGTTCCGGCGATGGCTTTCGCGGTCGGAATCGCTTTCGGCGCCGTCGGGCAGGCGACGCGCTTCTGCACGATGGGCGCGCTTTCCGATCTCTTCGCCTTCGGTGATGCGACGCGTCTGCGCATGTGGCTCACCGCGATCGCAGTCGCGATGCTCGCGACGCAGGTTGCCATCGTGTCGGGCGTCTTCGATCTTTCGTCCTCGATCTATACGGGCACACGCCTATTGTGGGTTTCGACCCTCGTCGGCGGAGCGCTGTTCGGCTTCGGCATGGTGCTCGCGTCAGGCTGCGCCAGCAAAGCGCTGATCAGGGCCGGCGGCGGCAACATCAAGGCGCTCGTCGTTTTGATCGTAATGGGCGTGGTCGCGCTGATGACATTGCGAGGCGTGCTTGCCGAGGTCCGCGTAGGTCTGCTGGACCGCTGGGGCTTCGAACTTGCGGGCACGCAGGATTTGCCTTCGTGGCTTTCTCGGGTATCGAGTGTGTCGCCCCCGATGGTCCGCGTGATCCTCGCGGCGTCCGTTCCGGCGGCGCTTGCGATCTACATCGCCCGCGATCGAGCGTTCGTGCGATCGAGTGCGTTTCTCGGCGGGCTTTCGATCGGTGTCGTCGTCATGCTCGGTTGGGTCATCACGGCTGATTTCGGATATCTGCCGGAGCATCCCGATACCCTCGAGCCGGCCTGGATCGCCACCAGTTCGAGACGCCCCGAATCGCTCAGCTTCGTGACGCCGGTGGCCTACACGATCAATCTGCTCACGTTATGGAGCGATCGCAATACCACGTTGACGTTCGGCATCGCCGCCGCAGCCGGCGTGATCGTGGGCTCGTTCTTCGCCGCGCGGATGCGCAAGGAATTTCACTGGGAGACATTTGCAAACGTCGAAGACACGGCCAATCACTTGGTCGGCGCGGTGCTGATGGGCTTCGGCGGCGTGACCGCGTTGGGTTGCACGATCGGTCAAGGCATCAGCGGACTTTCGACGCTCGCCGCGGGTTCGTTTCTCGCGGTCGCGGGTATCGTGGGTGGCGCGTTCTCTGCGCTTCGATACCAGACGTGGCGCATTGAAACGAGTTCGCCGCAAGACTGAATGTTTCAAGAGCGAGCCTGTCTGACCGGATCAGATCGCTGCACCGATCGGATGCTTGTGGAAATCGTTGCCAACGTGTTGCTATGGAAAGAAAGACATCATCATGCCAAGACTAACGAGCCTGTTCGCGGTCGTCGCGATCACGATTGCCGCACCTGGCCTTGCAGCCGATCCTTCGGTGACCATCACTTCCCCGACCGACGGTGCCAAGCTGGACGCCATGGCCCAGACGAAGCTCGTCTACGAAGTTGTTCCCGGCCCCAAGGGTGACCATACCCATCTGTACATCGACGGCAAGGAAGTCGCGATCGTGCGAGAGCTCAAGGGCACGCGCACCCTGGAGACCATGGCGCCTGGCAAGCATGAGATCTGCATCAAGGTCGTGAACAAGGCGCACACGCCCATCGGCGTGCAGCAGTGCATCAAGGTGACATTGGAATAGACGTCCGCCTGCTACGCAGCGCATGGACTGGCAGAGCATCGGCTATGCGGCGATCCAGGTCGCGCATAACTTCGGCGCCGTGGCCGTGGTAAGCGGACCGCTGTTCGCACTCTGGCTGGTACCAGCCGGGGCGCCAGGCCTGCGCCCGATCGCAGCGCTGGTGCTGGCGGGGTGGGCGCTACAAGTCGTTTCGGGAGCCGCATTCGGCGCGGCGAGCTACGCCTGGTACGGTCACTTCCCCGACATCCACGGAATCGCGGTAGCCGCGCTGGTCATCAAGATCGCCTGCGCTATTGCGGGATTGGCGTTGACGACCTTCCATCTTGTGACCACGCGCAAAGGCGACGCCCGTTCGCGTGATCCCTGGAGCATCTTGCTGGCCCTCGGTGCGACCGCGCTCACCGCCGCCGCGTTCCTGCGGTGGCTGTCGTAGCGACCCACGGTCCGGCCGCACGTTAGGATTGCAGCCGCCCCGCTGGAAAATCTTCGGCCTCTCTTCCGGCACCGCTGAATGAATCCCGCCAGCTAACAGCGATGCGCCAATGCCCGGTCGAGGAAAGGCGCTATCGCGGCCACCAACTCTTTCTGCCGATTTTCCATGTAGTG
>JBBRQU010000008.1:0-103412 GCA_038225855.1 Burkholderiales bacterium | reverse complement strand
TGGACCAGGTTTTTTGACGGGGACTTTCGCCTCCAAAATCATAACGGCCACTGTCCAAGCGCAGCCGGAGTATGGAACTGGGTGTTTCTTTCCACAGGGCCGCGGGCCAACCGCGAAGGGTGTTTTTTGGAAGGCGCGCTCAGCAAAGCGGGACTGCTGAGCGCAAGGAAATGATCGACCGTGCCCATGCGCTGCCGGTGAAGCGCCAGGCCGAACTGGTGGGCATCAGCCGAGGCACGGTCTATTACCACCCCGAGCCGGTGTCCGAGATCGATCTGCGGTTGATGCAGCGCATCGACGAGTTGCACCTCGAACTGCCGTTTGCCGGTAGCCGCATGCTGCGCGACTTGCTGATCGCTGACGGCTTCGAGGTGGGGCGCCGCCACGTGGCAACCCTGATGCGCAGGATGGGCATCGAGGCGCTGTACCGCAAACCCAACACGAGCAGGAAGCATCCCGGGCATCGAGTCTTCCCATACCTGCTGCGGGGGCTGACCGTCGATCGTGCCAACCAAGTCTGGGCGATGGACATTACCTACATCCCGATAGCGCGCGGCTTCGTCTTCTTGACCGCGGTACTGGACTGGCACAGCCGCAGAGTGCTCGCGCATCGGCTGTCGATCACGATGGAGGCCGACTTCTGCATCGAGGCGTTGCAGGAAGCCGTTGCTCGCTATGGCAAGCCCGAGATCATGAACACCGATCAGGGCAGCCAGCTCACCGGTGCGGAATTCATCGCTGAGCTGCACCAGCATGGCATCGCGATCAGCATGGACGGCCGCGGCCAGTGGCGGGACAACGTCTTCGTCGAGCGGCTGTGGAAGAGCGTCAAGTACGAGGACGTGTACCTCAAGGCCTACGAGACGGTCAGCGAAGCGCGCGCCGGCATCTCGACCTATATCGATTTCTACAATTCGCGTCGACCGCACCGCGCGCATGCCGGGCGCACTCCCGATGTGGTGTACTTCGCGGCGCTGCCCGCGACCCGGCAAGCAGCATGAGCATCGAACACCGGTTGCCCACCGCGTCGGCCGTGCGTTCGTCGCAAGCGACGCCCGCCCGCCGCCGTGGACAACCCGCACCGCAGTGATTTAACCGCAGCCGATTCACTTATCTACGGATGAATCGTGTTCAAAGGATCGGAGCCACCTCTCTCCGCGGAGGAACTTTTCTCGCGCCTTGATCGTATTCGCTGAATGTGGCGTTGCGCCGGAAGAATTTATCGCCGCGCTGCGAAAATGATGCTCAACGAATCAGTTCAGCGGCGGCCGAAGGCCGTCCGCTCGAACGCGGGGTTCGGCATCGGGCGTCATACGACCGGCCCGACGCCTCGACTCGAATGCCAGATGGAGAGGACTTCAAAGCGCTCACCGCGAACGCGGTAGTAGACCCAATGGTTGATGCGATCAACGTGAAAGCGGCGAACACCGCGTGAACTTGCATCAGAAACCGTAGTGCCAATGGCGGGATGCTCGAGCAGCAGCGCAAATGTCGCCTCAAGGTCTTGACGAACCGCGCCCGGCGCGGACAGGCGATTGACCGCCCACCAATCTGCAACGCGATTGATCTCGCGAGCCGCGCGACGCGAAATGAGCAGCTCGAGCGCCACTATCCGTGACGGCGTAGGTGCTCGAAGAAATCTTCGCCGGAAACTACGTCGCCTCGATCCGCCTCAGCAATCCCGGCCTCGAGTTCAGCCCTCTCTTCGGGCGAAAGCATCGGGACCTCGTCAACGTCCCGGGTCACAATGTAGACATCCGTTCCGTCCGCGATAGCGGCGTCGTCAAGGACGACCTTGCCAGAGATGACAGTGCCTGTTGCGATGCGCATGATTGGATACTACTCCGCCCGATCGACCAAATTCTAGGGATGCCGAACTCGGCGTTGCAGTGGGCGCTTCGCGGCGGTTCGTCGGCGGAATCGTAACGATCATCCGCGCTACGGCTTGATCGCGTTCCCGCACGCTGCTTTTGCCCCATCTGTTCTCCGTATTGCCGCCGTCGAAGGCAGCGACACTGCATTCGACAGCCCGCTCGCCCGCGCGACCCCCCATCAAGAACCCGCCGCACCTGCCGATGAAGACGATAGCGTCGTCGAACTCCCTTGCCTTGCGGTCATGAACCTACTCACTCGCCTCCTCGCGCCGCTGCGCGCCCACCTGCGCATCGTCGCAGCCGTCTCGGTCGTGCTCCTCGTCGCCTCCGGCTGGTTCGCCCTGTCCGATCGCGCCACGATCGACGCGAACGCCCGCAAGAGCACCGACCAGCTCGCGTTCGAAGCCGCCCCCGACGCGTGGCTCTCGCATCCGGCCAATGCCTCGGCCTTCCGCACGGCGCTTGACGAAGAGCGCGTCGCGTCGGTCGCCATCGCCGATTCGTCGCCGGGCGTCGTGCTGTACACGCTGAAGAACGGCGCGCAGGAAAGCACGATCGTTCCCGGCTGCTCGCGAATCTCCTGCGCGGGTACGGTTCTCGACAAATTGAGCGACCGCAGTGCTGCCGCGGGCTTCGCGCTGGTCCATGTCGATGTCGATCCGCGGCCGGCGGCGCGCCGGCTCTTCGAAGCCATCGCCTCGGTGGGCTCGACGCTGCTGTTGATGATGCTTCTGCTGGGCGGCCTGTTCGTCTTCATGAAGCTGCAGATGCGCGTGGGCGGCGGTATCGCGACGAAGCTCGCGAAGACGCCCGACACGACCTTCGGCGACGTCGTCGGCAACGCGGAAGCCAAGCGCGCGCTCCATCGCGTCAAGGCCTTCATGCGCGATCCGTCGGCCTACGCGAAGCTGGGCGCGCGTGCGCCGCGCGGCGTGCTGCTGGTCGGCCCGCCCGGCGTGGGCAAGACGCTGATCGCCAAGGCGCTGGCCGGCGAGAGCGGCGCCAACTTCATCGCGGTCGACGGCTCCTATTTCACGGCGATGTTCTACGGGCAGGGCGTCAACAAGGTTCGCGAGCTGTTCGCCTATGCGAGGAAGCACGCGCCGTGCGTGCTCTTCATCGACGAGATCGATGGCATCGGCAAGCGCAGCACCGGCGAGATGCGGGGCGCCGAGGCCGAAGGCAATCGCATCATCAATCGCGTGCTGACCGAGATGGACGGCTTCTCGGCACTCGACAACGTCACCGTCGTGGCCGCGACCAATCACGAGTCGAACGTCGACGAGGCCATGCGTCGGCCCGGCCGCTTCGACATGCTGGTGCAGCTCGGCATGCCGACCCTGCCCGAACGCGCCGCGCTCTTCGCGCTCTACATCGATCGCGTCACCCACGACGGCTCGGCCGACACGATGTCGCTGGCACGAATGACGCAGGGCCTGTCGCCGGCCGACATCGCCAACATCGTCAACAAGGCCACGTCGTGTGCGGCCGAGGCGGGCGATGCGCAGCTCACGGCCGCGCATCTGATGCGCGCCATCGAGACGCATCAGATGGGCGGGGAGGTCTCGTCGATCAAGGATCTGCTGACCGAAGCGACGCGCAAGCGTCTCGCGATCCACGAGGCGGGCCACGCGCTGGTCGGCCACTGGCTAGCGACCGGTCTCGTCGAGCGCATCACGATCGAGCCGCGCGGGCAGGCGCTCGGCGTGACCTACATCACGCGCGAAACCGAGGACCCGATCTATCGACAGGGCGAACTGGCGAGCCGCATCGCGATGCTGCTCGGCGGTCGCGAAGCGGAACTGCTGGTGTTCGGCAACGTCTCGACCGGCGCGTCCGACGACCTCAAGCGCGCGTCGGAATTGGCGATCGACATGGTCGGCTCGCTGGGCTTCTCGAAGCGCTTCGGATTGTTGAGTGTCGCCGGGGTGCCGAAAGAATTGCTCGGCCCCGATGTGCAGGCGGCAGTTCTCGATGAAGCGCGGGCGCTGCTCGAAACGGCGCAGGCGACTTGCGTGCGTTTGCTGACGGCGCAGCGCGCGCGGCTCGAGGGGCTCGCCGAGCGCTTGCTCGAAGTGGAGTGCCTCGCGGGTGAGGAACTGGTGGCGCTTCTCGGAGCGCGGCGTGCTTTGGAAGTCGTCGAAGAAGCGAAGGCTTTGGCCGCGTAGTCCGGGCAAGGCGTTGTCGCGCCCATCGATTCCTCGCAGCCGAGCGGCATCTCGATCCGGAAGTCGGGTACCGTCACTGTGGCATCGCCGCCGCCGCGGCTCCCCACTTCGGCGCGATGGCCGCTGTCGCGTACGCGCGTTCGATCCGATGCCGAACGACAGCGCCGACCGGTCGGGGCTGTGAAGCGGGGAGCACTTCGACCGCCGAGTGCTCCAGTGCCGACACGATGGCCTCGCCCTCGCGGTCGAACCTGAAGCTCTCGCCGGACGTGAGCACGATGTCGCGCTGGTCGTTGTCCTGCGTGATCCACACGGCGCCGCGCTGGCAACTGATCAGCGCTCCCTGGGCGTCGGTCAATGCCAGTGTCTGATCCTTCGTGAGACACACGGCAGCGGTATCGAGGCGGATGTACATGATTGACTCCTTGCATGTTGTGCGCGCATCCGAAACGGAGCGCGGTGTCGTATATTCCACCCGTGCTAAGGTGTGAGCAAACGCTGAATTCGAATGTCTCGCATGCATTAAAGGAATGCGAATGAGCCGCTTGTTACCGTCTCTGGACCTGTTGCGCGGCTTCGAGGCCGCGGCCCGCCACCTCAGCTTCACGAAGGCCGCGGCCGAATTGTTCCTCACCCAGTCGGCGGTCAGCCGGCAAGTGCAGACGCTCGAAGAGCAATTGGGCACGGCGCTGTTCGAACGTCGTCACCGCGAGATCCGCCTCACCGAGGCCGGACAGAAACTGTTTCGCGCGGCCGGGGAAGCGATGCGTACGCTGACCGATACCGCGGCCGAAATCCGCGCCGGTACCAGTGCCGCCGTGACGGTGTCGTGCACGATGGGCTTCGCGTCGCTGTGGCTGGTGCCGCGACTGATGGCCTTTCGCACCGAGTCACCGGACATCGACATCCGCATCGCCGCCAACAACCGCATCGTCGACATCGATCGCGAGCGCATCGAGCTGGCCGTGCGCTATTGCCCGAAGGACCTCGCGCCCGCCGGGGCGCGGCGGCTGTTCGGGGAAGAGGTGTTCCCGGTCTGTGCGCCCGGATTGAAGGGCATCCACGGCCAGCCTCTCCACGTGCCCGAAGACTTGCGCGACCACGTGCTGCTGGAACAGGAGCATGCGGACGTGGATCGTCCGTCAGGCTCGTGGACCATATGGCTAGAGGCCATGGGCCTGCATCGCTTCAAGAGCGGCGGTACGCTGCGCTTCAGCCAATACGATCACCTGATCCAGGCTGCGATCGACGGTCAGGGGATCGCGCTCGGCATCAGCCCGCTGGTGCGTCGGCACCTTGAATCGCATCGATTGGTCGCACCGTTCGAGCATCGCATCGCGTCGCCGCGCGCCTACCATCTCATCACGGCCAGGCATGCGGTCGGACGCGCGGACGTGGCGGCCTTTACCGATTGGCTGCTGCGCAATGCGTCGCAGGAGAGCGAGGCGTAGGAATCAAAGCACCGGACCTGCGGCCATCGCTTTCACGAGCGCCTTCAACCGCTTCCTGCCGTCCGCGTTCGTACCTCGCCACGCTTTCAGAGCGAGCACGAGAAACTGCTGCTCGACCGCCGTCAATCCCTGGCTCGCACGCTCTTCATCGAGCCACCCCGCGTCCCGTTTGCACGCCCCTTCGATCTGCCGCGCGAGCTTGTCTCCGATCGGCCGGCCGCTCTTGATCTGGCTCCACATGCTGGGGCTGACCTGCAGCCGCTGCGCGAAGGTCTGCTCGAGTCCCTTCGGCGCGACGCCCGCGCGCATCTGCTCTTCTGCGAATTGCTGGAAGAGCGTGAGTACGTTCCGACGGCGAGTGACGGTGATGTTCGGCACGATGCGTTGCGAGTTGGAGACGATAGTCGCGAAAAATATTGTCGCACCCTCTTGACGCAAAAGTGAAGACTCTTTACAGTCCGCATTCTTGTCGCGCATCAATGCGCGACTCCGATTTCAGAGATTCCATCCAACTCATTCATCGACCGAATCCGCCGTGAAACGCCTCAGCCACCTCGACCATCGCTCGCTGCCCGCGCAGGGCTGGCTCGCGTTCGCGCGCGTCGCGTCGGCGGTGGTCATGGATGTTGCGGGTTCGCGAAGCATCGCGATGAACGAGACGACGAATCAGATGGTTCCGGGAGAAGGCAGCGCGTAGCCGCACCTTCACACTCGATGTTCGAGGCCCGGATCCCTGTGAAGGAATCCGGGCTTTTTGTTTTGGCTTTTTGTTTGTGCGTGTGATCGGCCGCGATGACGCATTCATCTCATTGCGGATGTGTTTGAACAGCACGGCCGGAAGTAGCCCCGTCAGCGAGGGGCGGCCGGGATGTGCGCCGCCGGAGCAATGGCGTCGTGCAGCGAGGGCGCTGGGCAATCTTTGCACTCGCGTTCGAGCACAACCGCAATGGGACCCAGGGAAAGGAGCGTGCGATGAAAAACGACAACGACAACAGGGAAATCAGCAATGGCGCCGTTCGGGCGCCCCGCGTTCGCCGTCAGCAAGGAGAAACCAAAATGAAAGCACTCGAAAAAATCATCCGCGCCCTTGGTCGCTATGCGGTCGTGGTCGGTTCGGCGCTCGCAGTCGCGTGCGTGGTCGCGATCGTGTCGAGCCCTCGCGGCATCGAGCCCGCCAAGGCGGTTCCGCCGGCGGAAGTCGTGCACCTCGATCCGGTCACCGTAACCATTTCGGCCGATCGCTTCGACGCGATCCGCGCGGAGGCACAGCCCGCCACGAAGGTGGTTCACGTCTTTGGTGGCGGGCCGAAACCGGTGTAGGACCGCGGTGACGAGACCGCGTCTCGATACCGCTAGTCGAACAGCGCCGGCCGAAAGGCCGGCGCTTTTTTTTCGCTGAGGCGTCGCTATCCAGGAAGCGCGTTCGCGCTACACGTCCCTGTTCGGAACCAGCAGAAATTTCTCTCTCGTCGCGCGCTTGTTGTAGATCGCGATCGTGTCCGGATCAAGCATCTCGACCAGAGACACCTGTCGCGCGTAGTGGCTCGCGAACGTCGTCGTCAGGCCGTCTGCCACGCGCTGCTTGAGCGCCCGCACGGCTGCGGGTTCGATCTTCTGCAGGAACTGGAACAGCAGCCAGCCGCCCATCCCCCACGTCATGCCGAAGTCGCGCACGAACTCGGTGGGACGCATGTCGAGACCGCCGTAGATGTAGACCTGCTTGTGCGTGGCCGAGCCGTAGCGGCTGTATTCGGTTGCCGAGCGGCTCAGCGCAGCCTCCATACAACTCAGGATCTGGCCGGCGAGCTTGCCGCCACCGATGGCATCGAAGGCGAGCGTAGCGCCGGTCGCGGCGATCGCGTCGGCGAGATCCTTCATGAACGTCGGAGCTTCGCTATTGCAGACGTGGGTCGCACCGATGCCCGCGAGCAAGTCCACCTGGTCTTGCTTGCGCACGATGTTCACCAGACCGACACCGTCCTCGAGACAGATGCGATTGAGCATCTGCCCGAGGTTGGATGCCGCAGCGGTGTGGACCAGCGCGGCGTGGCCTTCGCGTCGCATGGTCTCGACCATGCCGAGTGCGGTGAGTGGATTGACGAACGCGGACGCGCCTTGGACCGGCGTCGCGCCATCCGGAAGCACCAGGCATTGCTCGATGGGCACGCAGCGGTATTGCGCATACATTGCGCCGCCCAGTGCCGCGACCGTCTTGCCCATCAACGCGCGCGCCGCTTCGGACGATCCCGTTTCGACGACCACGCCCGCGGCCTCGTTGCCGACCGGCATCGATTGATCGACGCGCGCCGCCATCGCCTTCATCGCGGCCTCGGACACAGGCGCCGTGATCATCGGCAGCCCATCCTTCTGCGAGGCGGTGGCCGCGCGCATGTCGGCCGCTGTGAAGAGCAGGCCGAGATCGGACGGATTGATCGGCGCCGCTTCGATGCGGATCGATACTTCATTGGATGCGGGAGACGCAATGGGAACGCGCATCAACGACACTTCCAGGATCCCGTCGCGTTTGACGAGAGAACGCAGTTGCAGGCCGGTGCGATCGGTCGGCTGGCTCATGGAAATTTCCTCGGCAGTTGCGCTACAGGCCGACCAGATAGTGAGCGAGGTTCTCGATGTCCTGCGCGTTCAAGGTCTGTGCCACGCTGGTCATGCTGCCCGCGTCGTTGGTGCGCGTGCGCGCCTTGAAGTCGGTGAGTTGCTTGACGATGTACTGGTAGTTCTGCCCGGCCACGCGCGGGATCTCGTTCTGTCCGATGAAGCCGCCGAGGTGGCACATCGTACATAGCGTCTCGTCGGCCTTGAGCTTGCCTGCCTTGGCCTTTCCCGAATCGGCGGCGAAGGTTTGCGGCGGCGGCTTCTGTTTGGAGAAGTAGTCTGCAAGCTCGTGCGTCTCGTCGCGCGACAGCCCGGCGGCCATCGGCGTCATCAACTCGTTGGTGCGCCGCCCCTCCTGGAAATCGCGCAACTCGAGATAGAGATAGCGCGAGGTCTGGCCGGCGAGGATCGGGTAGGTCGGCTGCGATGCCAGCGCCGCCGGGCCGTGGCAGGCCAGGCAGATCGCGGCTTTCGGGGGGACGGCATCGACCGCTTGAGCGATCGAGCCGTCACTCGCAACGACCGATGCAATGCCCATTGCCCCAAACGCCGCGACGCGCGCCGATCCTTTCACGAACCTGGGTCTCATCGCTACGATTACGGCAGCGCGAACACGAGGATCGTATTGCCGCGCTTGAAGTCGATCTGCGTATTGCCGCCGGCTGCGACAGCGACGTACTGCTTGCCGTTGGCCATGTACGAGACCGCCGGCGCGTTCACGCCCGCGCCGCACTGGTATTGCCACAACATCTTGCCGGTCGTGGCGTCGAACGCGCGGAACAGACCGTTGCCTTCGCCGTTGAAGACCAGGTTGCCGGCCGTGGCCAGCACGCCGCCGATCAGCGGCTGATCGGTGTCGAACTTCCATGCCAGCTTGCCGGTGTCGATATTGACGGCGGCGAGGCGTCCCGATTGCTTTTCAGCGGGGATGACCTTGAATGCGCCACCGAGCCAGAGCTTGCCGCCCGGGTACTTCGACGCTTCGACGTGATAGGTCATCGGTTGATGCAGGTTCGCGGCATACGCGAGACGCGTCTTGGGATTGAACGCCATCGGGCTCCACTCCACGCCGCCGTTCGCGCCCGGCAACATGCGCGCGCCTTCCGCAGTGGGCAGCACCCACATGTTTTCCTGCGGGATCATGGCTTCGCTGAAACGAATCAGTTCGCCCGTGGCGCGGTCATGCACGTACACGTGGCCGGTCTTGCCGCCGTGGATGGCGACCTTGCGCATCTTGCCGTCCTTGCCCTTGGCCTCGGTGAGAATCACCGCCGAGACTGCGTCGAGGTCCCACACGTCGTGCGCGATGTATTGCGAGTGCCACTTGTATGCGCCTGTGTTCAGGTCGACCGCGACCATCGAGTTCGTGTAGAGGTTGTCGCCCGGCCTCTCGGCGCCGTACAGGTCGGGACTGGGATTGCCCACGACGAAGAACGCCGTGTTGGTTTCCTTGTCGATCGCGGGCGGCATCCATACGCCACCGCCAAGCTTCTTGGCAAAGTCGCTGCCCTTGGCCAGTTCCGCCTTCTCGGCCGCGATGTCGCGATGCATGTTGCGACCAGTCGCATCGTTGACCGCCCACACGCCTTCACTGCCGGTGTCGGGGATGGTGTTGAAGGTCCACAGCAGCTTGCCGTCGTTGGCGTCGAAGGCCTTCACGAATCCGCGGATGCCGTACTCGCCGCCGTTGGTGCCGATCAGCACCTTGCCGTTCACCGCGACGGGCGCCATCGTTTCCGAATAGCCCGCCTCGGGGTCCGCGATCTGAGTGGCCCACAGCACCTTGCCGCTCTTCGCGTCGAGCGCGACCAGCTTCGCGTCGAGCGTGCCCATGAAGAGGCGATCGCCCATCACCGCGACGCCCCGGTTGTTCGGGCCGCAGCAGAAGGTCGTCACGGCGCCCATCTTGTGCTTGTAGTGCCAGAACTCCTTGCCGGTCACCGCGTCGAGCGCATAGACGTGATTGAACGAGGTCGTGACGAACATGATCCCGTCGACCACGATCGGCGCGGTCTCCATCGACTCGAGCACTGCGGTCTGGAACTGGAATGCCGGACGCAGCCTGGACACGTTGCCGCTGTTGATCTGCGTGGCCGGGTAGTAGCGCGTCTGCGCATAGTTCATGTTCGACTGCAGGAAGTTCGACGCATCGGAGTCGGCCGCGTCGAGCTGACGCTGCGCGACCGAGATCGACTTGGGCACCTGGTCGCCGGTCGCCGCGGCCTGACCGGTGACTTCAGCCTGTGCGAACACGCTGCCCGAAAGGGCGGACATCGCCAGGCCGGCGACGAAGATCGATGTGCAACGGCGCGACGCTCTGGTTCGAAACATTGCATTCTCCTGGGATGTGTTTCGTCACGGGCCTGCAGCGCGACCGGAAGTCCTGGTTTGATCGGGCAGCCCTGCGGCTCGTCATCCTAGCGGCAATCGGGCGAACTGAACATGAGATTCTGTCGCCCGCAGTTGTATCCACGATCACGAGCCCACGACCATGATGCGACCTTTTCGACTGTTCACGTGGCGAGCAACCCTCGCGGTGCTTGCGGCCCTGCTGTCGAACGGTGTCGCGCACGCGCAAGCCGCGATCGCCCCTCCGCCTGCGTCTACACCCGCGATCGCCTTGAACGTGCAGTTGCTCACTGCGGCCCGACAGAACGAGCTCGCCGATGTGAAGCGTGTGCTCGCGCAGGGGGCGATGGTCGATTCGAGGAATCGCCTGGGCAAGACCGCGTTGCTGCTCGCTTGCGAGAAAGGGAACGACGACATGGCCGCCGCGCTGCTCGCGGCCCATGCCGACGTCGATCTCGCATCGGTCGAACGCGTCACGCCGCTGATGGCCGCGAGCTACAGCGGCAACGCGGCGTTGATCAAGCGCTTGTTGGCCGCGGGCGCGCGCGTCGATCCGGTGGATCGCATGAGCAAGTCCGCCATCGTTTACGCCGCGGGACAGGGCAACGCGGCTGCGCTCGACGCGCTGCTCGCGTCGGGCATCGATGTCAATGCCGTGTACGAGCACGAGCTCACGCTCTTGATGTGGGCCGCCGGTCAGGGACATGCCGATGTCGTGCGCCTGCTGCTCGCGCGCGGCGCCGATCCCGGGAAGCGAGACGACCGCGGCATGACCGCGGCCGACATCGCGCGCGGGGCTGGCAAGGAAGCCGTGGCGCGATCGGCGGGGCTGTTTTAGCGGAGCGTGAACCCAGCATTCGATTGGGCGCCGTTGGGTACGACTCCAACGCGTCGCACGCGCAACGCTTGTCGGCCGTGCGTGCAATCCCTGTGCTCCTTCCGATCGTAGGTAGCATCCTATTACCCCACTCGCTACGAATACGTTGACAATCGCAAACCGAGACGCCCTGCGACCATCCCATGCAAAAGAAAAAATTGCCGCGCACGACCTCATGGTTACTCGCCTTCTTGCTGGCCGCGTTCAGTTCGAACGGCCACGCCAGCAATGCGTTGGCGAAGAAGAACGACTGCCTCGGCTGCCACGCGGCTGCCACGAAGCTGGTCGGTCCGGCCTATCAGGAAGTGGCCGCGAAATACGCGGGCCAGTCCGACGCGCGAGACGTGCTCGTGCAGAGCATCCGCAACGGCAGCGTCGGCAAGTGGGGCGACGTGCCGATGCCGCCGCATCCGAAACTTTCGGAGGCCGACGCCAAGCGCCTTGCCACCTGGATACTCGGCGGCGCAAAGTAAGGTACGGCGTCCGTACCATCCGTGCTTTCCCTGTAAGTAGCTGAATAACACCTGCCTCTCGTGGGCGGGCGCACACTCGCCCCGTTCGACGCCATTGTCAGCAGGCGGGACATCATCGAAGACCAGGAGACCAACATGCGTGTGATTCCGATCACCTCGACGATTACCCCAGCGGCGCAGGGCGCCGTCGAAGGCGCGGGCTGCGGGGAACAGGACGGCCGGGTCCGCAAGCTAGACCTTCCATTGGCGCGACGCGAGTTCCTGAAAGGCTCCGGGATACTGATCGGTATGTTGGCCACCGGGTCGGTGCTGTCCTCGCTGGCGCCGTCGCCGGTCTGGGCGGTGGAGTTGAAGCAACTGAGCAAGAGCGAAGGCGAGACGCTGATGGCGATGGGCCGCACGCTCTATCCGCACAAGAAACTTCCCGACGCGGTCTATGCGTTGCTGGCCAAGGACCTCGACGCCAAGGCGGCCGGCGCGGCGGACGCTTCCACGATGCTGCGTGCCGGCATCGCGGAACTCGATACGGCGGCGGGTGGCAGCTTCGTCAAGGCATCGCCCGCGAAGAGGCTCGCGATCGTCAAGGGTATCGAGGGCACGCCCTTCTTCAACACGGTGCGCGGCCAGTGCGTCACGTCGCTGTACGACAACGACATGGCCTATGCCGTGTTCGGCTATCCCGGTTCGTCCTGGGAGAAGGGCGGCTACATCACGCGCGGATTTCAGGACCTGAAGTGGCTCCCGGCGCCACCCGTCGCGGCGAGCCCGCCACCGTATTTCGGCTGACGTTTTAGCTGGGACGCGCGAGACATACCGCAGCGACAACACACATACGAATCGGGAGACGAGATGGCGAAGATCGATTTCAACGACGACTCTGCGGTGGTCATCATCGGGTCGGGCGCCGGTGGCGGCACGCTGGCCAACGAGCTGGCACAGAAGGGCATCAAGGTGGTGGTGCTCGAAGCCGGCGCACTGCAGTCCAGCGCCACCTTCATCAACGACGAATGGAAGTCGTTCGTCCAGCTCGCCTGGCTGGACAACCGCACGACCTCGGGGACCTGGCGCGTCGCCAAGGATTTTCCCAACCTGCCTGCGTGGGTTTGCAAGACCGTCGGCGGGACGACCACCCATTGGGCCGGCGCATCACTGCGTTTGCAGGACCACGAGTTCAGGGCGCGCACCGTTTACGGCGACATCAAGGGCGCGAACCTGATGGACTGGCCGCTGACGCTCAGTGAGCTCGCGCCCTACTACGCGCGCGCCGAAGACAAGATGGGCGTGACGCGCACCAACGGCATCCCGGGGCTGCCGGGCAACAACAACTTCAAGGTCATGTATGCCGGCGCGAAAAAGATCGGCTACAAGGAAGTGCACACCGGCAACATGGCCATCAACAGCCAGCCGCGCGATGGTCGCGGACGCTGCATGCAACTGGGCTTCTGCTTCCAGGGCTGCAAGAGCGGCGCGAAGTGGAGCACGCTCTACACCGAGCTGCCCAAGGCCGAGAAGACCGGCAACCTGGATCTCAGACCCGAGAGCCACGTCACGCGCATCGAGCACGACGACAAGGGCAAGGTCACGAGCGTTGTCTACTTCGACAAGGAAGGCAAGGAGCAGCGCCAGAAGGCGCGCATCGTCGCGGTGGCCGGCAACTCGATCGAGACGCCGCGCCTGCTGCTGTTATCGGCCTCGCCCATGTTCAAGGAGGGCCTCGCCAACAGCTCGGGCCAGGTCGGTCGCAATTACATGCGTCACATGACCGGCTCGGTGTACGCGATGTTCAAGCAGCCGGTGCACATGTATCGCGGCACCACCATGGCCGGCATCATTCGCGACGAAGCAGTCAACAACACCAGGCGCGGCTTTGCCGGCGGCTACGAGCTCGAGACGCTGGCTCTCGGCATTCCGTTCATGGCTGCCTTTCTGGATCCGGGGGGCTGGGGCTCGGACTTCACCGAGTACATGGACAACTACACCAACCTCGCGGGCATGTGGATCGTGGGCGAGGACATGCCGCGCGAAACCAACCGCGTCACGCTCAATGCGACCCTCAAGGACAAGTGGGGCAGCGCGATTCCCAACGTGCACTTCGACGATCACGACAACGACATCGCGATGCGCGAGCATGCGTTCAAGCAGGGGCAGCAGGTGTATGCGGCGGCCGGCGCGATCAAGTCGTTCCGCACGCCGCCCTATCCATCGACGCACAACCTGGGCACTTGCCGCATGGGGGCGAAGGCGTCGGACAGCGTGTGCAATGCGTATGGCCAGACGCACGACATCCCCAATCTGTTCATTTCCGACGGCAGTCAGTTCACCACCGGCGGCGCCGAAAACCCAACGCTGACGATCGTGACGCTCGCCATCCGGCAGGCGGATTACATGGCCAAGCAGATGAGCGCGAAGTCGATTTGAGGTTCATGCGAAGCGAAGAAGGAGACCGATCATGTGTGAGTTCTTCGTCAAGGCCGACCCCATCCAGTACGAGCAGCGCTCGCGCACCGTGCGCATTCATGGCGTGCTCACCAGCATTCGACTCGAGAACATGGTGTGGGACATCCTTGCCGAGATGGCCCAGGAAGAGGGCCGCACGACCAACGCGCTGATCTCGCTTTTTCACGACGAGATCCTCGCGCACCGGGGCGAGGTGCCCAACTTCGCATCCTTTCTGCGCGTCACGTGCATGCGCTATCTGCGACGGCGGGTGACGCGCAGCGAGCAGGAATCACCCGACGAAATCAAGACGCCACCCGGTGCCGCAAGACCGGCCGCAAGGCCGGCTGCCAGAGCGGCGGCCTCTCTCACAGCCGTGCATACGTTGCCGATCGCCGTTGCCGGAGCGGCCGCTTCGGCCTGACCTCAACCCGCCACACATCCACCGCCGATGAGCTTCATCCGATGAGCTTTACTACGGAGACGCAACCGGGCGTTTGCGAGCGTCCCGGCGATGCGTCGCGCGGCTTCGTGCTCAACCACAGCATGCTGCGCGTGAAAGACCCGCAGCCGTCGCTCGACTTCTACACGCGCGTGATGGGCATGCGCCTCTTGCGCAAGCTCGACTTTCCGGAGATGAAGTTCTCGCTGTATTTCCTGCATCGCCCCGAAGACGGCCAGACGCCTCCCGACGACGCGGGCGAGCGCACGGCGTGGACCTTCTCGCAGCGGGCGATTCTGGAGCTGACCCACAACTGGGGCAGCGAATGCGACGCGGCCTTCAAGTACCACGACGGTAACGCACAGCCGCAGGGCTTCGGCCACATCTGCTTCTCGGTTCCCGATCTCGATGCGGCCGTGAAGTGGTTCGACGAGAATCAGGTCGCGTTCGTCAAGCGACCCGACCAGGGCAAGATGAAGGACGTCGCGTTCGTCAAGGACCCCGACGGCTACTGGATCGAGATCGTCGAGCCGGCGCGGCTGAAAAACCTGGGCCGCTGAATCATTCGGCGCATTCGCGACGGGGGCCTGCGAGTTCGTGATCAGGCGGCTTGCAGACGCAAGCGACGCGCAGCTTCTTCAGCGCGCGCATCGTCGATCTCGCGCATCACGTCGTCGACATCGATCGCGCCGAGCCGGTGTTCGAAGCGTCCCGTGAGCACGACATCGACGTCAAGCAGCCCGCGCTGATACAAGTCCCAGATCTCGTGCCCGTGATCGCTATGCAACAGCTCGGGCGCGAAGCGGCCGAAGAAGCCGCGCAGGTTGGCGACATCGCGCAACAACATGCGCTTCGCGTGATTGTTGCCGGCTGCGTCCACCGCTTGCGGCAGGTCGATGATCACTGGACCGTCCTCTGCGAGCAGGACGTTGAACTCCGACAGGTCGCCGTGCACGATGCCCGCGCAAAGCATGCGCACGACTTCCATCAAAAGTGTCGCGTGATGCGCACGCGCCTCGTCGGGCGTGAACGCCACATCGTTCAGCCGCGGGGCAGCGTCGCCGTGCTCGTCGGTCACGAGCTCCATCAACAACACGCCGTCGCAGAAGTTGTACGGCGTCGGCACGCGGACACCGGCCGCGGCCAGTCGATAGAGCGCGTCGACCTCGGCGCGTTGCCATGCTGCCTCGGTCGCCTCGCGTCCGAAGCGCGTGCCCTTGGCCATCGCGCGCGCGGCTCGCGTGTTCTTGACCTTGCGGTTCTCGGTGTAGTCCACCGCTTGGCGAAAGCTGCGCTCGGTGGCGTCTTTGTAGACCTTGGCGCAGCGCGTGTGATCGCCGCTGCGCACCACATAGACCATCGCTTCCTTGCCGCTCATCAACTGACGCACGACGGTGTCGATTAGGCCTTCCTCGATCAACGATTGCAGTCTCTTGGGTGTTTTCATGGGCGCTATTCTGCGCCGCGATGAACGCCGCTCGGTTTCACACCGTCTTCGTCACCGCGTGCGGATCGACCGCGTTGCGACCCTCCACGCCCCCGTCGAGCGAGAACTTGCTCTCGGGCTGCATGCGAAACGCGAGCACCACGCCGACACCCATCAGCACCATGCTGCCCACGAACGGCAGTTCCCAGTTGCCGGTCTTGTCGATCAGGTAACCGCCGATCACGGGACTGATGATGGCCGCGAGCGCCGAGCCGGTGTTCATCATGCCGCTCGCGGTGCCCGAGTACTCGGGTGCGATGTCCATCGGAATCGCCCACATCGGGCCGATCGTCATCTCGGCGAAGAAGAAGCCGAACGACAGGCAGGCCAGCGAAACGTAGAGGTGATGCGTAAAGAGCAGCGGAATCAGCGACAGCAGCGTGAGCGCCATGAACACGGCCACCATCCAGCTGCGCGCGCGATGCAGGCTGCCGGTGCGCACCAGGATCTTGTCGGTGACGATGCCGCCGAGCGTATCGCCCACCACGCCGGCGAAGAAGACGCTCGACGCGAAGATCGCGGATTTCTTCAGGTCGAGGCTGTAGCTGTGCAGGAAGTACTGCGGAATCCAACTAAGAAACAACCACAGCGTCCAGCCATAGCAGAAGTACACGATGGTGACGGGCATCATGCGCTTGAAGAGCGGACCCCAGGGCACCTTGACTTTCTTCGATTGCGGCACCGGCAGGAACGCGAGTTCGGCCTCGGTGATGCGCGGATGGTCCTTCGGCTTTTCGGTGAAGGTCAGCGCCCACAGGCCGACCCATACGAAGCTCAACGCCGCGCACGCATAGAAGGATTCGCGCCAGCCGTAAGTGGCCATGATCGCAACGACCGCGGCAGGTGCGACCGCATTGCCGATGCGGGCAGCCGCGTGCGTGATGCCCTGCGCAAAGCCACGCTTTTCTTTAGCGACCCAGCGCGACATCGCCGACGTGGCCGCCGGAAAGGTCGCGCCTTCACCCAGGCCGAGCAGCACGCGCGCGAGCACCAGCGAGATCAACCCGCCGGCCATGCCGGTCAGCACCGTGGCGCTCGCCCAGATCAGGCCGCATACGATCAGTGTGCGGCGCGCGCCGAAGCGATCGCTGACCCACCCGCCGATGATCTGGAAGATCAGATAGGGATAGGCGAATGCCGAGAAGACGAAGCCGATCTCGGTCTTGTTGAGGTTGAAGTCCTTCCCGAAGCCGGCCGCCGCGGTACTCACGTTCACGCGATCGAGATACGTGATGAAGTACATCAGGCACAGCAGCATGAGAACCACATTGGTCGCGCGAAACATCTTCCTCATCTTGGTCTCCGTATTTTTTTTGTATATCGAACGCTGGTATCGACGCTTCAAAACGTTCAAGCCGCCTTCTTCAACGCGACCTGCGGCCCGCTGTTTGCGAAGTGCTCCATCGCAGCCTGAACACCGCTGCCCGCGAGCGATACGCCTGCGAGGTTCAGACCCATCTCGCAACCCGCCAGTGTGCCGAGCAGCGTCAGGTCGTTGCTGTCGCCGAGGTGGCCGATGCGAAACATGCGGCCCTTCAATTTTCCGAGGCCCGTGCCGAGCGACATGTCGAAGCGTTGGTAGATGAGACGACGCACCGCGTCGGCATCGATACCGGGCGGCATGATCACGCCGGTCAACACGGGCGAATACACCTGCGGATCCACGCACTGAATCTGCAGGCCCCACGCATCGACCGCCGCGCGCACGCCCGCGGCCCAGCGTTGATGCCGCGCGAATACATGGTCGAGACCTTCGGCCTCGATCATGTCCAGCGATTCGGAAAGGCCGTACAGCAGGTTGGTGTTGGGCGTGTACGGCCAATAGCCGTCCTTGTTCATCTCGACGATTTCGTCCCACGCCCAGAACGCGCGCGGCAGCTTCGCGCTTTTCGTCGCGTCCTGCGCGCGCGGCGAGATCGCGTTGAAGCTGATGCCCGGCGGCAGCATCAGGCCCTTCTGCGATCCGCTCACCGATACGTCCACGCCCCACTCGTCGTGACGATAGTCGGCGCTCGCGAGGCCCGAAATCGTGTCGACCATCAACAGCGCCGGATGCGATGCCGCGTCGATCGCCTTCCTGACCGCCGAGATATCCGACGTGACGCCCGTCGAGGTCTCGTTGTGAACCACGCACACGGCCTTGATGCGATGGTCGGTGTCCTTCTTCAGCCGTGCTTCGATCGTGTCGGCCTGCACGCCGCGACGCCAGCTCGGCGCGTTCGGCAGGGCTTCGTCGCTGCCGTTCCATGCGAGGAACTCGGTGGAGAGGCCGAGGCGCGTGGCCATCTTCTGCCACAGCGACGCGAAGTGACCGGTCTCGTACATCAGGATGTGATCGCCCGGACTCAGGGTGTTGGACAGCGCCGCTTCCCACGCGCCGGTGCCCGACGCCGGATAGATGATGACGGGGTGCTTGGTCTTGAAAATCTCGCGGATGCCCTTCAGGACTTTCACGCCGAGCGCGCCGAACTCGGGGCCGCGATGATCGATCGTCGGCAGGCTGATCGCGCGCAGGATGCGGTCGGGCACAGGACTCGGTCCCGGGATCTGAAGGAAGTGACGGCCGGTGGGATGGAAGTCGAGATTGAGCATGAGGTCTCCTGAATGCGGCGGCATATTGCATGCAATATGCAAAACATGCAAACAGCTATAGGCAAAACTAGGTCGGCGGAGAAACAAAATGCATGCAAAAATGCGGACGAGGAGAAAATACAGATGGCTGAAGTCATTTCGATCTTGAGGCTCGCGTTGCACGATCAGGTTGCGGCGCGATTGCGCACCATGTTGATCGAGGGGCAGATATCGCCTGGAGCAAAGCTCAACGAGCGTGAACTGTGCGAGCGTCTGCGTGTCTCGCGCACGCCGCTGCGCGAAGCGATCAAGCTGCTCGGCGCCGAAGGCCTGGTCGATCTGTTGCCCAATCGCGGCGCGGTCGCCGTCAAGCTCACCGAGGCCGACGTGACCGATACGTTCGAAGTGCTCGCCATGCTCGAAGGAACGTCGGGCGAGCTTGCCGCTCAGCGCATCACCGACGAAGAGACCGCCGAAGTGCGCGCCCTCCATTACGAAATGCTGGCCTGCTACGCGCGCCGCGACCTGTCGGGCTACTACCGGCTCAACGCGCGCATCCATTCCGCGATCAATGCCGCGGCCAAGAACCCGGTGCTCACGGAGACCTATCGTTCGATCAACGCACGCGTGCAGTCACTGCGCTTTCGCACCAACCAGAACGAGAAGAAGTGGAAGCTCGCCGTCAAGGAACACGAGGCGATGATCGATGCGCTCGATGCGCGCGACGGCGGCCGCCTGCGCGACATCCTGATGGAACACATGCATCACAAGCGCGACAGCGTCCTCGCCCTGCTGCGTGCCGGCGAGATCTATCCCGAAGCTACGGCTTGAATCAAGACAATGCCTGACGCCGCATGCCGGTCGAATCCAGGCAGACGCTGATGCCGCTCGGCGCAAGCCTGCCGTACAACGACGTGACCGAAGCTCTGGCGCGGCGGCTGCGCGCCGAGACCGAAGGCGAGGTGTTGTTCGATATCGGATCGCGCGGGCGCTACGCGACCGACGCATCGATCTATCAGATCATGCCGGTCGGCGTTCTCGTGCCGAAGACGGAACGCGACGTGACGATCGCCATCGACATCGCACGCGAACTCCTGGTGCCGATCCTGCCGCGCGGCGCCGGCACCAGCCAGTGCGGACAGACCACCGGCGCCGCACTGGTGATCGACAGCACCAAGCATCTGCGCCGCGTGCTGGAGGTCGACCTCGAAGCGAGGACCGCCACGGTCGAGCCAGGACTCGTGCTCGATCATCTGAACGCGCAACTCAAGCCGCACCGACTCTGGTATCCGGTCGACGTTTCCACAAGCGCACAGGCCACGCTCGGCGGCATGGCCGGCAACAATTCGTGCGGCTCGCGATCGATCGCGTACGGCAACATGGTTCACAACGTGCTCGGCGTGAGTGCGTGGTTGTCGGACGGATCGCTGATCGACTTCGGGCCGGTTTCGCGGCTCGACGCGAGAGGAAAAGCGATCGCCGACTTCGTTCGCGAACTCGCCGTCGCGCTTCGCGCCGACATTGCCGAACGATGGCCCAAGGTCATGCGCCGCGTGGGCGGCTACAACCTCGACATCTTCGACGCGCAAAGCGAGCGGCCCTACACCGCGGACGGAAGCGTCAACCTCGCGCATCTGTTGGTGGGCTCAGAAGGCACGCTCGCGTACACCAGGAGCCTCACGCTGCAATTGTGCGAACTGCCGCGCGCGAAGGTGCTGGGCGTCGTCAACTTCCCGAGTTTCCATGCGGCGATGGACGCGGCCCGGCACATCGTCAAGCTCGAGCCGAGCGCTGTCGAATTGGTCGATCGCACGATGATCGATCTGAGCCTGACCAACCCCGCGTTCAGGCCTGCGATCGAAGCCGCGTTGATCGGCCAGCCCGCAGCGATCCTGCTGGTCGAATTCTCGAGTAACGACAAAAGCAGCGACAAGGCCGCGCTGCTGCTGAAGTTGAAGGACCTGGCCGCGTTGATGGGCGACCTCGGCTTGCCGCATAGCGTCGTGCAGTTGTCTGAAGACGCGCCGCAGAAAAATCTGTGGGAAGTCCGCAAGGCCGGTCTCAACATCATGATGAGCTTGAAGGGCGACGGAAAGCCCGTGAGCTTCATTGAGGACTGCGCGGTTCCGCTCGAACATCTCGCCGAATACACCGACGCGTTGACCGAAGTGTTCGCGCGTCACGGCACGCGCGGCACGTGGTATGCGCACGCATCGGTGGGCACGCTGCACGTGCGGCCGATTCTCGACATGCGCAGCGGCGGCCCTCACGGAGGCGCGGCGAAGATGCGCGCGGTCGCCGACGAGGCCGCAGTGCTGGTGCGCAAATACAAGGGCGCATACAGCGGTGAGCACGGCGACGGCCTGTGCCGCGGCGAATGGATCGCGTGGCAGTTCGGCCCCGCGATCGATGAAGCGTTCAGGGCCATCAAGCAGAAGCTCGATCCGATCGGCCTGTTCAACCCCGCCAAGATGATCGACCCGCCGCGCATGGACGACGGCGCGCTGTTCCGCTTTCCGCCACCGAGCGCGCCACGCCCCTATCGCACCATCGCGCTGAAGCCGGTGCTCGACTGGTCGGCATGGGACGTGCAGAACGATCCCGTGACCGAGGCCACCACCGCACCCGGCACCGGTGGCGACACCACCGGCGGCTTCGCCAAAGCCGTCGAGATGTGCAACAACAACGGCCACTGCCGCAAGTTCGACGCGGGCACGATGTGCCCGAGCTACCGCGTGACGCGCGACGAGCGTCACTTGACGCGCGGACGCGCCAACACACTGCGCCTCGCGCTGTCGGGTCAGCTCGGGCCCGACGCGTTCACGAGCGAGGCGATGCACGACACGCTCGATCTGTGCGTCAGTTGCAAGGGCTGCAAACGCGACTGTCCGACCGGCGTGGACATGGCGAAGATGAAGATCGAGTTCCTCGCGCACTACAAGGCCAGGCACGGCTATACGTTGAAGGACCGCTTGATCGCGCGGCTGCCAGACTACGCGCGCACGGCCAGTCGTTTCGCGTGGCTGCTGAATCTGCGCGACAGGGTGCCCGGCGCCGCGCGTCTGTCCGAAAAGTGGTTCGGTTTTTCCGCGCATCGCACACTGCCGCGTTGGCGAAGCGATACGTTCTGGCGAACATACGAAGACGCGTACGACGACGCGAACGGCAATGCGAACGGCAATGCGAACGGCCATGCGAACCACGGCGCGCTGTTCTCGACCCGCGACCACACCATCGCCGCAGCGGCCGCGGGCGAGAAGGCCGCGGTGCTGTTCGTCGACACCTTCAACGGCGTCTTCGAAAGCGAGAACGCGTGGGCCGCGGCGCGCGTGTTGAAGGCCGCGGGATACACGCTGCACACGCTCGCCAGGCGCGACGGCCACTACTGTTGCGGCCGCACGCATCTCGCGAGCGGGATGGTCGACGAGGCCAGGGTCAGGGCGCGCGCATTGATCGATGCGCTGCTTCCATTCGCAAACGCGGGCATCGCGATCGTCGGACTCGAACCTTCGTGCCTGCTCACGCTGCGCGATGAGGCACTGGTGATGGGTCTCGGCGAGCCCGCCGAGATCGTGGCCAAGCACGCGCTCTTGTTCGAGGAGTTCGTCGCGCGCGAGGCGAAGGCGGGTCGTTTCTCATTGCCTCTGAAGGCGGCGGACGCAGCCATCCTCGTCCACGGTCATTGCCATCAGACAGCATTCGGAGCGATGCTGCCCGTGCTCGAAGTCTTGCGTCTCATCCCCGGCGCCAGGCCCGAGCTGATCGAGAGCTCGTGTTGCGGCATGGCGGGCAGCTTCGGGTACGAAGCGAAGCACTACGATGTTTCGATGCGCATGGCCGAAGCCAATCTCTTGCCCGCCGTACGTCTGCAACCCGACGCGATCGTGGTCGCCGACGGCACGAGTTGCCGGCATCAGATTTTCGATGGCGCGCAGCGCAAGGCGATCCATGCGGCGCTTCTGCTCGACCGATTGCGCAATGCGCAGGGGTCGTAGGCCCAACTCGTTTCGAGGCGCTTCGGCTTTGCTCGTGCGCCCGTAACCAGGCGTATCATCCAAGCTCGCGCGCGCGGAAGTTCTGACCCCCCCCCCCCCGCCCGCGGACCACCGATGCAACCCACTGCGCAACCTCACCATGCGGCGTTTGCGCAGTTGGCAGCCGAAGGCGCCGACGCCAGGCGCATCGCCGAGCTGTCGGCTTCGACATGGCGCGACATCGATGCCGCTTTGTCTCCCATCGTCGGCCCGCGCGGAGTCGCTGCGCTTTACAACCGCAGCCTGTTTCTGACCGGCACCCATCATCCGTGCCTGACGGCCGTGCGTGAAAGCGACTCGCCGCCCGGCGAGTTCGCGGCATTGCAGGCGACGCTGGCACAGCAAACCACTTCGAACGCCGCCTCGGCAAGCGACGCCCTGCTGCAGACCTTCAAGCAGTTGCTGACCAAGCTGATCGGCGGCTCGCTCACGGAGCGGCTCCTGGAGTCCGTTCTCAACAACCTTACATACGGCTCTGCCGTGCAGGACATTTCGTCATGACCATGGACAAGGCAACGATCAATCAATTGGGAACGGGTGTGCCAGGACTCGACGAGGTGCTTGGAGGGGGCCTGCCGGAATTTTCGTTCAACATCATTGCGGGCCCGCCCGGCTGCGGCAAGACCACGCTGGCGCATCAGATCATGTTCGCGCTCGCCACACCGGAGCAGCCTGCGCTTTACTTCACGGTGCTCGGCGAGCCGCCGCTGAAAATGTTGCGCTATCAACAGCAGTTCGATTTTTTCGACAGCGAAAAAATCAACAGCGCGATTCACTTCATCAACCTCGCCGACGACACGGTCGTCGGAAATCTCGACCGTGTGCTGGCCCGAATCGCAGTGGCCGTCGAGGAGCACGGACCGGGTCTGGTGTTCGTCGATTCGTTTCGGTCGGTGGCTCTCGCCAGCCAGGGGGAGCCCAATGCGTTCCTCGGCCTGCAGCACTTCGTTCAGCAACTCGGTATGCTGATGACGAGTTGGCAGGCCACGACTTTTCTGATCGGGGAATATTTCAACGAGAGCGATCCGAGCCCGGTGTTCACCGTCGCCGACGGACTGATCTGGTTGCGCCAGAGCGTGATGCGCAATTCGGTCGTGCGGAAGATCGAGATCATGAAGATGCGCGGCCAGCCTGCGTTGCCGGGGCTGCATACGTTTCGCATCAACGCCACCGGGATCAAGATTTTCCCGCCCGCCCAGCTCATCGTGAAAACCGAGCGCGAAGCCGACGCGGGCACGGCCTCGCGCCTGTGCATGGGTGTGCCGGGGCTCGACGAGATGATGGGCGGCGGCTTGCCGCGCGGATACTCGGTGCTCGTTGCCGGACCGTCGGGTTCGGGCAAGAGCATCATGGCTGCGGCGTTTCTGGCCGAGGGCGCGCGCACTGGAGAAACCGGCGTCATTGCCGCGTTCGAACTGCGTCCCGCACTGTCGCGCTCCAAGGCGATTGCCGATCTCATCAAGCGCGGCAGCGTGGCCCTGGTGCATAGCCGCGCATCGGATTTGTCGGTCGACGAGATCGCCACGCTGCTGATCGCAGAGATCGGCCGCATGAAGGCGACACGCGTCGTGCTCGACTCGCTTTCGGGCCTGGAGCTTGCACTGGCGCCCACCTTCCGCGAGGACTATCGCGCATCCCTGTCGCGCCTGGTGACGACGCTGGCCAACATCGGCGTCACGGTGCTGATGACATCGGAGCTGGAAGACCGCTACGACGACTTGCGCTTCAGCCCCTATGGCACCGCCTTTCTGACCGACAGCATCATCGTGCAGCGTTACATCGAAGTCGACAGCCGGTTGCAGCGCGTATTGGCCGTCGTGAAAGTGCGTGCAAGCGCGCATTCGAGTGAACTGCGTCTGTTCAGCATCGACGAAGACGGCATCAAGATAGGCCAGATGCTCGCCGATCAGGAAGGGATCCTGGGCGGAAGGCCGACCCGACGTCGCGAGCCATCCGACGATGCGGCCAGCACCCACGGTGGCTAAGTGCCCTCCTGCGCGATGCGCCCGTCGATACGCCGATCGTCATGAACACGCCGATTCACGAGAGTGACTTGGCCGCAGCAACCGGGACGCTTGCGCTGCTGAACCGGCAAGCCGACGCGGTGCGTGCCGAACTGGTGAAGTTGCGGCTCGAGATGGCCGAGGTTGAGCGCGGCTTCAGCGGGGAGAGGGCAGCCCAGCTCGCGGAGGCCAACGAACATCTGGTGCTCGCTTCGCTTCGTGCGGATGCGATTGCCGAGGCGGCAGTCAGCAACCTGCGCGAATTGATGCGCTCGGGCCTCGCCGTCCCCAATCTCGGAAACCTGCGCGAGGCCAATGAGCAACTGGTGCTTGCCGCAATCGCCGCGCAGGAACTGGAGGCCGACGCGGGAGCGGCGCACCGCCGGCAGATCACGTTTCTGGCGATGGTGGCCCACGAGTTGCGTAATCCGCTGACCCCTATCCTGCAGGCTGCCGAGTTGCTGCACCGACCGCTCACGGACGACCCGCGACTTGCACGGCTGCAAGGCGTCATCAAGCGCCAGGTCACGCACATGGCGAGGCTCATCGACGACCTGCTCGACGGGTCGCGCATCAGCACCGGAAAGTTTCGGCTCGAACGCGGCTCGGTCGACCTGGCGAACATCATCGGTGTGGCCGTAGAGACCTGCCAACCTGCGATGGACGCGCGGCTTCAACGGTTCACGATGCAGTCGCCGCCCGGCCCGCTCGATGTGTACGGAGACTCGGTGCGCCTGACGCAGATTTTCAGCAATCTGCTGGACAACGCATCCAAATACACGCCGACGGGCGGCACGATCGCGCTCGACGTGAAGGTGATCGATGACACGATCGCGATCACCGTGTCCGACAACGGCATCGGCATCACGGCCGCAGCCTTGCCGCGGGTCTTCGACCTGTTCGCGCAGGACCCGCACGCGCTGGCCCTGCACAGCGGCGGCCTCGGCATCGGGCTCGCAGTCGTTAGCGAGCTGGTCGAGGCGCATGGCGGCACGGTTGTCGGCGACAGCGCCGGCAAGGACCTCGGCAGTGAATTCGTCGTCACGCTGCCGATGGCTGGCAGCCCGGCTGCAACGGCGGCCGACTGACGGCGTGCGCGCCATCGGCCCGCCGCACGCTGCGAGCCGTCAAAGTCGCTGGGTTCCCGCGTGCGCGGGAACGACGGGCCGCCGCGCATCACGCAGCCGTTCGAGCAGCGTCAGTGCGCGCTTGGCATTGCCGCGCGTTGCACCGTTCTCGAATCAGCTCACACCGAGGCCCTGCACCAGCGCGTTCTTGATAGGAGACGACATGAGCCGCACATCCGCTTCGCTTCCGGTCCTCGTGACCGGCGGAGGCATCGGCGGTCTTGCCGCTGCGCTTGCGATCGCGCGTCAGGGCTTTGACGTCAAGGTATTCGAACAGGCGCCGCAGATCGGCGAGATCGGCGCGGGCATCCAGCTCGCGCCCAACGCCTTCGCCGCACTGGACGCGCTGGGCATCGGCGAGCGGGCGCGACGCCACGCGGTCCACACCGAGCGCATGGTGATGATGGATGCCGTGGATGGCGCAGAGGTCGCATCGATCGATGTCGGCGCGCCATTTCGCGAGCGCTTCGCAAATCCGTATGCGGTGATTCATCGAGCCGACGTCCATGGCTCGCTGCTCGAAGGCGTGCGCGAGGCGACCGATCGCATCGAGTTCGTCACGTCGACCCGCATCGATAAGGTCGAGCAAAGCGGCAGCGGCGTGACGGCGATCGACGCGAAGGGCATCGCATACAAGGGCGTGGCGCTGATCGGCGCCGATGGCGTCAAGTCCGCCGTGCGGCAGCAGCTGGTCGGAGATCCGGTTCGCGTTTCGGGCCACGTGGTCTATCGCGCCGTGGTCGATGCCGCCGAGTTTCCAGTCGACTTGCGCTGGAATGCGCCAGCGGTCTGGGCGGGTCCGAACTGCCACCTCGTGCACTACCCGTTGCGCGGCGGCGAGCAGTACAACGTCGTCGTCACGTTCCATAGCCGCTACGAAGAAAGCTGGACCGTCATGGAGGGTAGCGCGGAGGAAGTGCAGTCCTACTTCACCGGCATCCTCGAGCGCCCGCGCCAATTGCTCTCGCTGCCCAAGAGCTGGAAGCGCTGGGCCACGGCCGATCGCGAGCCGATCGCGCAATGGTCGTTCGGTCGCATCACGCTGCTCGGCGATGCGGCGCACCCGATGCTGCAGTACATGGCGCAGGGCGCGTGCATGGCGATGGAGGACGCAGTCACCTTGGGCGAAGCGCTGCGCGTGCACGAGGTCGCCAGGAGCGGCGACTTCGCCCCGGCCTTCGAGCATTACCAGCGCTCACGCGTTGCGCGCGCCGCGCGCGTCGTGCTGTCGGCCCGCGAGATGGGACGCATCTATCACGCCAGCGGCGTACAGCGTCTGGTGCGCAACGACCTGTGGCGCGGCCGCTCGCAACAGCGCTTCTACGACGCGCTCGAGTGGTTGTACGGCTGGCGCGTCGCGAATTGCCTAGCCTGACATTCAACCCCATACGCTGATCGCGAGGGCGACGACCATGCGGCCGCGATCGTCGCGGTTCAGAATGCGGTTTATCTGCAGCCCGGCTCCATGCAAAGACGCGCGAAGGCATGGCACGGCGGCACGACGGCCATCGCGACGCACTGAACGCGCACTGAACCTTCAGGAGGCCACATGTTCGACCGACCCTCACCCAACGCAGAGCGCAAAGCCTTCTACGACCGCATCGACCAGCATCACCTCACGCCGCTGTGGGAAGTGCTCGGCAGCCTCGTCATCCCGCAACCGCATTCGCCCTGCGTAGCGGCGCTGTGGCATTACGATGGCATCCGCGAGCATCTGCTCGAAGCGGGCCGATTGATCACCGCGAAGGAAGCCGAGCGCCGCGTGCTGGTGCTCGAGAACCCGGCATTGCGCGGCCAGTCGGCGATCACCAACACGCTCTACTGCGGCCTGCAATTGATCATGCCGGGCGAGGTTGCGCCCAGTCACCGCCACACGCAGTCGGCGCTACGCTTCGTCGTCGAAGGCGAGAGCGCGTACACCGCAGTCGATGGTGAGCGCATCACGATGCATCGTGGCGACTTCATCATCACGCCATCGTGGACCTGGCACGATCACGGCAATCCGGGAAGCGCCCCGGTGATCTGGATGGACGGCCTCGATATCCCGCTGGTGCGCATGCTCGACGCGAGCTTTTCGGAGCGCTATCCAAAAGACAGCCAGCCGGTGATGCGACCCGAGGGCGACGCCTTGATCCGCTATGGCGCGAACCTGCTGCCGGTCGATTGGGAACCGACATCGAAGACCAGTCCGGTGTTCTTCTATCCCTACGACCGCACTCGCGAGGTGTTGGAAAAGCTCCAGCGTTCGGGACCGCTTCATCCCGCCCACGGCATCAAGATGCAATACATCAATCCGGCGAGCGGTGGCTTCGCGATGCCGACCATCGCCGCATTCATCCAATGGATGCCGAAGGGATTCAAGGGCGAAAGCGAGCGCGTCACCGACGGCACCATTTACAACGTCGTCGAAGGACACGGTCGTACCACGATCGGCGAGAAGATCTTCGAGTGGGGGCCGCGCGACATCTTCGTCGCGCCGTCGTGGCTGCCGGTGCGCCACGAGACCGACGAGGACGCGGTGTTGTTCAGCTTCTCGGATCGGCCGGTGCAGAAGGCGTTGGGGTTGTGGAGGCGAGCGGCTGCTTGACAGTGGGCCGTCCCCTTCACAGAACTCCCGTCGTTCCCGCGGCCTTCAGTCCCCGCGCAAGCGAGGAAATCCAGCGTCTTTCGACACACGTCACTGGGTCCCCCGCTTTGTGCGGGGACGGCGCTGAGCACCGACCGTTATATTCCGCGGTATATTTCGCTTCCACCGGCGAACGCGGAATATTTTCATGAAGCTCGCAAGGATCCTGCTGTTTTCAGGCGCTCTCCTGCTCTCGCTGTCGGCGAATGCGGAAAAGATCACCATCGCTGCGGCGGCCGATCTGAAATTCGCGATGGACGAAATCGTGACCGGCTTCAAGAAGGCCCATCCGACAGACGAGGTGGACGTCGTCTACGGTTCGTCGGGCAACTTCAACACCCAAATCCAGCAGGGCGCGCCTTACGATCTCTACTTCTCCGCCGACATCGCGTTTCCACGCGAGTTGGCCAGGGACGGCTACGCGAGTTCGGAAGCGAAGCCCTACGCGCTAGGCCGCATCGTGCTGTGGAGTGCGACGCTCGACGCGAGCCGGATGACGATGGCCAGCCTCGCCGATCCGGGCATCACGCGCATCGCCATTGCCAATCCCAAGCACGCGCCGTACGGCAGACGGGCAGAGGAGGCGTTGCGCGCCTCGGGCGTGTGGGACAAGGTCGAACCGAAACTGATCTATGGCGAGAACATTGCGCAGACCGCGCAGTACATCGAGAGCGGCAACGCGCAGGTCGGCATCATCGCGCTTTCGCTGACGCTTCATTCTGAACTGGCGAAGAAAGGGGGCTACTGGCTGATCCCCGACACGCTTCATGCGCCGCTGGAACAGGGTTTCGTCGTCACCAAGCGAGCGGCGAATAACGCACTGGCCACACGCTTCGCCGATTACATGAACAGCAAACCGGCTCGCGCCGTTATGACGAAATTCGGTTTCGTATTACCCGGTGAAACCGCCGGCAAATGAAGACCCGGGTCGCCCGTCACGATCATGTACATATCGGAGGGCGATCTTCAGGCGATCTGGCTGACCGTCAGACTGGCGGGCATCGTCACTGTCATCTTGCTTTTTATCGGTACGCCCATCGCATGGCGGCTTGCGCGCATCGAAGGCTGGTGGAAAGGTCCAATCGGCGCGGTGGTGGCGTTGCCTTTGGTGCTGCCGCCTTCGGTCCTCGGCTTCTATCTCTTGCTGGCGATGGGGCCGAACGGTCCGGTCGGGCGGCTGACCGAGACGTTCCACATCGGTTCGCTGCCCTTCACTTTCTGGGGCTTGGTGGTGGGCTCCGTGTTCTATTCGCTGCCGTTCATGGTTCAACCTTTGCAGGCCGCGTTCGAGGCGATCGGCGACCGGCCGATGGACGTCGCGGCCACGTTGCGCGCTTCGCCGCTCGATGCCTTCTTCACTGTGGC
The DNA here is from genome assembly GCA_038225855.1 of Burkholderiales bacterium. Taxonomy (GTDB): domain Bacteria; phylum Pseudomonadota; class Gammaproteobacteria; order Burkholderiales; family Burkholderiaceae_D; genus CAHJXF01. The sequence goes on along the minus strand of JBBRQU010000008.1, from coordinate 73,517 downwards.
TGTGCCGCTGGCGCTGCCGGGATTTTTGACCGCGTGCATCCTGACCTTTGCTCACACGGTCGGCGAATTCGGAGTGGTGTTGATGATCGGCGGCAATCTGCCGGGCGTGACGCGCGTTGCCTCCGTGCAGATCTATGATCATGTGCAAGCGCTCGAGTACGCACAGGCCCACAAGCTCGCAGCCGTGATGCTGATCTTCTCCTTCGTGGTGTTGCTCGCCCTCTATGCATGGCGGCCCGATCGCAGGAAGGGTTGAAGGGATGAAGAACATCCAGGCGCGCTTTCGTCTCGACTGGCCCGGCTTCGTTCTCGATGTGGATCTCGCCTTTCCGAGCCGCGGAGTCACGGCATTGTTCGGCCCCTCGGGTTCGGGCAAGACCACGCTGCTGCGATGCATTGCCGGACTGGAACGAGCGCCGCAAGGATTTCTCAGCATCGATGGTCAGGTGTGGCAGAACGGCAAGCACTGGGTGCCCACGCACAAACGTCTCTTGGGATATGTGTTCCAGGAGACGAGCCTGTTCTCTCATCTCTCGGTGGCGGGCAACTTGCGTTATGGGCAAAAGCGCATCGTCGCCGACGAGCGCATCAGCATGGACCAGGCCATCGAGCTTCTGGGCATCGGCCCTCTGCTCGACAGAAAACCCGAGCGGCTCTCGGGTGGAGAACGCAGCCGCGTCGGCATTGCGCGCGCGCTTGCGGTCAGCCCGCGCATTCTGCTGATGGACGAGCCTCTGGCGGCGCTCGACTTCAAACGCAAGCAGGAAGTGCTGCCCTATCTGGAAAGGCTGCACAACGAACTCGACATTCCGGTGGTGTACGTCAGCCACTCGTCCGATGAAGTGGCAAGGCTCGCGGATCATCTGGTCGTGCTCGAAGGCGGTCGGGTAGTGGCCAGCGGTCCGTTGAGCGAGACGCTGGTTCGGCTTCATTCGCCCATACCACTCGGCGAGGATGTCGGCGCAGTCATCGATGGCACCGTGGGGACCATCGATAGCACCTGGCATTTGGCGCGGCTGGATTTTGCGGGCGGGAGTCTATGGACGCCTGACCGCGATCTGTCTGTCGGCCGCAGGGTGCGCGTGCGGATCCTTGCGAGGGACGTCAGCCTGGCTTGCCTGCATCCTGAACGCAGCAGCATCCAGAATGTCTTGCAAGGACGCGTCGACGCGATCGCGGACGACCAACATCCCGGACTGACGCTCGTGCGGGTGCGCGTGGGCAAGGATGAGGACGCTTCCACGCTGGTTGCTCGTTTGACCAAGCGGGCTGCCGCGGCACTCGAACTGGCCGTCGGACAGGAACTATGGGTGCAGGTGAAATCGGTCGCATTGATGCCATAGCGGAAACAGGACCAGAGATGCCTTCTTGCGGAGAACATGTCATGCAGAAGGATGCACTCGCGTGAACGCGCGCCGCAAAGAGCCCGTCCTCGCGCTCGAAGGTACGCTGTGGATGACTGCGAACGGCGCGCTGCTCGGCGGCCGCAACCGCATCGACCTGCTTCGCGCGATCGCCGCAGTCGGCTCGATCACGCATGCGGCCAAAGCGGTTGGCGTCAGCTACAAGGCCGCGTGGGACGCAGTCGATGCGATGAACAATCTCGCGGGCGCGGCGCTGGTCGAGCGCAGTGCGGGCGGGCGCGGGGGAGGGCGGACCGCATTGACGCCGCATGGCGCTCGATTGCTCGCGCGCTACGACGAGGTCGATGCGCTGCATCGTCGCTTCGTCGAACACTTGAGCGAGGGCGGCGCCGATCCTGCCAACGATCTCGACCTCATGAGGATGCTCAACATGAAGACCAGCGCACGCAATCATTTCACAGGCGAGGTCAGCGCGATCACGAGGGGCGCGGTCAACGACGAGATCGAACTTGCGCTTGCTGGCGGTCACTCGATCGTCGCCATCGTCACGCATGAAAGCACCGAGTCGCTCGGGCTCGAAGTGGGTGTGCGCGCGTTCGCGCTGGTGAAGGCCTCTTCGATCCTGATCGCGACCGATCTGGAATCGGCACGGCTGTCGGCGCGCAATCAACTGAGCGGCAAAGTCGCGCGCGTGACACCCGGCGCGGTCAATGCCGAGGTCGTCGTTGCGCTAGAGAATGGGGACGCCGCAGGGGACGCCGCGGGGGACAGCGTGGGGGACAGCGCGATCACGATCGCGGCGATCGTCACGAGCGCAAGCGTCAAGGCGCTCGGTATTCAGCGCGGCGTTGCGGCGACCGCGGTGTTCAAGGCTTCGAGCGTGATTGTCGGCGTGCCGGGGTGAAGGTATTGCGCGGCGTTCGTCGCGGTGCGCCTGGCTCACCCCAACGTGTCGCATTGTCCGGCTGCGACAACGCGATTCAACTGGCCCATCCCCGCGCCCTGTCGACCGCGCGCCGCCACGTGGCGCGGCGCTTTTCGCGCAGCGTCTCGCTCATCTCTGGCGTAAACACGCGATCGATCTTCCATTGCTTGGCGATGGCCTCCGTATCGGCCCATACGCCGACCGCAAGACCGGCGAGATACGCCGCTCCCAGTGCCGTGGTCTCGGTCACTGTCGGCCGCACCACACGCACGCCGAGCAGATCGGCTTGCATCTGCATCAACAGATTGTTGACGGACGCGCCACCGTCGACGCGCAACTCGCTGACCTTGATACCGGTGTCGGACTCCATCGCATCGAGCACGTCGCATACCTGGAACGCGATGCTCTCCAACGCCGCGCGCGCGATGTGCGCCTTGGTGGTCGCGCGCGTGATGCCGACCAGCGCGCCGCGCGCATACGCGTCCCAATGGGGAGCGCCCAGTCCTGCAAATGCGGGGACGAGCACCACGCCGCCGCTGTCGGGCACGCTCACCGCGAGCCCTTCGACCGAGGCCGCGTCGGCGATCATGCCGAGCTCGTCGCGTAACCACTGCACCACCGCGCCGCCGGCGAAGACGCTGCCTTCGAGCGCATAGACCACCGTCGTATCGGGTCGTATCTCTGGAGGCGCATTGGCAAAGTTCCTCAGCATGATCGCTTCGGTCGTCGTGACCCACCCGTTCGTGCGGTCCCAGTTCTCGACCTGGACCAGCGGCAACAGGCCATCGTCTTCGTCGTCGAAGGGATCGTACGGCTCCTTCCTCACGCGCGGCCTGCGCCAGCCCACCGTCGCGAGCAGCTTGGCCTTCGAGTCGGTGGGTGTGTGGCCGGTGTTCATCAGCATGAAGCAGCCGGTGCCGTAGGTGGTCTTGACCATGCCCGGCTCGAAACAGCACTGGCCGAAAAGCGCAGCCTGTTGATCGCCTGCGATGCCGGCGATCGGGATGCCCGGCGGCAGCGCTTTCAATGCCGCGTGGAGCGCCGGTGCGACGCGGTCCCACGCGACATCGGCTGCGGCGGTGGCGCCGATGACCTTCGACGATTCGACCACGGTGGGCAGCATCGCCTTCGGAATCCCGAAGATCGAGAGCATGCGCGCGTCCCATTGATGACGATGGATGTTGTAGAGCAGCGTGCGCGACGCGTTGCTCGCATCGGTCACGTGCAGCGCGCCCGCGGTGAGATTCCAGATCAGCCAGCTGTCGACAGTGCCGAATGCCAGTTCACCGGCCTCGGCGCGTTCGACGACGTAATCGAGGTTGTCGAGCATCCAGGTGAGCTTGCTCGCCGAGAAGTAAGGGTCGACCACGAGTCCGGTGCGCCCCGCGATGCCATCTTCACTTTGTGTTTGCTTGATCGACTCGCAGAAATCCGCGGTGCGCCGGTCCTGCCAGACGATCGCGGGGCCGACCGGGATGCCGGTCGCGCGATCCCACACGATCGTGGTCTCGCGCTGATTGGTGATGCCGATCGCGACGATGTCGGCGGCCGCGATGCCCGCCTGCGCGATGGCATCGGCCGCGACCGCGAACTGGCTCTCGGCGATTTCGATCGCATCCTGTTCGACCCAACCGTCGTGCGGATAGAACGAATGCGTTTCGCGTTGCGCCGACGCGAGGATGCGCGCGTCTTGGTCGAAGACGATGGCACGCGAGCTGGTGGTGCCCTGGTCGAGTGCGAGGATGGCTTTCATGGCGGCATCGATCATTCCGGGCGTAGCGAGAAATCTCATCATCTCAGGATTGCGCCGCGCAAGAGATTCCTCGCGTCGCTCGGATGACAAGGCGCTTTCGCAAAGTATGCACGGCTATCATAGGTGGCTCACAAGTCCCTTGCATCGTTTGATCGACCTGTCGCAATGGCCAATCCCCTCAAGCCTTACCGCATCTGCGACGACAGGAAACTCGACCTCGCCGGGTTCGACCCGGGCGCCCGCGTTCTCGTCGTCGTCGGCGATGCGCTCGAGCCGGTGCAAAGGGAGATTGCGACATTCCAGAACACGCTCTTCGCGGAGAACCGGCAGAGCGTGCTGGTGGTATTCCAGGGCATGGATACCGCGGGCAAGGACGGCGCCATCATCGCGACCTTCGATCAGGCGCATCCGCAGGGCGTGAGCGTCACGCCGTTCAAGGCGCCGTCGTTGGACGAAGCGGCCCGCGATTTTCTGTGGCGTGTGCATCCGCACGCGCCGCCCAGGGGAATGATCGCGGTCTTCAACCGCAGCCACTACGAAGCGGTGATCGCCGAGCGCGTACTGGGTCTCGCCGACAGGAAGGAATGCAAGCGCCGCTACGCGCAGATCGTCGACTTCGAGCGGCTGTTGATCGAGCATGGCACGACCATCGTGAAATGCTTTCTTCATATCTCGAAGGATGAGCAGAAGGTGCGTCTGCAATCGCGACTCGACGAACCGCAGAAGCACTGGAAATTCAATCCCAACGATCTGGTCGAGCGCGGGCGTTGGGACGCAAACATGGCCGCGTATAGCGACGCGATACGCTACACGGCGACCAAAGAAGCCCCGTGGTGGATCGTGCCGTCGGACGACAAGTCGCACCGCAACCTGATGGCCGCGACATTGGTGCGCGATGCGCTCGCGAAGATCGATCCGCAGTACCCGCCGCTGGATCCGAAGTACCAGAGCGTGGTGATCGAGTGATCGCGTCCCGTCCCGTTTTGAATGGTTTCGATGGGTTGATACCGTGTCACCCGAGGCCGCTTTCGACGGTGTTCGATGGCGATGACTCCTGCGAAATAACAATGGATCTGAAGGACGTCAAAAGACGCCAAGCCGACCTGATAGGCATCCATGGCGGCTTTCGACGTACGATCCTGACCGCTGACCGCTGACTGATGATCGGGCGTGAGCTACTTGCAGCTCACGCCCGGCCGTCCCCGGATCAGGCCAAGTCGAAGCGATCGAGATTCATCACCTTGTCCCACGCAGCCACGAAGTCCTGCACGAACGCCTGTTGAGCGTCGTCGCACGCGTAGACCTCCGCGACGGCTCGCAGCTGAGAGTTCGAACCGAAAATGAGGTCGACGCGGCTTCCCGTCCATTTCACCTCGCCCGACTTGCCATCGCGCCCCTCGTACACGTCTTTTGACGAGGCGACCGCCTTCCACGTCGTGTTCATGTCGAGCAGGTTGACGAAGAAGTCATTGGTCAGAGTCTCGGGTCGCCGGGTGAGAACGCCGGCCTTGGACAGCCCGCCGTTCGCATCCAGGACGCGCATGCCGCCGATGAGCACGGTCATCTCAGGCGCGGTCAGGGTCAGCAGCTCCGCCCTGTCCACCAGCAGTTGCTCCGCTGTCCGGCGGTGTCCGTCGGCCAGGAAGTTGCGGAACCCGTCGGCCGTAGGCTCGAGTACGGCGAACGACTCCACATCGGTCTGCTCCTGCGTCGCATCGGTGCGGCCCGGCGCGAAGGGTACCCGCACGTCGTGGCCGGCGTTCTTCGCCGCCTGTTCGACGGCTGCACAACCGCCCAACACGATCAGGTCGGCCAGCGAGATCCGCTTGCCGCCGGATTGTGCGCCGTTGAAGTCCTGCTGGATCTTCTGCAATGCGCTCAGCACCGTGCCCAGCTCGGCGGGGTTGTTGACGGCCCAATCTTTCTGCGGCGCGAGGCGAATGCGCGCGCCGTTCGCGCCACCGCGCTTGTCCGTGCCCCGGAACGTTGCCGCGGACGCCCAGGCGGTAGAGACCAGTTGGGAAACAGACGGACCGGAAGCGAGGATGCTGGCCTTCAGTGCGGCGATGTCCTGCTCCCCGATCAACTCATGATCCACGACGGGAACCGGGTCTTGCCACAATTGCGCCTCAGCGGGAACCAATGGGCCGAGATACCGCGTCACAGGCCCCATGTCACGATGCGTCAGCTTGTACCAGGCCTTCGCAAAGGCGTCGGCGAATTCCGCCGGGTTCTCATGGAAGCGCTTCGAAATGCGTGCATAGACCGGATCTGTTTTCAGTGCGATGTCCGTCGTCGCCATAAACGGGGCGTGCTTCTTCAACGGATCGTGAGCATCCGGCACGGTGCGCGCTGCGTCGGCATTCTTGGGCGCCCACTGCTTCGCACCGCCAGCACCCCGAATCTGTTCCCACTCGTAACCGAACAGGTTGTCGAAATAGTTGTTGTCCCACTTCACCGGGTTGGTGGTCCACGCGCCTTCCAGCCCGCTGCTGATGGTGTCGCCGCCTTTGCCGCTGCCGAAGCTATTCTTCCAGCCGAAGCCTTGGTGTTCGATGTCGGCCGCCTCTGGTTCCGGACCCACGTGCTTGCCCGGATCGGCTGCGCCATGGGTTTTGCCGAACGTGTGCCCGCCGGCGATGAGCGCGACCGTCTCTTCGTCGTTCATCGCCATGCGGGCGAAAGTCTCCCGAATGTCTCGGGCGGAAGCCATCGGATCCGGATTGCCGTTCGGCCCTTCGGGGTTCACATAGATCAGGCCCATCTGCACCGCACCCAGAGGATTCTCGAGATCCCGATCACCGGTGTAGCGGTTGTCGGCGAGCCACTTGTCTTCAGACCCCCAGTAGATGTCCTGCGGTTCCCACACGTCCTCGCGCCCGCCGGCGAAACCGAAGGTCTTGAATCCCATCGTCTCCAGCGCACGGTTGCCGGTCAGGATCATCAGATCGGCCCATGAAATCTTCCGGCCGTACTTCTGCTTGATCGGCCAGAGCAGCCGGCGCGCCTTGTCGAGGTTGACGTTGTCCGGCCAGCTGTTGAGGGGGGCGAAGCGCTGTGTGCCGAAGCCTGAACCGCCGCGGCCGTCGCCGATGCGGTAGGTCCCCGCGCTGTGCCATGCCATCCGGATGAAGAACGGCCCGTAGTGGCCATAGTCGGCGGGCCACCATTCCTTCGAATCCGTCATCACCGCGTCGATGTCCTTCTGCACGGCGTCCAGATCGAGAGACTTGAATTCCTCTGCGTAGTTGAAGTCCTTGCCCATCGGGTCGACCAAGGGAGAGTTCTGCTGAAGAGTCTTCAGGTTCAACTGTTCCGGCCACCATTGCTGGTTGGCAGTCGCCGCAGTGGGCGTCGGTGCATGTGAAGAGCCCATCACGGGGCACTTGTCGATGCGTTTCATCACTTGGTCTGACATTTCTGCTCCTTGCGCTGAAGAGTGGTGGTGAACGATGTAGTGCGATTGCCCCGAGGAACCAAGAAGCTCCGTACTCGCATTTGGTTTGCCTCGATTCCGTGCAATCGGAAATACTGCAAAACTGCCGTCGCAGGGGGCGGCTCGGCCCTTTACTTTTGGTGCGGGCCGGCGCTCCTCCTTTTATTCGGGTGTCCCGGCGAAGCGGACCGAGCGGCATGCTTCCCCGACGCCGTTGCTGCAGCCAGTTTCCGGCACGCTGGGCAGTGCCCCCAATGGATGACCTCGGCCTCGTCGATCTCAAAACCATGCGCATCGTCCGCAGCCAGGCAGGGCGCCGCCCCGACCGCGCAGTCGATGTCGACTACGGCGCCACAACCTCGGCAAATCAGGTGGTGATGGTTATCGCCCACCCGATCCTCGTAAAGTGCGGCCGATCCGGAGGGCTGGATGCGACGTATGAGGTCCTTCTCGACCAGGATGCCGAGTGTGTCGTACACGGCCTGGCGAGAGATCGACCCGATGACGGCCCGGACGTCGTCGGCCACTTGTTCGGCCGTGGCGTGAGAGCGCGAGGACACAGCCCGCATGATGGCAAGCCGCTGTGCTGTCACCTGCATGCCATGCCGCCTGAGTTGCTGTTCGATGGGACCATCCATGACGCGCATACTAGGACGAATTATGGATTTAGTCCACTATTGGATGCATACCACATTAGCGCGCGGATCATCCTCGGCGTCATCGTTCTTGGCTGGGCGGGTAGCTAATGTCAGCTTCTGGAGAGAGCTGGTATTCAGTTGAAGCCAATTAATCAATACGCGCGGTTGACGCGCGGCGCCGTCGTCGGCTAGTGTCGAAAGCCCCGTAGGAGACCCACCATGACCGACTTGTCCGAACCCAAGAAGATCGCCGAACGCGATGCCGCGTGGCGACCCGCGCACAAGGTGCGCTTCGTGACGGCCGCGGCGCTTTTCGATGGACACGATGCGTCGATCAACATCATGCGTCGCATCCTGCAATCGAACGGCTGCGAAGTGATCCATCTCGGGCACAACCGCTCGGTCGATGAAGTCGTCACCTGCGCGTTGCAGGAGGACGTGCAGGGCATCGCGGTGTCGAGCTATCAGGGCGGCCACGTCGAGTACTTCAAGTACATGATCGACCTCCTGAAGCAGCGCGGCGGCGCGCACATCAAGGTGTTCGCGGGCGGCGGCGGCGTGATCGTGGCCAGCGAAATCGCCGAGCTGCAGGCCTATGGCGTCGAGCGCATCTACAGTCCCGAAGACGGCCAGCGCATGGGCCTGGCGGGAATGATCCGCGACATGATCGAACGCTGCGATGTCGATCTGTCGCTGCATGCGCCGAAGTCACTCGACAAGATTCGCAAGGGTGATCGCCGCGCGCTCGCGCAGCTGATCACGGCACTCGAGAATCGTCGCGGCATGGCGTCGGCGGAAGACGCCGAAGACAATACCTTCGCACGCTTGCGCGAAGCGCTCTACAAGGCGGCCGACGCCGCAACCGTACCGACGCTCGGCATCACCGGCACGGGCGGCGCGGGCAAGTCGTCGTTGACCGACGAGTTGATTCGCCGCCTTCGTCTCGATCAGGACGACGCCTTGCAGATCGCGGTGATCTCGATCGACCCGTCGCGTCGCAAGTCGGGCGGCGCGTTGCTCGGCGACCGCATTCGCATGAACGCGATCGGTCCGTGGAAGCGCATGGACGGCACCGCGGACTCGTCACCCCGCGCCAGCGTCTTCATGCGCTCGCTCGCCACACGCGAAGCCGGCCAGGAAATCTCGGACGCATTGCCCGACGTGATCGCCGCGTGCAAGGTCGCGGGCTTCGACCTGATCGTCGTCGAGACCTCGGGCATCGGACAGGGCGATGCGGCGATCGTGCCGCTGGTCGACGTGAGCCTGTATGTGATGACGCCCGAGTTCGGCGCGGCCAGTCAGCTCGAGAAGATCGACATGCTCGACTTCGCGGACTTCGTAGCGATCAACAAGTTCGATCGCAAGGGAGCGGCCGATGCGCTGCGCGATGTCGCCAAGCAGGTGCAGCGCAATCGCGAAGCCTTCACGATGTCGCCCGATCAAATGCCGGTGTACGGCACGCAGGCGTCGAAGTTCAACGACGATGGCGTGACGGCGCTGTATCAGGGGTTGTTGCCGAAGCTCGCTGAATTCGGATTGAAGGTGGGCGAGGGCCGCCTGCCGAAAGTCGCTACGCACCAATCGACCGCGACCAACGTGATCGTGCCGCCGGCACGTTCGCGCTACCTCGCGGAGATTGCCGATGTGGTACGGGGGTATCTCAAGCACGCCGACGCACAGAGTGCGATTGCGCGCGAGACGCAGCAGTTGCGGGCTTCGGTGCGGATGTTGGGTGAATCGAAAAATGATGATGCAAAAGCTGCGCCCTCCGACAGCCTCGACAAACTCGCGGCCGATCGCGAGACCCGGCTCGATGCGCACAGCAGGAAGCTGCTCGCAATGTGGCCCACGATGCAAAAGGCCTACGCCGGCGAAGAGTACGTCGTGAAGATCCGCGACAAGGAACTTCGCACCGCGCTCACCACCAGGTCGCTGTCGGGCACCACCATCCGCAAGGTCGCGCTGCCGCGCTATCTGGACCACGGCGAAATCCTCAAGTGGCTGATGCGCGAGAACGTCCCCGGCTCGTACCCCTTCACCGCCGGCACGTTCGCGTTCAAGCGCGAAGGCGAGGACCCGACCCGCATGTTCGCGGGCGAAGGCGATCCCTTTCGCACCAACCGCCGTTTCCATCTGTTGTCCGAAGGCATGCCCGCCAAGCGCCTGTCCACGGCCTTCGACAGTGTCACGCTCTACGGCCACGAGCCGGATCTTCGGCCCGACATCTACGGCAAGGTCGGCAACTCGGGCGTGTCGATCGCGACGCTCGACGACATGAAGGTGCTGTACTCGGGCTTCGACCTAACCAGCCCGTCGACTTCCGTGTCGATGACCATCAACGGCCCCGCGCCCTCGATCCTCGCGATGTTCATGAACACCGCGATCGACCAGAACCTCGACAAGTTCAAGGCCGACAACGGGCGCGAGCCGACCGACGACGAAGAAGGGAAGATCCGCCAATGGGTGGTGGAGAACGTGCGCGGCACCGTGCAGGCCGACATCCTGAAAGAAGACCAGGGCCAGAACACCTGCATCTTCTCGACCGAATTTTCGTTGAAGGTGATGGGCGACATCCAGCAGTACTTCGTGCAGCACCGCGTAAAGAATTTTTACTCGGTCTCCATCAGCGGCTATCACATCGCCGAGGCCGGAGCCAACCCGATCTCGCAACTCGCGTTCACGCTCTCCAACGGTTTCACCTTCGTCGAGGCTTATCTCGCGCGCGGCATGCACGTCGACGACTTCGCGCAGAACCTGTCGTTCTTCTTTTCCAACGGCATGGATCCCGAGTACACCGTGATGGGCCGCGTCGCGCGGCGCATCTGGGCCGTGGCGATGCGTGACAAGTACGGCGCCAACGAGCGCAGCCAGAAGCTCAAGTACCACATCCAGACTTCCGGCCGCTCGTTGCACGCGCAGGAGATCCAGTTCAACGACATCCGCACCACGCTGCAAGCGTTGATCGCGATCTACGACAACTGCAATTCGCTCCACACCAACGCCTTCGACGAAGCGATCACCACGCCCACCGAAGACAGCGTGCGCCGCGCGATGGCGATCCAGCTCATCATCAATCGCGAGTGGGGCTTGGCGAAAAACGAGAACCCGAATCAGGGCGCATTCATCATCGACGAGCTCACCGATCTTGTCGAAGAAGCCGTGTTGCAGGAGTTCGAGAAGATCGCCGAACGCGGCGGCGTGTTGGGCGCGATGGAGACCGGCTACCAGCGCGGCAAGATCCAGGAAGAGTCGATGACCTACGAGATGTTGAAGCACACCGGCGAGCTGCCGATCATCGGCGTCAATACCTTCCGCAATCCGCACGGCGACCCGCATTCGCAGAAGGTCGAGCTGATGCGCTCGACCGAGGAAGAGAAGCAGTCGCAGTTGAAGCGTCTGCATGGCTTTCACGACGCGCATGCGGGCGAGTCACCCGCGATGCTCGCGCGGCTGCGTCAGGCGGTGATCGACAACAGGAATGTCTTCGAGGTGCTGATGGACGCGGTGCGCGTGTGCTCGCTCGGGCAGATCACCGATGCGTTGTTCGAGGTGGGTGGGCAGTATCGAAGAAGCATGTGACGCCGCGCCGCGGGCAGCTGCTCGGTGTTCAAGCCCGGAGCGTGGCGGGCTTGGTCTGGTCGCCAACACCCGCCAGCAGCCCTGGCGATCGAGATGTCTTCGTCGAGTTCAGGCCAGTGCAATCCGCTCGCGCTGTATTCGACCCGCTCGCGCTGTGCGGGCGTGGCTAGCATCAGACAGGAAACCAGGCGAGCGGAACGGCGATCACGCGACCATCCGACAGATCGACCCACATGCTGGAGTCGTCGAAGCGAAGCGCTTTAGCGGAAATGTTCATTCCATGACCTTTCGAACCTTTCGGCAGCGCTTTTTTTTCAGTGCGACGACCCCATGTCCGCCATCGCCTTCTGCATCTCCTCGGCGCTGACCTCGCGCTTGTGCGTGGCCAGCGACCACTGATGCCCGAAGGGATCCTCGAGCTTGCCGTAGCGGTCGCCCCAGAACATGTCGGCGACCGGCATGGTGACCTTCGCGCCCGCGGCTACCGCCTTCTCGATCGCCGCGTCGACGTCGTCCACATACAGATGCAGGGTGACCGAAGAGCCCTTGAGCGCTTTCGGACCGAGTGCGCCCCATTCGGGCATCTCGTCGACCAGCATCAGATGCGAATCGCCGATGCGAAGTGCGGCATGCATCAACTTGCCGCCGGGGCCGGGCAGGCGCGAGAGTTCGACGGCGCCGAAGGCTTTCGCATAGAACGCGATGGCATCCGTCGCGCCGGCACACACGAGGTGGGGCGTGAGCGTGTGCATGCCTTCGGGAATGCTCTTGACAGATGGATTGGACATGGTCGTGTCTCCTCGGAGAAAGAACGGGCGGTCAGCCCGCGTGATACGCCCGTTCCAGGGCGGCAATATCGATCCTGGTCATCTGCATCATGGCTTGCATGACGCGCGCGGCCTTGGCCGAGTCGGGATCCATCATCAGCCTGGGCAGCACGCGCGGCACGATCTGCCACGACAGGCCGAACTTGTCTTTCAACCATCCACACCGGCTCGTCGCGCCGCCCGCCGAGAGCCTGGTCCACAGGTCGTCGACCTCTTGCTGACTGTCGCAGTTCACGACCAGCGAGATCGCCTCGGTGAACTTGAACTGCGGGCCACCGTTGAGCGCATTGAACTCCTGGCCTGCGATGCGAAACGTGCCCGCCAGTACCGTACCCGGTGCGCCCCGTCCCGATTCGCCCGACTTTGAATCTCCATTTCGCAGCACGCTCACGATCTTCGAGTCCTTGAAGATAGCGACGTAGTGGTTCATCGCTTCTTCGGCGTTGTCGTCGAACCAGAGGAACGTGGTAATTTTTTGTGTGCCGTCCATGGTGTCTCCTGGGCGGATGATTGAACTGCGGGTCGAACTGCGGATAGAACTGAGGAGCGAGATAGCGCCGCAGATGGCGCAGGGAATCGACGGCGACTTGAGCATGTTCGAGTGAAGAGGTGCGACGACATCGTCGCAAACCGTGTGCGCGGCTACTTCGCGCGCTCGACCGGCGAGCGGCCCCATCCGTACGCGGCGAGCGAGTCGATGACTGCCTGCTGCGCAACGCTGGTCGGCCTTTCGGCCTGGACCAGCACGCTCACCTCGCGCACGATCGGCACGTTGTCGATGTGCACGTGGGAAAGCTTCGCCGCCTCGGAGATCGACATCGGCATGAAGGCGACGCCGAAGTTGGCACGCACCAAAGCCTGGATCCAATCCTCGCGCGCCGACTTCTGCACCACCTCCAGCGAAACGCCCTGCGCACGCAGCAGGCGCTCGATGTAGACCGAGAACTCGCACATCACGCGTTCGCAATAGCGCTCGCGATCGAGCTCCGCCATCCCGACTTCTTCGCGTCCGTGGAAACGATGATCGTCTCCGATGGCGAGCACATAGTCTTCGCGAAACAGCGGCGTCGCGTGGAATCGCTTCGGCATCTCGTACGGCGAACACATGATCCCGACGTCGACATCCCCTTGATCGAGCGCGTCGGTCAGGCTTTCGAGGTTGCCTTCGCTGAACGTGAGCGCGACTTCGTCGCGACCCTCCTGGCTCTCGACGAATCCGGGTAGTACCTGATGGAAGTCGATGGTGCACATCACGCCGACGCGTACGACTTCCTTCTGCTCGCGGGTGAGTCGGCGCGCCTCTTCGCGAGCATGGTTCGCGCTCTCGTAGATCTGGTGGAAATTGGGAAGCATCGCGTGACCGAGGTCGGTCAGCTGCACGGAATTCTTGGTGCGGTCGAACAGTCGCCCACCAATCGTTTCCTCGAGGCGCTGTATCGCCTTGGTCAACGCGGGCTGTGAGACGAAGGAACGCTCCGACGCGCGCGTGAAGTTAAGCGTGTCGGCCACGGCCAGGAAGTATCGAATCTGGTACAGCTCCATGGTCAAGTCCGTCGCAGTGGAGATTGAATCCTTACAGACAGCCCGATAACCAGAACGCATCGGCCGATGAAATCATGCGATTTCCGCGCTCGGTTTCCGTTGTCTACGCTTGCGTCATTGCGGAGTAAGCCGTGACAGCAGCGACCATGCAAGACCAAGCACTCGTGAGCGCGGAACACGGACCTTACACCGTGACGCCCATCAACCGTTCTGAAAGCGCGACGGCCGTTTCGAAATCGCGTTCGCCGTTCAACTGAACCCTGGGAGATCGTGATGTTCATCGGCAAGACGGCACTCATTACCGGTTCGACCTCCGGTATCGGACTGGGCATCGCGCAGACGCTGGCCGCGCAGGGCGCAAGCGTCATCCTCAACGGGTTCGGCGATGCGCGCGAGGTCGAGCGCCTGCGCGCCGGGATGGCCGAGCGTCACGACGTGGAGGTGCGCTACGACGGCGCGGACATGAGTCGACCAGACGCCATCGAAGCGATGATGGAAAAGGCGCTCGCCGAGTTCGGTTGCGTCGATCTGCTGGTCAACAACGCCGGCATCCAGCACGTCGCGCCGGTCGACGAGTTTCCGGTCGAGAAGTGGTACGCCATTCTCGCGATCAACCTCTCTGCGGGCTTTCACACCGTTCGACTGGCGCTGCCCGCAATGAAACGCAAGGGCTTCGGCCGCATCGTCAACATCGCGTCGGCCCATGCGCTGGTCGCCAGTCCGTACAAGTCGGCGTACGTGACGGCCAAGCACGGCGTTGCCGGCTTCACCAAGTCGGTCGCGCTTGAAGTCGCCGAGGCGGGCATCACCGTCAATGCGGTGTGCCCAGGCTACGTGCTGACCCCTCTGGTCGAAAAGCAGATCCCCGACACCGCCAAGGCGCGCGGCATCAGCAACGAAGCGGTGGTTCGCGACGTACTGCTGGCCGCGCAGCCGACCAAGAAATTCGTGACCGTCGAGCAGGTGGCCGCTCTGACCGCCTTCCTGTGTTCCGACGATGCCGCATCGATCACCGGCGCCGTGCTGCCCATCGAAGGCGGCTGGACCGCGCAATGAGTATCGAGGCCATCGAGACCGATCCATTCCCTTTCATCAACCTTGGAGAATCGCCATGAAAAATCAATCATTCAATCGTTGCCTCACCGGTCTGGCTGTCGTGACCAGCCTGGCATTGGTCGGCATCGCGCACGCCGGCGAATGCCCGACCGACAAGGTCGCCGCCAATGCGCTGCCGGATGCGCCGAGCGCACCGGTGGGCATCGTCGATACCGAGCTCGCGTCCATCGACCTGTCGAAGGAAAACGTCAAGCTCGACCAGCGTCGGCTGCGCCTGCGCCACATGACGATCGCGCCCGGAGGCATGGTGCCGCTCCACAGCCACGAAGACCGGCCCGCGCTGATCATGGTCAACCGTGGCGAGATCTATGAGAACAACAGCAAGTGTGCGGTGCCTATCCTGCACAAGGCGGGCGAGACCGCTCGTGAATTTCTCGGCACCCGGCACTGGTGGAAGAACTCCAGCGCGCAGGCGGTGGACCTGACCATCGCCGACATCGTGAACGACAAGAAGCCCGAGACGATGAAGGAAAAAATCATGTGAGCACCGGCGCCCTCGTGCTGCCCGATCATCTAGACCATCCCTGAACCACGACCCGAAGAGACTTCCATGACCACGACTCGTAGCAAGTCGGTATCTGCGAAAGCCACGCGCGCTGCCAAAAATATCGGTCTTCCCGGTCAGGTCGTGCTGGTGTTGCAAGGAGGCGGTGCTCTGGGCGCGTATCAGGTCGGCGTCTATGAGGCGATGCACGATGCCGGCATCGATCCCGACTGGGTGATCGGCACGTCGATCGGCGCCATCAATGCCGCGCTGATCGCAGGCAACGCGCGCAACGATCGGGTCGAGCGTCTGAATTCTTTCTGGAGTCATGTCGAGACACCGGCATCGGTTGCCGGTCCTCTCGACTGGCTCGGCATGGGAAACGTGGTCGGCAACATGACGACCGTGATGCGCGGCATCCCGGCTTTCTTCGAGCCCAACCTCGCCAGTTTGCGTGGCTCGCGCGCCAGCGTAGGCGTCGAGAACGCGGCCTACTACAGCACCGATCCGCTACGCCGAACTCTCGGTGCTCTGGTGGACTTCGACTTATTGAGCGCTGGACCCACACGCCTCACAGTCGGTGCCGTCAACGCCAGCACCGGCGCGATGCGCTATTTCGACAGCCGCAAGGATACGATCGCCCTCGATCACGTGATGGCCTCGGGTGCGCTTCCGCCGGCCTTTCCCGCGGTGCGCATCGACGGTCAGGCCTATTGGGACGGCGGCATCTACTCCAATACGCCGATCGAGGCGGTGCTCGAAGACCACCCGCGACGCGATTCACTGATCTTCGCGGTCAACGTGTGGCATCAGGCCGGTCCCGAGCCCGAATCGATCTGGCAGGTGATGGGCAGACAGAAGGACATTCAATACGCGAGCCGTGCTGACAACCACATCGCCAAGCAGAAGCAGATCCACCATCTGCGCCACGTGATTCGCGAATTGACGAAGCAGTTGCCGACGAGCCGGCTGGCCGATCCGCATGTGAAGGAATTGACGACCTGGGGCTGCAGCACGACGATGCACGTCGCCCATCTGATTGCGCCCCGGATCGACGGAGAGGATCACACCAAGGACATCGACTTCACCGCCTCGGGGATTCGTGCGCGACGCGAGGCCGGATATGCCGACACGCTGCGCATGATCGAGCGCTCGCCGTGGCATGCACCGACCGATCCGATGGAAGGCGTGATCGAGCATACCCTGGACGCCTGAGTGCATCGCACCGCAGCCATCGATCGCGCAGACACCAACGCACATTCACACCAACGCACATTCACACCGAGATTTCTGCCATGATCAATCGCATTTACCACGTCGCCGCCGTAACGGCCATCGCGCTCGCGTTCATGACGCCTGCGGTCGCGCAGACGCAAGCCGTGGGTCCCGACGGCCTCATCAAGATCAAAAGCGCCTACTCGTTGGAAGAAACCATCGCCCACATTCGCCGCGATATCGCGGACAAGGGCATTCTTTTTTTTCAGGCGATCGACCAGGCGCAGCTCGCGGCCGGTGCCGGTATCGCGCTGCGTCCGTCCACGCTGCTCGAGTTCGGCAACCCGCCGCTCGGCGCGCAATTCCTCACAGCGAACCCGAACGCCGGTCTCGACTGGCCGGTGCGTCTGCTGATCTCGCAGGACGAAGCTGGCACCGTCTGGGCGACGTGGACCGATTTCGCGTGGATCGCTCGGCGCCATCACATTACCAATCGCGACGAGCAGTTCGCCAAGGCGACCAGCGTCGTGGAGTCGATCACGTCGACCGTGCGCGGCCGCTAGCAATCCGAGCGCGGCGACAGCGATGAGCGCTTCATACGACGCCATCGTCATCGGCAGCGGACAGGCCGGCCGGTTCCTCGCGGTGCGCCTTGCGAAGGCCGGCATGAAGACGGTGCTGATCGAACGCGAACACCTCGGCGGCACGTGCGTGAACGATGGCTGTATCCCGGCCAAGACGATGATTGCGAGCGCCCGCGCGGCCCACGCCGCGCGTTGTACTGCGGACTACGGCGTGGTTATCAAGAGCGCCGATGCGATCGATAGCGCAGTGCGCGTGGACATGAAGGCCGTCAGCGAGTTGATTCCGACAATGCTCGGACAACTCGAGCCGCTCGAAGGCCAGTCGTGAAGTGCGCCATGCCATGGGGCTATGCGCGCGAACTCGCTCTGTCGTTCGCGTCGATAGCCGCGCGCGTGCTCGCGAGGTCGGCATGGACATCATGATCGGCGGCCTGGTATTCGCGGTGGCGGCGCTGTGCGTCGGCACGATGGGGTTCGCCATCCAGCGTGGAGCGACTTGCACCGTGGCCGCGGTCGACGAGGTCATCGCGCGTCGCGGCGTGAAGCAGCTCGTCGCGTTGCTCGAAGCATCCGCATGGGTCGCCGGAGGCCTCTTGATCGCGCGCGAGCTCGGATGGCTCGCGCAGGTTCCCACCGGATATGCCCTCAACGGCTGGACGGTGACCGGCGCCTTCCTTCTCGGGCTGGGCGCCTTCGTCAATCGTGCCTGTGTCTTCGGCGCGATCGCCCGCTTCGGTTCGGGCGAATGGGCCTACATCGCGACGCCGGTCGGATTCTTTCTCGGATGCCTCGGCGTGACGAAAGTTTTCGCGATGCCGCCATCGCAGGCTATCGCGGGTGGCTCCATCGTCCTCGCTCTGCCCGCCGTCGCTGCGTGGGTCATCGCTGTGGTACTGCTGGGGCGCGTTGTGGCGGCGATCGTTGCGCATCGCATCGCGACGCGCGCGTTGCTGACCAGGCATCTGTGGTCGCCGCACGCAGCGACGACGGTCATCGGCATCACCTTTCTCATCACGCTGTTGCTGGTCGGCGCGTGGGCCTACACCGATGCGCTCGCAGATCTCGCCCGCGGCATGGCGCATAGCGTGAGCGCGCGCGCGTTGCTGCTGCTCTGCCTGTGGATCGGCGCCCTGATCGGCGGGTGGACCGCCGGACTTTTTCGGCACACCCGCATTCAAGCGGGTTCGCTGCTGCGTTGTCTGGCCGGAGGAATGCTGATGGGCTGGGGCAGCTTGCTCATCCCCGGCGGAAACGATGGACTGATCCTGGTCGGCATGCCGCTGCTCCGGCCCTACGCATGGGCGGCGTTCGCGACGATGTGCGTGACGATCGGCTGCGCGTTGTCGCTGCAACGCAGGCTGTTCAACAGCGCATCCGAGATCTCGGCGCAATGAACAGGACTTCGATCGTTTCGCAGCCGGCGCAGGCCGACTGCGATTGCGATGCCCGAAACAGGGTGCGCTCAACCATTCCCCGCAACGTCGGGGCCATGCTCTCGCGAAGAGCCTTTCATCAGGAGAACTCCATGCACACCATCAAGACACGACGCTTCCTACAACTGGCCTGCGCGAGCACTCTCATTTCTTTCGCGCTATTGGGCGGCACCGCTCATGCGGTCGGTGACGTCGATCCGCACGGCTTCAACGATCTGAAGCAGATGATCGCGAAAATGCCGGAGATGACCGACAAGAACAAGGACGGCATGATCTCGAAGAAGGAATATCTCGACATGCAGGGCAAGATGTTCGACATGGCGTCGAAGAAGGGAATGATGACGATGGAACAGTTCAAGAGCTTCATGATGGAGTTCAAGACGTTCGGCCAGTAGCGGCCTCGCGTCGCCGGGCTCGCGATCCGACGTGGCGCCCGGCAAGCACGATTGCCTGACGCCGCGATCGCGCATCGGTCGATGATCGGAACGGAACGGAACGGATCGGAGCCGGGCGGTCGCGACGCGCTACTTGACGGGAATCTTCTGTGCTTGAGGCACCGGCACTGCGGTCACCCCATTCTTCGGCGACCCATCGATCAACCGGTCCGAATAGGTCAGATAGACCAGCGTGTTGCGCTTCGCATCGACCATGCGCACGATGCGCAGCCGCTTGAAGAGGATCGACAGGCGCTCGCTGAACACTTCTTCCTTCAACGGCAGGGGGCCTGAGAACGAGAGCGGTCCGACCTGTCGGCAGGCGATCGACGCTTCGGCCTTGTCCTCGGCCACGCCGAGTGCGCCCTTGATGCCGCCGGTCTTCGCGCGCGACACGTAGCACGTCACGCCGGCGACCCTGGGATCGTCGTAGGCTTCGACGACGACCTTGTGGTCCGGGCCGATCAACTTGAAGGCGGTGTCGACATCGCCGATCGGCTCGGCGTTCACCACCAGGGGCGCGGCCATCAACACCAGCGCAAGCGAGATTTTCATGCGGGTCCTCTGGAGTCGGGTGCGGGCAGATAACGCACCGACAACACGCCGTCGATCGCATGGATCGCCTCGATCACCACGTCGCCGACAGCGCTGTCGACGTCGACCAGCGTATACGCCATGTCACCACGCGACTTGTTGAGCATGTTGTGGATGTTCAGTCCCGCATACGCCATCGCCGTCGAAATCTGGCCGAGCATGTTCGGCACGTTCGCGTTGGCGATCGCAATGCGATAGTTCGATTCACGCGGGGCGATTGCAGTAGGAAAGTTGACGGCGTTCTGGATATTGCCGTCTTCGAGATAGTTGCGCAGTTGATCGACCACCATCGCCGCGCAATTGTCTTCGGCTTCTTTCGTGGACGCACCCAGATGCGGCAGGACGATGACGCCGTTTGCGCCGTTGACGTCGCTGCCGCTCATCGCCGCGCTCGGGAAATCGCAGACGTAGTTGCGCAGCTTCTTTTCGGCGAGTGCGGCGAGGATCGCGCGCTCGTCGACGACGCCTTCGCGCGAAAAGTTCAGGACCACCGCGTCGTTGCTCAGCGTCTTCAAATTTTCGGCGTTGATCACCCCGCGCGTCGCATCGACCAGCGGAACGTGCAGCGTCACGAAATCGCAGCTCTTCAAAATCTCCGCGACCGACTGCGCCTTCTTGACTTGCGAGGGCAAGCTCCACGCGGCATCGACCGTGATCTCCGGGTCGTATCCGACGACCTTCATGCCGAGCTTGATGGCCGCGTCGGCGACCAGGCAGCCGATCATGCCGAGACCAATCACGCCGAGCGTGTGTCCGGAAAGCTCGAAGCCCGCGAAGTTCTTCTTCCCGTCTTCGACCGCGCGGTCGAGGTCGGGATGAGATGGCGCAAGCTGTCCCACGAACTGCATCGCGGCCGGCAGGTTGCGAGCGGCCATCAGCATGCCGGCGAGCACGAGCTCCTTGACCGCATTGGCGTTCGCGCCCGGCGCGTTGAAGACCGGGACGCCGCGCTTGCTCATCGCCTGCACGGGGATGTTGTTGGTGCCCGCGCCCGCGCGACCGATCGCCAGCACGCTGCCCGGGATGTCCATGGCATGCATGTCGGCCGAGCGAACCAGAATCGCATCGGGCTTTTCGGCGTCCTTGCCGACCGCGTACAAGTCGGCCGGTAGGCGCGATAGTCCGACCGGTGAAATCTGGTTGATGACCTGGATGCGGAACGAGCGCCTATCCATGCGCGGCCTCGAACTCACGCATGAACGCAACCAGCGTCTTGACCCCTTCGATAGTCATCGCGTTGTAGATCGAAGCGCGCATCCCACCCACCGAACGATGCCCCTTCAATTGCAGCATCCCGCGCTCCTTCGCGCCCTCGAGGAAGGCGTCGTCGAGCGCCGCGTCCTTCAACGTGAACGGCACGTTCATGCGCGAGCGATCCGCCTTGTCGACCGGGTTCGAATAGAAGCCGCTCGAGTCGAGATATTCATAAAGCAGTTGCGACTTCTCGATATTGCGTCGCTCGATCGCCGCGATACCGCCGCCGCGCTTCAACCACTGGAACACCAGGCCCGCGATATAGATCGCATACGTGGGCGGCGTGTTGTACATCGAATCGTTGTCCGCATGAACCTTGTAATCGAGCATCGAGGGCAACGCCGGCTTGGCCTGCCCGATCAGATCGTCGCGAACGATCAAGATCACGAGTCCGGCCGGGCCGATGTTCTTTTGCGCGCCGCCGTAGACGAGGCCGTGCTTCGCGACTTCGACCGGCCGCGACAGGAAGGTCGACGACACGTCGGCCACCAGCGGCACGCCGCCGGATTCGGGAGTCCAGTTGAATTCGACGCCGCCTATCGTTTCGTTCGCGCAGTAGTGCAGATAGGCCGCGTCGGCGTCGAGCTTCCACGAGGACTGCGCAGGGACATACGTGAAGTGTCTGTCCTCGGCCGATGCGGCGACGTTGACGTTGCAATAGAGCTTCGCCTCCTTGATCGCCTTCTTCGACCACTCGCCGGTGTTGACGTAGTCGGCCGTGGTCTTGCCGCGCAAGAGATTGGCCGGGATCATCGAGAACTGCTGCGACGCGCCGCCTTGCAGAAAGAGAACCTTGTAGTTCGCGGGGATCCCCATCAATTCGCGCAAGTCGCTTTCGGCCTCGGCCTGAATGCTCATGTACTCGCGGCCGCGATGGCTCATCTCCATCACGGACTGTCCCGAGCCGTGCCAGTCGAGCATCTCGGCAGCGGCTTCTCGGAGGACTTCTTCGGGAAGGACGGCGGGGCCGGCACTGAAGTTGAAGATACGAGGCATCGTGATCGCTTTATCGTGAGGAAGGGCTGGGGCGCTAGTGTATTGCCCCGCGCCGATCACTCCAACGACGAACCCGCGTCCCCAAATTCATGACGCGACCTCCGACGCCGGACGCCCGAAGGTTTCCGGAACGACCTCGGTGAAGCGACGTTCCTCGCGAAGGATGAAGCGCTCGCGCTGCGCGAATTCGAAATTGGCGCGTCCTTCGGGGTCGGCCTTGATGCGTTTGCGATAAGCCTCGTAGGCCGCGAGGCTGTCGAAGGCGATCAGGCCCCAGCCCTCGACGTTCGAGCCCTCGTGCGGCAGAAAGTATCCGATCAGGTGGCCGCCGCAACGGGGGATGATGCGGCCCCAGGCCACGGCGTAGCGACGAAAATCGTCGAGCTTGCTCGGATCGATTTCATAGCGGATGAAGCAGGTGATGGTCATGGGCATCGGTGGTTGATGGGCTTGCCCTGACGATACGCGGCATCGAGCGCGAGTGTTTCGTTGCGCATCGAACCAACTCGGCCGTTGGAATCGCTGCCTTCGTCAGCCAACGCTATGGTCCCGGGCTATCGCTCGACCAATCTCGAACAGATCGCGGGCGCGGCCAGGCTCACCAAGGGCGCGGTCTATTTCTATTTCCGCAGCAAGGAAGCGGTGCTGATCGCGTTGCTCGAACGCGTGAGGCGCATCGTCGTCGACGACGCGATCGCGATCGTCAATGCGGCCGGTTCGTGCGCTGCGCTAAAGCTCTCGCTGTCGCAACGAAGTGCATTGCACGCCGGTCGGAGAAAGGGCAGACTGCCCCTCGCTGCACAGATGCGTTGACGGTGCACGACACCGCCCGACCGACAAGACCACTGGAGACACTTCATGGAAACTCGCTTCAATCGCGCGCGGGCAGTCTGCGCGCCCTCAACGCATGCCCGACGGGTGACTCGCGTCGCTGCGATCCTCGCCTTGCTGGCCGCGCCGGTTTTCGCCCTGGCCGCCGGCGTCAGCGTGCGCATGGATCATTCAAGCCCGGCGTCCACGCCTTTCCCCAGCGATCGATTCACGCGGGTTGATTTTTCCCAGAACACCTTCAAGCGCGTCCAGCTTCCCAAACCGGATTGCGCGGTGCGGCCGTCCGACTGCGCCGACATCGACGTCATCAACACGCTCGACGGCTTCAACACGCAACCGCGCATCACCGTGCCGTTCACGGGCGCCATCGATGTCACCACCGTCACGAGCGACACGGTATTCCTCGTCAACCTCGGCGACACGCTCTCGGGCGAGGACTTCGGGCGGCGCGTGGGCATTAATCAGGTGACCTTCGATGTGGCCGCCAAGACTTTGGTGTTCGAGTCCGATGAGCTGCTGAACGAACACTCGCGCTACCTGCTGGTCGTCACCAACGGCGTCCACGACGCGGCCGGCGACCCGATCGAGGGACGCGGATTCGAGCGCTTCAGGAATGAGCCGAGCGATGACGAAGCCAGGGACCACGACTTGATGGACTATCGCAAGGCGCTCACCGAAGGCGAGCGCTCTGCGCGCTCGACACGCCATCGCATCGTCGCGTTGAGCCTGTTCACCACGCAGAGCATCAGCGCCGATCTGCAGAAGATCCATCAGCAGATCAAGCATTCGCACCCGGCGCCCGTCAACTTCATGATCGGCAACGGCGGCAGCACGCGGGCGGTGTTCCACGTGCCCAACCTGACAGCGATCCAGTGGACGCAGCAGACCGGCACCGCGCCTTCGTTCACCACGTCATTCGTGCCGACCACGGCACTCGGTGTCGTGCCGGGTGCCGTGGGGCGCGTTGCCTTCGGCAAATTCCGCTCGCCCGACTACGAGACCGCGGCCAGGTTCATCCCTGCCACGGGAACGCTGACGGGCCAGCCCGAAGTCCGGGGGACCAACGAGTTGGTGTTCGAACTGTTCCTACCCAGCGGCCCGCGGCCGGCGGCCGGCTGGCCGGTGGCGATCTTCGGCCACGGCTTCACCGACAGCATGTACGGCGCGCCGTGGACCGTGGCGTCGGTGTTCGCGTCCAGGGGCATCGCGACCATCGCCATCAGCGTCGTCGGTCACGGCGGCGGCGCGTTGGGCACGCTCAATGTGATCCGCAACGTTGGCGCGCCGGTGGTCGTGCCTTCGGGAGGACGCGGCATCGACCAGGACGGCAACGGCACGATCGATTCGACCGAAGGCGTCAACGCCGCGGCGCCGCGGACCATTATCGGAGGCCGCGATGGCTTGAGGCAGACCGTCGTCGATCTGATGCAGCTGGTGCGGCAGATCCAGCTGGGCATCGACGTCGACGGCAATCGCAGCGTCGATCTGGATCGAGACCGCATCTACTACGCGGGACAATCATTCGGCGGCATCTACGGCACGATTTTTCTCGGCGTGGAAAGCGCGGTCAAGGCAGGCGTTCCCAACGTGCCGGGAGGTTCGATCCCCGAGGTCGCGCGCCTGGGCGCGTTCCGCTTTCTGACCGCGATCGCGCTGGCCACGCGGCAGCCGCAGTTGTTGAATCTTCCGCCGGCGCCCGGCGTGCCCTTCCCGTTCAATCTGAGATTCAACGAGAACATTCCGCTGCGCAACCTGCCGCCGCTGCTCAACACCGTGCCTGGCGCGAGCGCCATTCAGCTCGTCCTGGACAACAACGAGTGGGTGCAACAGGCGGGCAACCCGGTGGCATACGCGCCGTTCATCCGCAAGGATCCGCTGCACGGCAACTCGGCCAAGTCGGTGATCTTCCAGTTCGCCAAGGGTGACGGCACCGTGCCCAACCCGACCACGACCGCCATCCTTCGAGCCGGAAACCTCGCCGATCGCGCCACCTATTTCCGCAACGATCTCGCCTATGCGGCAACCGGTGGAGCCATCTCGAAAAATCCGCATACCTTCCTGACCAACATAGGCATTGCCGCCGCGGCGCCGTTCGCCGTGGCCGCGCAGATTCAGATCGCGGTGTTCTTCGCTTCGGATGGCACGATCGTGATCGATCCGGACGGAGGCGGTCCGATTTTCGAAACGCCGATCACGCCGCCGTTGCCTGAAGGACTCAACTTCCTGTAGGCGCCGCATGACGTCCACCGGCCGGCAAAGCCGGTGGGCGTCGTCGCAAAAGGCAACGATACGAAGCGCCGAAACTTTTTGTCTGATCCCAATAAAATTGTGTACAATTCAATCGCGTATCATGTAAGATGTGACGCCTGAACCGCACGGCAAACCATGTCCCCGAAAACCCGACCCCGAGCGACCGCCGCTTCCGCGCTGCATCTGGACAACCAGATGTGCTTTGCGCTCTATTCCGCGTCGCTCACGATGACCAAGTTCTATCAGCCGTTGCTCAGGAAGCTGAAGGTCACCTATCCGCAATACCTGGTTCTGCTGGTGCTGTGGGAAAAGGACGCGCAGATCGTCTCGGAGCTGGGCGAAAAGCTATTCCTCGATTCGGGCACGTTGACGCCGTTGTTGAAGCGGCTCGAATCCGTCGATTACGTGCGCCGCGCACGCGACGCGGGCGATGAACGTCGCGTGGTCGTGTCGCTGACGCCGACGGGCCGCGCATTGAGGCAGCGTGCGCTTGCGCTGCACGATCAAGTCGCCTGCGCCACGCAGTGTTCAGCCAGCGAGCGGGCCTCGCTTACGCGGCAACTCGGTCGCCTGCGCGGCGTGTTGAAGGAAACCCTGATCAGTCGCTGAGCGAACCCGCGCAACGGTTGATTTCACCCCGCCGCTTTTCGCGGCTCTCTTCATCTCGATCCAACGGAGCTTTCATGAAACTCGAAAAAGTGGTGTACCAGGCCCATGCCAAGGCCAGCGGCGGTCGAGAAGGCTGCGCGGTTTCTTCCGACGGCGCACTCGATGTCAAGCTGACCACGCCGAAAGAAATGGGCGGCGCGGGAGCCGCCGGCGCCAACCCCGAACAGCTCTTCGCGGCAGGCTACGCCGCGTGCTTCATCGGCGCGATGAAGCACGTCGCCATGATGAAGAAGATCAAGCTGCCGGGTGATCCGGTGATCGACTCGACCGTGGGCATCGGCCCGATACCCAAGGGTTTCGGCATCGAAGTCGAAATGAACATCAGCGTGCCCGGCATGGACAAGGCAGAAGCCCAGGCGCTGGTGGCCGCCGCGCACGAGGTGTGTCCCTACTCGAACGCGACGCGCAACAACATCGACGTGAAACTCAACGTGGTTTGATCTTCCACTGACCCTTCATGGGCCTCATGCAATACCGGCTTCGGCCGATCGATTTCAATTCCGGCCTATGGGTGGAAGCCCACCCGTGATTGGTTGAAGGAGCGCGGAGTCTGAGGTCAGGCGTTGCGCGAGTCGTATGACGCACCCCGTCCCGGTCTTTGGCGACGGGGTGCGCACTTCATCGATGAACGATCCTCATGACCGGTGACGCGGCCCTCGTCACCGGCTTGCGCCGTAAACGAAATCGATGAACGACGTCACGCTGTCGGCCTTGGTCCACACGCCCACCGCGCCCGCGCCGCTGATGTGCTGGTCGTCGAGTTCGATGGTGCGCTTGCCGTCGAGAGACACCGCGATGCCCGTGCCCGCGAACTCGACCCGCAGCGTGTGCCAGGCGCCGCTCGCTACCGGAGCATCGACGTACTTCAAAGTCTTCCGCCTGCCGCGCTCGGTGTAGTAAAGCGAGACGTTGTTCTCGAGAGCATTGGCGCGCGCGACGTAGTAGTGGTCACTGTCCTTCCATCGCCACACAACTCCGCCGGCCTGATCCTCGCGGCCCGAGATCGGCTTGAATTTCACTTCGACGAAACCGTCGGCGATTGAGGTACCGCTCTTCACGCACCACGGGTAGGTACCGCTTCCGGTCTGCGTGAGCACGTTGCGCTTGCTCGGCGCCGCGGCGTCCACAGTCACGGCCCAGCGCGGGCAGCCACCGCCGGTGACGCCGCATATCCAACCGGCCGGCACCGAGCCGACCACGTCGGATTCGAAATTCACGGTTTGCGCCAGGGGCATCTCGGACGCGAGCAAGGCCAGCGCGGCTATCGATAGCTCTTTCATCATCACCCTCCTCCTTATGGGTCACGCGCGGCTTCGCTTTCGAAGTGCGCGTACAGCGAGTCCAGCACCATGCTCATCGCGTCGAGCAGGGCATCGTCGTTGGGGCAGCGCTCGCGCGCACCGGCGAGCACGGCTTCGAAGCCCCTCGCCTCGGGCACCGCTTCGCCACCCACGTCGAGCGCCCGAACCATGGCCGCGAGACGCGTGAGTGCCGCGTCGGCTTCGAGGCCGAAGCTGGCCATCAACACCTCGAAGGTGATGCGCTCGCCAATGTGCGTGAACGCGGCTCCGTCGAAATCGAATCCGAGCGCTCGCTTGGGACAGTCCGCGGGATCGGCCAGCCACCGAAAGCGCGCCTGGCGATCGATGAAGCGGCGAATCAGCCACGCGCTCGTGACTCGATCGACCCAGAGGCGTCGACGCGTGGCCCACACGCGGCCCTGGTACTGGCCGACGTCGAGCCGCGTGATGCGTCCAGCGGTTTGGTGCGGCTCGTCGGGCGACACGAGGCGATCGATGCGCGTGCTGAACTTGATCCAGGCGTCTTCGGCTTCCGCGCCAACCTCGCTCGGAAAGAAGTCGATCGAACGCAACGTGTCGTACTCGCGTTGCAGCTTGCGTTTCAGGCGGGCCAATTCCGCGGCGTCAAGGGATGGCAGGGTTCGATTCGCACTCTTCCAGTTCTTGCGAAGTTCGGCATAGTCCCGGGTGCGGTCGAACAGCATTCGATAGGCTGTCGCTTCATCGTCCGCGCGCGGCTGCACAGTCATCAGCCACGCATTGCCGCCTTCGTCCACGCACTGCTTCGCGAGATCCTGAAGCGCCTCTTCGCCAGCGGCGCCGCCCGGCAGAAGATAGGCTCCGTCGCGCAGCGCCATGCAACCGAGCCCCTTCAACGTGCGCCAGATGCGCATGCGCGCCGTCGCGCTTGCCGTGGGCAATGAAACGACCAGAAGGAGCCAGTCCGGCGAAACCAAGGTATTCATGTAGCGAACGATACATCGATGTCGAGTATGCTACAACTCATAGACTCATAGTAACTACATCGTGTCTCCTTCAATGAGCCGACGCTTTTCCCGTCTGTTGCTGCCCTCCGGCGTGGACCCGAGCGCGCTGCCGCTGTTGATTGCGCGCGGCATGCGCGCGTTTGCCGACGGCTACATGGCCGTGCTGCTGCCCGCTTACCTGTTGGGACTCGGCTTGAGCACGCTCGAGGTCGGATTGGTTGCAACCGCGACCATGCTCGGGTCCGCGTTCGCCACCATGGCGGTGGGTGCGTGGGGATATCGCTTTCATTCGCGCCGTCTTCTGCGCAGCGCCGCGTTGCTGATGGCGGCGACGGGGCTCTGCTTCGCGGGGTTCTCGTCGTTCTGGCCGCTGATGATCGTGGCCTTCATCGGCACGCTCAATCCGAGTTCAGGTGACGTGAGCGTGTTCTTGCCGCTCGAGCACGCAAGCCTGGCCGCGTCGGGTGAGGGTCATGCGAGGACCGTGCTGTTCGCGCGCTACAGCGTGTTCGGCGCGCTGTGCGCTGCGCTCGGCGCGTTGGCCGCGGCCCTGCCCGATTGGCTGGTCGCGCACACAGGCGCAGCGCGCCTCGATGCGCTGCGCCTGATGTTCATCCTGTACGGTGCGATCGGGCTCGCGGTGTGGTTGCTCTATCGACAACCCGCGGGCGAGCTCTCGGCCGCGGCCGATTCGACCACAGCGAGGCCATCCGCGCCACTGGGTCCGTCACGTCGCCTCGTCGTGAAGCTCGCCGCGCTCTTTTCGATCGACTCCTTCGCGGGCGGTCTGGTCGTCAACGCGTTGCTGTCGTTGTGGCTGATGCAGCGCTTCGGGCTGTCGCTGTCGCAGACCGGCGTGTTCTTTTTTTTCGCCGGCCTGTTGAGCGCCGCCTCGCAGTTGGCCGCGCCGTTCGTGGCCAGGCGCATCGGTCTCTTGAACACGATGGTGTTCACGCACATACCCGCGAGCATCTGCCTGATCCTCGCGGCGATCGCGCCGACCATGCCGCTCGCGCTCGCGCTGCTTCTGGTGCGCAGCGCCCTCTCGCAAATGGACGTGCCCACGCGCACGGCCTACGTGATGGCGGTCGTCACGCCGGCCGAGCGCCCCGCGGCATCGAGCTTCACCGCGGTCCCGCGCAGCCTTGCGGGTGCGCTGAGCCCGTCGCTGAGCGGTGCGCTGTTTGCAGCGGGCTTCATCTCGCTGCCGTTGATCGCATGCGGCGTTCTGAAGATCGCGTACGACCTCGTGCTGTGGCGCGCGTGCAGACGCGATGTACTGGATGAACGTTGACGTCTTCGTGAGCTGTCGCACGGAGTGATCGAACTCATCACGCGCTCGCTCTCGCGCGTGGGATGAGGACTTCGACCAGGCCGATCGCCCACAAGGGAGTGCTCAAGTTTTTGCTTCGCGGGTCGATATCCCGCGAAGGGACCCTGCGGTCTCGAAGTCCACACGAATCTTCAGTCAACGCCGCTTGCTCATGTCCGCCGTACCCTTGCCGGCTCCCCCTTCGTCACCTCGCCGCTCTCAGCGCGTGCCGCAGCCCGCGCCGCAGCCTGATCGCGCACCCGCTGCGCAAACGTCTTCGTGGATCGCGGCGGTGCGCCACTCCGAGGTGCTGATCGCGTTGAGTTGCGCGCTGATCGTGGCCATCTGGCTGTTCGTGGGCTGGGAAATCCGCCTCGACGAGCAGGGGTTCGTGGTCCTGCCCGGAATGGACCTCGCCGACGCGCTGGCGGCTTCCATCGACCGCCACCGGACCTACCGCCTCGGCGCCGCATGCACCACGTTTCTGATCGTGGCTTTTGTAGCGACGCTGGTTCGGCGCGCGCGCTCCCAGATCGAACTGGTCCGGTCGCTCGAAGAAAGCACGCGCAAGGCCAATGCGGCCAACGTGATGAAGACCAGATTTCTCGCCAGCGTGTCGCATGAATTGCGCACGCCGCTCAATGGCATCCTCGGCTATGCGGAGTTGGTCCATGCGACGTCGACCGATGCTCAGGCGCGCGAATTCGGCCAGATCATTCTCGCGAGCGCGCAGCAACTGCACCGGCTGGTGGACACCATGCTCGATCTCGCCAAGATCGAAGCGGGTCACTTAGACGTCGAGTACCGCCCAATCGGAGTGCCGCGTCTTCTTGAAGAAATAAAGCGCCTTCACGAACCCCAGGCGGAATCGCGCCGGCTCCACTTGCGCATCGACCAGAAGCGAGGCTGTCCGAAGGAATTTGTTAGCGACCGCGAGCGGCTGATCCAGATCCTCAATCAGCTGATCGACAACGCGATCAAGTTCAGTCAGGGCGGACAGATCGTGGTCAGTGCGCGCGGCCAGGACGATGCAATCGTCTTCAACGTCGCTGATCGCGGCATCGGAATGAGCCCGCTGCAACTGCAAACGATATTCACGCGATTCGAAGCGGCCAATCAGAACTTCGTCCACGCGGCACAAGGGGCGGGCCTCGGTCTTCCGCTTGCCGATCAACTCGTCGGTCTGTTGGGAGGATCGATCTCGATCCAGTCGGCAGTCGGACAGGGAACCAGCATCAGCGTCACGTTGCCCCTGGCGCCGCCCGTCGCGATGTCCGTTGCAAAGTGCGGCGACCCACCTTCCAGAGATTTCGATTCATGAGCAAGACAAACAGGCAGGCGCTGGTCGTCGACGACAACCAGCTCAACAGCCGATTGGTGGCGCTGTTCCTGAAGAAGCTTGGATGGGAAACCCACGCGGTCGACAACGGCGCGCTTGCCCTCGGCGCCCTCAAGGATCGGAGCTTCGATCTGGTCCTGCTCGATCTGCGGATGCCCAACGTGAGCGGCGAGCAGGTGTGCCGGTCGATTCGTGACGACCTGGGCCTGTGGGCGCTGCCGGTGATCGCGTACACCGCTCACAGCATGCCGGAAGAAAAGACACGCATCCTGGGTGCGGGCTTCAACGGCTTGTTGATCAAACCCATCTCGTTTGCAGACGTCAAAAGAATCTGCGACGAGGTTGCCGCAGGCGCGTTCGAAAGCGCAACGGGATGAGCGCTGTCCTGGCCGACCCTGCGACCCTCGACGTCGCAGAGGAGGTGTCCGACCCGATGCGCACCGCATGGATCGTCATCGACGGTCGACACGAGGCAAGCGCCATCGCGGCGATCCTGTCGGACTCAGGCTGGATGGTCCTCCACGTCGCGCACGGCATTGCCGGAGTCGACGCCCTGTTCGCGCGCGACGAGCCGCTTCCGGACCTGATCGTCACCGGGCTTCGTTTTTCCGATGGCGATGGATTTCATCTGATCCGCAAGCTCGCACGACACAGCACGCAGCCGGCCATCTTCGTCGTCAGCCATCAGCAGCGCGCGGTTATCAAGACCGCGGTCGCACTCGCGGACGCTTGCGGGCTTGTGCTCGCGGGAATTGCCGAACAACCGATCGACCCGGAAGCGCTTCGTCGCGACCTGGCGAAGTTCGAGTTCCGCATAAGGATAGCTCCGCGGATCGCAACGGTACCCGCCTCGGCGCCCGCGTTGTCGCGCGACGAATTGACGTCGTTGCTCGATCGCGGAGCCCTCGTGGCCTGGCTCCAGCCCAAGCTGCGCATTGCCACGCGCGAGGTCGTGGGATTCGAAGCGTTGATGCGCGCGCGCGATGAGCAAGGCAAGTTGATCGGCCCGGATCGCATGGTGGCCGCGCTAGGCGTGCATGGTCTGCTCGATCGCGCAACGCTGTGCATCGCGCGGCAGACCATGGACTTCGTGGCGCGCTGCCTCGACGAAGGCATGGCGGTCAGCGCATCGATCAACGTGGCTATGCAGGCGCTCTCCAGCCTGACGTTCTGCCAGGCTCTATCCGACGCGGTCGAGAGCGTTCAACGGGATCCGAGCTGGATCACGATCGAGATCACCGAGACCGACGCCATGGCCGATCTCGCATCGGTGATCGAGAACACCGGGCGCATCCGCATGCTCGGATTCAATATCGCCATCGACGACTTCGGGACCGCGTATTCGAGTCTCTTTCAGCTCTCGCGCATCCCGTTTTCCGAACTCAAGATCGAGAGAGCGTTCGTCACCGGTGTCGATCGGGACAGCGGCAAGCAGGCGATCGTCGCCGCGTGCGCGCAACTGGGCGCATCGCTCGGACTGCATGTCGTCGCCGAAGGGGTCGAAACCGCGGCGGAACTCGAATACGTGACGCGAGCCGGGTGCGCTCAAGTCCAGGGTTATCTCGTCGCGCAACCGATGCCGGCGGCCGATGCGCTGGAGTGGCTGCGAAGTCTCGAGGACCTGCGCTTTCCCCTCGCTTGAAGAAGCGCGCGAGGAGGTGACACGTGCGGGGGCATGCGCGTCGGGTCGCAGTTCCGACGGCCCTCAGGCCGTCTCGCGAATCGCTCCTCGCGCGTGCTCGATCAGGCTTGTGCAAAGCTCCGCGGTACGCGCGTGGTGCCCGGCGAACAGTTGCGCATCGACCGCTGCGGCCATTTCGGTGAGCTTTGGATAGCCATACGATCCAGCCGTCCCCTTGAGAACGTGGATCAGCGATTTCAGGGTCGTCCAGTCCGATGAATCCAGAGAGGTGCGAATCGAATCGATTTGTGCTGGCAGGCCGGCGCGAAATTCCGCGGCGAGCGCGTCGAGCTCGGCGCAATATTCCGGATCGTCGGCCGGGTCGGCGAACTGTTGCCACGGCTGGACTTGCGCGGACGTGAACTGCATCAGCACTTCATAGAAGCGCTCGCGATCCACCGGCTTGGCGAGAACGTCGTTGCAACCCGCGTCGCGGCATCGCTGGATGTCGGCCTTCATCACGTTGGCGGTCAAGGCGACGATCGGGCCGCCATAACCCGCTTCGCGCAATTTGCGCGTGGCCGAGACGCCGTCCATCTCGGGCATCTGGACATCCATCAGGATGAGATCGAAGTCCTCGCGCAATGCCGCATCGACCGCTTCGCGTCCGTTGTTGACGATCGTCGCGCTCACCCCGGCGCGCTTGAGGAAGGCGCTCAGCAATCGCTGGTTGTCGACGCCGTCTTCGGCGAGCAGCACGCGCCCGCTCAAGTCCGGCACGACGATCTGCGTGACGGTGAAGTCCGCGCGCGTGTGCGCAATCAGGTCGCCGTCGGCGAGCAGCATCGGCACGTCGCGCGCACTCTCGGGAATGTCGAGCTGCAGGTCGAAGCGACTGCCGCGCCCCGGCTCGCTCTTGACACGGATCCTGCCGCCGATCAGCGCGGCGAGCTGCTGGGAGATCGTCAGCCCGAGTCCGGTTCCGCCGAATTTACGGGTCGTCGACGTATCGGCCTGCACGAATGGCTGAAAGAGTTTGGCCACCTGTTGCGGGCTCATGCCGATGCCGGTATCGACGATTCGAAAGACCATGCGTCGATGTGGCGCCGAATAGTGCAGTTCGAGCGTCACGCTTCCCTTGGGCGTGAACTTGATCGCGTTGCTGCACAGATTCAGCAGAATCTGCTTGAGGCGTACGGGATCCGAATGGAGCACGGCGGGGATGGGAAAATGTGCGACTACCTTGAGCTCGAGCGAACGTTCGGCCGCGCGGCTGGCGACAAGCGCCTTGATGTCGCGCAAGAGCCGGGGGACAGGGACCTCGATACGCTCGACGTCGACCTGACGCATCTCGATCTTGGCGAGATCGAGGATGTCGTTGATGACGCCGAGTAAATGTCGTCCGTTGCGGATGATGGTCTGCAACGCTTCGGGTGCGTTGAAGGCTTTGATGTCGGGCTCGAGCAGAAGCTCGGCAAAGCCGATGATCGAAGTCAGCGGCGTGCGAATCTCGTGGCTCATGTTCGCCAGAAATGCGCTCTTCGCACTGCTCGCGGAGAGCGCCTCGTCGAGTGCGCGGCGCATGGCCCCGGTGCGCCGGCTTACCTGATCTTCGTGCAGCGAGTTCAGCTTGCGCAGATGGCCGCGAACCTCTTCGAGGTCGCTTCGCAACTTCGCGGCCGCGACCTCCGCGGTTTGCCGCGCCTCGCGCTCCTTTGCGAGCTCGTGTTTGAGCAGGGCGATGGGTGATTCCATGGCCGCATCGACGTCGCGAGGAAACGCGCTGTCATGGACGAGACTGAGAGTCATGGGAGAAAGACGCGGGAATGCGAACCGAATCGATGGAAGAACCGGGCCGGAGAGAGCATGGGGTCTGTGAGACGAGACGTGGCATGCAGACGCGGTTGCGCCCGCAGTCTATGGTTTCGGCATGGATCGCGAGAACTTGAACCGCGCGTGTTCGTCCTGCAGCGTCGGCGCCCATGACGGAGCGGTCGTGCACACGATCCTTCTCCGCCGACCGATGCCAGAGGCACATGCCATCAGGCTGCGAACTCGATCACCGCTTCCTGGGCGATGTATTGCACGTATCGAAAATCGCTGATCGAGATCTGGCTTCAGATGGGCTCACTGGCCGTACTCAAGCTTCGGATACCAGTCCGGATCGCGTCCCTCGGGCGTCATGTCGAAGATCGTCCAAAATCGTGGCCGGACCCAGGTCGAGAACTTGGCGCCGCGGCCCGAGTCATTCTGGCTTCGACAACGACTTGCCTGCGGAGTGTGACCGATGATCGATCTTTACTACTGGGGTACCCCCAACGGGCACAAGCTCACGCTGTGTCTCGAGGAACTCGCGCTGCCATACCGAATCATCCCCGTCGATATCGGCAACGGCGACCAGTACAAGCCCGAGTACCTAGTCATTTCCCCGAACAACAAGATGCCCGCGTTGATCGATCACGATCCGGCGGATGGCGGTCCGCCGCTCGCGATGTTCGAGTCCGGCGCGATGATGTGGTACCTCGCGGAGCGCGCCGGCATGCTGCTGCCTGCAGACCCACGCAAGCGGATGGAAGTCATGCAGTGGTTGTTCTGGCAGGTCGGCGGCCTGGGGCCGATGGCCGGACAGGCGGGGCACTTCCGCGCACACGCACCCGAGCCCATGCCGTATGCGATCGATCGCTACACGCGCGAGACGGCGCGGCTCTACGGCGTCTTGAACAAGCGCCTCGAGCATCGCGAATACATCGTCGATGAATATTCGATCGCCGACATCGCGTGCTATCCGTGGATCGTGTCCCATGAAGGACATGGACAGGACTTGAATGCCTTCCCGCATCTGAAGCGCTGGTTCGAAAGCATCGCGGCGCGGCCAGCTTCCGTGCGCACCTATCGCGATGCGAAGGATGCGTATGCACGTTCCGCACAGCCCCTGTCCGATGAGGAGCGTCGCCATTTGTTCGGAACGCGAACATGAGCCTCGAGTCCTCCGGGGAACCCACGCCGCACGGCGAGCCGCACGGGGCCGTATCTGCTCCGTTATCTTTCCTGATCACGAAAAAAACGGCGATCATGAGATCGCCGTTTTCTTGTCGCGTCTGCTGAACGCTTGCGACGCGAGACTCCCATCCGCTCAGGCGCGGCGCGCTTTCCTGCGACTGCTCAGACCAAGACCCAGCGCGGCGAGGCAAATCAAGGCCAGCGAATCAGGCTCCGGAACCACCTGCGCGGCCCCCGAGTTCAAACGGAAGTGTGCAAGCACAAAATTCGCGCAGCCCCCTACGTTCCCGTCACCGCAACCGTCGAATACCGTGACCGGTCCGGCGGCATAGGGAGCATTGGCTCCTCCTGGAGGACCGTTGAAGCTGTAGAACTCCACGTTGAACTGGTTAAAGCCGAAGGGCTTGAGATTGAGCTCATAAAACTGCCCGGCGAGCAGGTTCTGGGAAATGGCCACGTCGTAAAAAGTGAGCCCGAGATCCGTGAACGCCTGCGTCGTGGTGGAAAGCAACGCGCCGCGGGCGGCGGTACCGAAGTTGTAGGCGAAAATTTCGGCGGTCAGGCTGAACGCTGCAATCAGCGGGTCCATGCGGATACCGAACGAACTGATTGCGGTCGATGTGTCGTCGCGCAGAACCACGCTGCGGCTGTCGCCAACGGCTGTTGAGAAAACGGGAACAAAAGCCGCCGGCGGCGCCAAGTCCACTTGGGCTGACACCGCTATGGCGGATACGCCAAGAAGGGCCGCGCCCGCGGCTGTTTTCAGTGCTGTTCTCATCATGTTGGCCGTTTTCATCGCCATTCCCTATGCTTAAAACGTTGCACCCTCAAAAGCCTGGGTGATTTCATGCACATCGAAAGCACAAAACGTGCCTGGAGCGAGGATGATTTTAGTTTCAATGATATACGGCGGCGCCCGGCACCGATGGACACTCGCGTTGTAAAACTTGCCGACAGTCACGAGATCCGTTGATGTCCACTGCCCCAACGCATTCCAAGCCCGGTACCACACTCAACGCGTCGGCACGACGCGGGCGGAAGGCAGCGCTCGCGCTGTTCCTCCCGGGCCGCGAAGTAACCGATTGGCTACTTGTGCGGCCCGTAGTCCGTATCCGCCATCGCCAGCGCCGCATCCAGATCGGGAAGAATGTTTTCGGTCCCCAGCGTCGCTTCGAAACCCGAGCGATGGATCATGTGGAGCGGCTGTTCGGTGAAATCGCAGAGCAGCAACTTGACGCCTTGCCGAGTCAGCGTGCGCTTCAACTGCGCGAGTGCATCGAGTCCCGAGTTGTCCATCGAGATCAGACGGTGCGCTTCGAGAACGACCGCGTGCGTGCCGGGCGGCAACGCAAGGCCGATGGCCTCGATCTTGGAGACCGCGCCGAAGAAGAGCGCGCCATACAGGCGGATCACGCGTACTTGCGCGGTCGACGCCGCGTGCGGCTCGACGCGAAACAGCATGCTCATGCGATAGATGAAAAATCCGCACGCGAGTACCAGGCCGACCTCGACGGCGACGGTCAGATCGAGAATCACCGTCAAGAAAAAGGTCGACAGCAGCACCGTGCGATAAGGCACGCTGAAGTGGCGCAGACGCGAAAACTCGTGCCACTCACCCATATTCCAGGCGACGAACAACATGATGCCGGCCAGCACCGCGAGCGGAACGTATTCGGCCAGCGGCGCGGCGACGAGAACGATGATCAGCAGCGTCACCGAGTGGACGATGCCCGCGACCGGAGTGTGGGCGCCGGCGCGGATGTTGGTGACCGTGCGGGCGATCGTGCCGGTGGCCGGCATCCCGCCGAAGAAGGGCACGACGATGTTCGCGATGCCCTGCGCCATCAACTCCTGATTGGGATCGTGGCGGGGCGCGTGAATGAGGTTGTCGGCGACGCGCGCGCACAGCAACGACTCGACCGCTCCGAGCAGGGCGATGGTGATGGTCGGGATGAAGAGCTGCTTGGCGCTTTCCCAACTGAAGGGCGGCAGCGCGAGCGAAGGCAAGCCTTCGGGAATGCCGCCGAAGCGCGAACCGATCGTCTCGACCGGCAGATTCAGCAGCGTGGCGGCGACCGTCAGCGTGACCAGCGCGATGATCGGTCCCGGCATGCGCGCCGCGGTTTTTAGCGTGGCTCCCGCGAGCGTCTTGTCCGGCAGCAATTTGCCCGGTGAGAACAGGCGCGGCCAGACGAAGAGCCCTGCCAGGCACACCGTACCGAGGGCGAACGCATAGGGATTGAACGTCTCGATGTGCGTCGCGTACGTGTGAATCTGCGCGAAGAAGTCGGCCGGCAGTTTGTCGATCTTCAGGCCCAGCAGATCGCGCACCTGCGAGAGCGCGATCAGCACCGCGATGCCGTTGGTGAATCCGATGATGATCGTCACCGGCATGTAGCGCACCAGCCCGCCCAGGCGCAGCGCACCCATCGCCACCAGCAGGATGCCGGCCAGCACCGTGGCGATCAAGAGGTTGGTGAGCCCGTAACGCTGCACGATGCCGAACACGATCACGATGAACGCTCCGGCGGGCCCGCCGACCTGCACGCTCGATCCACCCAATGCGGAGATCAGCGCGCCCGCGATGATCGCGGTGAAGATGCCTTGCTCGGGTTTCAAGCCCGAAGCGATCGCGAAGGCCATCGCCAGAGGCAACGCGACGACCGCAACCGTGACGCCGGCGCCCAGATCGCGAAAGAAGATCTCGCGCGTGTAGCCGCGCAGGCTGTCGAGTAGCCGCGGATGAAAGTGCTGGAGCTTGAAGGGGAAGCGCGGCAATCGCGACATGGATGGGTCGGTCAGCTCAGGCGCGCTTGCCTGGTCCGTGGCGCGCGTTGGCAAAGCACAAGTCTAGTTCCGCTCGCGCCTCTGCGGAACGTGGGTCGCCCAACAAAATCGACGACGCGCGCGCCGTCGAATTCGGACTTCAGTTCCAGAATGCCTTGCGTAGCTGTTGCCCCGCGAACTTCTGTGCGTCGGCTGCCTTCTTCACGACCGCCGGTCCGCCGGCAAACCATCGAGCGCGATATCCCTATCCTCGATGGGTCTGATCAAGCTGCGCAAAACCACACCACACGATGGCGGATAAAGCACAATGCACGCCTGTCAAGCGCTGCGCAGGCGCGCGTGATGCGCGAACACACACCGAAGGAGTCACGATGAAGCACAACACCGACCGCCTGCGCCGCAGGCTGCTCGCCGGTGGCGCGGGCGCGCTCGTCACTGCCGGCATCGGCCCGTTGGGCCGCGCCGCGTTCGCCGAAGGCGCAACCGCCGAGCTGCCTTTCGTCAACGGCCAACGCAAGCTCGTCGCTTTTCCCGAGAAGCGCCCGCTGATCGTGTTGACCACACGGCCGCCGCAACTCGAGACGCCGTTCGAGATTTTCAATGACGGCATCGTCACGCCCAACGATGCCTTCTTCGTTCGCTATCACAACGCGGGTCTGCCGGCGTCGGTCGATGGCGACAGGCACGTCATCAAGATTGGCGGCAATGCGGCGGGCAAGCCGTATGAGCTTTCGATGAGCGACCTGAAAACGAAGTTCAAGCCGATCGAATATCTCGCCGTCAATCAATGCTCGGGCAACAGCCGCGGCTTCTTCAATCCGCGCGTCACCGGCGGGCAGCTCGGCAACGGCGCGATGGGCAACGCGCGCTGGGTCGGCGTGCCGTTGAAGGAAGTGCTCGCGCAAGCCGAGCCGAAGAACACCGCGAAACAGGTCACGTTCAACGGGCTCGACATCGCGCTCTTCGGCGGCGGCGACTTCGTCAAGTCGCTCGACGTGGGTCACGCGATGGATGGCGAAGTGATGATCGCGTACCAGATGAATGGCGCCGACCTGCCGATGTTGAACGGCTATCCGGTCAAGCTGATCGTTCCCGGTTACTACGGCACCTACTGGGTCAAGCATCTTTCCGAAATCGAAGTCGTGGACCAGACCTTCGAAGGCTTCTGGATGAAGCCCGCGTATCGCGTTCCCGACAACGACTGCGCGTGCGTCGAGCCGGGCACCACGCCTGCCGCGACGCGCCCGATCACGCGCTTCACGGTGCGCTCGTTCATCACCTCGGTGCAGGACGGCGGCCGTTTGCCCGCGGGTAAGGCCAGCATGATTCGCGGCATCGCCTTCGATGGCGGCCAGGGCATACGCGAAGTCGCGTACTCCACCGATGGCGGTCAGACGTGGCGCGCAGCCAAGCTCGGAGCCGACATGGGTCGCTATTCGTTTCGCGAATTCACGTTCGGCTTCACGCCCGAGAAAGGCAGCCACGACTTGCGGGTGCGCGCATGGAATCGATCGGGCCAGAGCCAGCCGATGGACGCGCTGTGGCAGCCCGCGGGCTACATGCGCAACGTCGTCGAGTCCGTCAAGATCATGGCCGCCTGAGGGAGATACGCATGACACGCAAAAACGGCATCGCGCATTACATCGCAACGACGCTCTTCGTGGCCGCGCTCGGATTGACTGCGGTTACGAATGCTGGTTCAAAATCGATGGACCTGCCGCCCGACGGCATGCAGTTGAAGACTAGCAGCCTGCCTGGTTATGCGAAGGCCCAAGCCAGCTGCACCGCATGCCACTCGGCCGAGTACATGCAGTACCAGCCGCCCAACGCATCGCGCACCTATTGGGACACGATGGTCAAGCGCATGAAGACGGTGTTCAAGGCGCCCATCGACGACGCCGACATGCCGGAGATCGTGGACTATCTCGTCAAGATCTACGGAGCCGAGCAACCGAAGTGAGCAATGTTGTGCGTAGTGCCTCGTTCGAATTTCTGCTTCCGACCCTGAGCGGGTTCTCAATCCTTCGATTGGGTCGCCGGAAAGCAGACGCTCGGCGTTTGGTAGGAGCTAAGGACCTAAGGGCGCAGGCCGGCGCATTGCACTCGATAGACGGATTGAGCCCGAGCTATGCATGACTTTCATACTTGCCGCCGAAAGGACGGACGGCGAGTTCACATTGATCAGCAGCTTGTCGATTTGGCGCTAGTTCAGGGGTGCGGCAGCAGGAACTCGAGCGTGCGCTTGAAGGTGTCGTCGGCAACGTCGGCGCCCACACACCTCCGCGTCGGAGAGTATGACGACAGTGCGCCAATATGGTTGGCCGAGGTCGCCAACGCCCGTCAGGACCTCGCGCAGCCGAAGGTCTGCCCGCGGACGCTTACACGAAGATCGTGATGGGCAGCCCGCTGATCTTCACGATGCTCCGGCCTGCGAACGCCACGTAGAGCGCGGGGTCCGCCGGATTCGAGACGCGATCGTAGTAGCAGCTGAGCGGCCGCCCGCGCATCGCCGCGGTGTCGAGCAGCCGAATCCACGTCACGCCGTCGTCAGTGAAGAACGCGCCCGCCTCGCCGACCGCGAGCCGGCGGGTCGGGTTGAACGGATCGGACTTCATGTCGGTCAGGACGATGTCCGCGAAGTCGCTCTGGCCGGTGAGGAACTCGCTGCGTCCGATCGGAATGCGGCGGTTGCACGAGAGCTGCTGCTCGAGGTTCTCGTCGATCTGCCACGTCGCGCCGCCGTCGTCGGATCGCTTCACGTTCTGCACGTCCACGATATAGATGACGTTCGGGTCGTACGGGTTGACGAAGAACCGGCGCGCCTGTACGGCGCCGCCTCCCGGAACCAGGAGCTCCCAGCTCGCAAAGCCCTCAGTCCACTTCCAGAGGTTGTTTCGCGAGTTGCCGCCGACGAAGAACACAGTGTTGACGTGTCCGCCTGACGCCTGGACGACGCCTGTATCGAACGTCGGCAGCGGCGGGCCAACCTGAAGGACCAGCCCCTTGCCCGCGTACCCGAAACCCGGCACGACGAAGAGCGCGGGCACTTGAAACGTGCCGTCGCCGTTGCTCGGCGCGGCGAGGACGCCCGCGTCGCCGAAGCCGATAACGTCGCCGCGGCCGTTGCCTCTGAGGTCGCCGACAAATCGCAAGTGCTTGTCCACGCGCCAGCCGCCGGCGTCATAGCCGAAGTCGTCGATGACAGGGATCGGCTGATAGCTGAAGGTGCCGTTGCCGTTGCTGAGCGCGACGTACACGCCGGCGTCACCGAAGCCTACGAGGTCCGCGCGGCCGATGCCGCGGACGTCGGCGAGCAGGCGCGGATGCTTGTCGACGCGCCAGCCCTGGTCGTAGCCGAAGTCGTCGACGACTGGCACTGGCGTGAAGCCGAATCCGCCATTCCCGTCGCTCTGCGCAACGTAGACGCCAGCATCGCCGAAGCCAACGAGGTCCGCGCGCCCAATACCGCGCACGTCGGCAGCCAGCCGCACATGCTTGTCCACCCGCCAGCCCTGGTCATAGCCGAGGTCATTGAGGACCGGCACCGGCTGATAGGTGAACGTGCCATCGCCATTGCTCAACGCGACGAACACGCCCGCGTCGCCGAAGCCGATGATGTCCATGCGGCCGAGCCCTCGGAGATCGGCGAGCAGCCGCACGTGCTTGTCCACGCGCCAGCCCTGGTCATACCCGAAATCCGGGATGACCGGCTGCGGCTGAAACGTAAACGTGCCGTCGCCGCTGCTGAACGCGATGTACACGCCGGCGGCGCCGAAGCCGACGATATCGGAACGGCCGATGCCCCTGACGTCGGCAAGGAAGCGCGGATGCTTGTCCACGCGCCAACCCTGGTCATAGCCAAAGTCCTGAAGCGCGGGCATTGGCGTGAACGCGAACGTCCCGTCTCCATTGCCGAGTGCGACGTAAACGCCTGCGTCGCCGAACGCGACGATGTCCGCGTGTGTGTCGCCGGTGATGTCGCCGACGAGCCGCACGTGTTTCTCGACGCGCCAGCCGCCCGCTTCGTAACCGAGATCGGCGAGCACGAACTGCGGCGGCGTGTACCGGCCGTTCCCGAGGCTGAGCGCCGTCCAGACTCCCGCGTCGCCGAAGCCGACGATATCCGCGCGGCGCTTGCCCGCAAGGTCGGCGAGGACGCGCGGGTGCTTGTCCACGCGCCACGCGCCGGGCGTCTGCCACTCGTTGCGGTCGTCGATGTCGCGCAGCGCCTGTGTGCGCAGCAGCACCGTCGGCGTCATCGCGTTGAAGCGGATGAATACGTAGTCGCCGGGCGCCGTCGGGTCGTCGTCCGCGAGATTGAGCACAATCGGCCGGAAGCCGTTCGATCCGAATCCGCTGTTTGCGTTCCAGATGTTGCCGGAGATCGAGCTCGATCGCGGATCGTTGGGGACGAGATATGGCGGCCC
The DNA here is from genome assembly GCA_038225855.1 of Burkholderiales bacterium. Classification (GTDB taxonomy): domain Bacteria; phylum Pseudomonadota; class Gammaproteobacteria; order Burkholderiales; family Burkholderiaceae_D; genus CAHJXF01. The sequence goes on along the minus strand of JBBRQU010000008.1, from coordinate 30,820 downwards.
AGGCACCATGTGCCGGTTCGGCGCGTTCTTCGGCGAGTCGGGAATTCCGCCGACGGTGGTGTCATAGAGCGCCACGGTCTCGCCCGTTCGTCGGCTGCCGTCGTTGTTCACGAACTCGTTCCACCGCGGCGTGAAGACCAGCATCGAGTGCGGCCGCAGCGGATCCGCGAACGAACAGTCATCGTCGCCGCCGCCGTAGTCCTGCGAGTGCCAGTGCGCACCGCCGTCCATTGTGTAGAAGCCGTCGTTGTCGCCCGTGTTGATCGACATCGCCGGGGCTTGACCCTCGATCGCGACGCCTGCGACGTTCACGCACGAGAGCGAGTTCACGCCGGCTGAATTCTGGAAGCGCCGGCCGCCGTCGTCGCTCCAGTGGACGCCGCCGTCGCTCGTCATCCAGACCATGCCGCTCGCCTTGTACTCGCCGTCTTCGAACGTGCCCCGGAACGCGGCCGACAGAAACACGCCGTGCAGGTCCTGATGACAGACGTGGCCGTCGTCGAGCGTGCGCCAATCGGAGGCGTCTTGTGGATCCAGTGGCCCCACGAATGTCCTGGCGCGCTGCGGATTGTAGAAAAGCACGTTGCCATGTCCCGGCTGCGTCGCTTTCAGGAAGACGTTGCCGCTGAATTGGTCACCGATGTTCGGCAGCACGACGTCTTCCCACGTCGACGCCTGCGTGGTGGGGAACTGCGAGTAGTCCGCGCGGAGCAGTCTGTGGCTTTGCGTGTCGGCGTTGTCGACCTCATTCCCCGCGACGAAGACCTCGAACAGCGAGCGCGGCGACACGACCATCACGCTGGCAGCCGGCTGATTGGCGAGACCGACGGCGCCGCCGATACGCGGCGGAATCTGTCCGAGATCCATCTTCCAGTTGGCGCCGCCGTCGAAGGACACGAACATCTGACTGTCGCCCAGCGCGTAGACCACCGCCGGCTTCAGACTGCCGGCCGGCGTGACGGCCGCCGAGACGTGGTTGATGCGCGCGAACTGACCGGGCGCCGTGGCCACCACGTTCTGAAACGTCGCGCCGCTGTCGACGCTGATTGCCAGCGCGCTGGTGCCGGCCGCGAACACCAGGTGGCCGGTCCCCGGCGCCCACACGAGCTGGCCGGCGGGCGGCAGAAACGGCTGCCCGGAGGAAGTCGACAACTTCGGAAACTGATGCACGCGCGCCCAGGTGTTGCCGCCATCTGACGATCGCCAGATGCCGCTGTCATCGGACTCCCGGTCGGTTCGCATGATCGCCAATACCGTGAGCTGGAACCCGAAGTTCGCGAGCACGAATTGCGGCAGCTGATAGCTGCCGTCCCGGTTTGCGAGCGAGACCCACACTCCCGCGTCGCCGAAACCGACGATGTCCGCGCGGCCGACGCCGCGCAGATCCGCGAGTACGCGCACGTGCCGATCGACGCGCCAGCCGTGGTCGTAGCTGAAATCCCCGATGACCGTCTGTGGCTGAAAGCTGAACGTGCCATCGCCATTGCTCAACGCGACGTACACCCCGGCGTCGCCGAAGCCTATGATGTCCGCGCGACCGAGACCTCTCACGTCTCCCAGGAGGCGCGGATGCTTGTCGACCCGCCACCCATGGTCGTAGCCAAGATCGGGAATGATCGGCACCGGCTGAAAGTCGAACCCGCCGCTGCCGTTGCTTAGCGCGACGTACACGCCGGCTTCGCCGAAGCCCACGATGTCCGCGCGTCCGAGGCCTCTGACGTCAGCGAGCATGCGCGGATGTTTCTCGACGCGCCAGCCCTGGTCGTAGCCGAAATCGTTGAGGACGGGCACCGGTTGATAGCTGAACGTGCCATTGCCGTTGCTGAACGCGATGTACACGCCGGCGTCGCCGAAGCCGACGATGTCCGCGCGCCCAAGCCCGCGTACGTCGGCCGCGAATCGCGGATGTTTCTCGACGCGCCAGCCCTGGTCATGGCCGAAGTCGGCAATGACCGGTACCGGTTGAAAAGCAAAGGTGCCGTCGCCGTTGCTAAACGCGATGTACACGCCCGCGTCGCCGAAACCGACGATGTCCAGCCGGCCCAGTCCGCGGATGTCCGCGAGCACGCGCGGGTGCTTGTCTACACGCCAACCGTGGTCGTAGCCGAAGTCCTTGAGCACGAGCGTCGGCGCTTGGAACGTGCCGTCGCCGTTGCCGCGTGCGATGTACACACCGGCGTCGCCGAAGCCCACGATGTCCGCGAGCCCGTCGCCAGTCACGTCCGCGACCATCCGCGGGTGTTTCGTGACCTCCCAGCCACCTGCCTGCAATCCGAAATCGGCCAGGACAACGCGCGGTGGCTGGAACGTGCCGTCGCCGTTGCCGAGCGCGGTCCAGACGCCCGTTTCGCCGAAGCCGACGATATCGGCGCGGCCCGTGCCGGTGAGATCAGCCATGAGGATCGGCGCGCGATCGGGACGCCACCGACCCGACTCGGGTGACACGGCGATGTCTGTCACGCAAAACCCGCCGATGGCACCGGGCATGCCGAACTGGCCCTCCGGCGGTTGCGGCCACGCAATCTGATCGAACGTGCGGCCGCCGTCTTCGGATTTCCACAACGCGCTCGACAAAGAGCCAGTGAACACGATCTGTCCGTCCTCTGAGCTGGCCAGTGACAGCATCCGGCCGGCGACGAACTGTCCTTTGATATCGGAGTTGGCCTTGGGACTGACGTCTTCGATGAGGGCCATATGTGCTCCCGCGGAAATTGGAGGTGACGATCGGCTGAGCCGGCGCCGTCCGGCGTCGGAGCGTGGTGTGGTTGGAACTAACGGCGCGCCGCGATGTTGATGTGGACGATCCGCTCCCAGGGGCCGTGACGGGTCAAGTTCACGGGTGGGAACGGGCAGGCTTTCCTACCGGACTGTCAGCGCTTGCGTGAGCGCGACCTGCGCCGGTAGAGGAGGCAAAGGCCAGCGATCGGAAACACAAATAGCATGAACTCGAAGGCGCCGGACCCACCCGTCCGGTGAGAATCCAAAAATGCGCTCGATGAAATCCATGGCGATCCTTTCGATGGCTCGAACACGGCGTGGACCCGATGGTCGCCTCCCGCCGGAGAAAACATCGGGACTCATGCCAAGCCGATCGACAGCCAAGCGCGAGCGTCACAACCGTCGGACGAAGTGCACCAGAGCTTTCACTTACGATGCCTCATTCATCCTTGGAGTTAACTATAGGCAAGGCATGACGAAACGGCAACACAACATCTAGGGGGAAGCTGATCAAGTTCCGACCCACACAGCGCCCCTCGAGACCTTCGCCTGAAAGCACTGGAAGCGGTCTTGGCCGCAAGGCCAGGTACGGCATAGGACCGATCTGCTCGAAGAGGGTCTCCCCTAAAGCCGCCTTCGACGAGTACCGGCTTCTGGCCGGTAGCTGCCTATCGCTTACCGACGCTTGCGACGGATGCTGCAATTCCAATTGAGACGTCAGCGCGTCGCATGAATCGCGTCACCACGGATCGACAAACCGGCGCTCGCCATCGTGCCGGGGCTCACGCTTATGCAGCGACGCCGATGCGAGCCCGAGTGCGAGCCACGCGCGCGTCTCGGCCGGATCGATCACCGCATCGATCTCCAGGGTCGCCGCCATGTTGAGCGCGCCGCCGCGTTCGTAATGTTCAGCGACAAGTTTCGCGTAGAGCGCGTCGCGCGCGTCGTCGTCAGACGCGGCTTCGAGTTCCTTCCGATAGCCGAGCTTGACTGCGCCTTCGAGTCCCATCGCGCCGAATTCGCCGGTGGGCCATGCGACCGTCGCGAGCGGCGCGTGGAATCCGCCGGCCGTCATCGCCATGGCGCCGAGTCCATAGCCCTTGCGCAGGATCACGGCGAAGAACGGCACGCGCAACTGCGCGCCGGTGACGAACATGCGGCTCACGTGTCGCACTTGCGCGCGCGCTTCGATCTCGGGTCCGACCATGAAACCGGGCGTATCGATCAGCGATACGAGCGGCAGTCCATGCGTGTCGCACAGTTGCATGAAGCGCGCGGCCTTGTCGGCGGCGTCGGCATCGATCGCGCCGCCCTGCACCGTGGAGTTGCTGACGATCAGGCCGACGGCTCGTCCCTCGATGCGCGCGAGCGTGGTGAGAATTGCAGCGCCGAATTGCGGACGAAGTTCGAGCAGCGAATCGACGTCGACCAGCGCGTCGACCAGCTTGCGAACATCGTAGGCGCGCACGCGATTCTCGGGCAACGCGTCGCGCAGCGCGGATTGGTCGCCGACGCTCCACCGAGCGAGGCGACCTTGAAAGAACGCGAGGTAGCGCTTGGCGACGTCGACGGCTTCGGCTTCGTCGTCGACCAGCACATCGATCGAGCCTTGCGCCGCGTGGACTGCAGCGGATCCGATCTCTTCGGGCGCAAATCGTCCGAGCCCGCCGCCTTCGATCATCGCGGGTCCGCCCATGCCGAGGTTGCTGTTGCGCGTGGCGATGATGACATCGCTGCAACCGGCGAGCGCCGCGTTGCCCGCGAAGCAGCGGCCCGCCACGATTGCCACGATCGGCACGTGGCCCGACAGGCGTGCATAGCTCGCGAAGGTCGGCACGTGCAGGCCCGCGACGATTGCCATGTCCACGTCGCCCGGCCGTCCACCGCCGCCTTCGGCGAACAGCACCACCGGCAAGCGCTGCTGGTATGCGATGACCAGCATGCGGTCGGTCTTCTGATGATTGCGAAAGCCCTGCGTGCCCGCGAGCACGGTCGCGTCGTAGGCCATCACCACGCAGCGCGTGCCGCAGCCCTTGCCGGTGCCGTCGAACAGAGCGCTATTGATCGTGGCTATGCCGGTCACCATGCCATCGGCCGGCGTGTTCCTCATCAGATCGTCGGCGCTGCGACGTGCGCTCTGCGCGGCGACCGCGAGCGCTCCGTACTCGATCAAGCTGCCCGCGTCGCAGAGATGCGCGATGTTCTCGCGCGCGCTGCGCAGGCCGAGCGCGTGACGTTTCGCGATCGCGTCGGGGCGCGCGTCGTCTTGCGTCAATGCATGACGTGCGAGCGTCGTCGAAAGATCGGCGCGCATCGCTGCGTTCGTGCTCGTTCGTTCGATGGCCGGCGCAGCGACGCGTTCGCGACCACCGGCTATCGAGGGCTGCGCGTCGTCGTGCGATGCGACGCGCAGCAACACGGCCCCCTCCTCGACCACATCGCCCGCCACCACGCAGACCTCGTCGACGACGCCATCGCGATCGCAGCGGATTTCGTGCTCCATCTTCATCGCCTCGACGATGACGACCACTTGCCGTTCGCGAATCGCGGCGCCCTTCGCGACCGTGATCTCGACGATCGTGGCGCTGATCGGTGTGACGATGTCGGTCGATGTCATGGGACAGTTCGGTAGTGGAGTGATGACGCCAGCAATGCGGTTCGCAATGAGCCGTCACACCATCGCAAGCGTTTGCTTCTTCGATGGCGGTTCGAACGCGGCATCGATCTGCGTGAGTTCGGCCTGGCTCAACACCATGTCGGCCGCAGCGATGTTCTCCGCCAGATGTCGGTGATCGACCGCCTTCGGGATCGCGATCACGTCGGGATGCTGCATCACCCAAGCGAGCGCGATCTGCGCGGCTGTGACGCCACGCGCCTCACCGAGTCGCATCAGCGTCCTGTTCTTCGCCAGCGCGCCGCGCCCTAGCGGGCAGTAGGCCATCATCGGCATGCGCAAGCTGCGTTGATAAGCCAGGAGACTGAACTCGGCGCCGCGCTCATCGAGTGCGTAATAGATCTGGTTGATCACGCAGGCGGCTCGGCGGCGAGACAAGGTACGCGCAGTGTCGAGCGCTTCGAGTTCGCGCAAGTCATCGACATCGAAGTTGCTCACGCCCCAGTGCCGGATCGCACCGTTCACCTTGATCGTCTCGAAGGCATCGACGGTTTCGGCAAGTGACACCGAACCGCGCCAGTGCAGCAGATAGACGTCGATGGTGTCGAGGCCCAGACGCTTGCGGCTGGCCTCGCACGCGGCGATCACGCCCTCGGTGTCGGCGTGATGCGGATAGACCTTGCTGACGACGATGAGGTCTTCGCGCTTGACGGCGTTCGATCGCATCGCATCGGCGAGCGCCTTGCCGAGTATCGTCTCGGCTCCGCCTTCGCCGTACATCTCGGCCGTGTCGAAGAGGCGATAACCGCAATCGATCGCATGGCGGATCGCGGCGATTTCTTTCGGGCGCGCGCCGGCGGATTCGCCCATCATCCACGTGCCCAGCCCCAAGGCAGGCACGGCTTCTCCTGTGGGTAGTGCAACGGTCTTCATCATCATCCACAATCCTCGGTTCACGACGACTTCGTATCGGCAGATGACCCTGCCACACTCCGACCATGATCGCATCCAGTCCGAACCACTCGATCGATTTCCTCGTGCGTCGCGACGATCTTCACGTGACGCGCGTTCACTCCCTGCCTCTCGCCTCGACGCTCGCCGACGGCGCGGTGCTGATGCAGGTCGATCGCTTCGCGATGACCGCCAACAACGTCACCTACGCGGCCTTCGGCGATGCGATGTCGTACTGGGATTTCTTTCCCTCGAACGAAGACGGCTGGGGCCGCGTTCCGGTATGGGGTTTCGGCACGGTGCTCGCGTCGAAGTGCGCAGGCGTCGCGCTCGGCGAACGCTTCTATGGCTACTTCCCGATGTCCACGCACGTCGTGATGCAGCCGCAGCGCGTGAAGGACAGCGGCTTCACCGATGGCAGCCTTCATCGCGAGAAGCTGCATGCGCTCTACAACCAGTACACGCGCAACAGCGCCGACGCGCTCTACGACGCCAGGCGCGAAGACCTGCAGATGCTGCTGCGGCCGCTCTTCGTCACGTCGTTCGTGATCGACGATTTTCTCGGCGACAACGACTTCTTCGGCGCGCGTGCGGTGATGCTTTCGAGTGCATCGAGCAAGACCGCGTACGGCCTCGCGTGGCAACTGTCGTTGCGGCGGCCCGAAGGTCCCGAAGTGATCGCGCTCACGTCGCCGGGCAACGTGCGCTTCGTCGAAGGTCTCGGTTGCTATGACCGCGTGGTGACTTACGATGCGATCGCCTCGTTGGCCGCGAACCTTCCGGTCGTGTACGTGGACTTCGCAGGCGATCGCGTGTTGCGCGCGAAGCTGCATCGCCACTTTCGCGACGCGATGCGTTATAGCTGCGCGGTCGGCTCGTCGCACTGGGACGCCGAGCGCGCAAGCGAGAGCGGCGACAGCGAACCGCTGCCCGGTGCCAGGCCGACCTTCTTTTTCGCGCCGGCGCAGATCAAGAAGCGCAGCGCCGAGTGGGGCGCCGAAGGCTTTCAGCGGCGCTTCGCGGATGCATGGCAAGCGTTCACCGCGCGCGTCGTCGATCCCGTGAAGCCGTGGATGAACGTCACGCAGGGCGCAGGGCCGGCCGCGGTCGAACAGATCTATCGCGACTTGCTCGAAGGTCGTGCGAAGCCCGACGATGGCCGCATCGTGTCGATGTTCGAACGCGCGCGCGCGTAATGCGCGACGCGGCAAGTACCGCTCCCCTGCCGGACTCGCCGCCCATGGACGAACCCCGCTATGGATGGGTGGTGGTGTGGGGCGCGTTCTTCAGCCTCGCGGTGATCTTCGGCGTTTCGTATTCGTTCGCCGCATTCTTCGATTCCTTCGTCCATGAGTTTGCCGCGCGGCGCGCCGATGTCGCGCTCGCCTTCGGGCTTTCCGGCCTCATCTATTTCGTGCTCGGCGCGGGCGCCGGGATGCTCGCCGACCGTTACGGTCCGCGCATCGTTTGCTCGGGCGGCATGCTGTTCATTGCCGGCGGATTGTTCGCGACGAGTTACGCGCATTCGATGGCGACGGTCTACCTCGCCTATGGCGTGGGCATCGGCATCGGCGTCGCGCTCGTCTACACGCCGGCGATCGCCAGCGTGCAGCCGTGGTTCTCGCGCAGACGCGGGCTGGCGGCGGGTATCGCGAGCGCGGGAATCGGCGCCGGCACGATCGCGATTCCGTTGATCGCGGCGAGCGCGATTCTCGCGCTGGAATGGCGCGGCGCGCTGCGCGCCATCGCGGTGGGTGTGCTCGTCATCGGCCTCGGCGCCACGTTCGTGCTCAAGCGGGCGCCGGTCGCGAACAGTGCGGCCGCAGGAACGCGCGCCGGTGCGAGCCTCACAGAAGCACTCAGGGACCGGCGCTTCTGGTGGTTCTATGCATACGTCCTGATGGCGGCCCCGGCGATGTTCACGCCGTTCGCGCACGTGTCGGCGGCGGCGCGCGATCTGGGTATCGGAGACACCCCGGGCGACTCGCGCGCAGTCGGCCTCGTGGGCCTGATCGGCATCGGCAGCCTGGTCGGTCGCTTTGCGATCGGCGCGCTCGCCGATCGTCTCGGCCGCATCCTGACGCTGACCCTGATGCAGGCTTCGATGGCCGCGTCGTATCTGCTGTGGGGCGCGGCCGGCGGTTATGTCGCGCTGGCGATCTTCGCGGTCTGGTTCGGCCTGAGCTACGGCGGCATCGTCTCGCTGATGCCGGCGATCTGCATGGACTTGTTCGGCGCACGCGCGGTTGCGAGCATCGTCGGCACGCTCTACACCGGCGCGGCTCTGGGCAACCTGCTCGGCCCCTTCGTCGCCGGAGCGGTGTTTGATCGCAGCGGCAGTTACGCGCCGGTGATCTGGGGCTGCATCGCACTCTCGGTGCTGGCGACCACGGCATCCGCGCGGCTCGTGAAGTCGGGCGCGCCGGCGTATTGAGCAAGACCTCCGTCGTTCCCGCGCAGGCGGGAACCCAGCGTCTTTCGACGCACGCCGCTGGGTCCCTTCCCCGCTTTCGCGGGACCAAAGGCCGCAGGGACGACGGCGCGCATCAGGGCAACGCGGCGCGCGGGTCGTGCCGCGCAAGCCGCTTCAACAGATGCTCGACTTCATCACGCGCGATCGACGACATCGCCGACGCAGGTTTCCTTTGCGCGTCCGATGTAAGAATGCCTCGCCGCATCAGCACGTATTTGCGCACGGCGAGCCCGATACCCGGCTGCTGCTCGTAGCGCAGCAGCGGCAGATGCGCATCGAACAGGTCGTGCGCTTGTTCGCGTTTGCCTTCGGCAGACAGGCGCACCACGTCGCACAGCATGTCGGGAAAGCAGTACCCCGTGTTCGCGCCATCGGCGCCGCGTTCCATCTCGTAGTCGAGGAACAGGCCGTTGTTGCCCGTGAGGATCGCGATGCGCCGCATGAGTGGGCCACCCCGGCCCTCGCGCTCGAAGCCGCGCAGGGTCGTGATCTTCTCGAGACCCGGCCAGTCCTCGTGCTTCAACATCACGCAGCTCGTGTTCTCGATCACGATGCGACGAATCACCGCTGCCGTCATCTGCACCGAGAAGGTCAACGGATAGTCCTGGATCACGAACGGCACGTCGCTGCCGATCGCCTCGACCGCTTGCCGGTAATAGCCGACGATCTGGTCGTCGGTACGCAGCGTATTGGGCGGCGCGATCATCACGCCCGCGGCGCCCGCGTCCAGCACGTCGCGCGTGAGCGCGCGCATCGCGGCGAAACCCGACGCGGAGACGCCGACGATCACCGGCAATGCGCTCGCACGATGAACGATCTGGCGCGCGACGGCGATCGCTTCGGCGTGTTCGAGCTTGGACGCTTCGCCGAGTTGTCCGAGCACCGTGATGCCGGTCGATCCGCAGGCCAGATAGAAGTCGGTCAGGCGATCGATCGATGCCGTGTCGATCGCACCGTCGCCGAAGAAAGGCGTGGGCGCGATCGGATAGACGCCTTTCGCATTCGAGGTCAGACGCATGGGAGACTCATAAGATGCGCACGGCCTTCATTTCTTGCCAGCCCAGCCATGTGCTGTCGCCTCGTTGATTTCTTCAATAGTCGCGACCTTGTCGGTACGGCCCGCGAGCAACCCGTCGAGGCCGGCTATCGTTTCGGTTGATCGGGCTGCCCCGGCCCCATGCTCGCGCACCCATGTTTCATAGCGCTGCCGCGTCGCTTCATCGGGCGGATAGAGGCCGGGCAATGCGACGCCGCGATCGACCTCGCGCATGATCCAGCCTTTGAGGCGCTCCTGTTCGATCGCAGCGGCAATCACGTCATCGATCAACGCTAGTGGAATCACTACCACGCCATCCGCATCGGCCACGAGTACATCGTTGGGCAATACCGCGACGCCGCCGCATGCGATCGGCTCCTGCCATCCGACGAAGGTGAGCCCTGCGACCGACGCGGGCGCCGCGGTTCCGCGACACCACACCGGCAGGCCGGTGGCGAGTACGCCGTCGATGTCGCGCACCACGCCGTCGCTGACCAGCGCCGCGACACCGCGTACACCCATGCGCGCACACAAGATGTCGCCGAAGATGCCGGCATCGGTCACGCCCATCGCATCGACCACCGCGATGCAGCCGGCGGGCATCGCTTCGATCGCCGCGCGCGTGGAGATCGGCGAAGCCCACGACGCGGGCGTCGCCAGATCTTCGCGCGCAGGCACGAAGCGCAGCGTGAACGCGCGGCCGACGCATCGAGGTTGGTGATGTCGGAGCGGCGCGGCGCCGCGTATCCACACATTGCGCAGTCCCTTCTTCAACAGCACGGTCGTGATCGTTGCGGTCGAGATTTCCGCCAGCGCCTCGGTCACGCGCGCGTCCAGCGGTAGTGGATCGGTTCCCACGCAACTCCTTTCAGGTCGGTGATGGCGCCAGGGGTATCGTCGATCCGACCGGCCCACATCGAATCGCCGAGTTGGCTATCATCCTCGTTTGCTTCGCGACGACTCACCTTCGGCACCTCATGGACATTACGCATCTGCATCTGAATACCAGAGACCGCGCGCAGTCCGAAGCGTTCTATCGCACGTGGTTCGGGCTTGCGATCAAGAAGCAGGGCGAAACCATCACGTTCATGAAGGGTGAGCGCGATTTCCTGCTCGCGTTGATGGACGATCGCGAGCCGGATCCGCCGCCGCCGTGGTTCCACTTCGGCATGCGTATGGACTCGCCCGATGCGGTTCGCGCGAAGCACGCGGAGCTGTCCGCAGGCGGCGTGCCGATCACGCGTGCGATGAAGAACGAACCTGCGATCACATCGTTTCGCTGCGCCGATCCGGACGGTTATTCGATCGAAATCTACTGGTTGCCCGACTGACATGAGCGCGCCGCGCATTGCCGTCGTCACCGGCGCGGGCAGCGGCATCGGTCGCGCGGTCGCCCTTGCGCTGCTCGAAGCCGGCTACAGCGTCGCGCTCGCGGGCCGCAACATCGACAAGCTCGAAGCGACGCGCGCGCTGGCAAGCACCGATGGGCAGGCGCGCGCTCTTGCACACCGCTGCGACGTGAGCGATCCCGCCTCGGTCCGCGCTTTCTTCGACGCGGTGCTCGCACGCTTCGGGCGCCTCGATCTGTTGTTCAACAACGCCGGCACAGGCGCACCCGCCGTGCCGCTCGAAGAGCTCACGTTCGAGCAGTGGAAAACTGTCGTCGATGCCAACTTCACCGGCGTCTTCCTCTGCATGCAGCAGGCGTTTCGCATCATGAAGGCGCAGACGCCGCGGGGCGGTCGCATCATCAACAACGGCTCGATCTCGGCCGATGCGCCGCGTCCGCTTTCGGCGCCCTATACGTCGACCAAGCACGCGGTGACGGGTCTCACCAAGTCGGCCGCGCTCGACGGGCGCGGCTTCGACATCGCGGTCGGCCAGATCGACATCGGCAATGCCGCGACCGACATGACCCGACGCATGCGGACCGGCATCCTTCAGGCGAACGGCACGATCGCGGTCGAACCGGTGATGGACGTGCGTCACGTCGCCGACGCGGTGCTGCACATGGCCGGCTTGCCGCTGTCGGCGAACGTGCTCTTCATGACGGTGATGGCAACGGAGATGCCTTACGTCGGGCGCGGCTGATCGCATGCTCAGGGCTGATCGCCTGTCCAGCGCATGTTCACCAATCTGAGCGGCAAGGTCCTGCTCGCGCTCGCGACCGTGTATGTGGTCTGGGGCTCGACCTACTTCGCGATTCGCGTCACGCTCGCTTCCTTTCCGCCGTTCCTGCAAGGCGGCATTCGCTTTCTGGTCGCCGGCTCGCTGCTGTTCGCATTTCTCCTGTTGCGCAGCAAGCCCTTTCCGACCGGGCGTCAGTGGCGCGATGGCGCGGTCGTGGGAGTGATGCTGCTGGCCGTTGCAAACGGCGGCGTGGTGTTCGCCGAGCAATACGTTTCTTCGAGCCTGGCCGCGATCTTCGTCGGAGCCGGCCCGTTGCTGGCAGCCCTTTGGTCGGGCGCGTTCGGCATCTGGCCGCAACGCGTGCAATGGGCCGGCATCGCGCTTGGATTTTGCGGCGTCGTGTTGTTGGCCAGCGGCGCGCAATTGTCGAATCATCCGATCGGTTTGATCGCGCTGGCCCTCGCGGTGACGAGCTGGACGCTAGGGTCGGTGCTCAGCCAGAGGAAACTCAAGCTCGCGCCCGGCGCGATGGGCTTTGCGACCGAGATGCTCACCGGCGGGGTGGTGTTGCTCGCGGTCGGATTGCTGCGCGGCGAAGCACCGACGCTCGCGGCGTCGTGGCCGCCCACGCCGGCGGCGGCGATCGCGCTGGTCTATCTGATCTTCGCCGGATCGATCGCGGCGTTCTCGGCCTACATGTATCTGCTGTCGCAGGTGTCTTCGACGATCGCGATCAGCTACGCGTATGTGAACCCGATGATCGCGGTGCTGCTCGGAGTGTTTCTGGGCGGCGAGGCGCTCAGTCTTCGCGAAGGCATCGCGACGGCGGTGATCGTGGGCAGCGTGATTCTCTTGACGCGAGAAAAGCGCGCCATCTGACCGGGACGAACAAGCGCTGCGTCCCGCTCCGGGCTGGTCCTCGCAAGGCGAGCGATGCGGCGGTGAAATTTTTTCTGCGACCGGCCTCAGCTTTTCGCGCGGCCTGCCGATCAAGCTTTCGTAGGCCGTTGCCGCCACGGTCGCTTCATCGTTTCATCGCGCAACGGCACGCATTCGTTTTCGACGCATGCCCGCCCCTTTTTCTAACTCCCCTTCTTCGCAGCCGATGCAAGACATCGCATGGCCCGAGCGCGAGTTCGATCTCGTGCTCGACAGTATTTTCTTCGAGCCCGAAGACGCGAAGGATGCGGATTCGAACGCGCATGCGAGCGCGCATTCGAACGCACCCGCGCGACCCGCCACGCGCACGCTCGGCCTCGTCGACGCGTTGACTCCGCTCGTGACCGATGTCCTCGGGGCGCCCGAGCGGCCGCGAGTACGCGACGCGTTCCGGCATGCGTCGTCGATCCATCCCGATACCGACGGCTCGCCCGATGCCGTGACGCGCGCGAGCGAAGTGCGTCGCCGCGCCCTGCTGCGGGCGATTGCGGAGCTGGCCGAGACGCATGCGGTCGCGGCCGACCTCGCATGTCGTCAGGCCGCGATCGATCTGCCGCTGGATATTTTCGAGCCGGCGGCCGACGCCTTCGAGGAATCGAGTGCGCTCCCTGGAAACGAGCGGGGTCGACCGCACAGGCGCGAGACGATGTTGATCGTCCCCGACGTGATCCGCACCTGCCGCGACCGGCTCACCGCATACACCGACGCGGCGGATCGCACGAAGCTCGACATCGTCGCCACGCTTTTCGATCACGTGCTCGCCGACGATCGTCTGCCAACCGGGATACGCAACACGCTTGCGCGCCTGCAACTGCCGGTGTTGCGCATGGCGCTCGCCGACGAATCATTCTTCGCGTCGCGAACCCATCCGACGCGCAGATTGCTCGATCGCCTGGCCGCAAGCGCGGCCGATTGGAAGCACGACAGCGACCAGGGTCGCGCCTGGCGCGGCGAACTCGAACGCGTGGTGCACGCGGTGATTCGCGGATCATCGGAAGACGCGGGCGAGCACGCGCGTCTGCTCGAGAAATTCGAGCGTAGGCTGGTCGAGATCGCAGCCACCGCAACCCCCGCACCCGCGCTCGCTCCCGATCAGGAAGACCGCGATGTGCTCGTGATCAAGGCGACGATCCAGATTAGCCAATTGCTTGCCGGCCTCGAAGTCGATCGCGCCATCCGCTTTTTTCTTCTCGATGTATGGAGCCGCGTACTCGGCGAGATCGTCTGGGCGAGTCCCGCGAATGAGCGCGGCGGCGGACGCGATGCAACCCTGGCGCGCGCCAAGCGCTTGTGCGTGGACCTCGCATGGAGCGCCGCGCCCAAGACGACCTCGGGTGAACGCGCGCGGCTCGCGGGCCTGTTGCCGACGATGATCGAAGCGCTGCGCGACGGCATGCGCCTGATCGATTACCCCGAGGCGGAGCAGAACCGCTTCTTCGCCGAATGGGCGCGCATGCTGTACGTCGCCGTCAGGAAGTCGCATGGGTCGGGGGACTACAACCGTCCTTTCCGCCTCGCCGAAAATAACGACGCGCGCAACGTGCCCGAAGCGCTGGACATCGACGATTTCGCGCGGCGCCTGCGCGAGGGCAGCTTCGGTCCAGAGGCGCCGCGCACCGCCGCCGCTGATGCGGTGGCCGCAGCCGACCTTCCGGGCTTGCGAGCGGCCGGCGACGACACACCCTCAATGCTGTCGATGGCCGGGCGCAACTCGCGTGCTGCGCCCACCACCCCTGCGCCGGTGATCGCGGATTTGCGCAAGGGCGAGTGGTTCGAGTTGCGCGAGCCCTCGCGCGGCTTCGTCAAGGTCCGGTTGTCGTGGATCAGCCCGCTCAGGTCGTTCTATCTTTTCATCGGCGCCGACAGTGCGTTGACGCGCTCGTTCGACCCGCACTCTCTCACGGACCTGCTTGCGTGCGGCGATCTGCGTCCTTTCGGGCAGGCCGCAGTGAACGCCTGATCTCGCACGCGGCAGGGTTATTCTCTAACGCGTTTTGCGGCGGCGGATGCGACACTCGCGCGTCGGTGGATTGCCGCATGGAGGGCCACGCCCGCATTCGTCTGCAAAGCCTCGAAGCCGCTCGCGGCACGACAGGGGCGCGAACCCTCGCGCCGACACGGGATTCCAGACTTCCCCTGAAAGGAGCGAGGCATGACTGAGGTCGAGCGAGACCGTCGCACGCAAGTCGACGACAACGCGACCTTCCCGCGTCTTTTGCGCGGTCACGCCGAAGTCCGCGGATCGCGCGCGGCCATCCGCGAAAAATACCTCGGCATCTGGCAGACGTGGACCTGGTCGCAAGTTCTGACGGAAGTCGAGGCGCTGTCGGCCGGCCTGTCGACGCTCGGCCTTTCGCAGGGCGACCATCTGGCCATCGTCGGCGACAACCGGCCGCGCCTCTACTGGTCGATGACGGCGGCGCAATCGCTTCGCGCGATCCCGGTCCCTCTCTACCAGGACGCGATCACGAGCGAGATGCAGTACGTGCTCGAGGATGCCGAAGTGCGCATAGCGATCGCCGAAGACCAGGAGCAGGTCGACAAGCTGCTCGAAATGCTGCCGTCGCTGCCGCATCTGCAATACATCGTGTACGACGATGCGCGCGGACTGCGCCATTACGCGGCGCCTCAATTGAGATCTCTCGACGAGGTCCAGCGCATCGGCCGTGAACTGCTGGCGCGCGATCCTTCGTTCTTCGTGCGGCAGGTCGACGCCGCCGATCCCGATGACGTTGCCGTGATGCTCTACACCTCGGGGACCACCGGCAAGCCCAAGGGCGTGTGTCAGACGCACCGCGCCTTCATCGCCGCCGCGCGCGGGGCGGTTGCCTTCGACGGATTCACCGATCATGACGAAGTGCTGAGCTACCTGCCGATGGCATGGGCGGGCGACCACCTGTTCTCGTATGCCGAAGCGATGACCGCGGGATATTGCGTGAACTGTCCGGAGTCGGGCGACACGGTGATGACCGATCTGCGCGAGATCGGACCGACCTACTACTTCGCGCCGCCCCGCGTGTTCGAAAACCTGCTCACGCAGGTCATGATCCGCATGGAAGACGCGAGCCGCATCAAGCGCGGATTGTTTCGCACCTTCATGAAAGTGGCCAGGCGCTGCGGCGCGGCCGTGATGGACCACAAGCCGGTCGGCCTTGTCGATCGCGTGCTCTACGCGCTCGGCAACCTCATCGTCTACGGGCCGCTGCGCAACGTGCTCGGCATGAGCCGCCTGCGTGTGGCGTACACCGGCGGCGCCGCGATCGGGCCCGACCTCTTCGATTTCTATCGATCGATCGGCATCAACCTGAAGCAGCTCTATGGCCAGACCGAGACCTGCGTGTACGTCTGCAAGCAGCAGACCGGACACGTCAAGCTCGACACGGTGGGCAAGCTTCTGCCGGGCGTGCAACTGCGGATCGCCGACAACGGCGAAGTGCAAGTCAAGTCGCCCGGGATGTTGAAGGAGTATTACAAGCGCCCCGACGCGACCGCCGAGTCGGTCACCAGCGACGGCTGGTTCATGACCGGCGACGCGGGCTTCCTCGATGACCAGGGCGAGCTGAAGATCATCGATCGCGCGAAAGACGTGGGCAAGCTTGCCGGCGGTGCCCTGTTCGCGCCGCAGTACGTCGAGAACAAGCTCAAGTTCTTCCCGTACATCAAGGAAGCCGTTGCGTTCGGCCATGACCGCGAGATGTGCTGCGCGTTCATCAACATCGACGTGGCCGCGGTCGGCAACTGGGCCGAGCGGCGCAGCCTGGCTTACGCGGGGTATGCCGATCTGGCGGGCAAGCCGGAGGTCTATCGGTTGATCGCGGACTGCATAGAAGAAGCCAACCTCGCGCTGTCGAAAGATGCCGTGCTTGCCGGCTCGCAGGTGCGGCGCTTCCTGATCCTCCACAAGGAACTCGATCCCGACGACGACGAGTTGACGCGCACGCGCAAGGTCAGGCGCGCCTTCATCGCCGAGAAATATGCGGTCCTCATCGCGGCTCTTTATTCAGGCAAGTCCTCGCAGTTCATCGCGACCGACGTCAAGTTCGAAGACGGTCGCCGCGGGCGCGTCGAGGCGGACCTGAAGATTCAGGACGTCAAGACCTATGAGGCGATGGCTCATGCGGCTTGATCGTTTCGATCGCGCGGGAGCGCCGTCGTGAATGGCGAGCGCCGCATCGGCGAGGTGATCCTCGAGCTCGAATCGATCTCGCTGTCGTTCGGCGGCGTGAAGGCATTGACCGACATTTCGTTCGACGTTCGCGAGCACGAGATCCGCGCCATCATCGGACCCAACGGCGCGGGCAAGAGTTCGATGCTCAACGTCATCAACGGCGTCTATCACCCGCAACAGGGGCGCATTCGATTTCACGGCGAAGAGCGCAAGAACATCAAGCCGCATCGCGCCGCGCGCGAAGGCATCGCGCGCACCTTCCAGAACATCGCGCTCTTCAAGGGCATGAGCGTGCTCGACAACATCATGACCGGCCGCAATACGCTGATGCACGGCAACTTCGTGCTCGACGCGATCAACCTCGGACCTTCGCGCAAGACCGAGCTGGCGAACCGCCGGCGCGTCGAGGAAGTGATCGACTTCCTTGAGATCCAGCACATCCGCAAGACGTCGGTCGGGCGCCTGCCGTACGGCCTGCAAAAGCGCGTCGAGCTCGCGCGCGCGCTGGCGGCCGAGCCCAGGCTGTTGCTGCTCGACGAGCCGATGGCCGGCATGAACGTCGAAGAAAAGCAGGACATGTGTCGCTTCATCCTCGACGTGAACGACCAGTTCGGCACCACCATCGTGTTGATCGAACACGACATGAGCGTGGTGATGGACATCTCGGACCGCGTGGTCGTGCTCGACTACGGCAAGAAGATCGGCGACGGCACGCCCGATCAAGTGCGAGCCGACCAGAACGTGATCGACGCCTACCTGGGCGTGGTGCATTGATGCAATTCTTCCTCGAAGTCCTGGTCGGCGGCTTGCTCGCGGGCGTGATGTATTCGCTCGTGGCGCTCGGCTTCGTGCTGATCTACAAGGCCTCGGGCGTGTTCAATTTCGCGCAGGGCGCGATGGTGTATTTCGCCGCGCTGTCGTTCGTCGGCATCCTCGCCAAGGGTGTGCCGTTCGGCTTCGCGTTGATCCTCGCGCTGCTGATGATGATCGTGTTCGGCATCGTGACCGAGCGCTTCGTGTTGCGCCCGCTGGTCAATCAACCGGCGATCTCGCTGTTCATGGCGACCATCGGCCTGTCTTTCTTCCTCGAGGGCCTGGGACCATTTCTGTGGGGCAACGAGAGTCACGAGATTCGCCTGGGCATCCCCGACGAGCCGCTGCCTTTCTTCATCGAGCGCTACAACTTCTCGATCTCCACCTTCGACCTTGCGGCGGCGGCGATCTGCGGCGTTCTGGTCGCGGGGCTTGCGCTGTTCTTTCAAAAGACCAAGATCGGTCGCGCGCTGCGCGCGGTGGCCGACGACCATCAGGCGGCGCTGTCGATCGGCATTCCTCTGCAAGTGATCTGGATGATCGTGTGGGGTGTGGCGGGCTTCGTCGCGCTGGTCGCGGGTCTGCTCTGGGGCGCGCGCAACGGCGTGCAGCTCGGGCTCGTGTCGATCGTGCTGAAAGCGCTGCCGGTGCTGATCCTCGGCGGCTTCACGTCGGTGCCGGGCGCAATCGTCGGCGGACTCATCATCGGCAGCACCGAGAAGCTCGCCGAGGTCTTCATCGGTCCCTATGTCGGCGGCGGAATCGAGAGCTGGTTCCCGTATGTGCTCGCGTTGCTGTTCCTGCTGGTGCGACCCGAAGGTCTGTTCGGTGAACGCCACATCGATCGGGTGTAAACCATGGGTTACGTCGAACTTTCGCAAACCGCGCCGCCGTCTTCCCGGCGAAGGCCGGGACCCAAGTTGTCCACGCATATCTTGAACCCCGGCCTTCGCCGGGGCGACGGTGACATGCGCGGTCCCGTGCTCAATCATCGCCGCTGAAGGCCGACATGTTCTATCGCGAAGCCGGTCAGTTCAAGACCACCTATGCCGCCGATCAGCAGTTGCTGCCGATCCGGCAGGACCGCATCGCGTTCTTCGCGCTGCTCGCGATCGCGTTCGTGATCGTGCCGCTGTTCGTCTCGGACTACTGGTTCACGGCGCTGTTGATTCCGATCCTGATCTTCTCGCTCGCTGCGATCGGCCTGAACATTCTCACCGGTTACGCGGGGCAGCTCTCGCTCGGCTCGGCGGCCTTCATGGCGGTGGGGGCCTTCGCGGCCTATAACTTCGTGTTGCGCGTGCCGTGGTTGCCGCACATCGTGTCGTTCCTGCTCGCGGGCGTGTGCGCCGCATTGGTCGGCATCGCGTTCGGTTTGCCGTCGGTGCGCATCAAGGGCTTCTATCTGGCGGTCGCGACGCTGGCCGCGCAGTTCTTCGTGGTGTGGGCGCTGCAGAAGTTTCCCTGGTTCACCAACGACAGCGCCTCGGGCGTGATCAGTGCGCAGCCGGTGAGCTTCTTCGGCATCGCGATCGACTCGCCGATGCGCAACTACCTGTTCGTGCTGGGCGTGGTCGCGGTGCTCGCGCTCGCGGCCAAGAACATGGCGCGCTCGAACACCGGCCGCGCATGGATGGCGGTGCGCGACATGGACGTGGCCGCCGAAGTGATCGGCATTCCGCTGATGAAGACCAAGCTGCTGGCGTTCGCGATCAGCTCGTTCTACTGCGGCGTGGCCGGCGCGCTCTACGCGTTCTGCTATATCGGAACGGTCGAGCCCGAAGCCTTCAGCCTCGACATGTCGTTTCGCATCCTGTTCATGATCATCGTCGGCGGCATGGGAACGATCATGGGCGGCTTCATCGGCGCGGCCTTCTTCACCGTGCTGCCGATCTTCTTGTCGGTCGCGATTCCGGACGTGGCCCAACTGCTGCATCTGAACTTCAACAAGGCGTCGCTGACGTATATCGAATTCATGATCTTCGGCGCGCTGATTATTTTCTTTTTGATCGTCGAGCCGCACGGCCTGGCAAGACTCTGGCAGATCGGCAAGGAGAAGCTGAGAATCTGGCCGTTCCCGCATTGAGCGCGTCGGTGATTCGCAGCGCACGACAGTTTTCATGAGACCCGTATTCCATTCGAGGAGACAGTGATGTTCGCAAGCATGAGAGTTGGAAGCCTCAAAGCCATGTGTGCCGGTGTGCTCGGCATCGCGGCGCTGACGGCGGCCGCACCCGCGGCCGCGCAGGCCAACGAGCAGTTCTTTTCCATCCTGTCGTTTCGCGTCGGGCCTTATGGTCCCGCGGGCACCGGCATCTTCGGCGGCTTTCTCGACTACATGGCGTACATCAACGCCAAGGAAGGCGGCGTGGGCGGCGTCAAGCTCACGTGGGAAGAGTGCGAGACCGAATACCAGGCCGCGCGCGGCGTGGAGTGCTACGAGCGCCTGAAGACCAAGAGTCCGACCAAGGGCACGATGATCCATCCGGTCTCGACGCCGATCACCTACGCGCTGCTCGACAAGACTGCGGCCGACAAGGTGCCGCTGGTGCAGACCGGCTATGGCCGCACCGACACCATCGACGGCCGTTATTTCCCGTGGGCGTTTCCGCTGATCACCACCTACCCGATGCAGGCGACCGCGATCGTCAAGTACATCTCGCAGAAGGAGAAGGGCAACCTCAAGGGCAAGAAGATCGCCTACCTGTATCTCGACTCCGCGTACGGCAAGGAGCCGATCACGTACTTGCAGGCCGAGGCCAAGGTCAACGGTTTCGAATTGACAGTGATTCCGATCGCGCCTCCCGGAAGCGAGCAGGGCGCGCAGTGGCAACAGATCCGGCAGAGCCAGGCCGACTACGTGATCTTCTGGGGATTCGGCGTGATGAACCAGGCCGCGATGAAGGCTGCGCAGAAGATCGGCTATCCGCGCGACAGGATCATCGGTAGCTGGTGGGCCGGGTCGGAAGAAGACACCGTGCCTGCGGGCGATGCGGCCAAGGGCTACATGTCGGCGGCGATGAACGTGTCGGGCAAGACGCCGCTGATCCTCGACATCGAGAAGACGCTTTACGGCGCGAACCCCACGGGCAACATGGTGGATCGCTCCAAGATCGGCGGCATCAACTACAACCGCGGCGTGGTGATCGGCATCATCACGATCGAAGCCCTGCGCGTGGGCCAGGCCAAGTACGGCAAGAAGGTCTTGTCGGGAGAAGAAGTGCGCTGGGCGCTCGAACATCTCGATCTCTCGGACGCGCGTCTCAAGCAGCTCAATGCGTCGGGCCTGATGCCGCCGATGAAGACCAGCTGCCTCGACCACGAAGGCTCGGGCAAGATCAAGATCCAGCAGTGGGACGGCACCAAGTGGAACATCGTGTCCGACTGGATCGACGGCAACCGCGCGCTGGTGCGGCCGCTGCTGGAGCAATCGGCGATCGACTACGGCAAGCAGAAGGGCATCACGCCGCGCGATTGCTCGAAGGAAAGTTGAGCGGGCTCCCTCCCCTGCGAACGGGGAGGGATCAACGGAACGATCACCATGTCAGCCCTACCGAGTTCATCGACTGCGCCCTCGACTGCGCCCTCGACTGCGTCCTCTACCGCGCCGCTTCTGGCGATCAATAACATCGAGGTCATCTACGACCATGTGATCCTGGTGTTGAAGGGCGTTTCGCTGTCGGTTCCCAAAGGCAAGATCGTCGCGCTGCTCGGCGCCAACGGCGCAGGCAAGACTACGACCCTGAAGGCGATCTCCAACCTCTTGCGCGCTGAGCGCGGCAACGTGACTAAAGGCTCGATCGAGTTCGAAGGCACGCGCGTCGATCGGCTCACGCCCAACGATCTCGTCAAGCGCGGCGTGATCCAGGTGATGGAAGGGCGCCACTGCTTCGCGCATCTGACGGTCGAAGAGAACCTGCTGACGGGCGCCTATACACGACGGATCGGCAGAGCCGCGTTGGCCGAACAGCTCGAACGCGTCTACGCTTACTTTCCGCGTCTGAAGACGCGGCGCACGAGCCAGGCCGGCTACACCTCGGGCGGCGAACAGCAGATGACCGCGATCGGCCGCGCGCTGATGGCGCGACCGACCATGATCCTGCTCGACGAACCGTCGATGGGTCTCGCGCCGCAGATCGTCGAAGAGATCTTCACGATCGTGCGCGACCTCAACCAGAAGGAAGACGTGTCCTTTCTGCTCGCCGAGCAGAACACCACCATCGCACTGTCTAACGCCGACTACGGCTACATCCTCGAGAATGGTCGGGTGGTGATGGACGGCGCTGCGGCGGCGCTCGCGGCCAACGAGGACGTGAAGGAGTTCTACCTTGGCGTCTCGGGCGAGAAGAGAAAGAGCTTTCGCGACACCAAGTTCTATCGGCGTCGCAAGCGCTGGCTCGCATAGGTCCGAGTTTGTCGCTGGCCAGCTCCCCAACTTGAAGGTCACAGCCTACTTCGTCGCAACTCGCGCTCGACCCGATCGCGCTGACATCCGCGACGAATGGATCGAACGCGCCATCGCTGCACCTGAGCGAGAGCAAGTGCAAGCGGATGGACGAATCCGACGGTGGGTTGTCGTTCCCGAAGCTGATAGCCGCCATCTGCGCATTGTTTTGTTGCCGGATGGCGAGACGGTCCACAATGCATTCTTCGATCGCAGATTCCAGTTATGAAGATCCGCTACTTCTCCGATACCGACACGCTCTTGATCGAGTTCCGCGAGTCCGCTATAGCCGAGACGCGAGACCTCGACGAAGACACTTTGATCGACCTGGATGCCTCAGGGAACATCTGCAGCATCACGATTGAGCACGCTTCCGAACGGGCGGACATTCCTCATTTCTCTTACGAGCAGGTTGCGGCATAACCCGGCACTCAAGCCGACAGGCGCCAGGCCGGCGCCCGCGGCTTGGCTATTCGACAGGCGACATGCACACGACGACGAGGAGGCGATGATGGCGCATGCCGGACCCGAGGCGCTTGCCCGCTTGCAATCGCTGATTCGACAACTGCGCACGATCCCGCAGTTGCGCGAGAAGCAGGCCGGGATCTTCTATCTCGTGGGCCAGGCGTTCGTGCATTTTCACGACGACGGCGGCAAGCTCCTCGGTGACTTGAAGAAGGCCTCGGGCATGGGCTTCGATCGCTATCCGGTCGACACGCCGCCCGAGCAGCGCAAGTTCATCGACGAGGCCAGGCACCGCGCGACCAAGCTCGTCGACGATTGACGCGTTCGAAGAGTCGCTACGTACAAGGCGCATACACAAAAGGAACTCGATGAGCATTGCCGCATGGGGCGCCGGGCCGGATGGCGCCCATCTCGACGCACGCGAAAGCCGCGACCGCGACACGCGCGAAGCCGACCTGATGCAACGCTTGCCCGCGTTGATCGCGCGCGCGAAGAGCGCGAGCGGATTTGCGAAACGGTTCGCCAACGTCGATGCAGTGAGCGTGAACTCGCGCACCGCGCTCGCGGCGTTGCCGCTCACGCGCAAGTCCGACCTCAAGGTGATGCAGGAGGCCGCGCCGCCGTGGGGCGGGCTCGCGGCGACCGACACTTCGGGCCTCTCGCGCCTCTTCATGTCGCCCGGCCCGACTTTCGATCCCGAAGGCCGCGGCGAAGACTGGTGGCGCTTTGCGCGGCCCCTGTGGGCTGCGGGCCTGCGCCCCGGACAGATCGTGCACAACGCGTTCTCGTATCACTTCACACCGGCGGCCTTCATGGTCGAAGGCGCGGCGAAAAAAATCGGCTGCCCCGTGATTCCCGCGGGCGTGGGCAACACCGACATGCAACTGCAGGCGATCGCGGGACTCAGGCCCGCGTTCTATGCGGGGACGCCTTCGTTTCTCAAGCTGATCATCGAGAAGGCGATCGAGAACGGCGCGGACATTGCGAGCATCAGGCGCGCGCTGGTCAGCGCCGAGCCGCTTCCACCGTCGCTGCGCGCGTGGCTGATCGAGCACGGGATGACGAGCGTCGTGCAGGTCTATGGCACGGCCGACCTCGGCTGCGTGGCTTACGAAACGCAGACCGACGGCGTTCTGCATCCCGGCCTCGTCGTCGACGAGGACGTGCTCGTCGAGATCGTGCGGCCTGGCACGGGCGAGACGCTGCCCGATGGCGAAGTCGGCGAGATCGTCGTGACGAATTTCAATCACGACTATCCGCTGGTGCGCTTTGCAACTGGCGATCTGTCGGCGGTACTCGCCGCGTCATCGTCCACACCGTCGCCGTGCGGCCGGACCAATCTGCGCATCAAGGGCTGGATGGGTCGCGCCGATCAGACCACCAAGGTGCGCGGCATGTTCGTGCATCCCGCGCAGATCGCAGCCATCGTCAAGCGTCATCCTTCCATTGCGCGCGCGCGCATGGTCGTGTCGGGCGCGATCGGAGACGATCGCATGACCTTGATGTGCGAACTCGCGGGCGATGCCTCGGGCGGCGATGAAGCGGGTCGTGCTTCGATCGTCGCTTCGATTCGGGATGTGACCCAGTTGCGCGGCGATGTCGAGTTCGTCGCACCGGGCCAACTTGCCAATGATGGCAAGGTTATCGAAGACGCGCGCAAACACGATTGATTGCGCGGGCATGCAACTGCCTCTTTCGTCATTGCTGTAAGAAAAGATGGATCACCGCGACTGTCAGCATGGCGCCGCTTCGACGCCCACCAGGAGAATTTCATGAACATCGCACGCATCTTCGCCGCGCTCGCCTTGACGACGCTGGCTTCGTGGGCCTCGGCCGGCACCATCACGCCTTACGATCAAGCGGCGTTCGACAAGCTCGCCGCCGAAGGCAAGCCGATCGTGTTGTCGGTTCGCGCGCCGTGGTGCCCGACCTGCAAGCAGCAGGATCCGATCCAGTCGGAACTGATGAAGCAGCCAGCGTATCGCGACTACACGCTGTTCACGATCGACTTCGACAGTCAGAAGGACTTGCTCAAGAAGTATCACGTCGCGATGCAGAGCACGATCATCGCGTTTCAGGGCAAGAGCGAGGTAGGCCGCTCGGTGGGCGACACCAAGGAAGCAAGCATCGATGCGCTGATGAAGAAGGCGCAGAAGAGTTGAGCTTCGCGGTGGGCGTTCGCGCCGTGACGTTCGTGCCATGACATTCGCGCCATGACCTTCGCGCTGTGATCTCGCAGTGATCTCGCAGTGATTTTCAACGCGGGTACGTACGCGCTCGGCTTCGTGGCCGGCGCGCTGTCGATCCTCTCGCCGTGCGTGCTGCCGCTTGTCCCGATCCTGTTGACCTCGGCGGCACAGGCGCATGCGCGCGGGCCGCTTGCGCTCGCTGCGGGACTCTCGCTTTCGTTCGCGGTCATCGGTACCGCTGTCGCGTGGGCCGCGGCGAACCTCGGGCTTGATCCCACCGCGTTTCGCATCGTGGGCGCGGTGGCGCTTGCGCTCATCGGCGTGGTGTTGCTGTCGAGCGGTTTGCAGCAACGCTTCGCGCTTGCGACCTCGGGGATCGGCAACGTCGGGCAAGGTGTTCTGTCGCGCCTGCGCCTGGATGACCTGCGCGGACAATTCGTGATCGGCCTGGTGCTCGGCATCGTGTGGAGTCCGTGCGTGGGACCGACGCTCGGCGCGGCGGTGCTGCTCGCGAGCCAGGGCAGCCAGCTTCCGCAGATTGCGCTGATGATGGCGATTTTCGGGCTCGGGGCGGGCGTTCCCCTGGTCGCGCTCGGCCTGATATCGCGCGGCGCGATGATGCGCATGCGAGGCAATTTTCTGGCTGCGGGCAAGACCGGCAAAATGGTGCTCGGCACGGCGATGCTGGTGGTTGCCGCGTTGATCGTCCTGGGCACCGACAAGGCGATCGAGACGTGGCTGGTCGATCGCTCGCCGGCGTGGCTGACGGAGTTGACGACGCGTTATTGACGACGCGCTATTGACGACGCGCCATCGAGGCGCATCGCGATGCGCGGATAGGCAGACGGGCCGCGGCGCGGCATCATGGGGCTCGACCACACCATCGACCACGGAGGCCACCCATGTTCCAACCCGACCTGTTCAAGGGCAAGCGCATTCTCGTCACCGGCGGCGGCACCGGCCTGGGCCGTGCGATGACCGAGCGCTTCGTGCAGCTCGGCGCGTCGTGCTTCATCTGCGGGCGCCGGCAAAGCGTCGTCGAAGAAACCGCGCAGGCTTTGATGCGCGAACACGGCGGCAGCGTCAAGGCCTTCGGCGTCGACATCCGCGACGCGGCCGCGGTCGATGCGATGGTCGGGCAAATCTTCGATGAAGGTCCGCTGACTGGCCTCGTCAACAACGCGGCCGGCAACTTCATTTCGCCGACCGCCGCGTTGTCGTCGCGCGGTTTCGATGCGATTGCCAACATCGTGATGCACGGCACTTTCTATGTGACGCAAGCGGTCGGCAAGCGCTGGGTCGCGATGGCGCGTGATGGGCTGTGGACTCGCGACATGCCCTATCGCAGCGTGATGTCGATCATCGTCACGTGGGTCAAGAATGGCGGGCCGTACGTCGTGCCTTCAGCGATGAGCAAGAGCGCGATCGACGCGATGACCAAGTCGCTCGCGACCGAATGGGCGCAGTACGGCGTGCGCCTGAACGCGGTGGGACCCGGAGAGATTCCCACCGAAGGCATGTCGAAACGATTGAACCCGGGCGAAGAGCCGGGCGCGCGCAGCGCGCGCACCAACCCGATGGCGCGCGCCGGCAAGATGGCAGAGTTGCAGAACCTCGCGACCTTTCTTCTCAGCGATGGCTGTCAGTGGTTGAACGGAGAGTCGATCATGATGGACGGCGGCAACGCGCTCGCCACGGGCGGCAACTTCTATGCGCTGCGAGAGTGGAGCGACGCGCAGTGGCAGGAGGCGCGAGAGAACATCGAGGCGCAGAACCAGAAAGATCGCGCGCAGCGGGCGTGAGCTCGCGCTCAAAGCCCGTCGAGGGGACTGGTCACGCCACAGCCTCCCCGGTTGAGGACGTGCGTGTAGATCATCGTCGTCTCCACGCTCGAATGGCCAAGCAGTTCCTGCACGGTGCGAATGTCGTGACCCGACTGCAGCAGATGCGTCGCGAAGGAATGTCGCAGCACGTGCGGCGAAACCGGCTTGATGGTGCGGGCGCGCGCCGCGCCTTCCTTCACGGCGCGCTGGATGGTCTGCTCCAGGAGATGATGACGGCGGATTGCGCCGGTGCGCGGATCGACCGATCGTGAAGGGCTGGGGAAGACGAACTGCCAGCCCCATTGCCGGCCCGTCCTGGGGTATTTGACGTCGAGCGCATAGGGAAGCCACACGTCGCCGAAGCCTTCGGCAAGATCGGCGTCGTGGAGGCGTCTGACCTTGGCGCACTGGTCCTTCAAGGGAAGCAATACATTTTCCGGAAGCACCGTCACGCGGTCCTTGTTCCCCTTGCCTTCGCGCACCACGATCTCGCGACGCGAGAAATCCACGTCCTTCGTCCGCAACCGCAGGCCTTCGAGCAGGCGCATGCCGGTGCCGTAGAGAAGGGAAGCGACGAGCCACATCGTTCCATCCAATTCGTCGAGCAGCGCCTTGACTTCGCGCGTCGTCAGAACCACCGGCAGGCGGCGCGATACACGGGCCTGCATGATCTCGTCGAGCTAGGGGAGTGCGATGCCGAGCACTTCCTTGTAGAGGAACAGCAGCGCCGCCTTCGCCTGGTTCTGTGTCGAGGCGGAGACGTTGCGCTCGGACGCGAGATGCGAGAGGAACGCTTCCACATGCGGCGCACCCATGTCGCGCGGATGGCGCTTGCCATGAAAGAGGATGTATCGCCTGGCCCAATCGACGTAGACCCGTTCGGTGCGCACCGAGTAGTGCTTTGCACGGATGCAGTCGCGCACCTGATGGAGGAGGCGCGGCGGCGGTGCGGGAGGTGTTTCGGACGGGGAGGCCATCCGCGGTAATTTAGGCGTGCTAACCGCCATTGCGCGACCCGCAAATGGAGTAGAGAACAAGGCGTTAACAACAGCGCGTGTTGACTTAGGCCGCATCGCCGGGATAGGGTCCGGTGATGTCTAAATTAGGTTGGGCAGCCAATGATTGACCCTTCTTCGGTTGCGGGGAGCATCGCGATAGCGGAGCGGGGTTGGGCTCTGCTTGAATACGTGCGTTCAGTCGCGCACGGCGACGTCGTGTCGGCGTATTTTCGATTTGACGGAACACGTGTTGAGGGATCTGAGAAGCTCGAGATTGAATTACATCCTAGGGCCGAAAATCCGGCGGTATGATGGCTGTCCGTGAAACCAATAAAAGACTACGCATTTATACGGCAACCCGTTACTCCGTCATGTGCTTATGAATTAGTGGGCCATGTGAACGGCGAAGCACAGCCTGACTCAAGGTATTGGCGCTGGATTAGGCCAGTGCTCCCCGGTCGAATATATACGGGCGGTATTGATCCCCCTAACCTAAAAGTAGACTTTATGGTTTTTGGATATCGTCCCAAAGCGCTGCTCAAACATTTTGGCCAGAATTAATCGACATTTAATCATGGCTTCATTGTCCAACCCAGCGTTCAAGCCGACAGCCGCCATGCTGGCGTCTGCGGCTTAACTTCACGTTGGGCAGCATGATGCAAGAGCATAAAGCGTGGCGGGAAATATGACTCTGCGTCCTCACAGTCGCCTCACAACCGCAGAGCTTCAGAGCCTCGTTGATACTCGCCCGACCGATCTCAAGCTGCTCCTGGAGGTATTTCGAGAGCTTCTATTTCGCGAACGAAAAGCCGCGCGTGACCTGCACATTTCCCTTGTAAAAAAGATAGTGCGGACCGGCGAGTACTTCCCATGGACTACGACTTACGCACCTCCGTCCGCGGGCGGGCCAAGCGATATTTACATTCCATATGACAAAGGCTTACTCGGCTGCATCGGTTACCGTGTGGGGACGCAAGGCGCTGTCCCGTCAAAGAGAAGAGACCTCCTAGACTTCGCATATGCTGGAACGCTTCCAAACGTTAATTCCCCTGATTACATGAAAGGTTGGGGAATGCCAAAGTCCGCGACTCGTCTAAGGAAGGTGACTGAGTCGATTGCCGCCTTCGCGCGAAATGCAAAGCGAAACCCGCGCAAATCTAGTGTCGCAATCGAAGAGTGGGAAGCGGACTTACTATATCTCAAGGCGGCACACTATCTGGGGCGATATTCATTTCCGTGGCCGGATACTATCGCCTAGGTTGGCAAGTCTGCCCGACCCATCGTTCAAGCCGACGCCGCGAAGTGGTGCAGTTTAACTAATTCGTTGGGCATCAAAGCTTCGTATCAACTTTTGTCGTATGGGGATATGAATGGAAAGCAGTGGCGAGAGACAGGGCCTCCTTGAGCAACAGCTTGAACATGATCGACGTGCGAGAACGGTTGATCGCCTTCACGATCTCATCGCGCAAGGAGCAAGGGGGCTCGGGGTTCTAAACGCAGGCGCGGTAGTTGCAATGCTTGCCTTTGTTCAGGCTTTATTGGGCAAGTCTGCTTATCCTGCCTTCAAGCCCTACGCACTTGGCGCTTTGTCATTCTTCCTCTTGGGGGCGTTTCTAGCCACCGTCGTCTTCTTCTTCCAACACACGTACGTCAATCACGCTTTCCAAGATTCTGGCCGTCAGAAGCTTTGGCATAAAGTCATTTGGGGGTTACTGATTGCGTCCGCCGTCTGCGCATTTGTCGGCGGTGGTGTTGTAACCGCAGGAATATGTGTGGCGGTTTAGCGTTATGCCCAACCCGTCGCTCCAGCCGACAGCCTTGCCGCCGCTTCGCGCCGTCAAGGCCGCGGCTGAGCGGTTCGTTGGGCGTCACAGCACCGGTTGCGCGAAGTTAGCGTATTTGCTAACATCGCGCATGGCCTTCGACCTCGAGTACTTTCACGCAAGAGTGCTTTCCGAAATCGAGTCGTGGCCTGTCGATGTCCTAGCCGACTATGCGCGGCTCGTTGAACTTCTGATCGAATACGGCCCGAGCCTGCGACTGCCGCATTCCCGCGCTTTCGGCGACGGACTGTTCGAGCTTCGGCCTCGTGGTCGCTCTGGCATTGGCCGCGCGTTCTACTGTTTCATGCTGGGCAAGCGCATCGTCGTGCTGCATGCGTTCATCAAGAAGACTCAGCAGACACCCGACCGTGAGTTGGCAGTGGCGCGCAGGCGCCTCAAGGAGTTGAAAGATGGCTGAGTTGAAATACCAATCTATTGCCCATGACCACAAGGCGTTCCTTGAGAGGGCTCGGTCGCGTAAGGGGTTTGTCGAGGCTTATGACGCGTTGGAGTTGGAATATCAAGTCGCCGGTCAGATGCTCAAGGCCCGGTCTCGGGCCGGTTTGACGCAAGATGCCGTCGCGGAGCGCATGGGCACGACGAAAAGCGCAATCTCGCGTCTTGAGTCTGCGGGAAAGCACGCGCCGTCCTTGGCAACGCTAAAGCGCTACGCGAGCGCGGTCGGGTGCGACTTGCAGGTTCGCTTGATTCCTCACAAGGCCACATGACGCCCAACCCGTCGTTCAAGCCGACAACCTTGCCGCCGCTTCGCGTCGTCAAGGTTGCGGCTTAACTAAATCGTTGAAGCTGTAGATAAACCCTTTTTCAAGCGGTAATTGTTCAACGAGGGCCCGCCGGCGCCGAACAGTTGATTCAGATATTGGGGCTTGATTTAAGCGGGTGGTGGTGGCGAACGTGGTTGCGCAATGTGGAGCGCTTGCGCTCTTTACTCACTGCGCATAGCCGTGATGCGCAAGCTTCTCGATGTTGTGGACCAGAGCGAACCGCTTCCACTGCCCATCGACCTTGGCCTGCCCGCGCAAGGTGAAGCGATCGAGTCGCTTGTTGTGTCGCAGATTGGCGAACACCGGCTCGACGGTTGCGAAGCGCCGACCGTAAAGCGCGCGACCTTCGGCACTATCGATGCGCTGCTTCATGCGCTCGGTGTGTTGGTACTTGCCAGCCACTCTGCCGACGAAGAAGGCGACCTGGCGGGCCTTGGTTTTCTCGGGTGTG
>JBBRQU010000007.1:0-117951 GCA_038225855.1 Burkholderiales bacterium | reverse complement strand
GAATCGACGTGGGTGCCGAGGCTGTCGAGACCGTCTTCGGCGGTGCGCATCTTGCGAACGCCCTCGAATGCGAACGGCTTCGAAACCACGCCCACCGTCAGGATGCCCATCTCCTTGGCGACCTGCGCGACGATCGGCGCAGCGCCCGTACCGGTGCCGCCACCCATGCCCGCAGTGATGAAGACCATGTGCGCGTCCTTCAACGCTTCGGCGATGCGCTCGCGCGCTTCCTCGGCGGCCGCGCGTCCGGCTTCCGGCTTGGCTCCGGCGCCGAGCCCGGTCTTGCCGAGCTGGATCACGTTCTCGGCTTTCGAACGCGCCAGCGCCTGCGCGTCGGTGTTCGCGCAGATGAACTCCACGCCCTGGACACCGCGGTTGATCATGTGCTGCACGGCATTGCCGCCCGCACCCCCGACGCCGATCACCTTGATGACCGCGCCCTGTGTTTCGTTCTCCAGCATTTCAAACGTCATGACGACCTCCGATTTATCGATACAGATTCGGGACACGATTCAGGAACCAGGACTTGGGATTCGGCGAAAAGCTAAGTCCAAAATCCTTGTTCCTTTCCGTTTCACAGCTCTTGCCACTGCTCTTGCTCACTGCTCTTGCTTCACGTCTCATTGCTTGACACCTCGAACATCACACCTTCAAATCTTTTTTATCCCTTGACTTGCAACCACTGCAACCTTCAGAAATTTCCGACGAACCATTCGCGCATGCGCTGGAAGATGTCCTTCACGCCGCCGCGCGACTGCGACGCGCGGCGCCCGCGCAGACGCTGCACGCGCGCCTCCTGCAGCAATCCCATCGCGGTCGAGAAGCGCGG
Organism: Burkholderiales bacterium; assembly: GCA_038225855.1. GTDB lineage: Bacteria > Pseudomonadota > Gammaproteobacteria > Burkholderiales > Burkholderiaceae_D > CAHJXF01. The sequence continues at coordinate 117,122 of JBBRQU010000007.1, read as the reverse complement.
ACTCTTGACGACGTCCGACAGATTGCCGACGTAGTCCGGCACGCCCAGGCGCACCGGCTTCAGGAAGATGTCTTCGCCGAGTTCGACCATGCCGTCCATCAACGACGTGCCGCCGGTCAGAACCACACCCGACGACAGCAGCTCTTCGTAGCCCGACTCGCGCACCACCTGCTGGATCAGCGAGAACAGTTCCTCGACGCGCGGCTCGATCACCGCGGCCAGCGCCTGGCGGCTCAACATGCGCGGCCCGCGTTCCCCGATACCCGGTACTTCGATCATGTCGTCGGCGTTGGCCAGCACCTGCTTGGCCGCGCCGTGCGAAATCTTGATGTCCTCGGCGTCGGCGGTGGGCGTGCGCAGCGCCATCGCGATGTCGTTGGTGATCTGGTCGCCGGCGATCGGGATCACGGCGGTGTGACGGATCGCGCCGCCCGTGAAGATCGCGATGTCGGTGGTGCCGCCGCCGATATCGACCAGCACCACGCCGAGTTCCTTCTCGTCTTCGGTCAACACCGCGAGGCTGGACGCAAGCGGTTGCAGGATCAGGTCCTGCACTTCGAGGCCGCAGCGGCGCACGCACTTGACGATGTTCTGCGCGGCGCTCACCGCGCCCGTCACGATGTGGACCTTGACTTCGAGCCGCATGCCGCTCATGCCGAGCGGCTCGCGCACGTCTTCCTGGCCGTCGACGATGAACTCCTGCGTCAGCACATGCAGCATCTGCTGGTCGCCCGGAATGCTGACCGCCTTCGCGGTCTCGACGACGCGCGCGATATCGGCGGACGTCACTTCCTTGTCCTTGATCGCGACCATGCCGCTCGAGTTGAAGCTCTTGATGTGGCTGCCCGCGATGCCGGTGTAGACGTCGCGGATCTTGCAGTCGGCCATCAACTCGGCTTCCTCGAGCGCGCGCTGGATCGAATTGACCGTCGCCTCGATGTTGACGACCACGCCCTTCTTCAGGCCCTTCGATTCGTGCTGACCCATGCCGATCACGTCGAATCGACCGTCGGGCCGCAACTCGGCGACCACCGCCACGACCTTCGAAGTGCCAATGTCGAGGCCGACGATCAGATCCTTGGTTTCCTTGGTCATCGTGTTGCTTTCGCTTCGGGTTGGGTCGAGGGGTTGGTGGGTTGCGTATCGGCCTTTACGCGAGGCTGCGAATGCGGCGGCGCGGGTTTTTTCGGCGCCTGCTTTGGCGCCATGCGTGCCGCCGGCTTCGCGCCCTCGACCGCCAGGCGCAGGCCCTCGGCGCGCAGCGCGAAACCGTTCGGATAACGCAGGTCGATCGACGTGGGTCTCGGCCAGCGCGCGGTCAGTTGCGGCCACGCATTGATCATCCGCAGCACGCGCTCGGGAATGGTGTTGGCGTCGCGCTCGCGCCCGAGAGCTATCGTCAGTCCGCCGCTGTTGTCGTTGCCCTCGCCGGTGCCTGCGTCGCCGCCGCCTTGGTCGCTGCCGTCGCCCACATGCACGGTCCACGCATAGCGCGGCGACAACGCGACCTGGTCGGGGACCAGCGACAGTCGCGCGAACCAGCTCTTGAAGTCGACGTAACGCGACGCCACGTCGCGCTCGCTGTCGACCGGTCCGGACAACTGCGGCAGCGGCGTCTCGCTGTCTTCCTCGGCCTCGGCCGGATTGGCCGCGAACAGTTCGCCGAAGGTGTTGACGAGGCGCCCGTCGTCCCAGGCGCCCAGCACCCGATGTTCCTCGATCTTCACGACGAGGCGATTAGGCCACTCGCGCCGGACCTGCGCACGCCGTACCCAGGCGACGCTTTCGAAGGCATGGCGCACGGCCTCAAGATCGACGGTGAAGAAGTTGTTGCGCGTGGTGTCGAGAATGCGCGGGATCGCTTCCTGGCGAATCGTCGCAACGTTGACATGACGGAAAGCTTGGGTGGAGGCGGCGCCGATCAGCACGTCGGGCTCGACGCGGATCGCCTTCAACGCGAACATCGGACGACGCGACGCCCACGCGGCCGCGCCTGCCGCGAACGCGGCAACGGCGACGATCGCGACGGCCATCGCCGCGAGGTTGAGCACGCGCGGGCTATCCCACATCAGTGCTCGTCCTTCGCGTTCATCGCGCTTGCCGCATCGGAAAGTTTCGCGCGCCGCGTCTTCAGCCGTGCGCTCGCCAGCACCGCGACACACAGGTCTTCATAGCTCAAGCCGACGGCGCGCGCGGCCATCGGCACGAGCGAGTGGCCGGTCATTCCCGGCGACGTGTTGACTTCGAGCAGGAAGGGCTGGTCGTCGCTCGCTCTCAACATGAAATCGACGCGGCCCCAGCCTTCACAGCCGATCGCATTGAACGCATCGAGCGCGGTGTTGCGGATACGCGCGGCGAGTTCGTCCGCCATCGGTGCCGGACAGGGATAGCGCGTGTCGTTGGTGAAGTACTTGTTCTGGTAGTCGTAGTTGCCACCGGGTGCGACGATCTCGATGATCGGGAGCGCCTCGAGCCGACCCTCGAGCTCGACGATCGCCACCGTCAGTTCGCGGCCTGAAATGAATTCCTCGGCGAGCACGACATCGTCGAAGCGACTCGCGAGCGCATAGGCGTCCTGCATCTGCGAGTAGCCGGCAACCTTGGAGATGCCGATGGTCGAGCCTTCGTGCGGCGGCTTGACGATCAGCGGCAGCCCGAGCGAGTCGGGCACGCGGCGCAAGTCGCCGCCGTTGAAAGATCGCGCATCGAGCACCGCGTAGCGCGGCGTCTGCAAACCGTGGTTCTCCCAGATGCGCTTGGTGAAGACCTTGTCCATCGCCACCGCCGACGCCATCACGCCGCTACCGGTGTACGGAATACCGAGCAATTCGAGCGCGCCCTGGATCGCGCCGTCTTCGCCGAAGCGGCCATGTAGCGCGATGAAGACGCTTGCGTAGTCTTGGGTCCCCAGTTCACCGAGCGAGCGTAGGCCGGGGTCGAAGGCGTGTGCATCGACGCCCTGTGCTTGCAAGGCCGCGAGCACCCCCTTGCCCGACATCAGCGAGATCTCGCGCTCGGCCGATACGCCGCCCATCAGCACGCCGACCTTGCCGAAGCTTTCCGGATCGCGCGGACGGCCGTGCATGCTCATCGCGCCGCCTCTAGCAAACGCCCCGGAATCGTGCCGATCGAACCGGCACCCATGGTGATGACGACATCGTCGTGATCGACGATGCGCAGGATCGCTTCGGTCATCGCCTCGATGTCCTCGACGAACACCGGCTCGACGCGGCCGGTCACGCGCACGGCGCGCACCAGGGCTCGCCCATCGGCCGCGACGATCGCCGCTTCGCCGGCTGCATAGACCTCGCCGATGAGGAGCGCGTCGGCCGATGACAGAACGCGCGCGAAATCCTCGAACAGATCGCGCGTGCGCGTGTAGCGATGCGGCTGGAACGCGAGCACGATGCGGCGCCTGGGAAACGCGCCGCGCGCGGCAGCCAGCGTCGCGGCCATCTCGACCGGGTGATGGCCGTAATCGTCGATCAGCGTGAACGACCCCGCGACACCGTCTCGCGCGATCGGCACATCGCCCAGACGCTGGAAGCGCCGGCCGACGCCGGTGAAGTGCGCGAGCGCTTCGCAGATCGCGGCGTCGGCGACGTTCAGTTCAGTCGCAACCGCGATCGCCGCGAGCGCGTTCTGCACGTTGTGCTCGCCGGGAAGATTGAGCGTCACGTCCAGCGGCGGCAGCGTCACGCCGTTCTGGCGCGTGACCGTGAAGCGCATGCGGCCGCCTTCGTGCCGCACGTCGTGCGCACGCACCTGCGCGTCCGGATGCAGCCCGTAGGTCGTCAGGGGTTTCGAGATCGACGGCATGATCTCGCGCACGTTGGCGTCGTCGATGCAGACCAGCGCGGTCCCATAGAACGGCAGCCGTTGCGTGAAATCGACGAAGGCCTGCTTCAGGCGCGCGAAGTCGTGGCCGTAGGTTTCCATGTGATCGGCGTCGATGTTGGTGATCACCGCCATCACCGGCAGCAGATTGAGGAACGACGCGTCGGACTCGTCGGCCTCGACGACGATGAAGTCGCCTTGTCCGAGGCGTGCGTTCGCGCCCGCGCTGTTCAGGCGCCCGCCGATCACGAAGGTCGGATCGAGTCCCGCCTGTGCAAGCACCGATGCGACCAGACTGGTGGTCGTGGTCTTGCCGTGAGTACCTGCGATCGCGATGCCGAGCTTCAGACGCATCAGTTCGCTCAACATCACCGCACGCGGCACGACGGGAATTTTTTTCGCGCGCGCTTCGATGACTTCGGGATTGTTCGCCGCAACCGCGGTCGAGACGACGATCGCATCGGCATCGGCGACATGCGCCGCGTCGTGGCCTTTCTTCACGTCGGCGCCGAACTGCGCGAGCCGTTGCGTGGCCGCGTTGCTCGCCGTGTCCGAGCCGCTGATCGTGTAGCCCAGATTGAGCAGCACTTCGGCGATGCCGCTCATGCCGGAGCCTCCGATGCCGACGAAGTGGATGTGCTTGATCCTGTGCTTCATCGCGCGCACTCGTCGTGGAACAGATCTGCCTTCGATGTCGGCATCGGCGCGGGTATCCGTGTCGATGCTGCGCATCGTCCCGCAGGTCGACGATGCCGGCGCGGCGCGCCGGGCGTGCCGACGAAGTGGATGGGCTTGATGCGGTGCTTCACACCGTCTCCTTCCGAGCGATCGCTTCGATCTCGTCGGCGACGGTGTCGTTCGCGCGCGGCTTGCCGAGAGCGCGCGCGGCTTCGGCCATCGTCTGCAGGCGCTCACGCGTGAAAGACGCGAGCAGGTCTGCGAGCGAGTCCGCAGTCAACGCGTCCTGCGGCAGATGAACCGCGGCGCCGGCGCGCTCGAGATAGAGCGCGTTGTCGCGCTGATGCGCGGTCGTCGAGACGATCAAGGGCACGAGCACGCTCGCGACACCGGCGGCGGTCAATTCGCTGACCGTGATCGCGCCGGCACGGCAGATCACGACATCGGCTTGCCCATACCGCGCAGCCATGTCGTCGATGAAAGGCACGACCACGGCCGCGACGCCGACGTCGCGATAGGCAGCCGCGAGCGCATCGGCGTGTTGCGCGCCCGCCTGATGCACGACCAGCGGGCGATCGGCTTCGGCGCAGCGACTCTGGAGCGCCGCGAGTGCGAGCGGCACATGGCGATTCAGGGTCGCCGCGCCGAGGCTGCCGCCGAGCACCAGCACATGCAGCGGGCCGTGACGCGACGCGTAACGCTGCGATGGCGGTGCGATCCGCGCGATCGATGCGCGCACCGGACTGCCGGTCCACACGCCCTTTGCGCCAACCCTGTCGACCGAACCGGGCAGGCCGAACAGGAGGCGCCGCGCGAATGGCTTCAACGCGCGGTTCGACAGCAACAGCGCCGAGTCGCTGTTCATCAGCGCGAGCGGGATGCGCGTCAGTGCGGCCGCGAGACCTCCGGGCACGGTGACATATCCGCCCATGCCCAGCACCGCATGCGGCTTGAGGCGCGAGAAGAAGCGCAGGCTCTCGAAGACACCGCGCGCGAACTGGACCATGCCGCGCAACGCATGGACCATGCCCTTGCCGCGCAGTCCCGCAAACGCGATCGTGTCGAGCGCGATGCCGGCTTCGGGCACGAGCCGATTCTCCATCCCGTGCGCGGTGCCGAGCCAGCGCACCGCCCATCCACGCGCGCGCATGGTCTCGGCGATCGCAAGGCCCGGCATGATGTGGCCGCCGGTGCCGCCCGCCATGATCAGCAGCGTGCGCGTCATACGCGACCTCCGCGCATGAGAATGCGGTTCTCGTAGTCGACTCGCAGCACCAGCGCGAGCGCGACGCAGTTGACCAGGATGCCGCTGCCGCCATAACTCATCAGCGGCAGCGTCAAGCCCTTGGTCGGAAGCAGCCCGAGGTTCACGCCCATGTTGATGAACCCCTGGACGCCGAACCAGATGCCGATGCCTTTTGCGACCAGACCCGCAGAGGTGCGCTCGAGCGCGATCGCCTGGCGGCCGATCTCGAACGCGCGCTGGATCAGCCAGAAGAACGCGCCGATGACGATCGCGACTCCCACCAGCCCAAGCTCTTCGCCGATCACCGCGAGCAGAAAGTCGGTGTGCGCCTCGGGTAGGTAGTGGAGCTTCTCGACGCTCGCGCCGAGCCCGACGCCGAGCCATTCGCCGCGGCCGAATGCGATCAGCGAATGCGTCAGCTGATAGGCCTTGCCGAGCGCGTTGTCTTCTTCGAAAGGATCGAGGTAGGCGAAGAAGCGCGCGCGTCGCCACGGGCTTGCCCAGATCAGGATGACGAAGCCGCCCACCATCGCGCTGCCCAGACCGAGGAACATGCGCGCGTTCACGCCACCCAGAAAAAGGATGCCGAACGCGACGGCCGCGATCACCATGAACGCGCCGAGGTCGGGTTCGAGCTGGAGCAATGCGCCGACCAGCACAATCACCACCGCCATCGGCAGGAAGCCCTTGCGAAAGGTGTGCATCAAGGCCTGCTTCCTGACCGCGTAGTCGGCCGCGTAGAGCACTACCATCAGCTTCATCACCTCGGACGGCTGCAGGTTCATCGCGTAGAGCGAGATCCAGCGATGCGCACCGTTGACGCCGCGTCCGAGCCCCGGAACCAGCACCGCGATCAACAGCACGATGGTGGCCACGAACAGGTATGACGACCAGCGCTGCCAGGTCGAAAGCGCAATCCTGAATGCGACGAGACCGGCGCCCAGTCCGATCGCGACGAAGAGCGCCTGCCGCGCGAGGAAGTAGGTGGGCCTGAGGTTCGGATAGCGCGGCGAATCCGACAGCGCGATCGACGCCGAATACACCATCACCACCCCCAGCAGCATCAACGCGAGGCAGACGAAGAAGAGCGGCTGGTCCCAGTCCATCAGCGCCGCGCGCGTCGGTTTCAGAGGGTCGACCCGATGGCGCGAGCGCGCCGCATGGGGCGAGCGCTGCGGCGTCTCGGTCGCGCGCGCGCTGCGTCCGGCGAGTCCGGCCGCGAGTTTCCCGATCGCGCCGCTCAACACGAGGCCTCCTCCGCCTGGGCGAGACGACGGACCGCGGCGATGTATGCGTCTGCGCACTCCTGGTAGTCGCGGAACATGTCGAGGCTCGCGCACGCGGGCGACAGCAGCACGGCGTCGCCCGGCTCGGCAATGCGCGACGCTTCGAGCACGGCGTCGGCCAGCGTCGCGCAATCGACCAGCCGCACGCCGGTTCGAGCGAGCGCGACACGGATTGCGGCCTTGTCCTTGCCGATCAGCAACACGGCGCGCGCATGACGAGCGACCGGTGGTGCGAGCGGCGAGAAGTCCTGACCCTTGCCGTCACCGCCTGCGATCAGCACGACCTTTTGCCCGAGACCCTGCAGGGCGGCGACGGTTGCGCCGACGTTGGTGCCCTTGCTGTCTTCGATGTAGTCGACGCCGCATCTTCGCAGCACGAATTCGACGCGGTGCGGCTCGCCGCGATAGGCGCCGACCGCGCGCAGCATCGCGGCCATCGGCAGTCCGATCGCGCGTCCGAGCGCGAGCGCAGCGAGCGCGTTGGCGACGTTGTGGTCGCCGCGTATGCGCAGTGCGTCCGTCGGCATCAGACGCCGCACCACGATCGCATCGCGCGCCGCGGCATCGATTCGGGCAGCGGCGGTATCGGCAACCGCGGCCTTCGCCGATTTGCGACCCTTCTTCACCTTGATGCTCGCGACTCCGCGCGCTTCGGCCTCGGGATCGTGGCCCTCTGCGAGCGCGAGCCAGCGCAATGCGTCGGCACCGCTGCATTCGCATACGACCCCGAACGATCCGGGTGCGGTGGGTTGGTCGAGACCGAAGCTCACCGAAGGGACTTGGTCGCCGCCCATGGTCATCACGCGCGCGTCATCGCGATTGAGCACGCGCACCGTCGATGGCGCGAAGATGGCCGCCTTCGCCTTCGCATACGCGGCCATGTCGCCATGCCAGTCAAGATGGTCTTGCGTGATGTTGAGCACGGCTGCCGCATCGGCGACGAGACTGCGCGTCGTCTCCAGTTGGAAGCTCGACAGTTCGAGCACCCAGATCGAAGGCAGCGAGCGAACGGCGCCTCGGTTCTCCTCGCGTGCATCGAGCGCGTCGGCGAGCGCATCGAGCGCGGCAGGCGACACATTTCCCGCGACCGCAACCGACCGACCCGCGCTTTCGCATAGCTTCCCCAGCAGGCGCGTGACCGTGGTCTTGCCGTTCGTGCCGGTGATCGCGACCACGCGCGGCAGGTAGCCTTCGCTCGCTTTCAAAGCCGCGAGCTTCTGTGCGAAGAGTTCGATTTCGCTGCAAACGGGAATAGCCGATTGCGCCGCGCGCGCGAGCAGCGAGCGCTGGGGTTCTGCGATCGGCGCGAGTCCCGGGCTGATCGCGATCAGGGCTATGCCGTCGAGCAAGTCGTCGGTAAACGGACCGAGGCGAATGTCGACGCGCGCGTCGCCTCCGTTGTTAATTATCTTCAACGCTTCGAGCCTGGGCGGCGTCGAACGCGTATCGGCAACGCGCACGCGCGCGCCTTCGCGCAGGCACCAGCGCGCCATCGCAAGTCCGGATTCGCCGAGGCCCAGAACGAGTACCGAGCGTCGCTTCAATTCCATGCTCGGGTCCATGCGTCGTTCACCGCAGCTTCAGGGTCGACAGACCCACCAGCACCAGCATCATCGTGATGATCCAGAACCGAACCACGACCTGGGTTTCTTTCCAGCCGGATTCCTCGAAATGGTGATGCAGCGGCGCCATGAGAAAGATGCGGCGCCCCGCGCCGTAACGCAGCTTGGTGTACTTGAACCACAGCACTTGCACCATCACCGACACGGTCTCGGCGACGAACACGCCGCCCATGATGAAGAGCACGATTTCCTGACGGACGATGACCGCGATCGTGCCGAGCGCGCCACCCAGCGCGAGCGCGCCCACGTCGCCCATGAAGACCTGCGCGGGATAGGTGTTGAACCACAGGAATGCAAGCCCGGCACCGGCCAGCGCGGCGCAGAACACCAGTAATTCGGATGCGCCGGGAATGTGCGGGAACAGCAGGTAACGCGAGTAGTCGGCGCGGCCGGTCACGTACGCGAACAGGCCGAGCGCGGCGCCGACCAGTATCGTCGGCATGATCGCGAGCCCGTCGAGGCCGTCGGTCAGGTTGACCGCGTTGCTGGTTCCGACGATGACGCAATAGGTCAACACGATGAAGCCGATCGCGCCCAGCGGATACGCGACGTTCTTGAAGAAGGGCACGATGAAGTCGGCTTTCGGCGGCAGCGCCATGTCGAAGCCGCTGCGTATCCACGCGAAGAACAGATGCGCGACATCGGCGTTGCTTTGCGCCGAGACCGCGAATGCGAGATACATCGCGGCGACGAGGCCGATGACCGATTGCCAGAAGTATTTTTCCTTCGCGCTCATCCCTTTCGGATCGCGCCGCACGACCTTGCGATAGTCGTCGATCCAGCCGATCCAGCCGAAGCCGAAGGTGACGAGCAGCACCACCCACACGAACCGATTGGTGAGGTCCGACCACAGCAGCGTGGCGACGCCGATCGCGATCAGGATCAGCGCGCCGCCCATGGTCGGCGTGCCGGTCTTGATGAGATGCGACTGCGGACCGTCGTCACGAACCGCCTGCCCGATCTTGAGCGCCGTCAGGCGACGGATCACGGCCGGTCCGCAAAGCAGGCCGATCGCGAGCGCGGTCAGCGTCGCGAGGACCGCGCGCAAGGTGATGTACGTGAAGACGTTGAAGAAGCGCACATCCTGGCCCAGCCATTGCGCGAGTGCGAGCAGCATCAGTGCACTCCCTCTGCGAGATCGACGCCGGCGAGCGCCGCGACCACGCGCTCCATGCGCATGAAGCGCGAGCCCTTGACGAGCACGGCCGGCGTCGGTGTCGAGGGCGAAGAGCTGACGTCCCTTTCGCTCGCGAGCACCCATGAGCCGGCCGCCGCGATCAGCGTTTCGACATCGGCGAAGTGAGCGCCGCCGTCGCCGAATGCGGCGACCGTCTCGCGGCTCGCTCGGCCCGTCGCGTACAGGGATTCGATGCCGCGCTCACGCGCATAGTCGCCGATCTCGGCATGAAAGCGTGGACCCCCGCTACCGACTTCGCCCATGTCGCCGAGAACCAGCAAACGCGGTGCGCAGTGCGTCGCCAGCAAATCGATCGCCGCGCGCATCGAATCGGGATTGGCGTTGTAGCTGTCGTCGATCACGACCGAGCCGCCGTGCGAGACGAAGCGTTGCGAACGTCCGCGCATGGGCGAAAAGGATTCGAGGCCGCGACGGATCGCTTCGAGCGGAATGTCGATCGCCGTCTTGCCAAAGGACGCGGCCGCAATGCACACGGCGGCCGCGGCCGCCGCGTTGCGTGCGTTGTGCAGACCCGAGACCGCGAGCCGAACCGTGATCGCGCCCTGTGGCGTGTCGAAATGCACCACCGTGTCATCGGCTTCGAGATGGGCGCGCGCGACCACGCTCGCCCCACGCGAGTCGCTCGCTTGCATCGGCTCATGATCGGTCACGCACAGAAAATCGACGACGCGGCGCGCGCCTGCCGCACGCCGCCACACGGCCGCGTGCGCATCGTCGGCCGGAAACACGGCGACGCCGTCGGCAGGCAGTGCGGCGATCGCGAGCGCGTGTTCGTCGGCGACCGCCTCGACGCTCTGCATGAACTCCTGATGCTCGCGCTGCGCGTTGACGACCAATGCGATGGTGGGCTGCGCGATCTCGGCCAGGCGCGCGGTCTCGCCGGGATGATTCATGCCGAGCTCGATCACGGCAGCACGATGATGGGTGCGCAGACCGAGCAGCGTGAGCGGCACGCCGATGTCGTTGTTCAAATTGCCGCGCGTCGCCAAGCGATCGTCGTTGCCGAACGCCGCAGCGAAGATCGCCGCGATCATTTCCTTGGTGGTGGTCTTGCCATTGCTGCCGACCACGACCACCAGCGGCATGAAGAAGCGGCGACGCCAACCATGGGCGAGATCGCCGAGCGCGCGACGCGTGTCCGCAACCGCGATCAAGGGCATGGCATTCGAAGCGAGCCCCTCGGCGACCAGCGCGGCCGTGGCGCCGCGGGCGGCGACGTCATCGAGAAATGCATGACCGTCGAAGCGCTCGCCCGACAACGCGACGAACAGCGATCCCGGCCCGACCTGGCGGCTGTCGGTCGAGACGTCGGACACCAGCACGGCATCGGCGTGCGCGCGCGTGGAGACGATGCGCCCGCGCGTCATCTCGGCAGCTTCGCCCAGGCTCAACATGATCCCGGCTCCTCGGAGCGCGCGACGCGGCGCCGTTCGCGACGCAAGGCTTCGAGCGCGACCTCGACATCCGAGAACGGAAGCTTGGCGCCGCCGATCTCCTGGTAAGTCTCGTGCCCCTTGCCGGCGATCACCACGACATCGTCTTCGTGCGCGCCTGCGATCGCGTCGTAGATTGCCTGTCGACGGTCGGACTCGACCTTGACGCGCTCATCGAGCGACGGCCCCTTGAATCCCGAACTCAACGGATTGAAGCCGAGGTTGCCGATGCCGGCCACGATCTGATCGATGATCGCGCTCGGTGATTCGGTGCGCGGGTTGTCGCTCGTGACGACCACGCGATCGGCCAGACGCGCCGCGATCTCTCCCATGATGGGACGCTTGCCCGCATCGCGATCACCGCCGCATCCGAACACGACGATCAGTTCGCCGCCGCGCGCGTCGACGATCGGGCGGCACGCCTTCAACGCTTTCTCGAGCGCGTCAGGCTTGTGCGCATAGTCGACCAGCACCATCGGCGCCGCGATGCCCGCGGGCCGTTCGCTCGATGCGACGTCGACTCTTTCGAGTCGTCCCGGAACGGGCTTGAGTCGATTCAACGCGCCGAGCGCCGCGTCGATCGGCAGGCCCGCCGCCAGCAACACGCCGATCACGCCGAGCAGATTCGATACATTGAAATTGCCGATGAAGGGTGCATAGATATTGCGCACGCCGAACGCACCGAAGGTTTCGAAGGCCAGGCCCTCGGCGCGCGCCGAGACGTTGCGCGCGCGCAGTTGCGCGTCGGCGCCGCCGCCGGCCGAGGTTCGCAACACCTGTGCGCCACGACTCGACGCGAGCGCGGCGAAACGAACGCCCGCCGGATCGTCGACGTTGATCACCGCGTGTGCGAGTGCCGGCCATGTGAAGAGATTTCGCTTGGCTGCCTCGTACTCGTCCATCGTGCCGTGGTAGTCGAGATGGTCGCGCGTGAGATTGGTGAAGACCGCGACGTCGAACTGCATGTCGGCGACGCGCCCTTCTTCGAGACCGATCGATGAGACCTCGATGGCGAGCGCCACGGCGCCGTCGTCGACGAGCGCGCGCAGGCGTCGCTGCAAGGTGACCGGGTCGGGCGTCGTCATGCCGCTGTCGATCAGCTCTTCCGGGAACCCGATGCCGAGCGTGCCGACCATCACGGTCCGGTGGCCGAGCGCTACCAATGCCTGCGCGAGCCACAGCGCGGTAGAGGTCTTGCCGCTCGTGCCGGTCACGCCGATCGTGAACAAGGCGTCGGCAGGGCGCCGATACCAGTCGGCCGCGATCGTTCCGGCGCTCTTCTTCAATTCGCGCTCCGGGCGATTCGGAACGTTCCACCCGGATTGCCATTCGAAGGCCGTCGCGTCGTAGATGATCGCGGCCGCGCCGTTGGCGATGGCGTCGGGGATGAAGCGACGTCCGTCGAACTGCGCGCCCTTCATCGCGATGAACACATCGCCCTTCTTGACATCGCGTGAATCGGACGTGAGTTGCGCGCCAGTCAGCACCATGCGCGCGAGCCATTGCGCGGCCGAGTGCGGCGCGCGCGTCGATGCCGGACGCGCCGCGCGTCTGGAAATGAGCGTTCGCGTGTCGACCATCACAACGCTTCCCTGGGCGAGTCGGCGGGAATGATCAACGACTTGATCGGCGAGTCGGGCTCCACATTGAGCGTGCGCAATGCGCCGCCGACGACCGCCGAGAAGACCGGCGCTGCGACATCGCCGCCGTAGTAGATGCCGTTCGACGGCTCGTCGATCATCACCGCGACGACGATGCGTGGATTCGAGACCGGCGCGAAGCCGACGAACGAGCCGACATAGCGAGTGCCGGTGTAGCTCCTGCCCGTCAGTTTGTGCGCCGTGCCGGTCTTGCCGGCAACGCGATAGCCCATCACCTGCGCCTTGGGCGCGGTGCCGCCCGGGCCTGCCGCCATTTCGAGCATGCGGCGCATCGCGCGCGCGGTCGCAGGAGAGATCACCTGCGTGCCTTTGATCGACGGGGAAGGGGCGCCGTTCTGCTGCGCCTTGAAGAACGTGAGCGGCACGATCTCCCCGTCGCGCGCGAACATCGTATAGGCACGCGCGATCTGGATCAGCGAGACCGACAGTCCATATCCGTACGACATCGTCGCCTGCTCGATCGGACGCCAGCTCTTGTAGGGACGCACGCGACCCGCGACCGCGCCGGGGAATCCCCACTTGGGCGCCTGCCCGAGTCCGACTGCGGTGTACATCTCCCACATCTCCTGCGGCTGCATGCGCAGCGCGACCTTGGCGGTGCCGACGTTCGACGAAACCTTGATGATCTCTTCGACCGTCAAGGGGCCGTGCGCATGCGAATCGCTGATGGTGTTGGGGCCGATCGTGAGCTTGCCGGGCGCGGTCTGCACGATCGTGTCGGGCTTGACCACGCCGCGTTCGAGCGCGAGCGCGATCGTGAAGGGCTTCAAGGTCGAGCCCGGCTCGTAGGTATCGGTCAGCACACGGTTGCGCAATTGCGCGCCGGTCAGCGTGCCGCGCTCGTTGGGATCGTAGGTCGGCAGATTGGCGAGCGCGAGGACCTCGCCGGTGCGCACGTCGAGCACGACAATCGCTCCCGCTTTCGCGCGGTGCGTGTCGACCGCCTTCTTCAGTTCGGTGTACGCGAGGTATTGAATCCGGCTGTCGATGGACAGCGTGAGATCGGTCCCGTCGTGCGGCACGCGAATGCTGGCTACGTCCTCGACGGCCTGTCCGAGCCGATTGCGAATCACGCGCCGGCTGCCCGGCTGTCCCGCGAGGATCTTCTGCCACGCGAGTTCGATTCCCTCCTGCCCCGCATCCTCGACGTTGGTGAAACCGACGACGTGCGCGGTGAGCTCCCCTTCCGGATATTGGCGCCGGTATTCCTTGCGCTGATGAATGCCGGGGATGTCGAGCTTGCCGATGGCTTCGGCGGCCTGCGGCGAGACCTGACGCTTCAGGTAAACGAATTTGCGCGCCGGATCGGCGAGCTTCTTCTTCAATTCGACGACCGGCATGTCGAGCGTGCGCGCAACCGTCGCGAGCTGGTCGGGTCGGGCTTCGAACTCATCGGGCTCGGCCCAGATCGCCCATGCGGGAATCGATGACGCGAGTACTTCGCCGTTGCGATCGGTGATCTTGCCGCGCGTTGCGGGCATGTCGAGGTTGCGCGCGTAGCGCTGCTCGCCCTGGCTCTGAAGGAAACTGGTCGAGAATCCCTGCAGGTAAATCGCGCGGACCATGAGCGCCAGAAACGCGAGGAACAGTACGCACAACACCATGCGCGATCGCCACGCCGGCAGCTTCACGGCCAGCACCGGACTCGCGTGAAAGCGGACGCTCTTCACGGAGCCGCCTTCGCGTCGCCGACCGGAGCGGCGGGCACACTATCTTTAGATATATCTTTCGTAGGCCCGCCGGGTGCGCCGCTGCGTCGACTCAGCACGATGTATTGCGTGCGCGCAGGGGTTGCCGGCTGCATATGGAGTTCGCGGCGCGCGGCCGACTCGATCAGGCTGTGCCTGGAGTAATTGGTCTGGTCGAGTTGCAGCGTTCGCCACTCGATATCGAGCTTGCGCTCGGCCGCGCGCGCACTCTCGAGGTCGATGAACAACTGGCGCGCGCGGTATTGCGACGACACCAGCGACAGGCCCGACATCACGACGAGCGCGATGCAGATCGCCGACAGCCGGTTCATGCCGCGGCTCCCGCGCCGGCAATGGTGCGTTCGGCAATGCGCAGCACTGCCGATCGTGCGCGGGCGTTGAGAGCGACCTCCGGGTCGCCCGGTCTGATGCGTGCAATCGACTTCAACTGCGGCACGGGGAGCTCGGAGGCGCGAAGCGGCAACCTGCGCGAGCGGGCGTCGAGAAGCGCGTCGGGATTCGCATGCCGCGCAATGAAGCGCTTGGCGATGCGATCTTCAAGCGAATGAAACGCGATCACCGCGAGTCGTCCCCCGGGAGCGAGCAGCGCCATGGCCTGGTTCAGCCCTTCTTCGAGCTCTTCAAGCTCTTGATTGACGTGAATCCGTACAGCCTGAAAGGTGCGCGTAGCAGGATCCTGCGCCGCGTCCTTGCGCTTTTTCCCATGGCTGCGCGGGCGAACGACGCTTGCCACGAGATCGGCAAGCTCGCGTGTGCGCGAAAGAGGTCGCTCTGCGCGGCCAGCCACAATCGCCTTTGCAATCTGAAAAGCAAACCGTTCTTCCCCATGATCGCGTATCACCTTCTCGATTTCTTCGGTCGGCGCACTGTTGAGCCAATCGGCGGCCGACACCCCGTACGACGGGTCCATGCGCATGTCGAGCGGGCCGTCTTGTCGAAACGAGAAGCCGCGTGAGGCGTCATCGATCTGCGGCGACGAAATGCCCAGGTCGAAGAGCACGCCGTCGACCGCGGTCCATCCGCATCGCTTGACCTCGTCGCGCAAGGACGTGAAGCGTCGATGAACGATCGTGAAGCGGGGATCGTCGATGCGCGCCGCCGAGCCGATGGCTTCGGGATCGCGGTCGAGCGCGAGCAATCTGCCTTCGCTCGAGAGACGTTCGAGGATCGCGCCGCTGTGGCCTCCGCGCCCGAACGTACAATCGACATAGCGGCCATCGCGACGCGTTCCTGAAATTGCGAGTCCCTCGACGGCTTCACCGAGGAGAACGGTCCGATGCACGAAGGGGTTAGCGCGCGCGTCCGTCGGTTCGCTCGAAGTGGATGAAGGTTCGATATCCACGATTCGAGGTCTTCGGAAAATGAGGGGCAAGTTTGCCGAAGAAGAGGTTCGGCGCAGCGGTGCGGCGACTGCATTGCGCTCAGAAGCTGAAGTTCGCGAGCGCTTCGGGCAAGCCCTGGGCGAGCGTCTCGGCTTCGTGTCGTTCGTAGGCGGCGGCATCCCAAATTTCGAGATGGGTTCCCATGCCCAGCAGCATCACCTCTTTTTCGAGCATCGCCGCACGGCGTAATTCTGGCGAAATCAGTACGCGTCCCGCGCCATCCATCTCGACATCCACAGCGTTGCCGAGGAATATTCTCTGCCACGCGCGCGCGGACATCGGCCACCCGACAACGTCGTCGCGAAGCGCTTCCCATACCGGGCGCGGGAACATCAGGAGGCACCCGTGCGGGTGTCGGGTGAACGTTAGTCTGCCCTCACTCTCCACCAGAAGTGCGTCGCGATGGCGCGCTGGAACGGTTAGACGTCCCTTCACATCGACGTTGAGATTGGATGCTCCCTGAAACACGGCCGTTCGCTTTCTCGTTGCGCGTCAAATGCAGTCAATCATTATCCACTATTCACCACTTTTTCACACTTAAATACACTTTACGAGCGCGAAACAGCCACGTCAAGCGCTTCTCTTGAAAAGAGACGCAATTACAAGGAGTTGCAACCTGTTTATGAATGATTGATCCTTGGTTTCGTTGTTGAAATAAGAGCTTACCAAGCGCTCTGAATGTAGGTTATGAACATTTTTGTCCACAGGCTGGGCGTCATGAAATCCGTTGGCAAATCGGGCGACGACACGAGGTATTCCTCGGTAGCGACATCCACGGATGCGTAACGCACCCGCAAATGCCCTTCGGCCCGTGTGCGGCAAGGGCCGAAGGCTACCCCTTGCATTCGGCTGCTGAGTTAAGCTTGGGGCCGCGCGACGCTCTCCGCGCATGCATTCCCCGGCCCCGAACTCCGGGAGCTTCCACACTGTCACCCATAGTTGACAGTCCGCGCCTGACCTCCATCGACCACCGAGCATGGACGCGCGCCTGAATCGCGAACACACGACGGATCGAAGCGCCTGGCAACTGCGCACGCGCGGCCTCGCATGCGAACGCGGCGAACGCCGTCTGTTTTCCGATTTCGATTTCACGCTTCATGCCGGCGACATCGTGTGGTTGCGCGCTGCCAACGGTTTCGGAAAGACCAGCCTGTTGCGCGTGATCGCCGGGCTCGCGTCGCTTGCCGCCGGAACGATCGAATGGCGTGAGCCGCGGTCGCCGCTGCTCTACCTCGCCCACGCTAACGCCCTCAAGGACGACCTCACGATCGTCGAGTCCTTGCGCTATCTCGTGCAACTGCATGGGCTCGAAGCGCCCGAAGCAGCGCTTGCCGATGCGATGCGACGCTTCGGTTTGCATTCGCGCCGACACGCGCCGATTCGCACCTTGTCGCAAGGCCAGCGCCGCCGCGTGGCGCTGACGCGCTTGTGCCTGTCGACGCCGCATGCCACATGGCTGCTCGACGAGCCCTATGACGCGCTCGACGGCGACGGCAGCGACATCGTGAGCTCGTTGCTTGCGGAGCATGCGATGCGCGGCGGATGCGTGCTGTTCACGAGTCACGTCGCGCCCGATATTCCAGACGTACCGATGCGATCGATACGACTAGACGCACCGCTCGCCGCACAGTCTGCCGCGCAGATCGCTGCATGAGTTCCGTCTTCGCGACCGTCCTCAAGCGCGATCTGATGCTCGCCGCGCGCCGTCGCATCGATGCGCTGTTGCCGATTGCGTTCTTCACGATCGCGGCGAGCCTCTTTCCGCTGGGCATCGGACCCGAACCGCAGACGCTGCGGCAGATCGCGCCGGGCGTGGTGTGGGTGTGCGCGCTGCTCGCGGCGATGCTGTCGGTGAACCAGCTCTATGCGAGCGACCAGAACGATGGGTCGCTCGATCAGATGCTGCTCGCGAGCGGCTCGGCGCTGCCGGTGGTGTTCGCCAAAGCGCTCGGACACTGGCTCGTCTCCGGTTTGCCGCTGGCGGTCATCGCGCCCCTGCTCGGCGTGTTGTTCGACCTCGATCGCATCGCTGTCTTCGCGCTCGCCGTGTCGCTGTTGCTGGGTACGCCGATCCTGAGTCTGCTCGGCAACCTCGGCGCCGCGCTCACGCTCGGCGTGCGCAGCGGCGGAATGCTCCTGATCCTGGTGGTGCTGCCGCTTTGCATCCCGGCGCTCATCTTCGGCAGCGGAGCGGTGGTCGCGATAGACTCCGGTCTTTCGGCACGCGGGCATTTCTCGCTGCTCGGCGCCCTGCTGATCCTGACGCTGCTCCTCGCCCCGCCGGCCACGGCGGCGGCTCTCAGGATCGCGATGGAGTAATGAACTTTCCGTGCAATTTCGCCTCTTTCATTTCGCATCGCCGGCGCGTTTCTATTCGCTCGCTGCTCGCGTGTCGCGGCCGCTCTGGCTATTCGCGATCGTGCTCGCGCTGGCCGCGCTTTACGTCGGCTTCTTCGTCGCGCCCACCGACGCGACGCAGGGCGACGCCTATCGCATCATCTTCATCCACGTCCCTGCGGCGTGGATGTCGATGGTGTTGTATATCGCGATGGCCGCGTGGGCCGCGATCGGCTGGGGCCTCAACGCGCGGCTTGCCTCGATGTTCGCGCGCGCGATCGCGCCCACGGGCGCGATGTTCGCCTTCCTCGCGCTGTGGACCGGCTCGCTCTGGGGCAAGCCCACGTGGGGTACGTGGTGGGTGTGGGATGCGCGACTGACTTCGGAGTTGATCCTGCTGTTTCTCTATCTCGGTTATCTCGCGCTGGTCGAGTCGATTGACGACACGCGCCGTGCCGATCGCGCGGGCGCACTGCTCGCGATCGTCGGCAGCGTCAACGTGCCGATCATCTATTTTTCGGTGAAGTGGTGGAACACCCTGCACCAAGGCGCGAGCATCACGGCAACCGGCGCGCCGACGATCGCGAGCTCGATGCTGCTTGCGATGCTGCTGATGACGCTTGCGTTCTGGGCTTATGCGTTCGCGGTCGTGTTCATGCGCACGCGCGCCATCGTCGCGGAGCGCGAGCGGCACACGCAATGGTTGTCTGCGAGGACCGCATGAGCTGGAGCAGCCCTTCGGATTTTTTCGCGATGGGCGGCTATGGCGTCTATGTGTGGGGCGCCTACGGCGTCACGGCGGCGTGCATGCTGATCGATCCAATACTCGCGGCGCGTCGTCATCGCCGCGCATTGAACGACTCGGCGCTGGCCCACGACGAGGAGGATCCGCGATGACGTCACGCATGACGCCACGTCGGCGCCGCTTCGCGATCGCCGGCGGCGTGCTGGTCGCCGTCGGCGCGGTCGTCGCGCTGGTTCTCAATGCCTTCCAGAGCAACCTCGTGTTCTTCTATTCGCCCACGCAAGTCGCGCAGCATGAAGCGCCCAACGGGCGCAGCTTTCGCATCGGGGGGATGGTCGAGAAAGGCACACTGAAACGCGACGGTACGCGCGTGAACTTCATCGTGACCGACACCGCCAGGAGCATTCCGGTGCGATACGAGGGCATCCTTCCCGATCTCTTCAAGGAAGGAAAAGGCGTGGTCGCGCAAGGCAAGCTGGAGAACGGCGTCTTCGTCGCGCGCGAGATACTTGCCAAGCACGACGAGAACTACATGCCTCCCGAAGCAGCCGATGCGGTGAAGCGCGCGCAACAGGGCAATCAGAAACTCGCCGAAACGATCGTGAAGCCGGACGGTCGGATGGGGAACCGCATGAGCAAGACGAAGGAAAACAACTGATGGTTCCCGAACTCGGTCATTTCGCGCTCTGGCTCGCGCTCGGCGTCTCCGCGATTCTCGGCACGATGCCGATGATCGGCGCGGTGCGGCGACGCTCCGACTGGATGGCGCTCGCGCGGCCGTCGGCGCGCGTCCTGTTCGTGCTGATCGCTTTCGCGTTCGTGTGTCTTGCCGCCGCGTTCGCGGCCAACGATTTCTCGGTGCTCTACGTTGCGAGCAATTCGAATCGCTCGTTGCCGCTGCACTATCGCATCGCCGCGGTGTGGGGCGGCCACGAAGGCTCGATCCTGTTGTGGCTGTTGATGCTGACCTTCTGGACGCTCGCCGTCGCGCAGTTCAGCAGGCATCTGCCCGAGGTCCTGATCGCACGCATTCTTGCGGTGATGGGCTGGCTGTCGTTCGGCTTCCTGTTGTTCGTGCTGGTCGCGTCCAATCCCTTCGATCGCCTCTTTCCCGCGCCGCCCGATGGGCGCGACCTGAATCCGCTGCTGCAAGACCCCGGCATGGTGATCCATCCGCCGATGCTCTACATGGGCTATGTCGGGCTCTCGGTCGCGTTCGCATTCGCGGTCGCGGCGCTGATCGGCGGGCAGCTCGACACATCGTGGGCGCGTTGGACACGACCCTGGACCACGGCCGCGTGGATCTTCCTGACGATCGGCATCGCGCTCGGCAGCGGCTGGGCCTACTACGAACTCGGCTGGGGCGGCTGGTGGTTCTGGGACCCGGTCGAGAACGCGTCCTTCATGCCGTGGCTGGTCGCGACCGCGTTGATCCATTCGCTCGCGGTCACCGAGAAGCGCGGCAGCTTCAAGTCGTGGACGGTGTTGCTCGCGATCCTCGCGTTCTCGCTGTCGTTGCTCGGCACCTTCCTGGTCCGCTCGGGAGTGCTGTCGTCGGTGCATGCATTCGCGACCGACCCGCGCCGCGGTCTTTTCATCCTCGCGTTTCTGGTCATCGTGATCGGCGCGTCGTTCGCGCTCTATGCGTGGCGCGCGCCGCGCGTGGGGCTGGGCGCGCGCTTCGCGCTTGTGTCGCGCGAGACGCTGCTGCTTCTCAACAACGTGCTGCTGGTGGTCGCGTGCGGCGCGGTGTTGCTCGGCACGCTCTATCCGCTGGCGCTCGATGCGATGAATCTCGGAAAGATCTCGGTGGGGCCGCCCTACTTCGATACGGTGTTCGTGCCGCTGTTGACGCCACTCGTGTTCCTGATGGGCATCGGGCCGCTCGCGCGATGGAAAGAGACCGAGCTTCCCGATCTCGCGAAGCGCCTG
Source organism: Burkholderiales bacterium (assembly GCA_038225855.1). Taxonomy (GTDB): domain Bacteria; phylum Pseudomonadota; class Gammaproteobacteria; order Burkholderiales; family Burkholderiaceae_D; genus CAHJXF01. Next base: position 96,056 of record JBBRQU010000007.1, on the reverse strand, counting down.
CGCTGGGCCGCCGGGACGGCCGTCGTCGCGGCCGTGCTCGCGCTCTGGCTGCACGGCGGCCTGGGTCTGGTCGGCGGGCTCGGATTCCTGATGGCGTTCTGGATCATTTCATCGGTCAGCACCGATCTGTTCGAGCGCCTGCGCCCATTCCCGGGAATACGCGGCGGCATGGGCGCGAGCATCGCGCATCGCGCGCGACAGATCCCGCGCGCCATCGTGGGCATGATGATCGCGCACCTCGGCGTTGCGGTCGTCATCCTCGGTGTGACCCTGGTCAAGAGCGGCGAGGTCGAGCGCGACGTGAAGATGAATGTCGGCGACACGACCGAGATCGGCGCCACCGTCTTCACGTTTCGTGGCGTGCACGAAGTGCCGGGTCCGAACTATCGCGCGCTGCAAGGCACGATCGAAGTGACCGAACGCGGCAGCGCCGTCGCCACATTGCATCCCGAGAAGCGCATCTACACCGCGACCCAGGCCACCATGACCGAAGCGGCGATCGACACCGGCGTCACGCGCGATCTCTACGTGTCGCTCGGTGAACCGTTGACGGGGAACGGCAACGCGGGTGCGTGGATCGTGCGCGTGTACGTGAAGCCCTTCGTCGACTGGATCTGGGGCGGCTGCCTGATCATGGCGCTCGGCGGCTTGCTGGCCGCGACCGATCGCCGCTATCGCGCGCGAGTGCGCCAGTCGAAAGCGGTCGCCGCAAGCGACGCAAGCGTCGCATGAAGCGACTCGCGTTCCGGGTTGCGTTCCGGGTTGCATTCCTTATTCCGCTCGCGGCCTTGATCGCGCTCGCGGTCGTGCTCGCGGTCGGTCTGAATCGCGATCCGCGCGAAGTGCCGTCGCCGTTGATCGGCAAGCCCGCGCCCGCGTTCTCGCTGACGCGACTCGACGATTCGACGCAAACCATCTCGCGCGACGACCTGCGCGGCCGTGTATGGATGTTGAACGTGTGGGCGTCGTGGTGCGTCGCGTGTCGCGAAGAACACCCGCTGCTGGTCGAGTTTGCGAAGAAGCGCCTGGTGCCGATCTACGGTCTGAACTACAAGGACCAGCGCGACGACGGTCGCGCCTGGCTCGCACGCTTCGGCAATCCCTATGCGTCGTCGCTGTTCGACGGCGAAGGAAGAGTCGGCATCGACTTCGGCGTCTATGGCGTGCCCGAGACTTTTATCATCGACAAGGCCGGCAAGATTCGCATGAAGCACATCGGGCCGCTGACCCCCGAAGTGATCGCGACCAAGATCGAGCCGCTGCTCAAGAAGCTCGATGCGTAGTGTCATCGTCTCGTGCTGGATTGCTCTTTTGTCGCTGGCGATCGCGCAATCGCTGCACGCGAACGAAGCACTGCCCGAGTCGGCTGATCCCGCGCTCGAAGCGCGCATGGTGCAGATCACGTCCGAGTTGCGATGTCTCGTGTGCCAGAACCAGACCATCGCCGATTCGCACGCCGATCTCGCCGTGGACTTGCGTCGCGAAGTGCGCGAACAGTTGAAGCGAGGCAGGAGCGACTCCGAGATCATCGACTACATGACCGCGCGCTACGGCGACTTCGTGCTCTATCGGCCGCCGTTCAAGGCGACCACCGTGTTGTTGTGGCTGGGCCCGGCGCTGATGCTGGGCGCCGGATTCACCGTGCTGCTGGTGGTGCTGGGACGTCGCAATCGCATGGCAGCCGACGCGTTCGAACCCGAAGATGAAGAAGATGACTCCGGCCGCACCTGAGCGCGCGGCTGCCGCCGCTTCGGCCGCTGCATCGGGCGACTCTGCGGCGCCAGCATCGAGCGGGTCTGCGGCCCTTGCGTCGCGCCCTCGACCCCGCCCTCGTCCCTCCATGCGGCTCGTCGCCTCGCTGATCGTCCTGGTGCTCGTGGTCGCGATCGCAGGCTATGCGTTCACCGGGTCGCCATCGCTCGCGGGACTCGGCCCGTCGAACAACACGAGCGTCACTGCAAACGGGGCTGCAAACGGCGCCGCGAACGAGGCCGCGAACGAGGCCGACAAGGGGCGCGAGATCGGCCTTCAACAGATTGCCGCGATGGTCGACAAGCTCGCGCTGCGCATGAAGTCGCGCCCCGACGATACCGAGGGATGGACGATGCTCGCGCGCTCCTATGCGGTGCTCGGCCGTTACCCTGAAGCCGTCCCCGCATATCGACATGCGACAACATTGGAGCCGAACAACGCCGCGTTGCTCGCCGATTACGCCGACGCGCTTGCCGCGACGAACGACGGGCACGTCACACCCGAATCGTCGGCGTTGCTCGATCGCGCGCTTGCCATCGATCCTCATCAACCCAAGGCGCTTGCGCTCGCGGGCACGATCGCTTTCGAGGGCGGCGACTACGCGGGCGCCGTCGCGCAGTGGCAGAAAATCGCCGACGCGCTGCCGTCCGACAGCGAGTTCCGCCAGCAGGTGCAGGCCAACATCGACGAAGCGCGACGCCGAGGCCATTTGTCGGCCGGCAATCCTTCATCGAAGAGCGGCGCGTCGAGCGATGCCTCAAACGATTCATCGAGCCGGGCCGCAACCAGCCAGGTTGGAAGCGTGAGCGGGACGGTGACGCTCGCGCCCGGACTGGCCTCGCGCGCCTCGCCTTTTGACACCGTATTCGTGTTTGCGCGCGCGGCAGTGGGCGGCCGCATGCCGCTCGCCGTCTTTCGCGCGACCGTTGCCGATCTGCCGCTCGCTTTCAAGCTCGACGACAGCATGGCGATGACCGCGATGAAGCTGTCGGATGCCAAGCAGGTGATCGTCGGCGCCCGCATCTCCAGGAGCGGCAACGCGCTGCCTCAGTCGGGCGATCTCTCGGGGGAAAGCGGGGCGGTGGCGCCGGGTGCGAGCGGCGTGTCGATCACGATCACCAGCGTCGTCGGCGCACGATAAGGACGAGGCGATTTCGTCGAGACAATTGCGCAGCGTTCTTGCTGCCGCGCTCTTGCTTACCTCGGTCCTTATTCCTTACTTCAGGCCTTTTTGGCGTACGCGCTGCACCAGCCCTTCGCCGCAACCTGCTTGCCGGCGAACAGCGGACATGGTCCCGAAGCGGATCCCGCTTTGCCTTGATACAACTGGCATCCCGCGCAATCCTGACCCGGCTTGTAATTCGGGTATTTGGTCGTGTTGGCCTTGGTCGCATCGGCGACGTAGCCGAGCTGAACCGCGGTGGCGTCCTTCTCATCGACCATGGGTGCATCGGCCGCATTCGCGGACTGCCCCTGTGCGCCGACCAGCATGGCGACGCCCGCGCACGACATGCCGCGAATGAATTGACGACGTGAGTTCATGACCTGCTCCTCGATGAAAGCCAGACGCGCGACTAACGCAACCCGGCCGCGTAGTCCGCGACCGCCTTGATTTCCGCATCCGACAGGCGCGATGCGATTGCGCTCATCGCCGCATTGTTCTTGCGCGCGCCGCTCTTGAATGCCGTCAACTGGGCTTCGTTGTACTCGCCCCATTGACCGGCCAGACGCGGGTATTGAACGGGAATCCCCGAGCCGTTGGGACTGTGGCAAGCCGCGCATGCGGGAACATTCTTGTCCGCGATGCCGCCGCGCCAGATCTTTTCGCCGAGCGCAACCGTGGCCTTGTCCTTCGCGGTCGCGGGCTTGTACGCCTGACCCGCATAGAACGCCGAGACGTTGCGGATATCCTGGTCCGACAACGCCATCGCATAAGGCACCATGCTCGCGTTCATGCGTGCGGGTTCTTTCGCGCCGGGTTGCACCTTGAAATTGTTGAGCTCCTTGATCAGATAAGACTCATGCTGACCGGCGAGCTTGGGGAAGGCATTGCCGACGGCGTTGCCATCGGGTCCGTGACACGCCGCGCACACGGCTTGCGCAATCGCGCCGCCCTTGGTGGTGTCGGCCTTGGCGACTTCGGTCTTCGCGGCTTCGGCAGCGAAAGCGGGCGCCGCAAGAACGGCAGTCAAGAGCGCGATCGTCGGGAGCGCGAACAATGCGAGAGCACGGGTCATCGTTGGATTTCGAAGGATGATTCGGTCTGAGGTGGCCCGGGCTGTCGAAGGGATCGGAGCGGCATGTGATGCACGATCCGGGGTACCCGGACGAAGCGCCGTATTATACAGAGTCCCTTGTTGCGGCCCGTTCTGCGCGGCTCGATGGGCCAACTGCTGCGCATCCGCGCGACCTTTCCCTTTCTCGCATGTCCATCCTTCAACAGGCGCGCTTCTTCACGACGGTCGATCGCTTGCATCAATTGCCGCTGCTCGGTCTGCCCGAGCTTGCGTTCGCGGGCCGATCGAACGCGGGCAAGTCCACCGCGATCAATTCGATCACGCATCAAAAGCGTCTCGCCTTCGCGAGCAAGACGCCCGGACGCACGCAGCACATCAACTTCTTCGCGGTCGGCACGCATGCCGACGATCCGGCGATGCCCGCGGGATTTCTCGTCGACCTGCCCGGGTATGGTTACGCGCAGGTCGCGCGCGACTCGCGAGCGCACTGGGAAGAAACGCTGGGCGCCTATATCCGCAAACGCAACGAACTCGTCGGGCTGGTCCTGATCATGGATGCGCGGCGGCCGTTCACCGACCTCGACGTCACCTTGATCGATTGGTTCGCACAGACCGGCAAACCCATCCACGTGCTGCTCACCAAGGCCGACAAGCTCAATCGCAGCGAACGGACGAACGCATTGCGTGTCGGTCGCAGCACGCTCGCGCGTTACGACGAATTGCGGGGCGACATGCTCGGCTCGCATCACACCGCACAATTGTTTTCCGCGCTCGACAAGAGCGGCATCGACGAGGCCGACGCGCGCGTGCTCGACCTGTTGGGCCTCGGGCTCGCACCCGTCGCCGGACTCGACGCAAAGCCTCGGTCTCCCCCGCCCGCACATATCGAGCGGGCAAAAAAAACCCCGGCGCAAGGGGAATGACACCGGGGTGATAACGCCTTATCGTAAAGGCACCCGCTCAGGGAGGAGAAGCGGGGGACGGTGTGAACCATCCGCTCGTTATGAGCAGAGCCTCTGAAAAAAGTTCTCGCCTGTCGGGCCTTCAAGTTGTAACAAAATCTGACCTCATGAATCCTCAAGAAAATTTCGAATATCTACGGTCTCTTGCGTACGATGAAAACGGCGACGAGGACAAGTCCGACACGATGACGCGGACGATGACGCAGTCGATGACGCGGCGTCCGCGCCGCATGCGACGCGACGACTTCTCGCGCCGCCTGATGCGCGAGCATCGCGTGAGCGCAGACGATCTGATCTATCCGGTGTTCGTCCACGAGGGCAGCAACGCGCGGCACGCGGTGGGGTCGATGCCCGGCGTCGAGCGTCTGTCGCTCGATTTATTGTTGCCGATCGCCGAAGAAACGCTGCGCCTGGGCATTCCGGTGCTCGCGCTCTTCCCCGTGATCGAACCGTCGTTGAAAACGCCCGACGGCCGCGAAGCACTCAACGCCCGGGGCCTGATCCCGCGCGTCGCGCGCGCATTAAAGAAAGAATTTCCATCGCTCGGCATCATGACCGACGTGGCGCTCGATCCCTACACCAGCCACGGCCAGGATGGCGTCATCGATGCCAACGGCTATGTGATCAACGACGAGACGGTCGGGATCCTCGCGCGGCAGGCGATCGTTCAGGCCGAGGCCGGCGTCGATATCGTCGCGCCGTCCGACATGATGGACGGGCGCGTACGCGCGATCCGCATCGCGCTCGAGCAGGCCGGCCTCATCCACGCGCGCATCCTCGCGTATTCGGCCAAGTATGCGAGCGCCTTCTACGGACCGTTTCGCGATGCCGTCGGATCGGCCGCCAACCTCGGACGCAGCGACAAGATGACCTATCAGATGGACCCGGCCAACAGCGATGAGGCACTGCGCGAAGTCGCGCTCGATATCGCCGAGGGCGCGGACATTGTGATGGTCAAGCCCGGCATGCCGTACCTGGACATCTTGCGGCGTGTGAAGGACGCCTTCCGCATGCCGACTTATGTCTATCAGGTCAGCGGCGAGTACGCGATGCTCAAGGCCGCGGCGCAGAACGGCTGGCTCGACGAGAAGAAGATCGTGCTCGAGTCCATGGTCGCGTTCAAGCGAGCGGGCGCCGACGGCGTGCTCACCTATTTCGCGCAGGATGTGGCGCGCTGGCTGCGCGATTCGGCCGGCGCCGACAACGCAGCCTGACGGTCGCCGTCGAACACGCGCATGGACATCTACCTGATCAACGAGACCAGCGTCACGCGAATCGACGAGCGCGTTGCGCGGCTTCCCTCGCGCGGCTTTCTGTGGCTCGACGCGACCCACGATGAAGTCGCCGCCGACGCCTATGCATGGCGCGATGCGATCGAGTCGATGATCGGCACGCGCATCTTCGATCCGCACCTGATCGACGCCGTCAATCTCGGGCACCCGTCGTATTTCGATTCGACGCAGGAATACGAGATGGTGGTGTTTCGCAAACTGTCGGTGGGCGAGGAAGGCAGCGACGCCGCGAGCGCGGCTTCGATCCCGTTGCGACGCGCACGCAGGCTGCCGACGCTGCGGAAGATCGCCACGATCCCGGTCACCTTCTTCCTCTGCGATCGCGCGCTCGTGACGGTCAGCGCGCAAAACAGCACGACCATCAATCAGGTCCGCACGCGACTGCTCGACTTTCGCGATCGAAACTTCAGCAGTGGCGCGCCCTCGGCCAATCTCGATGGCATCGATGTGGAGATCGAAGCCGAAGCCCGCCTCGTGGGCAAGGTCAAGAGCGCAACCACAGCGCATCAGGGCCGTCCGCCCTCGCGACCCGAAGACCTGATGCTGCGCCTCCTGAACGCGATGGTCGATCGCTATCTCGCGCTGCGCCAGCCGCTCACCGATCAGCTCGACCGCTGGCAACGCGAGCTACTCGACCCCAAGCGCATGTTCTCCAACTGGTATGCCCTGCTGGATGCGCGCATCGAATTGCGCAAGCTCGAAAACCTGTGCGAAGAACAGCGCGATGCGTTGCAGGAATTTCGCGACAACCTGGTCGACGGTCTCGATTCGGCGCGACGCGTGAGCGCCGAAGACAAGCGCCGCAACGACGTGCTGCTGGTGCGTGCCAACGACGTGATGGAACACGTGCAGCGCGTCCTGCATCACGCCGCCCGCCTGCAGGACTCGATCGAGTCGGCGATCCAGCTGCACTTCTCGGCGACCGCGCATCGCACCAACGAGATCGTGCGGCTGTTGACGATCATCACGGCCGTGTTCGCACCGCTGACCTTGATCACCGGCATCTTCGGGATGAATTTCAGATTCATTCCCGGGCTCGATCATCCGGACGGTTTCTGGGTCACGATCCTCGCGATGGTCGTGGTCGCGGTCGGCCTGTTGATCCTCTTTCGCATCAGGCGCGTGATCGACAAGCCGCTGGTGTCGCGGCGTCGCAGGCGTCCGCGCGCGGCGCAGGAGAGCGAATCCGAAGCGGTGCTCGAGTGACTTTCGCGCCTGACATCGCCTTGTCTCTCACGGCGCAACCGAAACGCGCTGTCCTGCGTATGAACAGGGGCGTCCCTGCTCTCCTTCGTCCTTTTCATCGAACTTCATGCGCAGCTCAGCGATTCCAACGCGTCCCTTCGTCCGCCTCTGGTTGATTCTCTCCGCCCTCGCCGGCCTTCTTGCCGGATGTTCGGGCGCGGGTTCGCGTGTCGTCAATGCATTGACGCCATCGGACGGCTATGTCGAGACGCATGACATCGCCTATGGCGCGGGACCGCGTCGCATACTCGACGTCTATAGCCCCGCGGGGCTCGCATCGGGAGCGAAGGCCCCGGTGGTGGTATTTTTTTTTGGCGGCAGTTGGCGCACCGGATCGAAGTCCGACTATCGCTTCGTCGCCGACGCGCTGACCTCGCGCGGCATCGTGACGGTAATCGCCGACTACCGACTCTATCCGGGGGCGAGCTATCCCGGGTTTCTCGACGATACCGCTGCCGCGGTCGCGTGGACCTTTCGCGAGATCGATGCTTATGGCGGCGATCCGAAGCGCATCTTCATCGCAGGCCACAGCGCGGGGGCGTACAACGCCGCGATGGTGGCGTTCGATTCGCGCTGGCTCGCGCGCTACGGCATCGAGCTCGCCAGCCTGCGCGGCTTCGTCGGACTTGCGGGTCCGTACAACTTCCTGCCGATCAAGGACGAGGGCGTCAAGCAAGTCTTCGATTGGCCCGACACGCCGCCCGATTCACAGCCGATCAACCACGTCACGCGCGCTTCGATACCGTCGCTGTTGATCGCGGCGAAAAACGATAGCTTCGTCAATCCCGAAATGAACACCGAGCGCATGGCCGAGCGCTTGCGCGCCGCCGGTGCGGAGGTCACGGTCGACATGCACGGCGGGGTGAATCACGTCACGTTGGTCGGCGCGATGGCGCGTCCCTTGCGGGCGCTTGCGCCGGTCGCGAAAGAGTTCACCGACTTTGTGTTGGCGCACTAGCAACTGCTTGTCGTTCCGAGCGGAGTGAGGAATTCCATCCTCCCTGACCACAGGTTGTCGCATGCGATGCGGATGAGCTTCCTCGCGATGCTCGGAACGACGAACCGCAATCAAGCAGCGCGTGCGAGCATCGGTGCGAGATAGCGTCCCGTGTAGCTCGCGGCGGTGACGGCCACTTCTTCGGGCGTCCCTTGCGCGACGACCGTGCCTCCACCCGCGCCGCCTTCGGGTCCCAGATCGATCACCCAGTCGGCCGTCTTGATCACGTCGAGGTTGTGCTCGATCACGACCACCGTGTTGCCGTGGTCGCGCAGCGCGTGGATCACTTTGAGCAGCAACGCGATGTCGTGAAAGTGCAGTCCGGTCGTGGGCTCGTCGAGGATATACAACGTGCGTCCGGTATCTCTTTTCGACAGTTCGAGCGACAGCTTGACGCGCTGCGCTTCGCCGCCCGACAGCGTGGTCGCGCTCTGGCCGAGCTTGATGTAGCCGAGGCCCACGTCGAGCAGCGTCTGCAACTTGCGCGCGACCGTCGGCACCGCCTTGAAGTAATCGAACGCATCCTCGACCGTCAGATTGAGCACCTCGGTGATGTTGCGTCCCTTGTATTGCACCTCGAGCGTTTCGCGGTTGTAGCGCTTGCCGTGGCACACGTCGCACGACACATAGACGTCGGGAAGAAAATGCATCTCGACTTTGATGACGCCATCGCCCTGACAGGTCTCGCAGCGTCCGCCCTTGACGTTGAACGAGAAGCGGCCCGGCCCGTAGCCGCGTTCGCGCGCCATCGGGACTTCGGCGAAGAGTTCACGTATCGGCGTGAACAGACCCGTGTAGGTCGCCGGGTTCGAGCGCGGCGTGCGGCCGATCGGGCTCTGATCGACGTTGATCACCTTGTCGATATGTTCGAGCCCGTCGATGGCGACGAAGGGCGCGGGCTCGGTCGACGACCCGTACAGATGGCGAGCCGCCGCGTGATACAGCGTGTCGTTGACGAGCGTCGATTTGCCCGAACCCGAAACGCCGGTCACGCACACCAGCAATCCCACCGGCACGGACACATCGACGTTCTTCAGATTGTTTCCGCTCGCGCCCTGGATGCGCAGCCAGCCGCCCTGCTTGGCTCGGCGCGACGGCAAGGCCACGACTTCGGCTTTCTTCTTGGCGCCTTTCTTTTCTTTGGGCGGCGGCAATGCGAGATCGATCGGCGAAACCGGCGCGGAGCCAGGCGCGACGCGCTTCTTCGGGGTTTCGATACGCAGCTTGCCCGACAGGTAGCGACCGGTCAGCGAATTCGGATTGGCCTCGATGTCGCTGGTCTTGCCGAAGGCGATCACATGACCGCCATGAACGCCAGCGCCGAGACCCATGTCGACGACATGGTCGGCCGCGCGAATCATGTCTTCATCGTGCTCCACGACGAGCACCGAATTGCCCAGGTCGCGCAAGTGCTTCAACGTGCCGATCAGTCGATCATTGTCGCGCTGATGCAAACCGATCGACGGTTCGTCGAGCACGTACATCACGCCGGTCAGGCCCGAGCCGATTTGAGACGCGAGCCGGATGCGCTGCCCTTCGCCGCCCGACAAGGTCTCGGCGCTGCGCTCGAGCGACAGGTAGTCGAGCCCGACGTTGTTGAGAAACGCGAGCCGCGCGATGATCTCTTTCACGATGCGTTCGGCGATATCGCGCTTGGCGCCGGTGAGGCTCAAGCCCTCGAACCATGACAGCGTTTCGTAGAGCGGCATCGCACTGATTTCGTAGATCGCCTTGTCGTGGCCCTTGGGACCGACGCGCACATGGCGCGCCTCGCGACGCAAGCGCGCGCCATTGCAAGTCGGGCAGACCTTGCTGTTCAGATACTTGGCAAGCTCTTCGCGCACGGCGATCGAATCGGTCTCGCGGTAGCGGCGTTCGAGATTGGGGATCACGCCTTCGAAAGGATGCTCGCGCACGACCGCGCGCCCGCGTTCGTTGATGTACGTGAAAGCAATCGCCTCTTTGCCCGAGCCTTGCAGGATCAGGTTGCGCACTTCTTCGGAGAGCGACTCGAAGGGCGCATCGATGTTGAAGTCCGCGTGGGTCGCGAGGCTTTGCAGCATCTGGAAGTAGAACTGGTTGCGACGGTCCCAACCCTTGATGGCGCCGCTTGCCAGCGACAGGTTGGGAAAGGCCACGATGCGCTTCGGATCGAAGAACTGGATCACGCCGAGGCCGTCGCAAGTCGGGCACGCGCCCATGGGATTGTTGAACGAGAACAAGCGCGGCTCGAGTTCGGCCAGCGAATAGTTGCAGACCGGACACGCGAACTTGCTCGAGAACACCGACTCGCGAGCAGAGTCCATATCGACCGTGATCGCGCGCCCGTCGGCATTGCGCAACGCGGTCTCGAACGACTCGGCCAGGCGCTGCTTGATCTGCGCCGGATCGCTGACGATCTTCAGGCGATCGACGACGACGTCGATGTTGTGCTTCTCGGTCTTCTTCAACTTGGGCAGCGACTCGGATTCGACGATCTCGCCGTCGACGCGAAAGCGCACGAAGCCTTGCGCGGCCATCGCCGCGAACAGATCGAGATGCTCGCCCTTCTTCTCGCGTACCGCGGGCGCGAGGATCATCAGCCGCGTTCCTTCAGGCCATCCGAGAACTTCATCGACCATTTCGGAGACGCTCTGCGCTTCGAGCGGCAGTTGATGGTCCGGGCAATAGGGTGTGCCCACGCGCGCGAACAGCAGGCGCAGGTAATCGTGGATCTCGGTGACCGTGCCGACGGTGGAACGCGGGTTGTGGCTGGTCGCCTTCTGCTCGATCGAGATTGCAGGCGACAGGCCTTCGATCAGATCGACATCGGGCTTCTCCATCAACTGCAGGAACTGGCGCGCGTATGCCGACAGCGACTCGACGTAGCGGCGCTGACCCTCGGCATATAGCGTGTCGAACGCCAGCGACGACTTGCCCGAGCCCGACAGGCCGGTGATGACCACCAGCTTCTCGCGCGGCAAATCGAGGTTGATGTTTTTCAGGTTGTGCGTGCGCGCGCCCCGAATGCGAATCTCGTCCATCGATGGTTTTGTTGGAGCGTGGGAAGGGCCGAAGCGGGCGCAGTCCCCGAGTCAGTCGCCGAGGTCAGTCGCCTGGTCAATCGGTTAATATAACCGAGCCCGATTGGTCTCTTGAAGTTTCGATATGGGGACGCAATCATGATCGGCAAGAAGCTCTTCGGCTTCGTCCACCGCGTCGCCCCCTACCCGTTCGCAAGGAGATCGCCATGTCATCGGTCAACAAGGTCATTCTGATCGGCAATCTCGGCAAGGATCCCGAGATCCGCTACATGCCAAGCGGCGACGCGATCGCCAATCTGACTCTGGCCACGAGCGAAAACTGGACCGACAAGACGAGCGGAGACAAGAAAGAACTGACCGAATGGCATCGCGTCGCTTTCTTCGGACGCACCGCCGAAGTCGTCGGCCAGTATCTGAAAAAGGGCGCGAAAATCTACGTCGAAGGCACGCTGCGCACCCGCAAGTGGCAGGACAAGGATGGCCACGATCGCTACACCACCGAAGTGCGCGGCGACGTCATGCGCATGCTCGATCGTCGCGGCGATTCGTCGGCGCCGATGGACAACGAGCCTCCGGCGAGCGCATCGCAGGGCGGCTCGACCAGTGGGTCTGCGGGCGATTCGCGCCGCGCCGCACCTTCCAAGTCCGCACCGGCTCGCGCCGCCTCGGGCTTCGACGATATGGACGACGATATCCCGTTCTGAGATGGGCAGTCCGGGTTCTTTGCTGCGAGGGCGAGGCGCGCGTCGCTGCCGGCTCGCGCGACCAGGATGAAATCGAACAACCCGCGTCCGCAACGCACTGTCGGGAACCGCGGTGCGCACCCCGTTCTGTTCGTGGCGTTCATCATTGCTCTCGGTTTCGTTGCCGTCAGTGCGGTGGGCTTCGAAGCGGCCTCTGGCGGGACCATCAGATCGCTGCTGGCAAGCGCGTTCGTGGCCCTGGCGCTGAGCGCGTTTTACCTTCTCACGCTTCGATCGCTGCGTCATCGCGACATCGCTCTCGAGGCCGTCGAATCGTTCAATGCAGAACTCGAGCAGCAAGTCGCCGAACGCACTGCCGAGTTGTCCGCCCTTTCGCGCCACCTGCTCAACATCCGCGAGGACGAGAAAAAAAGTATCGCGCGCGAATTGCACGACGAATTTGGCAGCTACCTGACGGCGATCAACATGGACCTCTCCCGCATGCGCGACAAGATTGCCGTCACCAATCCCGAGCAGACCGTCAGGCTCGACCGCACGCTCAATCTGCTGAATCAGGCGATCGATGTAAAGCGCCGATTGATCAGCGATTTGCGACCCAGCATGCTCGACAACCTCGGGCTCGGCGCCGCGCTCGAGCAATATATCGACGAATGGTCGAGGTACACCGGCATCGCGGCCACGTTCGAGCACCGCGGTGAATTGGAAAGTGGAGAAGAGGGTTGCCTGATTGCGATCTTCCGCGTCTTCCAGGAAGCGCTCAACAACGTCGCGAATCATTCAGGTGCGACCGCAATTCGTGCCCGTGTCCGCCGCGTCGGCGACTCGATCGATCTGGAGATTGCGGACAACGGTATCGGCATGACGGAAGCCGCGCGAAACAAGCCGGGAACTCACGGTCTGCTCGGCATTCGCGAGCGCGTACTCGCGTATCGCGGACGTCTCGAATTCTCGCGCGCTCCCGCGGGAGGGACCGTGATCCGCGCGTGGCTGCCGTGCAAACCGGCTCGGCAAAGCGAGGCAACCGTCGCCGATACGAAAGCGCTCGGCTGACAGACACGTCGCCCCGGCGGAGCCTGCCCCGGCGAAGGCCGGGGTCCAAGTTTTCTTTCGCGCGAGGTACAAGCGACTTGGGTGCCGGCCTCCGCCTGGAAGAGGGCTCGCGCCGTCGCGATGATCAGGCGCCCAGGACCTTGTACGACTTGGTGTTGCCCGTCGGAAGTCCGTCGAGCAAATCGTTCAACTCATCGGCGTGCTCTTCTTCCTTGGCGAGGATCCATTCCATCATTCTCTTGGTCGTCGGATCCTTGTCTGCCAGGTACTGCACGATTTCGGAATAGCTCTCGATGGCGATGCGCTCGGCAACGAGATCTTCCTTGATCATGTCGACCAGCGTTTCACCCTCGACGTATTCGGCGTGGCTGCGAGTGGCCAGGCCTTCGGGTGAAAAATTCGGTTCGCCGCCCAGTTGCACGATGCGCTCGGCGATCGCATCGGCATGTTCCTGCTCCTCTTTCGCATGTTCGAGGAACTCGGCCTTGATCGGTTGCGCGAGCACGCCCTTGGCCATGAAGTGATGGCGACGATAGCGCAGCACGCAAACGATTTCGGTCGCGAGCGCTTCGTTCAGGATCTTGCAGACCGTTTCCCGATCGGCCTTGTAATCGGAGGTCACGGCACCTTTCTCGATGTGTTGTCGAGCCCGCGCGCGCAGCGTCTTGATGTCCGACAGGAAGGGGTGCGCGGACCCGGACGCAGGCGCCTTCGTTGCAGCGTGCGCGGCGGCGTAGCCGGTTGCCTTCTTCGATGTTTGCTTGGCCATGCGATTACCTCGTGGGAGTCGATGAATGCGATTGATGAATGCAGCGAGGGAAAAATGTCGCTTCGGAAAAGGCAACATCATAAATCGCCGCCCTGCATGCAAAGTAGGACGAATGCGGACAATCGAACCGGCTCATGGCCGAGCGTCAGCACGAGCCGCGATACTCACCATGCGCACGTTGATCCCGCTCTGGTTCATCCACTCATCAGAATTCCCCCGGCGAGCGCAAAGCTCGCCTTTCAAGCCGGCAGGTCGCCGGCTTTTTTCTGGGTGGCGCTACAATAAACCGGTCGCCTAATCCAAAAAACGTTTGTGGGGAGACGCACCCTTGATCAAGAAAATCATGCTCGTGGACGATCACCAGATCGTTCGCGCAGGGCTCAAGCAAATTTTTGCGGAATGCACGGACGTCGTGGTCGATTGCGAAGCCGCGAACGGCACCGAGGCGCTTGAATTGCTGCGTGCCCGCCCGGTCGACGGTGTGCTCCTCGATCTGTCGATGCCGGATCGAAGCGGCATCGACGTATTGCGTCGAATGCGCGGCGAGCGCCCCGACTTGCCGATCCTGATTCTTTCGATGCACGCCGAAGAGCAGTACGCCATGAATGTTCTCAAGGCGGGCGCCAACGGCTATATCGCAAAGAGCAGTCATCCGTCCGAAATCCTCAAGGCGGTCCGCATGGTGCTCACCGGCAAGAAGTACGTCAGCCCGGCGTTGGCGCAGCAACTGGCCACTGCGTTTACCAGCGGCGTACACGGCGCTCCGCACGAAAAGCTTTCGACGCGTGAGTTCGAAGTCTTCTGCAAGCTGGCCGCAGGACACAGCGTTTCGGATATCGCGGACGAATTGTTTCTGTCCGTGAAGACGGTCAGTACGCATCGCGCGCGCATCCTCGAAAAAATGAATCTGCGAACCAACGCGGATCTGACCTACTACGCGATCAAGAACGAGCTCATCCAGTAGCTCGGGACAAGGGCGGCGGCCTTTGCGGATGCGTGAAGTCCGCCTGGCTTCGCCTTCAGCGGCGTACATAAGACAAACGCGGACACCCCAAAGAGCGGTGAACCGATACGGGCGAATGGCAGCTTTAATTACCCTCTGCCTCGGGCTGCTTGTTTCATCGAACGCCGCAGCAAACCGACAGAAAAGATGGGAGCGTCTCTGGTGAGGTTAGCCGGACGCCCCCTGACCTATGCTCGTTTTTCCCATGACGTCGCCGTCGCCGTTACGGGTTTTCGTGATTGAAGACTCTCCTATTCTGCTGGAAAGGATTGCCGAAGCCATCGCTGACCAACCGTCGCTGATTCTGGTGGGTACCGCGGATACCGAGAAAGACGCGTTGACGAAGATCAGGGCGTTGAAACCGGAAGTGCTGGTAGTCGATATCAAGCTGCGTGAAGGCAATGGATTGAATGTTCTCGCCCAATTAAAGCTGGCATTCGATGGGGGAGCAATGCCGAAAATCGTGGTGTTTACCAACTACCCGCGGCAGGAATATTTACGCAATTCAAAACAGCTCGGCGCCGATTATTTTCTCGACAAATCGACGCAATTTTCCGATCTGCCGAAAATATTGATTGGATTGAGCGACGCAGATCGCTCCAGCCGTTCGTTGCCAAATTAATAACCGCCAAGGAGGAAGTGTCATGTTGCATTATGCCGTCGT
Organism: Burkholderiales bacterium; assembly: GCA_038225855.1. Classification (GTDB taxonomy): domain Bacteria; phylum Pseudomonadota; class Gammaproteobacteria; order Burkholderiales; family Burkholderiaceae_D; genus CAHJXF01. The sequence continues at coordinate 80,358 of JBBRQU010000007.1, read as the reverse complement.
ATTTTTCGTCATCGCCATCATTGCCGCCATTTTCGGTTTTGGTGGCATTGCAGCGGGCGCGGCGGAAATCGCGAAGATTCTTTTCTTCATCTTCGTCGTCTTGTTCGTGATTTCGTTGATTGTCGGCCTGATCAAACGCTGAAGAGTTTTTCTCTTCGTCGCTGCGCTTGGTTCTCTGTATCTACGGTGGCTGTCTTTCCGGGAGTTTGAAAATGAAAAAATTGATCGGTTCTGCGCTGCTTGCTTCGTTCGCTCTGGTCCTTGCTGGGTGCAACACGGTTCAGGGTGCGGGAAAAGATGTAGAACGTACCGGCGAGAAAATTCAGGATGCGTCCAAGAAATAGGTGACGAGCGTGTCCGATCCGATGAATACCGTTCTGTTTCGGGACCGAGGAACAGTGTCATACGCCCAATCGTCTCTCTGGACCAAGACGGTCGCCATCGGCCTCGTCGTCATGGCTGTCGTCATCGGCAATGTTTCGCTGTCCGCTTCGGAGCCGGCTTCCCGATCGGTGCGCGTACCGGCTGTTTCAGCATCGCCGGACCGCGAGATTCTCTCGGTTGCGCCGCTGGTCGTTTCACGCGATCGGCTCTCGGGCATTGGCTACTCCAGTTTCGATGCGCCCCCTTCCGCGTCGAGCGGCGGGCCGATGACGCGGCTTCCTTCCGAAACCGCCGAGGAAACCGCGTCGAGAGAGGCGGGTAGCGTAGTTCCCGCGATTTATGGATGGGATCCGGATGTGCGTTTTGTGTTTTATCGCCATGTCAGCAAATGGATGTGAAAGGATCGAGACCTGTGGATTGAATAAACGCTTTTCTTGTCCTGCATTATCCCGGGCCTTGCGCTTTCGAATATTCGGTCAACACGAGGGACGTATCATGAATTGGGATGTCAGCATTGGGCGTTGCAAACAAGTCTACGGACGTTATCTGCAGCGCACCGGGAGTCAGTTCGGGAATCGAAAGCTGGTTCTGGAAGGTGAGCGCGCCGAATATGCGGGGCGGTTGCAGATGCGCTATGGGAGCTTGAAGCATCAGGCGCTGTGGAATCTGACTCCGACACGCGCGGGTGGTGACGCGTCGAATCGGCAGGAGTTGGGCAATGAAAAGAAGCCGATGTCGATTTGAACTTTTGGCGCGGTCGCTGTTTTTTTAAATTACCTTTAAAGTGGAAATTATGCGAAATATTCAAATGCTCGTGAGTGCGGTAGCCACTTCTGTCTGCCTGATGGCATCGGGATCGGTTATGGCCATGACCACCAAGGCTGAATACAGTGCGGCCAAGGACAAGGCGAAATCCGAATACAAGATGGCTGAAGACAAGTGCGGCAGCCTTTCGGGCAACCCCAAGGACGTTTGCAAGGCTGAGGCGAAAGCAAACCAAAAGAAGGCCGACGCTGCTGCCGAAGCCGACTACAAGAACACACCCAAAGCGCGGCGTGACGCGACGATGGCGGCAGCCGATGCCGACTACGACGTGGCCAAGGAAAAGTGCGACGCCCGGACCGGTAATGACAAGGACGTTTGCGTGAAGGAGGCCAAGGCCGTCCAGACCAAGGCCAAGGCCGACGCCAAGGCGATGCAGAAGACCACCACAGCCCACAACGATGCGGCCGATGACAAGCGCGATGCCAATTACAAGGTCGCGATTGAAAAATGCGACGGCATGTCGGGCGTTGCCAAGGACGCCTGCAAGACGGCTGCGAAGACGAAGTACGGCAAGTAAGCCGTTCCCTCTTCAAAAAAGCTCCGGGCTCCGGAGCTTTTTTTTTGCTTCCTCGACTCCCCTATAATCCACGCCTTTGCGCGGTCAGTGGCTGCGGACCTTTCGTTTGCGGCGCCGCGTTCTCCATGCCTATCTATTCCTACCGTTGCGAGAGTTGCGAACACACGCAAGACGTGCTCCAGAAAATCTCGGATCTCCCCCTGGCCGTTTGCCCGGCGTGCGGCGCTTCCGCATTCAAGAAACAGGTCACTGCCGCCGGATTCCAGCTCAAGGGTTCGGGCTGGTACGCAACCGACTTCCGCAATCCGCCGGCGGCCAAGGCCGACGCCAAGGGCAATTCCGAAAAGGACGCCGGATCCGCTGAGCCCGCGAGCGGCGAGAAAGCTGCGCAAGGCAACGACTCGAATGCCAAAGAGGAGGCCTCTTCGACCAAGACGAGCGAGGCATCTTCGCCGGCAAGCGACAAAAGTTCGGCGAGTCCGTCTCCGAGCCCTGCGCCTTCGACGCCATCGTCGACCTGAGCGGCGCCATGCTCAAGAAGTATTTCTTCACGGGCCTCTTGATCCTCGTCCCGCTCGCCATCACGCTCTGGGTGCTGAACTTGATCGTGACGACGATGGATCAGACGCTGCTGCTGTTGCCGGCATCGATCCGCAACGAGGCGCCGTTCAATATTCCGGGAATGGGCGTGATCCTCACGCTCGCGATCGTTCTCGGGGTGGGCATCCTGGGGCGCAATTTCATCGGACGGCGTCTGGTGGTCTGGTGGGAAGCGTTGCTCGCGCGCATTCCGATCGTCTCGGTGATCTACTCGAGCGTCAAGCAGGTGTCCGACACGCTGTTTTCGCCGTCGGGCAAGGCGTTCCGCAAAGCTGTGCTGGTCGAATTTCCAAGACCAGGCCTGTGGACCGTGGGCTTCGTCGTCGGGAGTCCCGGCGCCACCCTGCAAGGGGCGCTCGTCGGCGAACACGCGACCGTCTATGTGCCGACCGCGCCCAATCCGACGTCCGGGTACATCCTCATCGTGCCGCTCGCACAAATCGTCGACCTCGATATCAGCGTCGACGAGGCGCTCAAGTTCGTGGTCTCGATGGGCGTGGTCGCGCCCGCAGCGCGCGCGGGCTCGACAGCGGAACTCGCAGCCGCCGAGCCCGCACCTCCATCATCGTAAGACCATTTGATTCGGAGTTCTCATGCGTACCAACTATTGCGGTCTGGTCACCGCCGAAAACCTTGGAGAGCCGGTCGTCCTGTACGGCTGGGTCCATCGCCGGCGCGATCACGGCGGGGTCATCTTCATCGACCTGCGCGATCGCGAAGGCATCGCGCAAATCGTCTGCGACCCCGATCGTGCCGAAACTTTTGCGATCGCCGAGTCGCTGCGCAACGAGTTTTGCATCGCGGTCAAAGGCGTGGTTCGCGCGCGTCCTGCAGGAACCGCGAACGCGGCCATGAAGTCCGGCGAGATCGAAGTACTGGCTCACGAGATCGACGTGCTCAACCCGTCGGTGACTCCGCCATTCCAGCTCGACGACGACAACCTTTCCGAGACCACGCGCCTGACGCATCGCGTTCTCGATCTGCGGCGTCCCTTCATGCAGAAGAACCTGATGCTGCGTCATCGCGTCACGATGGAAGTGCGCAAGTACCTCGATGCGCAGGGCTTCATCGACATCGAGACGCCGATGCTGACGCGAAGCACGCCCGAGGGCGCACGCGACTATCTGGTGCCCAGCCGCGTGAACCCCGGCATGTTCTTCGCGCTTCCACAATCGCCGCAACTGTTCAAGCAGATGCTGATGGTGGCCGGCTTCGATCGCTACTATCAGATCGTCAAGTGCTTTCGCGACGAGGACCTGCGCGCCGATCGGCAACCCGAGTTCACGCAGATCGATTGCGAGACCTCGTTTCTCGACGAGATCGAGATCCGCACGATCTTCGAGACCATGACGCGGCACGTGTTCAAGACCGTGATGGACGTCGATCTGCCCGCGTTTCCCGTGATGCCCCATGCCGAAGCGATGGCGCGTTTCGGCTCGGACAAGCCCGACCTGCGCGTTCTGCTCGAGTTCACCGACCTCACCGACGCGATGCGCGACGTCGACTTCAAGGTCTTCGCGGCCGCGGCCAACAGCGAAGGCGGCCGCGTGGTCGCGCTGCGCATCCCGGGCGGCGGGGCAACCAATGGCGGCTTCGCGCGTTCGGAGATCGATGCCTACACGCAATTCGTGACGATCTATGGCGCCAAGGGTCTGGCCTACATCAAGGTCAACGATCTGTCGCAGAGCGACTTGCGCGTGGGGTTGCAGTCGCCGATCGTCAAGAACATTCACAACGCCGCATTGAAGACCATCGTCGAGCGTACCGGTGCCGCAGACGGCGACCTGATTTTCTTCGGCGCCGATCGGGCCAAGGTCGTCAACGATGCGCTCGGCGCGCTGCGCGTGAAGATCGGTCATTCGGAATTCGGCAAGCGCACCGGCCTGTTCGATCCAGGCTGGCGCCCGTTGTGGGTCGTCGACTTTCCGATGTTCGAATTCGACGAGGCCGAGGGCCGCTTCACCGCCGCTCATCATCCCTTCACCGCACCCAAGGACGGCGACGAGAATTTTCTCGCGACCGATCCCGCGCGCTGCACCGCCAAGGCCTACGACCTGGTGCTCAACGGTTGGGAGATCGGCGGCGGCTCGGTTCGTATCCATCGCGAGGAAGTGCAGAGCAAGGTGTTTCGCGCGCTCAAGATCGACGCCGAAGAGGCGCAGAACAAGTTCGGCTTCCTGCTCGACGCGTTGCGCTATGGCGCGCCTCCGCATGGCGGCATCGCCTTCGGCCTCGATCGGCTCGTCACGATGATGGCCGGCGCCGAATCGATACGCGACGTGATCGCGTTCCCCAAGACGCAACGCGCGCAGGATCTGCTGACCGAAGCGCCGAGCGCAGTCGACGAACGCCAGTTGCGCGAGCTGCACATTCGTCTGCGCAGCAACGAGCGCGCACCCACGCTTGCGGGTGGCTCGAACGATGTCCAGCCGCGTGCGGCCTGACGCGGCGGGAGCGCCGGCCGAGTCGAACGCCGACCCCTGATGGAACGTCCGGCACGGCGCACAGGCGGTGCGATCGCGCTCGCCGTCGCTGTCATCGTGTTGGTCGCGGGCGGAGCCGGGTTGTGGTGGCTCGATGCGCGAACCCGACCCGACGCCGTGGGCCAGCGCCTTGGCGCGCAGATCGTGAACCATCATGCGGGTGCGAGCGTCGCGTCTCTCGGCCGCGACATGCTGCGCATCACGATGCCTTCGGGCGTCTATATCGATGCGCGTCTCGCCGCGGCGTTCGATGCATGTGGCGCAGATCGATTCGGCTGCTCGAATGCGATCGATGGCGTCGCAGCCGACATCGCGCATGTCGAAGCCGCGCTCGCCAAGCCGCGCTTGGCCGATGTGCGCGCCATGGTGATCGGCGAGTCGTCTCCGGGCTTTCGCTTCGGCTACGTGACCGAGCCGCTGATCGGGCCGCTCGAAGTCCGCTATGCGCTGGTCTCGGGTGCGGCCGCCACCTTCGTCACATCGGCCCTCGCCGATCGTCTGGGCGTCGATCGCGCGCAGTTGAAGCGGGCCGTACTGGCAAACCTCGCGGCCGACGGCGAGCCGCGCGCTGAATTGCTAGGCGATCGGGCGGGCGTCTATCGCGTCATATCGAAGGACGATGCGGTCGCCGAATTATTCGATGCGCGCCGCATGAAAAAACTTGCGGCGCTGGTCGGATCGACGCGTCTGTATTGCGCCATCCCCGCGCGCGGCGTTCTCCTGGTCGCGCGCGCCGACGCTGCGGGAAAGCGCGCGCTGACCCCATTGCTCGCGCGTGCGAACACCCATGAAATGCGGCCCGGCGATCGCGAACTGCTGATCTACGACACGGCCGCCCTCGAAGCACAGGCGCTGTCGATCGCCGAAGCGAGCCCATGACCACGCCGTACAAACTCCCGCGGTCGGTGCTCGTCGTGATCCACACCCACGACCTTCACGTGCTGTTGCTCGAACGCGCCGACCGCGCCGGCCACTGGCAGTCGGTCACCGGCAGCGTCGATACGCTTGACGAGCCGCTTCATGCGACGGCGATTCGCGAGGTCGCCGAAGAGACCGGCATCGCAGCCGATCGCGACGGCGAACTGATCGATTGGAACCATGCGATCGAATACGGCATCTATCCACATTGGCGCCATCGCTATGCGCCCGGCGTCGTGCGCAACACCGAGCACTGGTTCGGGCTCGCATTGCCTGACGAATTTCCCTCTCGCCGCGGGGTGCGCGTTGCCGCTCGCGAGCATTTGCAATACGCTTGGCTCCCCTTTCGGGAGGCGGCCGCGCGGTGCTTCTCACCGAGCAACGCGGAAGCCATTCTCCAGTTGCCGCAACGATGCAAGACGACCGCAAGACTCCCATGACCCATGACGCCGCAACCGATCCCACCGGCGAGGGCGCCAACGCAGCCGATGCGCTGGTGCAGGAGCGCGATGCATCGCTCGCCGTATCCGACGAAGCGGTCCCGCAGTCTGCAACGCGCTTGCGCATCGCGACCTACAACATCCACAAGGGCGTCTCCGCGATGTCGCGCAAGAATCGCATTCACGATCTGCGCGCGGGACTGCATGCGCTCGAAGCCGACCTGGTGTTCCTGCAGGAAGTGCAGGGGCGCAACGACCTGCACGCCCAACGCTTCGACAACTGGCCCGAGATCGCGCAACACACGTTCCTCGCCGGCGATCGCTGGGCCCAGAGTGCCTATGGACGCAACTCGGTGCGCACCGAGGGGGACCACGGCAACGCACTGCTGTCGCGCTTCCCGCTGATCGCGCACGAGAACATCGACATCTCGGACCATCGGTTCGAGTCGCGCGGGCTTCTGCATTGCGAGTTCGAAGTCGATGGCGTGCGCGTACATTGCATCTGCGCCCATCTCGGCTTGTTCGAAGAGAGCCGCGTGCGGCAGGCCGATGCGATGATCGCGCGCATACGCTCGCACGTACCCAATGACGCGCCGCTGGTGATCGCCGGAGACTTCAACGATTGGCGGCATCGCCTGGGCAAGCGGCTAGTCGAAAGCCTCGGGGTGCGCGAAGTGTTCTCGTCGATGGACACACGCAGCCAGACGCGCAGCGCCGCGCTCGCACGACGCGCGAGCGGCTATGTGCAAAAGCAAGGCGCACGTATCAGCGACACGATGGGCGCGCCATTCAAGGCCGGTGCGAAGTCGGCCGCGAAGGCCACTGCCAAGGCCGCCGCATCCGCTGCTGCTGCATCGGCCACCGCATCGGCCGCCCCGCCGGTGGTTGCCGGCGCGCGCGCATCGCGTATCGCCAACCCGGCACGCACCTACCCCGCCGGCTTCCCGCTCTTGCGCCTCGATCGCGTCTATGTGCGCGGCTTCAAGATCGCTTCGGCCCAGGTGCTCTCGGGACCTGCATGGCGCAAGCTATCCGACCACGCGCCCATCCTGGCGGAGCTCGTCTTCGATCCACAGTGAATTTCGAAGAGGGCAATAGAGTCGAATTGTTGTGCGCAGGCGCCGAGTTTTTCCCGGCGTTGATCGCTGCCATCGAGAGCGCAAAGAAAGAGGTCTATCTCGAGACCTACATCTACAACGACGACGACACCGGCCGTCGGGTGACGGAAGCGCTTGCCGCCGCGGCGAAGCGCAAGGTCACGGTGCGCGTCTCGGTCGACGGCTTCGGCTCGGCCAATCTCGCGCAGCCTATCCGCAAGGCGCTCGAAGAAGCGGGCGTGGAAGTCGTGGTGTTTCGTCCCGAGTACGCGTTCTGGAAGAGCGGACTCAAGTTCTTTTCGCGCGAACGCCTGCGGCGCCTGCATCGCAAGCTCGCGATGATCGATCGCAAGGTCGCATTCTGCGGCGGCATCAACATCGTCGACGACCTGATCGACCCCAACCGGGGAGTCATGGAAACGCCGCGCTTCGATTTCGCGGCGCGCGTACAAGGTCCGATCGTCGGCCCGATCGCGGCCTACATGCTCAATCAATGGTTGCGCCTTGACTGGAAACGCATCGCGAGCGGACAAGGCGAACTGCAACGCGCGATCGACACCTGGGTTTCGCGGCGCGACTGGGCCACGCCCGATGCGGGAGGCGCCAACGTTCGCGTGAGCTTCATCACGCGCGACAACCTGCGCAATCGACGGACCATCGAGCGCGCCTATCTGGTCGCCATCAAGCTTGCGAAAAAGGAAATCATCCTTTGCAACGCCTACTACTTTCCCGGCCGACGCTTTCGCAAAACGCTGATTGCAGCCGCCAGGCGCGGCGTGCGCGTGCGCCTGCTGTTGCAGGGCAGGCCGGAGTATCCGATGCAGCACTATGCGAGTCAGGTTCTCTATGCCGAACTGCTCGCGGCGGGAATCGAGATCCATGAATACACTTCGGGATTTCTTCACGCGAAGGTCGGCGTCGTCGACGGCGGATGGGCCACGGTCGGCTCGTCGAACATCGATCCGTTCAGCCTGCTGCTCGCGCGCGAAGCCAACCTGGTCGTGCTCAATGAAGAATTCGCCGGCCTCTTGCGCGCGAAGCTCGAACACGCGATCGCCCACGACGCCGCGCCGGTCCACGCCGAACGGCTCGTCAAGACCGGGCTGATCGCACGGGCGATCAACGCGCTGTCGTACGCGGCCTTGCGTCTTGGCGTCTACTTCACCGGCCATGCCAGCCAATATTGAGGGGGCTCCGGGTGATGTGGGTCGCGTTCCGAATCACGTCCCGAATCACGTTCCCCCGCGCCGCTCGCGCAGCGACGATCTCGTCGTCCTGCGACCGCAAGGTCTGTACTGTCCTGCCGGCGATTTCTATATCGACCCGTGGCGTCCGGTCGATCGCGCGGTGATCACGCATGCGCATGCCGACCACGCGCGCATGGGACACGGCCACTATCTCGCCGCGGCGCCCGGTGAAGGTGTGCTGCGCGCGCGTCTCGGGCCTATCGACCTGCAGACCTTGCCGTATGGAGAAGCCGTTATGCACAACGGCGTGCGCGTCTCGCTGCATCCCGCGGGACACGTGCTCGGCTCGGCGCAGATTCGTCTCGAGCATGGCGGGCGCGTATGGGTCGCGTCGGGCGACTACAAGTTCATGCGGGGCTTCGACGTCGATCCGACCTGCGCGCCATTCGAGCCCGTACGTTGCGACGTGTTCATCACCGAATCGACCTTCGGCCTGCCGATCTATCGCTGGCAACCACAACGAGAAATCTTTGCGGGCATCGATGCATGGTGGCGGACCAATGCCGACAACGACCGCGCGTCGGTGCTGTTCTGCTATGCATTCGGCAAGGCGCAGCGTGTGCTCGCCGGAGTCGACGCAGGCATCGGTCCCATCTTCTGCCACGGCGCGGTCGAGCCGCTGAACCGCGCCTATCGCGCAGCGGGTGTCGCGTTGCCTGGAACCACGCTCGTCTCGGAAGTAGAGGACAAAGCGCTCTTCAGGAAGGGCCTGGTGCTCGCGCCGCCTTCGGCCGCGGGATCGACGTGGATGCGGCGCTTCGGTGAATACAGCGATGGCTTCGCGTCGGGCTGGATGCTGTTGCGTGGCGCGCGCCGCAGGCGCGGTGTGGATCGCGGCTTCGTTCTATCGGATCACGCCGATTGGCCGGGTCTGCACGCGGCAATCGCCGCAAGCGGCGCCGAGCGCGTCATCGTCACGCATGGCGACGTGGCAGTGATGGTGCGTTGGCTGAACGAGAAAGGTCTGGAGGCCGAAGCCTTCGAGACCGAATACGGGGATGAGGCGGAGGCCGTGTCGTAGCCGCTACTTCTGCGACGCCCTAGTGGTCGCACGCATTCCGTAGGTGGTGGGATCGGGCCGAAACGATTCGACGCGGTTGCGGCCTTTTCCCTTCGCGACATACATCGCTCCTTCGGCCGCGGCCAGCAGTTCGCGGGGAGAGTCCACGTCGCTCGCTTCGGCCACGCCGATGCTGATGGTCACTGAAATCGGGTTGGGTCTGTCCGCGTCCTGGAGGATGAACGGCGCCTCGGCCACGCGCTCGCGCAACTGCTCGGCCAATTCCACCGCCTCCTTGCGATAGTTGGGAACGATCACGGCAAACTCGTCGCCGCCGGAACGCGCCAACGCTTCGGTCCGGCGCAGTCGCGAACCGAGGCGGCGTGCGACTTCGCGCAGCACCGCGTCGCTCGCGACGTGTCCCCACTGCTCGTTGATGGCCTTGAGGTGATCGACATCGACGATCAAGAGCGACAACGCGGTGGCATAGCGGATCCGGAACGCCCACTCCTGCGTCAGCTTGCGATCGAAGTCGCTGCGGTTGCCAACGCCGGTGAGTTCGTCGATGGTGGCCGATTCGATCAGACGTCGTTCGAGCGCGCGCCGCGCGCCGAACTCGATCTTCAGGAGAATCCAGAAGGCAATCGACAACAAGGTGACGAGCGCCAATGCGCCGACCATGATCCACGTCGATTTCTCGCTCGCATCGCGTTGCGAAGCGCGATAGCGCTCGAGGCGCTTGCCCTCGTCGTCGTGCATCGCGGCGATCAAGTTGTCGATCTCGTCGCGCGAGCCGGCATCCTGCGACTCGTAGCCGCGCAGGCCGAGTGCGAACTTCCGGTTGATCAATGGGTCCAGGCGCGACAGGCGCTCGAGCTGATTCGGTTCGTCGCCCGCCAGCGGTCCGAGCGCGGCGAGGTTCAGGCGCGCCTGAAAGCGCGACGTGTCGTAGCGCTCGGCGTCGCTTCGGTCGCGACTGCGACCTGCCGACAAATCGCGCCCGGCCATGTCGACATCGCGCAGCGCGAGCTGAAGTTTGTCGAGCGTGACCGCGACTTCGATCGATCGGATCGAACGCCTGGTCGCGTCGGCGGCGTCGCTGTTGACGCGATGGACCACCAGCGCCATCGCCGCGAGAACCACGGCCGCGAGAATGCTGGTCAGCATCAGCCCGCGCTCGATCACGCTCGATCGAGGCGTCATCGGGCGGAAAATCTGCCGCAGCGTTCGAGGAAATTTACCCATCGTGGAAAGTTATCATGCCCGCACCGCGGCGGCCTATACCGTCGGCGTGCGAGGCTCCGCCGCTTGTCGCCGTCATCGCGAATGGCCATCGAGTCCCGCACGATCGCGCACTGCCGCCTTGCCTGCAATCGCCCGAATGAAACCGCAATGAGATATTTCTCGCGCCTGTTCGCAGAACTCGACGCATCGACCGCGACGCGCGACAAGCAGGCCGCGCTGGTCCGATATTTTGTCGATGTCTCCGAACGCAGCGCCGGGTTGGACGATTCCACGGACCCACTTGCTAACCAGCCCACCCGCGACATCGCAGATGAACCCGAGCGCGACGCCGCATGGGCGGTTTATTTTCTGGCAGGCGGCAAGCCGCGTCAGACGGTCCCGACGCGCATCCTGCGCGATACCGCGCGCACCATCGCGGCGCTGCCCGAATGGCTGTTCGAGGAGAGCTACCAGGCGGTGGGCGACCTCGCCGAAACGATCGCGCACATCCTGCCGCCTCCTTCGCGACATGCCGACCTCGGTCTGGCCGCGTGGATCGAAGAGCGGCTGCTTCCATTGAAAGGCGAGTTGCCTGAAACCATCGCGGCGCGTCTCGCAAACTGGTGGGACGAACTCGATACGATCGAACGCTTCCTCCTGACCAAGCTGATCGGCGGAGGCTTTCGCGTCGGCGTGTCCAAGCTCTCGGTCACGCGCGCGCTCGCGACCGTGTCCGGCATCGATGCGAAGATCGTTGCGCATCGGCTGATGGGTTACACCGACGGCCGTGCGCGGCCCAGCGCCGCGACCTATCGCGCGTTGATCGCACCGCCCGCGTCAGGTGAAGCCGAAGGAAATGCGTCGGCCTCTCACGAGTTGCGCGGTCAGCCCTATCCCTTCTTTCTCGCGCATGCGTTGAACGAACCGGTCGAGCGCTTCGATGCGTTGCTCGGGGCAATCGACGACTGGCAGGTCGAGTGGAAATACGACGGCATCCGCGGCCAGTTGGTGGTCCGCGGCGGCGAAGCGTTTCTCTGGTCGCGCGGCGAAGACCTCGTGACCGAGCGCTTTCCCGAACTCGCGGCGTTGGCTGCGAGCATTCCCGACGGCACGGTGATCGACGGCGAGATCCTGGTCTGGCGCACGAGTGATCGGCAGCCCGTCCTCCCTGCGCAAGCAGGGACCCAGCGGCTTGGGTCGACGACACTGGATTCCCGCGAGTCCGAACGAGTACGTGGGAACGACGTGGACAACCCACTCGACCGCCCCGCGCCCTTCGCCGATCTGCAGACTCGCATCGGCCGCAAGACGCTGTCAAAGAAAATCCTCACAGAAAAACCAGTCGTGCTGGTCGCTTACGACTTGCTCGAACAGGACGGAATGGATCTGCGCGGCGAGCCGCAATCGCTGCGGCGCACGCGGCTCGAAGCGCTGGTCGCGGCAGTCTTCGCAGCGGCCGACCCAGCGGTCAAAGCATCCGGCGATGCGCCCGCGCTGCGACTGTCACCCGTATTGCACGCGGACTCGTGGTCGTCGTTCGCGACCTTGCGCGGCGAGGCTCGGGCGCGCGGCGTCGAAGGCTTCATGTTGAAGCGTCGCGACGCGCGCTATGGGGTGGGCCGCACCAAGGACGTCGGTACCTGGTGGAAATGGAAGATCGATCCGCTGTCGGTCGATGCGGTGTTGATCTATGCGCAACGGGGACATGGCCGACGCGCGTCGCTCTACACTGACTTCACGTTTGCCGTGTGGGATCGTGCGCAAGACGCCGCCGCCGATCAGCCGCGCACACTGATCCCCTTCGCGAAGGCGTACTCGGGCCTCACCGATGAAGAGATGACCAGGGTCGATGCGATCGTGAAGAAAACCACGATAGAAAAATTCGGTCCGGTACGCAGCGTCACGCCCACCCAGGTATTCGAACTCGGCTTCGAAGGCATACAACGATCCGCGCGCCACAAGTCGGGCATCGCGGTGCGTTTCCCGCGCATGCTGCGCTGGCGGATCGACAAGCCGGTCGAAGAGGCCGATACGATAGCGAGCTTGCAGACCTTGCTCGATGCGCGGTGAAGGGCGCGTCAGGCAGCAAGAGATAATCGCGCTTCTGTCTCATGCGCCCACGATGGCGCCGATCTGCATGATGGTTCATGGCGTCGACTTCACGAGCACTCCGCGCCGCGCGAAGCCGATCGCCGTCGCGACGCTTGAATCGACCGGACCGGATCGCTTCGCGCTCACGGCGATCGAGGCTCTCGCGGACTGGCCGCATTTCGAAGCGTTCCTGGCGCGCCCGGGACCGTGGATCGCGGCCTTCGATTTTCCTTTCGGGCTGCCTCGCGCACTGGTCGAACATCTCGATTGGCCGCGCGATTGGCGTATCGCCATGCGGCACTATGCGTCGCTCGATCGCGCATCGATTCGCGACTTGTTCAAGGCCTGGTGCGATGCGCGTCCGGCCGGATCGAAGTTCGCGCATCGCGCGACCGACCGCCCGGCGGGGTCGAGCCCGTCCATGAAGTGGGTCAATCCGCCGGTCGCGTGGATGATGCATGCGGGCGTGCCGCGCTTGATCGCGGCCGGCGTATGTATCCCTGCGCTCGATGACGATCCATCACGCGTCGATACGAGTCGCGTCGCGCTCGAAGGCTATCCGGGTTTCATCGCACGATCGATCACGCGCGCGTCGTACAAGTCCGACACACGCTCCATGCAGACCGTCGCGCGTCGTGACGAACGCGCGCGCATCGTCGACGCGCTCGAACGCGCCGCGCATTGCCTGGCGATACGCGTTGCATTCGATCCTGAGCAGCGTCCAGACCTGATCGACGAAGCCAGCGCCGATCCGCTCGATGCGGTGCTGTGCGCAGTACAGGCGGCGTGGGCATGGCAGCGCAAGGAGGCAGGCGACGATCGTTATGGCCTGCCCGATGCGATCGATCCGCTCGAAGGCTGGATCGTCGGCGTCCCGCCAGTCGAAAAGCTCGTCATCGCATGACGCGGCGTCGCAGAGAATCCAGGGCGAGCGACACAGGCCGCAGCAACTGGGGCCTGCCGTCGACGCTTGCCGGAAGCAACCATCTGGGCAAGCAACTCGATCGCAAGCGGCGCGAGGGTGCGGCCGCGAAACGCAAGACGTCCGCGGTTGCGGCGGCAACACTGGCCGTCGATGCCGAGGTCGATCGGCGCGCGCCGCCTTCGCCTGCCGCACCGCGCGAGCGACGCACGCCGCCCGGACCTCTGCCCGCGCCCGAGTCGATCGACACCTGGCTCGCGTCGCGCGGCATCGCGCCCTTCCCCTTTCAGCGCGAGACCTGGGAGCACATCGTCGCGGGTCGCTCGGGTCTTCTGCATGCGACCACCGGTGCGGGCAAGACCTATGCCGCATGGCTCGGTGCATTGCGCCTCACACTCGAACGCGCACGCGCACGCGACGCGAAGCCGCCCGCCACGCGCAAGTTGCACGTGCTGTGGATCACGCCGATGCGCGCGCTCGCCGCCGACACCAGGCGCGCGCTCGCCGACGCGGCCGCGGGCATCGGTCTCGATTGGGAAGTCGCGATGCGCACCGGCGACAGCGATGCGGCCACGCGCGCGCGGCAAGCTAAGCACCTGCCCGAAGCGCTGGTCACGACGCCCGAGTCGATCACGTTGTTTCTCGCGCGCGCCGATGCGCATCACTTGCTCGATGAAGTGTCGGTGGTCGTAGTCGACGAATGGCACGAGCTGATGGGCAGCAAGCGCGGCGTGCAGACGCAGCTCGCGCTCGCGCGGCTGCGGCAGTGGAATCCGAAGCTGATCGTGTGGGGGCTTTCGGCGACGCTCGGCAACCTCGACGTGGCGCGGCAGACATTGCTCGGACTCGACGCGCGCGGCAAGCCGCGAACGGGTGTGATGGTCAAAGGCGAAATGGGAGATGAATTCGGGCCCAAGGAGATCGTGATCGACACCTTGATCCCCGACTCGATCGAGCGCTTTCCCTGGGGCGGCCATCTGGGCATCAGGCTGATCGATGCGGTCGTCGCCGAGATCGAGAAGTCGTCGACGACGCTGGTCTTCACCAACGTGCGCAGCCAGGCCGAGATCTGGTACCAGACGCTGCTCGCCGCCAAGCCCGAATGGGCCGGCGTGATCGCGCTCCATCACGGCTCGCTCGATCGCGAGGTGCGCGATTGGGTCGAGACGGGACTGAAGGCCGGGACATTGAAGGCCGTGGTATGCACGGCCTCGCTCGACCTCGGCGTCGATTTCCTGCCGGTCGAGCGCGTCCTGCAGATCGGCTCGGCGAAGGGCGTCGCGCGCCTCTTGCAACGCGCAGGCCGCTCGGGCCACGCACCGGGCCGCGCGTCGCGCGCGACGCTGGTGCCGACCAACGCACTCGAACTGGTCGAAGCTGCGGCAGCACGACGAGCCGTTGCCGCGTGCCGCATCGAGCCGCGCACGGCGCCCAACAAGCCGCTCGATTGTCTCGTACAGCATCTCGTCACGATCGCGGCCGGCACGGGTTTTGTGGCCGACGAATTGTTCGCTGAAGTCCGCACCGCGTGGTCGTATCGCACACTGACGCGCGATGAATTCGATTGGGCGATCGCCTTCGACGAAGGCGGCGGCTCGTCACTCGCGGCCTATCCGGATTACCACCGCATCGCGCGCAACCCCGATGGCCAGGAGCCCGAGGTCTATCGCGTGCCGCGCCCCGACCTCGCGCGACGCCATCGCATGAGCATCGGCACGATCGTCTCGGACACGGCGATGTTCGTCGCGTGGCTCGCCACCGGCGCGAAGCTCGGGCAGATCGAAGAGGGCTTCATCGCGCGCATGAAACCCGGCGACGTGTTCGTGTTCGGCGGCCGCGTGCTCGAACTGGTGCGCGTGCGCGACATGACCGCGTATGTGAAGAAGGCCACTCGAAAGCATGGCCGCGTGCCCGCATGGTCCGGCAGTCGCATGCCGTTGACGAGCGAGTTGGCCGATGCGTCGCTCGATATGCTCCATCGCGCCGCGCATGCGAGCAACGCGTGGTATCGCAACGAGCCCGAGATGCGCGCGGTGAGACCGCTGCTCGAACTGCAGCAGCGCTGGTCGGCGTTGCCCGAGACCGGACGTCTCGTATGCGAGCTGATCGCGTCGCGCGAAGGCCATCACTTCCTCTGCTATCCGTTCGGCGGGCGCATCGTGCACATCGGTCTCGGTTCGCTCGTCGCATGGCGCGCCGCGCGCAATCACCCCGGCACGTTCTCGATCTCGATGAACGATTATGGCTTCGAGCTGTTGTCGGCCGAGCCCTTCGATTGGGAGCGCCTGATCGCCGAGGGACTGCTATCGACCGATCACCTGCTCGAAGACATTGTCGCGTCGCTCAACGCCAGCGAACTCGCGCAGCGCCGCTTTCGCGAGATCGCGCGTGTGTCGGGCCTGGTGTTCTCGGGATACCCGGGCGAGCGCAAGTCGACGCGGCAGGTACAGGCGAGTTCCAGCTTGTTCTACGAAGTGTTTCGCAAGCACGACGCGGGCAATCTGTTGCTCACTCAAGCCGAGACCGAAGCGCTCGAGCAGGAGCTCGAGATCGGACGCCTGCGCGCGACCCTCGAACGCATGGCCCGATGGGAACTGGTGATCACGCGACCCGCGCGTGCCACGCCCTTCTCGTTCCCACTGATGGTCGAGCGCTTTCGCGAAGAGGTCACGACCGAGAAGCTGGGCGAGCGGATTGCACGTCTGCTCGGTGAGTTGGAGGCGGCGGCGGACGGCGATGCGGGCGGCTCTCGGCGCGGTGCGCTATCGCGCGACGGTCGAAAACCACAATGCCGATAAAATCCGCCCATGCCCGAAGCCCTCCTAGCCGGCCAAACCCTGCACCTATGCCACGAACGCGCCGCGTACTGGAGCGAAGAGCGCATGCTGCTCGTGGCCGACGCGCATTTCGGCAAGGCCGCGACGTTTCGCGCGCGCGGCGTGCCGGTGCCGCATGGCACGACCGCCGACAATCTCGCGCGCCTCGACGCGTTGATGGCCCGATGGAAGGTCGAGCACCTCGTCTTTCTCGGCGACTTCCTGCATGCGCGCGAAGCGCAGGCGCGGCCCACCATCGAAGCCCTCGCGCAATGGCGCAGGCGGCATGCGAACGTCGCGATGACGCTGGTGCGCGGCAATCACGACTCGCACGCAGGCGATCCGCCTTCGCATCTGATGATCGATGTCGTCGACGAGTCGTGGACCATCGGCCCGTTCTCGATGCGTCATCACCCCGAACCTTGTGAGCGCGGCTACGTGCTCGCGGGGCATCTGCATCCCGGCTATCGCCTGGGCGGTCGCGCCAACGACGGCATGCGTCTTCCGTGCTTCTGGTTCGGTTGCGAAGCCGGCTCGCGCGTCGGCGTGCTACCGGCATTCGGTGCATTCACCGGGACATGGATCGTCGACGCGCTGCCGAACGATCGTGTGTTCGTGGTCGCGCCCGATGCGGTCCATGCGATTGATCGTCGTCTCGTCCGGGTTGTCGACCCGATCGCTTGAACGCTCGCAAGCCGACCTCGGTATCGCAAGCCGAACGCGAACTCGGAGCGATTCGTATCGACAAGTGGCTGTGGGCTGCGCGCTTCTATCGCACGCGCAGCGCCGCCGCGGCCGCGATCGATGCGGGGCAGGTGCGAGTCAACGAGCAGCGCGTCAAGCCTGCGAAGAGCCTGCACGTCGATGACCTCGTAACGATGCGCATCGGCGGGTTCGAGCGCGAAGTGCGGGTGCGCATTCTCGACGACATACGCGTGGCTGCGCCGATCGCGCAGACACGCTATGCGGAGACCGAAGTGAGCCTCGCCACGCGCGAGGCCGCGGAAGCACGCCGGCGCCTGGAACGCGAGCCCGCCCATACGCGCAAGGGCAGACCCACGAAGCGAGATCGGCGCGAGCTTGCGACCTTCGTCGAACGCAATCATGATGACGACCGGTTCTGACTGTCGCGCAAGGAGATCCTGCACGTCCATGACGCATTGCTCGCACTTGAGGAGGCGGAGCCGCGCCTCGCAAACGTCGTCGAGATGTGCTACTTCGGCGGCTTCTCCGAGTTGGAGATCGCCGACGCCTTGGGTCTTACAGAGCGCACCGTGCGACGCGATTGAGAGAAGGCGCGTTTGCTGTTGATGAATTCGTTGAAGCAGTAGTCGTCGTGTCCGATTTCGGCCGCTCAATCCGTCTGTGAGACAGCAAGCGAACGAATGCCCGGGCATCCTGAGTTGCACATTCCAAGGAGGAAATCATGAAGAAGAGTTCGTACTTGATTCTGGCTTTATGTGCCGTTACTTCGTCTGCGTTGGCATCGCCGAAATGCGATCAGGAAACCACGCAAGGGACCTGGGTGTACACGTGCGAGGGCACGCTGCCCGCACCGGGCCAAACGGCGACGCGAATCCTGGGACGGTGCACGACCAGCAAGTCCGCCCTCTGGACCTGCGAAGGTACGGTGAACCTTGGCGGTCAAATCATTGCGCAAGGCCTCCGGGGTCAGGCGTACAACAATCAGAACTGCACCGGGAGGATTTCCTACGTGCAGACGCTGGGAGGCGCGCCTGCGGGCAACCTGGATATCGTTTATGTGGTCTCCGACAAAGGCGACGAGATTAATGGCCTGCCCGTCAATACGGGCGGCGTGCTGTCTTGCTCGTTGAAGCGCATCGGCAACGGGTCCGATTGATCGAATCGGTCGACCGCAATGCCGCTCGATCCAGCCGACCTGACGACCCTGAGCCGGCTGCTCGACGAAGCGCTCGATCTCGATCCGGCGCACTTCGAGGATTGGCTCAGGGCGTTGCCCGAGCAGCATCGGCATCTATCAAGCGTGCGCCATGACGACTGAGAGTCGCGCTGAATAAGAAGCCTATGTGAATGTTCTGGCGCGCTTCACCAAGGCAGGCACGCTGCAAATGTTCATCAACGAATCGCTCCATCAAGCCGGACCAAGCCGCGACTGAGACGGCGGGATGGGATGGAGGAGGTCGAGTGGAAGTGCCATCGCAATGACAGCACCTATGCAAGCAAGCGGCGCGCGTCCGCTGGATTCATTGCCCGGCCCGCGCGCTTGGCCTTGGGTCGGCAACCTTCCGCAAATCGACCCGCTGCGCATGCATGCGAAGCTGGAGGCTTGGGCGCGTCAGTACGGTCCGTTGTATCGGATCCGTCTGGGAAACCGCGAGATGCTGGTGATCTCGCGCACCGATCTGATCGCCGCAATGCTGCGCGACCGGCCGGACGCTTGGCGACGTCCGCGCCCGATGCAAAACATCATCCGCGAGATGGGCGGTCACGGCTTGTTCTCCGCCGAAGGCGACGACTGGCGACGCCAGCGCAAGCTCGTGATGGGAGCGTTCGACCCGGGCCACCTCAAGAGCTACTTTCCTTCGCTGGTGCGCGTCACCGAGCGCTTGCGCGCGCGGCTAGACGACGCCGCGCGGCGCGGCGAAGTGTTGGACCTGCAGACCGTATTGATGCGCTATACGGTCGATGTGACCGCGGGCCTCGCCTTCGGGATCGACATGAATACGCAGCAGCAGCCGCACGACGCTCTGCAGGCCCACCTCGACAAGGTGTTCCCGATGCTGATGCGTCGTATCTTTGCCCCCTTCCCGTGGTGGCGCTACCTACGTCTGCCGTCCGACCGCGCCTTCGAGCGGCATCTGGTCAAGGTGCACGAGGCGATCGGCGGCTTCGTCAGCGCGGCGCGCGAAAGAATGGCGCTCGACCCACGTCTGCACGAGAAGCCCACCAACTTGCTGGAGGCGCTGATCGCCGCGCGGGACGACGAAGGCGCGGGCTTGTCGGAAGAGGAGGTGGTCGGCAACGTCATGACGGTGCTCTTGGCGGGCGAAGACACGACAGCCAACACGCTCTGCTGGACGCTGCATTTGCTGCATACCCATCGCGGCGTATGGGGCGAATTGATGAGCCATGTCGACGCTGCGCTCGGCGGCGATGACCTGCCGCGCAACTTCGAAGTGGCACGCGGCTTGGAGGCGATCGAGCACAGCGTGAACGAGGCGATGCGGCTTTATCCGGTGGCGCCGTTCCTGATGCTCGAGAGCAATGCTGCGACTACGCTGGCCGGCATCTCGCTGTCCAGAGGCACGACGGCGATCTGCCTGATGCGTAATGGCGCGGTGGACACGCGACCGACCGCCGACGCGGCTGCGTTCCGGCCGCGACGTTGGAGCGAGGCATCGGGTCCGGCGTCGGACGATCGGCCTGCCGTGGAAGCAGGTTCGCGCAGCTTGCAGAAAGCGTCGATGCCGTTCGGCGCCGGGCCTCGCATGTGCCCGGGGCGTTACCTGGCGATGCTCGAAATGAAGATGGTGCTGGCGACAGTGGCGCGCAACTTCGAGTTGGTCGAAGTCAACACCGAGGACGGTTCGCCGCCGCGGGAGCGGTTCGCGTTCACGATGTCTCCGATGGGGCTGAAGATGCGGGTGGCCGCGCGCATGCGTGGTTGATCGTTTCATCCCCTGCGGCATCCCGCAACGCGTGACAAAAAAGAACGATCGTGCTAATTTGTGCTTCCACGTGACTTAGCGGCTATCCCGGAAAACACTTCATGCGCAAAGGCCTGCAAACCCGCGCCGCGATACTCGAAGCCGCACTCGATCTCGCCAGCCGCGACGGCCTCGAAGGCCTGACCATCGGGCTGCTCGCCGATCGAATGCAGATGTCGAAAAGCGGCGTGTTCGCGCACTTCGGTTCGCGCGAAGACCTGCAGATCGCGGTCATCCAGGAATATCACCGGCGCTTCGAGGAAGAGGTGTTCTTCACTAGCCTGAAGGAAGCGCGCGGTCTGCCGCGGCTGTCGGCGATGTTCTCGCGCTGGGTCACGCGCCACACGCGCGAGATCGATAGCGGCTGCATGTACATCAGCGGCGCGGTCGAGTACGACGATAGACCCGGGCCGATCCGCGACGAGTTGCTGTCGATGGTGCTGGCCTGGCAGAAGGCCTTGATGCGCGCGGCCAAGCAGGCCGTCAAGCAGGGCCACCTCGTGCCGGATACCGATTGCGAGCAACTCGTTTTCGAAATGCGTGCGATGGTTCTCGCGCTCCATCACGACGCGCGCTTTCTTGGCGACGTGCATGCGGTCGAGCGCATCGAGCGCGGCTACGCGCGCTTGATCGACAGCTACCGCGTCAAATCGTCGAAGCCTTCCAGAGCACCGAAGTCGTCCGCACCCCGCCTGCGACTTGTCGCAAAATCCACTGCGTCACGCTGACCGGCATCGCCTTCTTCCCGAAACCTCCGCGCGGCAAGCTCGCGCTCACCGAACGTCAGGAACTGCCATGCCCGCCATCTACAACCCGCCGCTGCGCGACATGCGCTTCGTGATGCACGAATTGCTGGCCGTCACATCGGCGTTGAAGGACATCCCCGCCCATGCGGACATCGACGCCGACACCATCGACCAGGTGCTCGAGCAAGGCGGCAAGTTCTGCGCCGAAGTGTTGCTGCCCCTGAATCTCTCGGGCGATCAGGAGGGTTGCCACTTCGACGCGAGCACCAACAGCGTGACGACGCCCAAGGGATTCAGGCAAGCGTATCGCCAGTATTGCGAAGGCGGATGGCCGTCGCTGTCGCACGATCCCGCCTTCGGAGGTCAGGGCCTGCCCCACCTGATCGAGATCGCGTTTTCGGAAATGAAGTACGCGACCAATCAGGCGTGGACCATGTATCCGTCGCTCGCGCACGGCGTCTACAACTGTCTGCTTATGCACGGCACCGACGAGCAGAAGCAGCTCTATCTGCCGAAGATCGCATCGGGCGAATGGCTGGGCACGATGTGCCTGACCGAATCGCATTGCGGCACCGACCTTGGCATGCTGCGCACGAAGGCCGAGCCGCAAACCGACGGCAGTTACAAGCTCACGGGCAACAAGATCTTCATCTCAGCCGGCGAGCACGACCTGGCCGACAACATCGTTCACATGGTGCTCGCGCGCCTGCCCGATGCGCCGCAGGGCTCCAAAGGCATATCGCTGTTCGTCGTGCCCAAGTTCCTGCCCGAAGGACAAGGCGAAGAGGCCACGATCGGCGCGCGCAACCCCATCTTCTGCGGCGCGATCGAACACAAGATGGGCATACACGGCAACGCGACCTGCCAGCTCAATCTCGATGGCGCGACCGCTTGGCTGGTGGGTGCGCCCAACAAGGGTCTGGCCGCGATGTTCGTGATGATGAACGGCGCGCGCCTGGGCGTCGGCGTGCAAGGCCTCGGCCTGACCGAAATCGCCTATCAGAACGCGGCGGCCTATGCGAAGGATCGCATTCAGGGCCGCTCGCTGTCGGGACCCAAGGCGCCCGACAAACCGGCCGATCCGATCATCGTGCATCCCGACGTGCGCAAGATGCTGTTGACCGCGCGCGCCTATGCCGAGGGCGGCCGCGCGTTCGCGACCTGGGTCGCGCTGCAGAGCGACCTGTTGTCGCATCCCGACGAAGCGATACGCAAGGACGCCGACGACATGATGGCGTTGATGACGCCGGTGGTGAAGGCCTTCATGACCGACAACGGTTTCTTCTGTGCGTCGGGCTGCCTGCAGGTGTTCGGCGGCCACGGCTACATCGCCGAGTGGGGCATCGAGCAGATGGTGCGCGACGCGCGCATCAACATGATCTACGAAGGCACCAACACCATCCAGGCGCTCGATCTGCTGGGCCGCAAGATCCTGATGGACAACGGCGCGAAGATGAAGAAGTTCGGCAAGATGGTTCAGGACTTCGTCGATGCCGAAGGCACCAACGAAGCGATGGCCGAGTTCATCACCCCACTCGCGGACATCGGCGACAAGGTCACCAAGCTGACGATGGAAGTCGGCATGAAGGCCTTCCAGAGTCCCGAAGAAGTCGGCGCCGCCGCGGTCGACTATCTGCGCGTCACCGGTCACCTGATCTATGCGTACTTCTGGGCGCGCATGGCCAAGGTTGCGCTCGAGAAGGAAAGCAGCGGCGATCCGTTCTACAAGGCCAAGCTGGCGACGGCGAGGTTTTATTTCGCGAAACTGTTGCCCGAGACCGCGGCGCACATTCGCTCGGCGCGCGCGGGAGCGAAGTCGTTGATGGAGATGGACGCAGAACTGTTTTGATGATTTGATCGAGTACAGAAAAATTCATGACCCGTTTCATCGTCAGAAGAGTCGCGGTCCTCGGCGCCGGCGTGATGGGCGCGCAGATCGCCGCGCATTGCGTGAACGCGCGCGTGCCGGTGGTGCTGTTCGATCTGCCGGACAAGAGTGGCGACAAGAACGCGATCGCGAAGAAGGCTGTCGAGCAACTGAAGAAGCTGAGCCCCGCAGCGCTCGGGCGTGCGTCGGATGCCTCGCTGATCGCGATCGCGAATTACGACGACGACCTCGAGACGCTGCGCTCGTGCGAACTCGTGATCGAAGCGATCGCCGAACGTCTAGCTTGGAAGCACGACCTGTACGCGAAGGTCGCGCCGTTCATTGCACCTCACGCGATCTTCGCGTCGAACACGTCGGGTCTGTCGATCGCGTCGCTTGCTGAAGGACTTCCTCTCGAACTGAAGCACCGTTTCTGCGGCGTGCATTTCTTCAACCCGCCGCGCTACATGCACCTGGTCGAATTGATCGCGACGACCGACACCGAGCCCGAAATTCTCGATCGCCTCGAAACCTTCCTCACGACCACGCTCGGCAAGGGCGTGGTGCGCGCGAAGGACACGCCGAACTTCATCGCGAACCGCGTCGGCATCTTCTCGATACTCGCGACCATGGTCGAAGCCGACAAGGT
Source organism: Burkholderiales bacterium (assembly GCA_038225855.1). GTDB lineage: Bacteria > Pseudomonadota > Gammaproteobacteria > Burkholderiales > Burkholderiaceae_D > CAHJXF01. The sequence goes on along the minus strand of JBBRQU010000007.1, from coordinate 56,843 downwards.
CGGGCTGGCGTTCGATGTCGTCGACGACCTCACCGGCGCGAAGATGGGTCGCGCGAAGTCGGGCACGTTTCGCACCGCCGACGTGGTGGGACTCGACACGATGGGACACGTCGTCAAGACGATGCAGGATCAGTTGAAGGACGATCCCTTCGCGTCCGTCTATGCGACCCCACGTGCTCTCGCAGCGCTGATCGAGAAAGGCGCACTCGGACAGAAGACCGGCGCGGGCTTCTACAAGAAGGTCGGCCGCGACATCCTCAGGCTCGATGCTAAGACCGGCGAGTATGTGGCGAGCGGCGCTAAGGCCGGCGAAACGGTCGCACGCATTCTGAAGAAGCCGCCGGCCGAACGCCTCAAGCTTCTGTATGAATCGAAGTCTCCGCAAGCGCAGTTCCTCTGGGCGATCCTGCGCGACAGCTTTCACTACATCGCCGTACATCTCGCCGACATCGCCGACAACGCGCGCGAGATCGACTTCGCGATGCGCTGGGGCTTCGGCCAGAAGCAGGGTCCGTTCGAGCTGTGGCAATCGGCCGGTTGGAAGGACGTGGCCGCGCGGGTCAAGGACGATATCGACAACGGTCGTGCGCTCTCGGCGGCGCCGCTGCCCGCGTGGGTCTTCGAAGGGCCGGTCGCCGAACGCGGCGGCGTGCATCAACCCGAGGGTTCCTGGTCGCCTGTCGCCCATGCGTTTGTCGCACGCTCGACGCTGCCGGTTTACGAGCGTCAGATCTATCGCGCGTCCCTGATCGGCGATGCGCCGGCTGCGATGGGCAAGGCCATCGAGGAAGACGAATCGGCGCGCATCTGGGCTCTGGATCGCAGTGGACTCGACGACGTCGTGATCCTCTCGTTCAAGACCAAGGGTGGCGTGATCGGCCCGGGTGTGATCGCGGCTCTCGGCCGCGCGCTCGCGCTTGCCGAGTCCGACTACCAGGGTCTCGTGCTGTGGAGCCCCGGCCAGTTGCGCGACGAGCCGTTCTCGCATGGCGCGGACTTGCAGGCGATGCTGCCGGTGTTCATGGCCGGAGGAGTCGCTGCGATCGGCCCCGAAGAAAAGAAGTTGCAGGACGCGATGCTCGCGATCCGTTATGCGCAAGTGCCGACGGTCGCCGCGGTGGCCGGCATGGCGCTCGGCGGCGGTTGCGAAATCGCGATGTATTGCGCCAGGCGCGTCGCCAGTCTCGAGACCTACATGGGTCTGGTCGAGGTCGGCGTGGGCTTGCTGCCCGGCGGTGGCGGCCTCACGTACGGTGCGCGTCACGCCGCCGAGGAGCACGCGGTCGCATCCGACAGTTACCTCCTGGACTATGTGAAGAAGCACTTCACCAACGCCGCGACCGCGGCCGTCTCGAAGTCGGCCCTCGAAGCAAGGCAGATGGGCTATCTGCTGGAGGCCGACCCCATCGTCCTGAACCCGCACGAGCTGCTCGCGTCCGCAATCCGCACGGCGCAGGCGATGTACGCCGCGAACTATCGACCGCCGGTGAAGACCACTTTCCCTGTCGTCGGCCGCAGCGGCATCGCGACCATCACCGGTCAGTTGATCAACCTGCGCGACGGCGGCTTCATCTCGGCGCACGACTTCCACATCGGCAGGACCATCGCCGAGATCATATGCGGCGGCGATGTCGATGGCGGTTCGCTGGTCGATGAGGAATGGGTGCTCGCGATGGAGCGCAAGGGCTTCATGGGTCTCCTCGCGCATCCGAAATCGCAGGAACGGATCATGGGCATGATGCAGACCGGCAAGCCCGTGAGGAACTGAACCGTCGCCTTGCATCGTGGCCGGGTTCGCTTCGGCTACCATCGCTTTTTTTTGCTGGCGCTTGCATAGCTCGCCTGTCTTTCCGCGCGACGAGCGCGGCGACTCTTCATCTCTCATCGACTGCCATGCACAACTTCATTTTTACGCGCGTGTTCGCGCACGCCATGCTTTTGCTTTTCATCTCGAGTCTCGCCGCGACCGCCGCGGCCGAGTCGAATTCTCCGGTGACCGCGAAGCGTCCCGTCACCGACACGTACACCGGCGCGTCGGGCACCCGCCAGGTGGTCGACGACTATCGCTGGCTCGAGACGCTCGACGACCCGGCGGTCAAGCAGTGGGTCGCGCAGCAGAACAGCGCGACGCGCCTCTACCTCGATGCGCTGCCGTCGCGCGTTGCGATACGCGATGAATTGAAGCAGTTGATCGGCAACGCGCCCATCCGGCGCAACGACTTCGCCTGGGTGGGTGGCGGGGTGGGAAAGAACACCGGCGGCAAACTCTTTGCGTTGAAGACTCAGCCGCCGAAGAACCAGCCGATGCTGGTCGTTCTCGACGGACCCGAGGCGCTCGAGTCCGAGCGCATCGTGCTCGATCCCAATCAACGCAACGACAAGGGCACCACCGCGATCGACTGGTACGTGCCGTCACGCGACGGGCGCATGGTCGCGGTTTCGCTGTCGGACAACGGCAGCGAGCAGGGCACGCTCCACATTTTCGAAACGGCGACCGGCAAGGAAATGTCGGACACGGTGCCGCGCGTGCAGAACCCCACCGGCGGCGGCAGCGTCGCGTGGACTGCCGACGGATCGGGTCTCTGGTACACGCGCTATCCGGCGCCCACGGAACGGCCGAAGGAGGACGCGGGCTTTTATCAACAGGTGTATTTCCACAAGCTCGGCACGAAGGCGAGCGCCGATCGTTACGCGTTCGGTCGCGACCTGCCGCGCATCGCGGAAATTCATCTCGAAGCGAGCGAAGACGGCAAGGTTGTGATCGCGGACGTGAGCAACGGCGACGGCGGCGAGCACGGCTTCTGGATGCGCGGACCGAGCGGCCAGTGGAAGAAGCTCGCGGGCTTTGCCGAAGGCTATCGTCAGGCGGTCTTCGGTCGCGACGGCAAGCTCTATGCGCTCGCGTTGAAGGGCTCGCCGCGCGGCCGTGTGGTCGCGATGCCGCTCGATGACCGCGATGGGAGCGCGCTCGCGAAGGCGAAGACGATCATCGCGCAGTCCGATGCCGTGATCGAAACCATCGTGCCCACCGCGACCAGGCTCTATGTCGAAGTGCTGGTAGGCGGGCCTTCCGAGATGCGCGTCTATACGCTCGCCGGCGAGCCGTTGCCCGCGCCCGCCAGCGAGCCGGTCTCGAGCGCCACAGTCGGGGCACGACTCGCGGGCGATGCAATCTTGTTCGGCATTCAGAGCTTCGTCACGCCGTTCGCTTGGTACAGCGTCGACCCCGCGCGCGATGGCGGCCAGCCCGTGAAGACGATGCTGTCTCCGCCCCAGGACAATATCGCCATGGACGACGTCGCGGTCACGCGACTGATGGCGAAGTCGAAAGACGGGACCGACGTGCCGGTCAACATCGTCGCGCCGAAGAACATCAAGCTCGACGGCAGCAATCCCACGTTGCTCACTTCGTACGGAAGCTATGGCGTTTCGGTGCGGCCGCGCTTCTCGCGGCTGAACGTTTTCTGGCTGCGACATGGAGGCGTCTATGCCCAGGCGAACATTCGCGGCGGCGGCGAGTTCGGTGAGGACTGGCATCTCGCCGGCAACCTCACGAACAGGCAAAACGTGTTCGATGATTTCGCGGCGGCGGCCAGGCTGCTGATCGATCGTGGCGATACGAATCCGAAGAAACTCGCGATCGAAGGCGGTAGCGCCGGCGGTCTCTTGATGGGCGCCGAGCTGGTCCAGCATCCCGAACTGTTCGGCGCGGTCGTCAGCCACGTCGGCATCTACGACATGCTCAGAGTCGAGCTCACGCCCAACGGTGCGTTCAACGTGACCGAGTTCGGGACCGTGAAGGATCCCGCGCAGTTCGATGCGCTCTACGCGTATTCGCCGCTGCATCATGTCGAAGACGGCAAGGCTTATCCGCCGGTGCTGTTCGCCACCGGCATCAACGACGGTCGCGTCGATCCGTGGCAGAGCCTGAAGATGGCCGCGCGTCTGCAGGCCGCGAATCCCAAGGGCCTGCCGGTGCTGTTGCGCGTGGCCGGCGACGCGGGGCACGGGCAGGGGATGTCGCTGTCGTCGACGATCGAACTCGATGCGGATGTCTTCGCGTTCCTGTTCGATCGCTTGGGCATGACGATGGCCACGCCGTAGAACCAGTCCTCGACCCGGCCACCGACTGCGCGCGCTTCGCGCAACGACCGGGTCGTTGCAGTATTCTTCGACGCTGTCTTTTCCCTCGTGCCCTGGAGATTCGATGAAACGGTTTTCGCTGATCGGTATTGCACTGGCTTTCGCGTTCACGCATGCGGCGATGGCCGAGGACCGCCTGCCGAAGATTTCTCCGGAGAAGTATTCCGACGAGCAGAAGAAAGCGGCCGACGAGTTTCTCGAGGCGCGCAAGACGCCGGTCTTCGGACCGTTCGAGCCCCTGATGCACAGCCCGAAGATGATGAGCCAGGCGCGCGCCATGGGCGACTATCTGCGCTACAACTCGGCGATCGGAAATACGTTGAGCGAACTCGCGATCCTGATCACGGCGCGCGAGTGGACGCAGGATTACGAATGGTATGTGCACGCGCCGATCGCCCTGAAGGCCGGCATCAAGGCCGACATCGTCAACGCGATCTCGGAAGGCCGGCGGCCTGCCGCGATGAGCGACGATGAAGAGATCGTCTATGAGTTCACAACCGAGCTCTACAAAAACAAGCGCGTCTCCGACCGCACCTTCGAGCGCGCCGAAAAGCGCTTCGGCAAGAAGGGCGTGGTGGACCTACTGGGCCTGAACGGCTACTACACGCTGCTCGCCATGCAGCTCAACGCGGCGAAATACGATATCCCTCGCGATGGCAAGAAGCTGTCGCGCTATCCCGACTGAGCGCGCGCACAACGCGCGCAAGGCGGGCGCGATCGAACCGGCGCATGGGCATCAGGATGATCCGTCCGTTTCATAACGAAGGCTCGCGTACAGGCAAGCGGTCGATGCGCGATTCGATGGGGCTGGGCCTGTCGCTCGCGATCTTCGCGGCGGTGTCCGGCAGCTACGCGGCGCGGACTGTCGACGCTGTATCCGACTCGCCATACCGCGCCCTTTCCAAGTCTCGATTGCCCTCTTCATGACCGTATCCATATCAGCCATCTCTTTTGATGCCGCTGCCGACGACGCGTCGCCGTCGACGCTCTCGACGACGCCGGTCATCCAGCCTCCGATCGCCGCGAAGAAACCGCATGTGATCGCCTCGCCCAACGGTAACCGCAACGATGACTATTACTGGCTGCGCGACGACACCCGCAAAAACCCCGAGGTGCTCGCGCACCTGAAGGCCGAGAACGCGTGGTTCGATCGCTATAGCGCGCACTACAAGAAACTCGAAGACAAGCTCTTCGAAGAGATCAAGGGGCGCATCAAACAGGACGACGCCACCGTGCCTTCCAGGAAGGGCGACTGGTGGTACTACACGCGCTTTGTCGAAGGCAAGGAGTACCCGATCTATGCGCGTCGCGAGAGCGGGGCGAGCTATAGCGACGCGGGGCCCAACGCGGCTCCGGAACTCGTAATGCTCGACGTCAACGCGCTCGCTGTCGGCCACGACTTCTATCAGATCGGCGGCATCGACATCAGCCCGAGCCAGAAGATGCTGGCGTATGCCGAGGACACCATTGGTCGGCGTCAATACACGATCCGCATCAAGAACCTCGTCACCGGCGAAATCGCTGCCGACGTGGTGCCCAACGTGAGCGGCGACATCGCCTGGGCGGCCGACGATCGCACGTTGTTCTATGTCGAGAACGATCCGAAGACGCTGCGCAGCTATCGCGTGAAGAAGCACGTGCTGGGCGCCGATGCGAAGAGCGACGTGCTGGTCTACGAAGAGAAGGACGACTCCTATTACACCGGCGTGCATCGCACGACTTCCGAGCAGTACATCGTCATCGATCTTTCATCGACCGAGTCGGATGAACAACGCATGCTGCCGGCTGACGAGCCCGATGGCGCATTCAAGGTCTTCGCGCCGCGACGAGCTCGCTTTCATTATTCGGCCAGTCATATCGCGACCGGCGCGCATCACGAAAAAAATGGCGCGCGCTGGATCGTTCGCACCGACTGGCAAGCGCCCAACTACCGCCTGATGCAGGTCGCCGAGAACGAAGTCGGCGATCGCGCCGCGTGGACGCCGCTGGTCGCGACTGGCGATGACGTCTTCATCAACGACTTCGCGCTGTTCGCCAATTACTACGCGATCGACGAGCGCAGCGATGGCTTACGGCGTCTGCGCGTCGTGCCGTGGTCGAGCGCGAAGGCTGGCGGCAAGCCTTTCCATATCGACTCGACCGAACCCGCGTACACGACCTCGCTCGGCGCCAACAACGAGCAGGCGACCGACACGCTGCGCTACAACTACACGTCGCTGACGACGCCGGCATCGGTGTACGAAGTCGATATGAAGACCGGCGAGAAGAAGTTGCTCAAGATGCAGCCGGTCCTCGGCGGCTTCGATGCGAACAACTATGCGACCGAACGCGTGTGGGTTCCCGCAAAGGACGGCGCGAAGAACGGAATCAAGGTGCCGGTGTCGCTGGTCTATCGCACAGGCTTCAAGCGCGACGGCACGTCACCGCTGCTGCAATACGGTTACGGCTCGTACGGCGCATCGATGGACCCGGCGTTCCGCTCGAGCATCCTGTCGCTGCTCGATCGCGGCTTCGTCTATGCGATCGCGCACATTCGCGGCGGCGAGGAGATGGGTCGCGCGTGGTATGAGACCGGCAAGAAGTTGAAGAAGAAAAATACCTTCGACGACTTCATCGCCGTCACCGAGGCTCTGGTTGCCAAAGGCTATGGCGCGAAGGACAAGATCTTCATCGAAGGCGGCAGTGCCGGCGGTCTCTTGATGGGCGCGGTCGTCAACCTGCGACCGGACCTCTATCGCGGCATGGTCGCGCAAGTGCCGTTCGTGGACGTCGTCACGACCATGCTCGACGAGAGCATTCCGCTGACCACCAACGAGTTCGACGAGTGGGGTAACCCGAAACTGAAGAGCTATTACAAGTACATGCTGTCGTACTCGCCTTACGACAACGTGAAGATGCAGGCCTACCCCGCGATGTTCGTCTCGACCGGCCTCTACGATTCACAGGTGCAGTACTTCGAGCCCGCCAAGTGGGTTGCGAAGTTGCGCGAAATGAAAGTCGATGGCAATCCGCTGGTGTTCAAGATCAACATGGAGGCGGGGCACGGCGGAAAGTCGGGGCGCTTTCGGCGGCTGCATGAAGTCGCCGAGGAGTATGCGTTCATGCTGGATTTGCTGGGGATACGCGAGTAGCGCTCTGCCGCCAGTATCTTCCCGGCGAAGGCCGGGATCCAAGTTCTACGACGCGTGATTGAAAGCGACTTGGGGCCCGGCCTTCGCCGGGGAGACGTGCCCAAGCATGCGTCGCGACATCGAGCATGGTGGTCCTGGCTCACGTTGCGGCCGCCTCGTCCATGATCCACAACGTACCGCCGATGGGACGCACGCGCGCCGCGGGCAGGGTCTCGTCGCCGTCGAGCACGCGCCGCGCGATCTCGCGCTTGCTTTCACCCGCGACGAGGAACGCGACGGCGTGGGTCGATTCGAGGATCGGCAAAGTTAGCGTGATGCGGATCGGCGCGGTCGCATCGTCGGTCTTGACTGCGGCGACCCAATGCTCGCGCTCAGCTAGAGCTTCGGTTCCCGGAAACAGCGACGCGGTGTGTCCGTCTTCCCCGAGCCCGAGCAGCACCACGTCGAAGAACGGCCTCGCTTCGTCCAGACGCGTGCCGCCATAGAACGCATGCATCGTCGTTTCGTAAAGTGCCGCCGCATGCTTCGCGCGCGCGAGGGTGGCTTCGGCGTCGCCGTTCGCCGCGTCGACATCGAGCGCAATCGTGTAGACATGCGATGCGGGAATGTCGACACGATCGAGCAGCGCATCACGCACCATGCGTTCATTGCTCGCGGGGTTCGCTGCCGCGACGAAACGCTCGTCGCCCCAGAACACATGCAGCGCGTCCCATTGAATGCGGTCGCACCAGGGATGCTGTGCGAGACACTCGTACAGCGCACGCGGCGTCGAGCCGCCCGACAACGCGATCACCGCCCGTCCGCGTTTTGCAACGGCATGCGCGACTTGCCCGATCAACCATTCGGCCGCGCGCGTCGCGAGCGACTCGGCATCGGGAACGACCTCGATGGCGTGGCGCAGCTTGCGCCGCTGCGCGCCGTCGGCTTGCGGTTCGTCACTCGGGCTCATGGTCGGTCCCCTTCGTGCGTGGCATCACCAACTCGCGGACCGCCTTCGCGAAACCATCGTCGCGATTGCTCGCGGTGACGGCATCGACCGCGGCCTTGACCTCGGCGGGCGCGTTGCCCATTGCGATCGAGAAGCCCGCGATCTCGAGCATCGCGAGATCGTTGGGCATGTCGCCGATCGCAGCGACCTCGTCGAGCGCGAAGCCCGCGTGTTCGGCGATCGCGCGCAACGCGCTGCCCTTGTTGGCTCTTGCGTTCGTGATGTCCAGATAATAGGCTTGCGAGAGCAAGGCGTGCGCGTTGATCGAAAGCCGTTGGCTGATTGCGATTCCCGCGCGTTCGAGAAGCGCGAAGTCAGCGCTGCTGCCGACGATCTTGCCGATGCCGCTGACGCCGTCGAAGCGCTCGACCACGCGCGGTGCAAAGCCGATCGTTTTCTCTTCGTGCGCGACGTAGCGACCATTGCGATCGATGATCAGCCACTCGGCTAGCGTGAAGACCCATGCGGCGATGCGCATCGATGCCAGCACATCGAGAGCGACGCGCGCGTCGGCGTCGTCCAGCGGCGTGAACGACAGCGGTGCGAGATTTGCATCGAGCAGCGCACCGCCGTTGAAGGCCGCGGCGGCAGGACGAGCCGCATCGATGGTCGATGCGAGCGACAAGGCTTGCGCAATCGAGGCGAGTCCCCTCGGCGGGCGACTGCTGACGAACGCGAAGCCGATACCCGCGTCGCGCAACGCTTTCACCGCATCGCGCGCGGCCGGTGTGACGAGCTTGTCGGGCGTGACCAGCGTGCCGTCGACGTCGGAGACCAGGAAACGGATACGCGCTGATTCGGTCATGCGGTCAAGCGTCCCCGTGAGCCGTCGTCCCCGCGAAAGCGGGAACCCAGCGACTTGCGCGGACGACACTGGACTCCCGCTTTCGCGGGAACGACGGGCGCGTCATGACAGATCGCACCACCGTCGCCCGTCCTTCGCAAGCAATTCGTCGGCCGCCACCGGCCCGTCGCTGCCGGCCTTGTAGTCTTCGAGCGCGCCGTAGCCCTTGTCCCACGCGTCGAGGATCGGTTGCACCGCGGCCCAGCCCGACTCGATGTTGTCGGCGCGCTGAAACAAGGTCGCGTCGCCGGTCATGCAGTCGTAGATCAGCGTCTCGTATCCGGTGTTGGGCTCGGCCTCGAAGTAATCGCTGTATTTGAAATTCATCTTCACGCCCGAGATCGCGAGCGTCTGGCCAGGGACTTTAGCCTGAAAGCGCATCGATACGCCTTCTTCGGGCTGCACGTGCAGCACCAGTTCGTTGGGCGGCATCGTCGTCTGCGGCAACTCGCGAAACAGCGCGTAAGGAACCTGCTTGAAGCGGATCGCGATCTCGGTGCGACGATTGGCGAGCGCCTTGCCGGTCCGCACATAGAAGGGCACGTCGGCCCAGCGCCAGTTGTCGATCGCGAATTTCATCGCGACGTAGGTTTCGGTGTTCGAGTCGTGCGCCACGTTGGGCTCGTCGCGATAGTTCTTGATGCGCTCGCCATGCACGGTCCCCGCCGTATAGCGTCCGCGCACTGCATTGGCCGCGGCCTCGCGCGCGGGCAAAGTGCGTATCGCCTGAACCACCTTGGCCTTCTCGTTTCGCACCGCATCGGGCGAGAACGAGTTGGGCGCCTCCATCGCGCACATCGCGAGCAATTGGAACATGTGGTTGGGCACCATGTCGCGCAGCGCACCGGTCGCGTCGTAGAACGAACCGCGCCCTTCGACGCCGACCGTCTCGCTGGCCGTGATCTGCACGTGATCGATATGCTGACGACTCCACAGCGGCTCGAAAATGCCGTTCGCAAAGCGCAGCACCATAATGTTCTGTACTGTCTCCTTGCCCAGGAAGTGATCGATGCGAAACACCTGGTCTTCGCGCAGCACCTTGAGAATGGACTTGTCGAGCGCCTTGGCGGAGGCGAGGTCGTGACCGAAAGGCTTCTCGATGATGACGCGTCGCCAGCCGTTGCGTGTCTGCTTCAACAACTGCGACGCGGCCAGATGCTGGATGGTCGGCTCGAATAGCGACGCAGCCACGGCGAGATAGAAGATCACGTTGCCGGCTGCCGCGTGATCGGAGGCGCTCTTGCCCTTGTTGCCCGATGCGCCGCCCGACGCGCCGCGGGGCGTGCCGCTGAGTTCGCCGATGCGCTCGGCAAGTTCGGCATACGACGCCGCATCCGCCAGATCGGCGCACAGGTAGTGGATGCGATCGCGCATCCACGACCACTTGCGCTTCTCGATCGTTTGGCCGTCGCCCCTGGGATCGAACTCGCCGCCGCTCTGGGCGAAATGCTTCTCGATCGACTGCGTCAGATCCTTGCGAAATTGCTCATCGGTCATCGGGCTGCGCGCCACGCCTATGATGCGAAAGCCGTCGTCGAGCGAGCCCGCGCGCGCGAGGTTGTAAAGCGCCGGTACGAGTAGGCGATGGGTGAGATCGCCCGAGGCGCCGAGGATGACGAGCGTGCACGGCGGCGCGGGGGGCGCGTCGACCTGGTCGATCAGGCGCGGAGGATCCGAGTCGTCGTTCATGCGGGCGTTCGCGCTTCCCTTGCGCTGGGCGCCTTTCGTCGATGCGCTCCTGGCGGCAGTCATGGCGTCTTCTTTTCTTCGACGTGTCCGCCGAACTGATGGCGCATCGCCGACAGGAGTTTGTCGGATACGGTGTGGTCGCGGCGCGACCGAAAGCGCGCGTACAGCGCCGCACTGATCACGTTGACCGGCACGCCTTCCTCCATCGCAGCGTCGAGCGTCCATCGGCCTTCGCCCGAGTCGGCGACCTCGCCGGTGAAGCCCGAAAGCTTCGCGTCCTCGGCCAGTGCGATCGCGGTGAGATCGAGCAGCCACGATGCGATCACGCTGCCGCGCCGCCACACTTCGGCGATATCGGCGAGGTTGAGGTCGTAGCGCTCGGCTTCGGGAAGACTGTCCGACGATTTGTTGGCGAGGACGTCGAAGCCTTCCGCATAGGCCTGCATCAGGCCGTATTCGATGCCGTTGTGAATCATCTTCACGAAGTGGCCCGAGCCGACCGGCCCGCAATGCAGATAGCCTTGCTCGGCGCGTTGATCGAGATCCTTGCGGCCCTCGCGCTTGGCTGTGATCGTCAGCTCGCCGCGTCCCGGAGCGAGCGCTTCGAGGATGGGGTCGATGCGTTCGACCGCCGCATCGACGCCGCCGATCATCATGCAATAGCCGCGCTCCTTACCCCACACGCCGCCGGAGGTTCCGACGTCGATGTAGTGAATGCCATCGGCCTTCAATTCGGCGGCGCGGCGAATGTCGTCCTTGTAGAAGGTGTTGCCGCCATCGATGACGATGTCGTCCGCGTCCAGCAGCGGCCGCAGTGCGGCCACGCTGTCTTCGGTGATCTTGCCTGCGGGCAGCATCAGCCAGATCGCGCGCGGCTTCTCCAACTTTGCGACGAGCTCTTCGAGATTCGCGGCGCCCGTCATGCCGTCGGCCACGGCCCCCTCGACTGCGGCCGCATCACGGTCGTAGACCACGCAGCGATGGCCCTTGTCGGTCAGTCGCCGCACGATGCTGCCGCCCATGCGCCCGAGTCCCACCACGCCTAGTTGCATTGCCGTCGCTCCCGTTGTGAAAACTAGAACACCATGTCGGCCATCTCGACTTTGGTCCCCATGGCATCGGCCTTGGCATCGGCCGCCATGCAGGCCGTGCGCGTGAGGCCGAGCGCCGAGTTGATCAGGGACACATGCGAGAACGCCTGCGGAAAATTGCCGAGCTGGCGCTTCGCGATCGGGTCGTATTCCTCGGCCAGCAGTCCCACGTCATTGGCGATCGCGCACAGCCGCTCGAACAGCGCGCGCGCCTCGTCGATGCGGCCTTGCAGCCGCAGATTGTCGACCAGCCAGAAGCTGCATGCGAGAAATACGCCTTCGCCCGGCGGCAGCCCGTCGCTGGCTTCCTTGGTGCTGTAGCGAAGCACCAGGCCATCGACCAGCAGCTCGCGCTCGATCGCGTGCACGGTGCCGACGACGCGAGGATCATCGGGCGGCAGAAAGCCCGTGAGCGCCATCAACAGCAGGCTCGCGTCGAGCGCCTTCGAGCCGTAGCTTTGCACGAAGGCGTTGCGCTCGGCGTCGAAGCCCTTTGCGCAAATCTCTTGGTGGATCACGGTGCAAAGCGCGCGCCAATGATCGACCGGGCCATCGAGTGCGAACTTCTCGGCCGACTTCACCGCGCGATCGAACGCGGTCCACACCATCACCTTCGAGAACGTGAATTGCTGCGGGCCGTCGCGCGGTTCCCAGATGCCGGAGTCGGGTTCGCGCCAGATCGTTTCGAGGTGCTCGAGCATCGTCAACTGGAACGGCCAGATCGACTCGTCGTCGGTCAGACCGCCCAGACGCGAGTAGTGAATCGACGCCATCAACTGACCATACACGTCGAGCTGCAGCTGGTCGGACGCCGCGTTGCCGATGCGTACCGGCTTAGAATTTTCATAGCCCGGCAGCCACTCGATCTCCCACTCGTCGAGCCGCCGTTCGCCGCCCACGCCGTACATGATGCGAAGCTGCGAGGCGTCACCGGCGACCGCACGCTCGAGCCACATGCGCCACGAACGCGCCTCGTCGTAGTAGCCCGCGTTCATCAACGCGAACAACGTCAGCGTCGCATCGCGCAGCCAGCAATAGCGATAGTCCCAGTTGCGCACGCCGCCGATCGCTTCGGGCAGCGAGGTGGTGGGGGCGGCGACGATGCCGCCAGTCGGCCCGAACGTCAGCGCCTTCAAGACCATCAGCGAACGCCGCACCGCCTTCGTGTAGGCGCCCGCATCGACGGCGCGTTCGTTCCACTTCGTCCAGAATTTGACGGTGTCGTCGAGCGCGGCGAAGGCGTCGATTGCATCGGGAATCGGCAGGTGCGATGCGCTGTGACTGAGCACGAACGCGACGCGCTGTCCTCGCCCGACATCGAAGTTCGCGACCGTCTGCATGCCTTCGCCTTTCAACTCCACGCTCGTGCGCAAGGTCACCATGTCGGGGCCGGCAATCGCACGGATGCCGCGGACACCTTCGCGGTCGTCGGGCAGCTGCGTGACCCAGGGCGTGGTCGAGCCGTAGTTGAAGCGCACCGACAACTCGTTGCGCATCGCGACTGTGCCCGATCGACCTTCGACGATTCGGATCACATACACGACGCCGTCGTCGCGCGGCGGCATGAAGTCGATCAGCGCGACGCTGCCGTCGGCGGTCTCGAAAAGCGTCTCGAGGATCAGGGTGTCATCGCGGTACGAGCGCGTGACGGTCACCGGTGCGCTGCCGGCCAGAGGCGTGCGTGGGGGTGCGCGTTGGGGTGCGCGCTGGGGAGCAATCCGCCAGCGTCCATGATCGGCAGTGCCGAGCAGCGCCGCGAAGCATGCGTTCGAATCGAAGCGCGGCAGACACAACCAGTCGATGCCGCCATCGCGCGCGACCAGCGCGGCGGTCTGGCAGTCGCCGATCAATGCGTAGTCTTCAATCGGTGAGGACATGGTCGAACCGTCTCCCCGGCGCAGGCCGAGGCCCAAGTTGCTTTTCTCCGACGCGCCATCAAGGTCAAATTGGACCCCGGCCGGCGCCGGGGCGACGGCCGCCTCGATTCGACTGACCTCCCGCGCCCCCGCAAGTTCTCAGCGCTCGGCAAACGCGTCGTTCAACACCTTCGCCAATCGCACTCCGGCCTTCCTGATCTGCGCAGCCGCGATCTCCGACGCGGGCCGATAGTAGGGCTCGTCGAGCGCGACGACCTGCGCGATCTTCTGCCCGCAGACGAAGCTCGTCGGCAACGCGGGGTAGACGAAATCGCGCGCGGTCACGTAGCTTTCCAGGGTCCACGCATCGAGGTTGCCGACCTCCCAATTCTTGCGCGTCGCCTCGCTGGGAAGGTCGGCAAGAAACGCGTCGTAGCCGCCGCGCTCGTCGAACATGCGGTAGGGAATCAATCGGTCCCACGCCGTGTGCAGGTTGTAGGGATACTGCGTGCGGCCCTCCACGGGATCGTCCATGCGCTTGCCGAAGAACGTGATCCGGACATCGTTGCCGCCCTTGTCGGCGTCATCGGATGCGTGCAGCGGCTGATGCAGATCGCCGACCAGATGCACGATCCACTTGAGCGCCTCGTTGCGGGCGCGCGGGGGAGCGGTCCGGTCTTCGAGTATCGCGAGTTGCTTGCCGAACCACGCGGTCGCGCATTGCCCTTCTCGACAATACTTCGCGCGGTCGCGGACGGGATCGCGGACGGGATCAATTGCGTCGCAAATCGGGATGTCGTCGAAATGATAGGCGAAGGTGGCCTTGTATTCAGGCAGCGGACGAACCTCGTCGGGCCAGCTCGCAACCTGCGCTAGCGTTGCGCGGCCCGAGGGCTTTCCATCGGCGCCCAGATCGTCGCGCAGCAACTCGGCGACCGCCAACGTGGCGGATGGCGTGAGCAAGGCGGTCGCGATGTCGCCGACCATCGCATGCGCCTTCTGGCTCCACGCGAATGCGGATGAAGTCCAGGCGGTCAACGCGACGAGAGCGACGAGAAGCGCGATGAGTGCGCCCAAGGATTCGTGCGGGGAGCGACGCGGACGAAGACAGACGTGCATGATCGCTTCAGGGTTTTCCCGCGCAGGTTCGACGGTTCGCTTTGCATTATGCTCGGCGTCCTGAACATCGCGAGCAGCGCGCTTCTCATTGCGATGCTTGAGGTCTGAAGCATCTCGCACGCGCTGCCAACCATCACCGACACAGGAGAGATCGTGATGACACACGTCCATTCATCCCTTCACCGCATCGTGGCGGGCGCGGCGGCGATCGTCGCCTGCGCCGCGCTGGTGGCCGCACCGCTGGCCGCCGAAGCGCAGATCAAGGTCGGCATTACGCTGTCGGGCACGGGCCCTGCCGCATCGCTCGGCATTCCGCAGAAGAACACCGCGACGCTGCTGCCCAAGAGCATCGGCGGCAAGTCGGTCGAATACATCATTCTCGACGACGCGTCCGACACCACCACCGCGGTCAAGAACACCAGGAAGCTGATCAGCGAAGACAACGTCGATATCGTGCTCGGTTCGTCCACCACGCCCAACTCGCTGGCGATGATCGATGTTGTCTCCGAACTGCAGACGCCGATGATCAGCATGGCCGCGAGTTCCAAGATCGTCGAGCCGATGGACGCCAAGCGCGCGTGGGTCTTCAAGACGCCGCAGAACGATGCGCTGATGGCCGGCGCCCTCGCCGATCACATGGCCGCCGCCGGCGTCAAGACGCTCGGCTATATCGGATTCGGAGACGCGTACGGGCAAGGCTGGTTTGCCGAGATCTCGAAGTCTGCCGAAGCCAAGGGCATCAAGATCGTCGCCAATGAAAGCTATGCACGCACCGACACCAGCGTCACCGGCCAGGTGTTGAAACTGATGGCGGCGAACCCCGATGCCATCCTGATCGGCGCCTCGGGAACGCCTGCCGCGCTTCCGCAGAAGGCATTGAAGGAGCGCGGCTACAAAGGCAAGTACTACCAGACCCACGGCGTGGCGAACAACGATTTCCTGCGCGTATGCGGCGCCGACTGCGACGGCACGATCATTCCCACCGGTCCGATCCTGGTGGCCTCGCAACTGCCCGACAGCAATGGCTCGAAGAAGCCTTCGCTCGAGTACACCAAGACCTATGAAGCCGCGTTCGGACCGGTGGCGAACTTCGGGGCGCACCTGTGGGACGCGGGCCTGTTGCTGCAACGGGCAATCCCCGAAGCGCTCAAGATCGCCCAACCCGGTACGCCCGCGTTTCGCAAGGCGCTGCGCGATGCGCTCGAAACGACGTCCAATCTTCCGGCCACGCATGGCGTCTTCACGATGACCAAGACCGACCATGCGGGTCTGGACACGCGCGGCCGCGTGATGGTGATGATCCAGAACGGCGCGTGGTTGCTGATCAAGTAACGATTCGAGCGCGCGCAGTCATAGCGACGGCCTTCGATCCGAAACCCCTGGCGCGATGGACACATCGATCGCGCTGATCCTGATTCAGGACGGCATCACCAACGGCGCGATCTATGCGCTGCTGGCGATCGCACTCGTGCTGGTGTTCGCAGTCACGCGCACCATCTTCATTCCGCAAGGCGAGTTCGTCACGTTCGGGGCGTTGACGCTGGCGGGATTCGTTGCCGGCAAGACCCCCGGCACCGCGTTGCTGCTCGTCGGTGCGGGCGTGGTCGCGTTGCTGATGGATACCGCGGCCGCCGTGCGCATGGGCAGCTACCGTCGGCTGGTTCGCTCGACCCTGGGCTATCTGGTGCTGCCGATCGTCCTCTATGCGATCGCGCACTTCGCGGCGGGGCATGCGCTGCCGCTGGTGGTGCATGTCCTGATGACGCTCGCGCTGGTCGTGCCGCTCGGCCCGATCCTGTATCGCATCGCGTATCAACCGGTGGCCGAAGCCTCGGTGCTGGTGCTGTTGATCGTGTCGGTCGGCGTGCATCTCGCGATGACGGGACTCGGCCTGATCTTCTTCGGCGCCGAAGGCTCGCGCACGCCGGCGTTCGCCGAGGGGAAGATCACGATCGGCGCGCTCGATGTGTCGATGCAGAGCCTGGTCGTCGTCGGCACGAGCGCCTTGTTGATCGCGGCGCTCTATCTGTTCTTCGAGTTCACGCTCTACGGCAAGGCGCTGCGCGCGACCGCGGTCAATCGGCGCGGCGCGCGCCTGATGGGCATCAGCACCGTGATGAGCGGGCGCATCACGTTCGCGGTCGCAGCCCTGATCGGCACGTTCTCGGGCATGTTGATCGCGCCGATCACGACCATCTATTACGACTCGGGATTCCTGATCGGCTTGAAAGGCTTCGTCGCCGCGATCATCGGAGGACTCGCCAGCTATCCGCTTGCCGCACTGGGGGCGATCCTGGTCGGCATCCTCGAAGCGTTCTCGTCGTTCTGGGCCAGCGCCTACAAGGAAGTGATCGTCTTCACGCTGATCATTCCGGTGCTGCTGTTGCGCTCGATGACGAGTCATCACGTCGAGGAGGACGAATGAGCGCCTCGGCCCCAGGTAACCGCCGTGCCTCACTCACTTCCGGCCGCATCGCGCTCGCGATCGGGTTGGCGGTGTTGATCGCGTTGCCGCTCTATCCGAACACGCCCGAGTTCTGGATCACGCTGCTGAACTACATCGGCCTTGCGAGCCTCGTGGTGCTCGGGCTCGTGCTGCTCACCGGTGTGGGCGGTCTGACCTCGTTCGGCCAGGCGGCCTTCGTCGGAATCGGCGCCTACATGAGCGGCTACCTGACGACGGTGCATCACGTGTCGCCATGGCTGGCGCTGCCGGCGGGACTCGCCGCGACCGCGGTCATCGCGCTCGTGATCGGGCTCGTGACCTTGCGTTTGTCGGGCCACTATCTGCCGCTGGGCACGATCGCGTGGGGCATCAGCCTTTACTTCCTGTTCGGCAACATGAGTTGGCTCGGCAAGTACGACGGCTTGAACGGCCTGCCGCCGATCACGTTGTTCGGCTGGTCGCTCGAACACGGCCGCGACATCTATTTCCTGATCTGGCTGTTCGTGGTCGCGAGCGTGCTCGCTATGCAGGCGCTGCTCGACTCGCGCCCAGGCCGGGCGATTCGCGCGCTGCGCGGCGGCGCCGTCATGGCCGAGTCGTTCGGCGTCGACACGACTCGCATGAAGATCGTGATCTTCGTCTACGCCGCGCTGCTTGCGTCGATCTCCGGCTGGCTGTACGCGCATCTGCAACGGGTCGTGAACCCCACTCCGTTCGGCATCAACGCGGGCATCGAATATCTGTTCATGGCGGTCGTCGGCGGCGCCGCGCACGTGTGGGGCGCGCTGCTCGGCGCGGGCGTCGTCACGATCGCGCGCGATCAATTGCAGAACTGGTTGCCGCGTCTGTTGGGCAGCAACGGCAACTTCGAGAGCATCGTGTTCGGCGTGCTGCTGGTGGTCCTCCTGCAGCGCGCGCCCCAGGGCCTGTGGCCGATCATCACCGGCTGGTTCAGGGGCCGCGGCGCCGACGTCGAGGAGGATGAGTTCGGCAGCGCGGCGCCCTCGAAGACCTCGACCATCGACGTGCGTGAAGCCGAGGCTCTGCCCAGGCGCGAGCGGCCCGCAGCCGGCGACGTGGTGCTCGAAGTGCGCGCGATTCGTAAAGAGTTCGGCGGACTGGTCGCCGTCAACGACATCAGCTTCAAGGTGCGGGCGGGCGAAATCATGGGCTTGATCGGCCCCAACGGCGCAGGCAAGAGCACGACCTTCAATCTCATCACCGGCGTATTGCCGGTTACGCGCGGTGAAGTGCTGTTTCGTAACGATCGCATCGACGGCATGCTCGCGCGCCACATCAGCGCGAAAGGCGTGGCCCGGACCTTTCAACACGTGCAACTGCTGGCCGGCATGAGCGCGATCGACAACGTCGCGCTCGGCGCGCATCTGCGCTCGTCGGTGGGCCTGGTGCGCGCATCGCTGCGTCTCGACCGCGCCGAAGAAGCGCGTCTGCATCGCGAAGCCGCGATGCAGTTGCAGCGTGTCGGACTCGGTCACTGTCTGTTTCAGCAGGCCGGCAATCTCGCGCTCGGTCAGCAGCGCATTCTCGAGATCGCGCGCGCGCTCGCGTCCGATCCCGTACTGCTGCTGCTCGATGAACCGGCCGCGGGTCTGCGCTACAAGGAAAAGCAGGCGCTCGCCGATGTGCTGCGTCAGTTGCGCGCCGAGGGCATGAGCATCCTGCTCGTCGAGCACGACATGGAATTCGTGATGGGGCTGACCGATCACTTGTTCGTGATGGACTTCGGCAGCAAGCTCGCCGAGGGATTGCCGCGCGAGATCCAGCGCGATCCGGTGGTGCTCGAGGCGTACCTGGGCGGAATCGACGATGGCCTCGAACTGGAGCAGCACGCATGAACGCCTGCCGAGGACCCCGCGCAGCGGGGATCGGCACGTTCAGGCGGGCTGTGGCACCGACGCAATGCACGCCGCACGCGTACGGTCATTCCGGAGGTGGCACGCATGAACGCCTGCCGAGGGACCCCGCGCAGCGGGGATCGGCACGTTCAGGCGGGCCGTGGCACCGACGCAATGCATGCCGCACGCGTACGGTCATTCCGGAGGTGGCACGCATGAACGCCTGCCGAGGGACCCCGCGCAGCGGGGATCGGCACGTTCAGGCGGGCCGTGTCACCGATGCAATGCACGCCGCAGGCCTACGGTCATTGCAGAGGTGGCTCGTATGAGTGCGGCCGTCGAGCGCGCCCCGCAAGACGCGATCCTCTCGGTGCGCGGACTGTCCGCGCGCTATGGCAAGGTCACCGCGCTCGCCCCGGCCGACCTCGACGTGGCGCCCGGAAGAATCGTCACGGTAATCGGCGCAAACGGCGCGGGCAAGTCGACGCTGTTGAACGCATTGATGGGCTCGTTGCCGACCAACGGCCATTGCGACGGCGCGATCAGTTACCAAGGCGAGCGCGTCGAGTTGCGCGGCGCCGAAGAGCGCGTGGCGCGCGGCATGGCGCTCGTGCCCGAGAAGCGCGAGCTGTTCGCGAGCATGAGCGTCGAAGACAACCTCATGCTCGGCGCCTTTCGCCGCTATCGACTGCGACGCAGCGCAGAACACCAGCGCTGGTCCGACGAGCTGGATCACGTCTTCACGCTCTTTCCGCGGTTGAAGGAAAGACGCAAGCAGGAAGCCGGCACGCTTTCGGGCGGCGAGCGCCAGATGCTCGCGGTCGGCCGCGCGCTGATGGGAAAGCCCAGGCTCTTGATGCTCGACGAGCCCAGCCTCGGTCTCGCACCGCTGATCGTTCGCGAGATTTTTCACATCATCGCGGCGTTGCGCAAGACGGGCGTGGCGACCTTGTTGGTCGAGCAGAACGCGCGTGCGGCGTTGCAGGTCGCCGATTACGGTTACGTTCTGGAAACCGGTTCGATCACGTTGCGAGGCCCCGCGCAGGAACTCGCGAGCAATCCACGCGTGATCGAGAGTTATCTGGGGCTGGGGGAGAAGCGGGACGGATGAATGCGCAGGCGAGTACGCATGCCGCACCGTGCAGTTGAAAATATGTATCGAATATGCATAATCCGACATGTCTTTCGGGTACGACCCCGCCAAAGCGAAAAGCAATCTCCAGAGGGGGTCAGTTTTGCACCCGGCGCGATGAGCGGACGCGCTTGATTTCCGCTTGCAAGGCCAGTCGCGGAAGCAGGTGAATACCATGCGTGACGAATGCGACTTCAGCAAGGCCAAGCGCGGCGCGGTGATCGCATCGCCAGGCAAGACCCGCATCACCATCATGCTCGACGACGATGTAATCGAACACTTCCGGGCCGAGGCTGAAGCAAAGGGTATCGGATACCAGACGCGGATCAACGCCATTCTGCGCGACGCGGTCGCCGCCGCCCAGCGGGCAAAGACAGCGGACCAGCCGCTTACGGCCGCAACTCTGCGGCGCGTGTTGCGAGAGGAGCTTCAAGGCTCGTGACAATATGCATTGAATATGCATGATACGCGTGCAATCGCAATTCCGAGGGCGCTTTCGAATGCACGAAGTCCGGATCGCGACGACTGCCGATACCGAGGCCATTCTGCAACTCTACGGTCGAATTGTCCGGCAGGCCGCATGGCTTCCAGCGGATGCCAGACTGCAAACCGACTTCGCCAGCGTCTCGCAGGAAGAACTCGTCCATGTCAGTTTCGCGCCCGACGGCCTTCTCAAAGGATTTCTTTCGGTCTACGAAGCTGACTCCTTCGTCCACCACCTCTACGTGGCTCCCGAGTTCGCGCGTCAAGGAGTTGGCACGGCGCTTCTTGCATTCCTGCACACGAGGCTTCCCTTTCCATGGCGCCTGAAATGCGTTCGCGCCAACGCATCGGCACTTGCGTTCTACTCGTCACTCGGATGGCGCGAGGTCGGCTCCGGGGATGGCGAGCAAGGTGCATACGTTGTTCTCGAGTTCACCCATTCCATGCCCGCCCACTTACCGGTCGACGGCACTGTCTACGCCGTGCTTCTCAATCATCGCGAGACCTTGGCCGCTCGCGGTGATGCCGTCAACGACAAGCCTTACGCGAAGCCGCCGGTTGCGCCGGTCCTTTATGTGCGGCCGGCCAATACGTGGAGCGTCGACGGCGCGAACCTGACCTTGCCCGACGATGTCGATGAAGTCGAGGTCGACGCGACTTTCGGCATCGTGTTCGATCGCGCTGCTTCTCATGCGTCGGTTGCCGATGCGCTCAATCACGTACGCGGTTACGTGGTCGTCGCCGATCTCACCATTCCGCATGCGAGCGTTTATCGACCCGCGATTCGGCAGCGCAATCGCGATGGGTTTTGCGTGTTCGCTTCGTCCGTGGTCGATGCGGCTTCGCTGGATTTGAACGCGTTGAACGTCGAGACGCGTATCAACGATGCGGTGATGGCGACAGGCACGACAGCAGGATTAATCCGCAACGTGCCGCAGTTGATTGCCGACGTGAGCGCGTTCATGCGCTTCGATGCCGGTGACGTGTTGCTGGTTGGCGCAATCGGAAAACCCGCGCGCGCTCGATGGGGCGACGCGGTGCGTGTCGAGATCGAAGGACTGGGGTCGGTATCGTTGACGATAGATCGCATTTCCGAAACATCGGTAGCGGTGTCGCGATCGGCGAGGAACTTGGATCCCGGTCTTCGCCGGGACGACGCGAAGCAGCGCGGGTCTCCGCGCCGCGGACGCATCGCATGGCAGGGAGCGATTCACGACGTGACCGAGGCCGAGGGTCGTGTGCGGCTCGCGGACGGTCGCATGCTCGACGAAGATCAACCGATCTGGCTGCCGCCGCTGCCGCGCACCGCGCGCCCGCGCAGCGTCTTCGCGCTCGGCCTGAACTACGCCGACCACGCGAAGGAACTCGCGTTCAAGCCCCCGGAGGAACCGCTGATCTTCATGAAAGGCGAGTCGGCTTTCGTCGGTCATCGCAGCGTGACGCTGCGCCCGACGGATGCGATCTACATGCACTACGAGTGCGAACTCGCGGTCGTCATCGGCCGCACCGCGCGCCGCGTCAAGCGCGCCGATGCCTACGACTTCATCGCCGGCTACACGGTCGCCAACGACTACGCGATCCGGGACTACCTCGAGAATTATTACCGTCCCAACCTGCGCGTGAAGAACCGCGAGGGCTCGACGCCGATCGGCCCGTGGCTGGTCGACGCGCGCGCCATTGACGACCCGATGAATCTCGCGCTCACTACGCGCGTCAACGGCAAGACCACGCAGCAGGGCTCGACACGCGACATGATTTTCGACGTACCCTTTCTCGTCGAATATCTCTCGTCGTTCATGACGCTCGAAGCCGGCGACGTGATCCTGACCGGCACGCCCGAAGGTCTCGTCGATACGCCGGTCGGCTCGGTGGTCGAGACCGGGATCGAAGGCATCGGCACACTGATCAGTACGATCGCAGCGGACCAACGAAGCTAGACATTCCATGCCCGATGTTGTCTTCGAATACACCGAGAACCTGCGCGCCGAAGCGGACATCGCCGGGCTCTTGAAGAAGACCAACGCGCTGTTGACCGAGCAGCGCACCGACGCGGAACCGGTGTTTCCGATCGGCGGCATTCGCTCGCGCGATCGCGTTGTCCGAGTACTGCATCGCCGACGGCGCAGGCGACGATGTCTTCGTGCACGTCACAGTCAAGATCGGCGCAGGCCGCGACAATGCGACCAAGCAGAAAGCTTTCGATGCGCTCTTCGCGATGATCAAGGAGCACTTCGCCGATCTCTATTCGCGCCGCGGCGTCGCACTGTCGATGGAGGTCGTCGAGTTCAGCGAAGCCGGTATCTGGAAGCACAACAACCTTCACGCGCGGTTCAAAGCGAAGGGAGCCTGAACGCACGCAGGGTGGGTCGCGGGCTCGACGGCAGTCCCTCCCTTCGCCGCGGCGCGCTGCCGCGAACCCCGATACCGTGCCGCTATCTCACGGCCGCGGCTTCGCCGCGACCCTGCCGGCCCCGCCGGCGCTGCGCCGAGGGCGTGCGGCGGGCTTGCTCGAGGGAGTTCTTTTCTTTGATGCAGGCGCAGGAGCTCGCTTGGAAGAAGGCGACGCCGCCGCTCGCTTATGTGCCGCAGGCGACTTCGTCGCTCGTGCGGTCTTTGCGGGCACAGGATCGACCATTGCCGTTTGTGTTGCCGTCGCCGCCTCTGCGGCCACATCGATTTCGGCGACCGCGGGTGGATGCAGCGCCTGGATCTCGCGCAGCGACGTCAGCAGATGCTCGACGAGTTCATGGGATTCGGCTTGCGAAAGCGCGCGCCTGCAAGCCGTGAGGCCGAACTCCATCTGACCGTCATAGCTCTGCACGGTCATGTTGAGCGCCATGCCGTGATAGGGGATGGACACGGGGTAGTAGTGCGCCATCTGTGCCCCGGCCATGTACAGGCGTATCGGAATCCCCGGCACATTCGAAATCGCGACGTTGGCCATCGGCGGCAAGCGACTGGCCAGGTCGGATCGTCCGTACAGCGAGGCCAGCCCGGTCAACAGCCATGGGGAACCCGTGATCGGGATATCCGCGCCGAGCACCGGCTTGAGTTCGCTCACCACCGCCTTGGCCGCTTCGGACGAGGCGTGGATCGCCTTGAAGCGCTCGGCAGGATCGGCAAGGTCGGTGGCCAGGTCGACCCGGATCGCCGAGACCTGGTTGTTCATCGAGTCGTCGTCCGCAGCGCGCAGGCTGACCGGCACCATCGCGATCAGGGATTTTTCCGGCAGCAGGTTGCGCTCCAGGAGAAACCTGCGCAGCGCCCCGCTGCACATCGCCATCACGACCGTGTTCACCGTGCCGCCGACTTGCTTGCCCAGCGCCTTGACCTCCGCCAACGGGAGCGACAGCACGCTGTATGAACGCTGGTTCGTGATCGGCACGTTGAAGATCGTCTTCGGCGCCAGCGCCAGGTCCAGACTGCGCGCGCCCGGCTCCGTCTTGCGTGCCGAGACGAGCGCACCCACGGCTTGCAAGGCCTTGGCCGCCTGCGGCAGCATCCTGCCGAGCTTGGTGTATTGCGCCACCGAATTCGAGATGGCGGCCTGCAGCAGCTCGGCCACGCCGAGTTGATAGCTGCTGCTCGCCCGCACGGCGCGGGGCGGTCGAACCTCTCGAATTTCGGGTGACGTGTCGTACAGCACCTTGGCGAGTTCGACCCCCGCCTTGCCGTCGATGCCGCTGTGATGCGCCTTGGTGTAGTAGGCGATCTGGCCGTTCTCCAGCCCTTCGATCACATACACCTCCCACAAAGGGCGGCTGCGGTCGAGCAAGGTGGAGTGCAGCCGCCCGACCAGCACTTCGAGTTCGGCCATCGTGCCGGGCCGGCGCAGGGTCGCCGAGCGCACGTGATAGTCGAGGTCGATGTCGTCGTCTTCGATCCACACCGGTTCGGCCAGCTCGAACGGCATCGGCGCGAGCTTGCGATGAAACAGGCTCGCCAGATGCATGCGCTTGGCGAACAGCGCCTTGACGTCTTCGTAGTAGTCGCCCTGGTAGCCTTCAGGCAGGTCGAACAGCATCAGGCTGCCGACGTGCATCGGCGTCTCGGCGGTTTCGAAATGCAGGAACGAAGCGTCTGTGCTGCTGAGGTGGTCCATGATTTATCTTCCCTGCGTCGGTGTTTGATAACGGATGGCGTCTGGGCTTGGGGCGACACGCCGGCAGCGTACGACTTGGTCCAGGGCATCTGCGACATGCTTGTCTCCCACACGATCGATCGCTTCTTTTCAAATCGCGGTCAAGCCTCCGTCGACCGCAAGAATTTGTCCGGTGATGAACCCGCAGGCATCGGACGCGAAGAGTGCCGTGACGCCCTTCAGGTCCTCCGGCCCGCCGACGCGATTCATCGGCGCCATGCTCGCGGTCTTGTCGCTGCCCAACGCAGCGGCGATCGGCGCCGTCATCTTGGTCGGGAAGTAGCCGGGCGCGATCGCATTGACGTTGATTCCAAGCGGCGCCCACTCGGCCGCGAGCGTGCGCGTCATGTTGACCACCGCGCCCTTGCTCGCGTTGTAGGCCAGGGTCGGCATACCCTCCGGGTAGGTACCGGTCAGGCCCTGGATCGACGCGATGTTGATCACCTTGCCTTTCTTACGCGACACCATGCAGCGCCGACCGACCTCCTGCGTGACGACGAAGATCGCCGTTACGTTGAGCGTGATCACCTTCTGCCAGCCGTCAAGCGGATGGTCGATGGTCGGCGAGCCCCACGACGTGCCGGCGTTGTTGACCAGGATGTCGATCGGTCCGAGCGCAGCGATGACCTGCTCGACCATGGTCGGGATTGCCGCGAGGTCGCCCATGTCGCAGACGATGGGGAAGGCTTCGATGCCGAGACTCCTCAGATGCGCGGTCGCGGCATCGAGCTCGTGCTTCTTGCGCGCCGTGATCGCGACCTTGGCGCCGAGCTCGCCGAGCACCTCGGCCATCTGCAGCCCGAGGCCGCGCGAGCCACCGGTGACGAGCGCGATGCGACCGTGCAGATCTTGAAGTCGAGCCAGACTCATGTCGTCTCCGATCAGGGCCGATTGCGCCCGAGTTCGTCATGGCTCGACACCCAATCGCCCGCGAGGATCGCGCTCGACAGTGACGTGTCGCCGGCGAGCACGACTGCGGCACAGATCTCGGCAAACTTGTCTGCCTTGCCGCTGCCGTAGCAGCCCATCATCTCCAGGCATTCGCGTTGCGTCGGCAAGCCCGTGCCGCCGCCGTAGGTGGCGACGATCAGCGAGGTGAGGGTAATCGACCAGTAGTAGTCGCCGTTGTCCAGCAGTTGCGCGTACGTCACCCCGGCGTGCGATTCGGAAATGTTGGCCACGTCCTGGCCGGTGGCGATGAACATCGCCGTCAGGCCGTTGGCTGCATGCGCGCCGTTGTTCGCCGAGCCCGCCAGGAATGCACCTGCATTGGAGACTTGCCGCGACCAGAACAGCTCCTTCGCGCTGATGCCCATCAGGCTCTTCAGCAGGTCGCCCTTGATGGTGCATTCGGCGACCACGCGTTTGCCGCGCGTGAGCAGCATGTTGGCGCGCGAGTGCTTCTTGTCGGTGTCCATGTTGCCCGACAGGATGTAGTTCGCACCGCCCGGATAGTTCTTCTTGATCCACTCGCAGGCCGCGAAGGTCGCCTTGCCGGTCATGTTCTGGCCGGCGGCGTCGCCGGTCGTGTAGTTGAAGCGCAGGTTGCGCAGCGGACCGATCGAGTACTGGCCGATGTTGATCAGCTTGCCCGAACGCGTGGTGGTTTCGGCGACCTTCTTGATGGCGTCGAAATTCTCCTTCACCCAGTCGCCGAAGTCGCGCGCCTTCAGGGCGTCGTCCATGATGAAGACCGGCGAGCGCTGCATGAACTGCTCGACGACGGTGGTCTTGACGCCGCCGCTTTCGCTGAGCAGCCGCATGCCGCGGTTGTAGCTCGCCACCAGCGTGCCTTCGCTGGTCGCCATCGGAATGTAGAAATCGCCCTGTGCGTGCTCGCCGTTGATGCGCACCGGCCCGGCCAGACCGATCGGCACCTGCGCGACGCCGATAAAGTTTTCGACATTGCCGGGCAGAACGGCCGGGTCGAACGAATAACTGCCGACGTGTTCGAGCGCGGCGCCGGTCTTCTCGTGGACGAAGCGGCGCCGCGCCTCGGCCATGTCGCGTGTGTAGTCGTTGCCCTTCGAGCGCGGAATCCTGGCGGACATGGGCTCTCCCTGTCAAAACGGGTCAGGCATAGTCCCGGACGTCAATCGCCCGGGGTATGCGGGTTCACTTCGGCTGCAGCAGCTTCTGCAAATTGACGAGGTTCTCCTGGAAGCGATCCTGCACCACCTTCCACGCCTTGCTGCGCGACTCAGCCTCCATTTCCGCGAGCTCGCGCATATCGCTCATCGCCTTCTGCACGCCCTTCCTGGCGCGTTCGGCTTGCTTCGAAAGCGCGTCAGGACCGGTCGCATCCTTCATCGCTTCCTGCCACTGCTTGAGCGACTCCATCAGGATTTCGTTGCGTCGCTGGGCCAGCGCCTGGATGCCTTCATAGGCCTGCCGATTCGCTTCGGCCAGCGCCTCCATGTCCTTCTTCTGCGACTCGACGATGGCGGCGATGTCGATGCCCGGTAACTTGAACTGCTGCATCATTTTTCCGATGTCGCCCATGCCGGGTATGTCGCCCAGGCCTGGCATGCTCGCCTTGGCCGAGCTCGATGCAGCGCTCGTGGTCTTCTTGCTGGTAGCCATGAAGCCTCTCCTTTTGGGTTGTCGATGGACGGTGGGAAAAACGGGAAGCGAGCTATTCGGCGGCAACCGCATCGCGCCGCGGATCGCGATAGATCAGGCCCTTGATGCCGCTGCGCTCGAAGGGGCGCCACTGACCATCGGGCTGTGCCAGCCGGTCGGCAATCGCGTAGAGCACCGCGGGGTTGTGCCCGAGGCCGCAATGACTGCCTTCGACCTCGATGTTCTCCGACATCGGTCCTTCCTGTTCGAGGCATCCCTGCCACGCAACGATGCCGTCGCTGCGGCTGAAGATCGCGGTGCTCGGCACCGGCGGCGGCAGGCGCATGCGCTCGCGGTGGGCCCAGTCATCGACCTTGCGCTCGCTGACGCGTTCAAAGAGCTGCCACGCATTGCTCGCCTTGGGCGCACCGGCGAACGGACTTGCGAGCGTGATGACAGAGCGAACGTGGTCGGGCGCCCTCCTCGCCATCTCACGCGCAAAGACTCCGCCCAGGCTCCATCCGATCAGGCTGACTTTCTGTCGATGACGCTTGACGAGTGCGTCCAGTCGCTCCTGCATCTTCGCCTCGGCGCCAGGACGCGGGCCGTGGTTGGGGCCGAGCGTCCAACCGTGGGCGCTGTAGCCTCGGTCTTTCAGAAAGGCGCGCAAGACACGCGTGGACGTGTCGCTGGCTGCCAGACCCGGCAGCACCAGCACCGGGTGACCGTCGCCGCGCGGCGCCAGGCGCAGCAACGGGATCATCATGAAGAACGCGCTCAACTCCCAGATCGCCCGCACTTCGAGCATCAACAATTCGCGCGAGGGCGGAGCCGAAGGATCGGTTGCGGCGATCATGCATATCTCCTCGAATCACGACCAGACGCAGGTTACACCGCATGTCGGGCGACGGCATCTCTTAAGGAACGCTACGATGGAGGCCGACGAACGATGGCGACACAGGACACAACGATCGAGACTCGGCCATGAGCGCAACCACAATCCCGCCATCGACCTCGACGCGCGCGGCCTCGGGTCGCCCCGCCCACTTCGACTCCGACGAATGGGCCGCGCGCTTGCAGCTCGCCGCCTGCTATCGCATCGTCGCGCATCTCGGATGGACCGAGTTGATCTACAACCACATCACCTTGCGCCTGCTTACACGCGAAGGCGACGCGTGCCCGCAATTCCTCATCAATCCCTTCGGCCTGCACTACACCGAGGTGTGCGCGTCCAATCTGGTTCGCATCGATCTCGACGGACGCATCGTCGAGAATCCCGCCGCGCCGTCGCGATGGCCGGTCAATCCCGCGGGATTCACGGTGCACGCCGCAATTCACAAAGGCATTGCCGACGCGCATTGCGTGATGCATGTCCACACCACAGCGGGGATGGCGGTTGCGTGCTCGCAGGGCGGCCTGTCGATGAGCAACTTCTACGCGGCGCAGTTGCACGGCAAGCTCGCGTATCACGACTTCGAGGGCATCACGGTCCATGCCGACGAAGGTCCGCGCCTGATCGCGAACATCGGCGACAAGCCTGCGGTGATCCTGCGCAACCACGGCCTCCTCGCATGGGGCGACAGCGTGCCGCGCACGCTCTCGGTGTTGTGGCTGCTCAATCGCGCGTGCGAGATTCAGGTCGCTTCGCGTTCGATGGGCGCGACCATCGCCATCCCCGAAGCCGTGCAGATCGCATGCACGCGCGATACTTTGCAGTTCGATCCGCGCTTCGGCGCGGGTCAGGACGTGTTCGACGCATTGACGCGGCAAGTCGATCGCATCGATCCGAGCTGGCGCGCGTGATCTTGCGGACATGAACGAGATCATCTGGCGACCCTCGCCCGCGCGCATTCACGACGCCGAGCTCACTGCCTATACGACCTGGCTCGAACAAACGCGCAGCCTCGAGTTCAGTGGCTACGAATCGCTGTGGCAATGGTCGGTCGATTCGCTCGAAGACTTCTGGCAATCGATCTGGGACTACTTCGAGATCGCGTCGCCGACGCCCTACTCCCGCGTGCTCGATCGCCACGTGATGCCGGGCGCGAAGTGGTTCGAAGGAGCGACGCTCAACTACACGGCGGAAGTATTTCGCAACGGGCGCGGCCTGAGGGTGGACGGGTCGGCCGAAGTAACCGCCGGCACAGCGACGCGACCCGCGATCGTGTTTCGCAACGAGCTCGGCGATCAGCCCGATGTGTCGTGGCCCGAGCTCGAACGCCGCGTCGCGTCTCTCGCGGCGACGCTCACAGCAGCCGGCATCGTCGCCGGTGATCGCGTCGTCGCCTATCTGCCCAACGTGCCCGAGACGATCGTCGCATTGCTCGCGGTCGCGAGCATCGGTGCGGTGTGGTCGGTGTGCGCTCCCGACATGGGACCGGTAGGCGTACTCGACCGCTTTCGACAGATCGATCCCAAGGCGCTGATCGCATGCGATGCGTATCGCTATGGCGGCAAGGTCCATGACCGCTGCGACACGGTCATCGGTTTGCTCGAACAATTGCCGACGGTGCATACATTGATCGTCGTACCGGTCATCGATGTCGAGTCACTGCCCGCGATAGCGCTACGCGCCCGCGCGCCCGCGCACATCGAGCGCGTGATCGACTGGTCCGATGCCATCGCGTCCGACGTCCCGCTGTCATGCGCGATGCTGCCCTTCGATCATCCGCTGTGGATCGTGTATTCGAGCGGCACCACCGGCGCACCGAAGGCGATCGTGCATGGTCACGGCGGCGTGATCCTGGTCGGCATGAAGGACACGCGACTGCAACTCGACGTGGCGCGCGGCGACCGCTTTCATTGGTATGCGAGCAGCGGCTGGATCATGTGGAACTCGCAGGTTGCGGCGCTGCTCTGCGGCGCCACCGCGTGCATTTATGACGGCAACGCGGGATGGCCCGACTGGAACACGCTGTGGCGCTTCGTCGCCGAACGCGGCATCGATTTCTTCGGCGCGGGCGCGGCGTTTCATGCGTCGTGTCTCAAAGCCGGTGTCGAACCGGGGCGCGACTTCGATCTCTCGAAATTGCAGAGCCTCGGCTCGACCGGATCGCCGTTGTCCGACGACGCGTATCGCTGGATCTACGCGCATGTGAAGAGCGGCGTTTGGCTCGTCCCGATCTCCGGCGGAACCGATCTCGCCGCGGCCTTCACGACCGGCTCGGTCACGCTGCCGGTGCGCGTGGGCGAGATGCAGTGCCGCGCTCTGGGCGCAGCGGTCGCGGCCTTCGATGAACACGGCAAGCCTCTGATCGGCGAAGTGGGCGAGCTGGTCTGCACCGAGCCGATACCCTCGATGCCGCTTTACTTCTGGAACGATCCCGGCAACCGCCGCCTGATCGACAGCTATTACGATATGTACCCCGGCGTGTGGCGCCACGGCGACTGGATCGAGCTCATCGCGCATGTCGAAGACGATCACCAGCGCACGCTCGGCGCGGTGATCTATGGTCGATCCGACGCCACCATCAATCGTCACGGCATCCGCATGGGCACGAGCGAGCTCTACCGCGCCGTCGAGGCGCTGCCCGAAGTGCTCGACAGCCTGGTCGTCGATCTCGAATATCTCGGCCGCGAATCGTGGATGCCGCTGTTCGTCGTATTGCGTGAAGGCCACATACTCGACGACACGCTCGTCGCGCACATCAAGGCGGAAGTGAAGCGGGCGATGTCGCCGCGTCACGTGCCCAACGACGTCTTCGCGATCACGTCGGTGCCGCGCACGCTGTCGGGCAAGAAGCTCGAACTGCCGGTCAAGAAATTGTTGATGGGTGAGCCGCTGGCCAAGGTCGTCAATCGCGACGCGATGGCGAACCCCGAGAGCATGGACTGGTTTGTCGCGCTGGCGGCGAGTCGTGGGAAAACTGGATGAGTTTCTCGGCCGTCGCTTCGAATGTGCGATAGCGAACCATTTTCGTGACGTCACGAAAATGGCCCCCCTAAATATCATATTGTGGTGAGCACATAAGGCACACGACGCCCGCGCATGGCTCGTTGGGTCACCGACGTGCTCCTCGGCTCGCCCGTCGCGCGTGCGATCGGCGTTCGCCTCGTCGTACTTGATATCGATCGTGTCGTGATGGCATTGCCGTTCAAGCAGGACAACGTGACGCTCGCAGCTATCGTTCACGGCGGCGTGATCGCGACCTTGATCGACATCGCCGGCGCCGCGTCGTCGGCTTCGGGCGCCGATGGTGCGAAGGTGCGTGGGGGAGCGACCGGCAACCTGGCGATTCACTATCTCGCGCCCGCCGACGGTTGCGATCTCGAGGTCGAGGCGATCGTAATCAAGCGCGGCATGCGACAGACGGTTTCCGACATCACCGTGCGTTCATCCGATGCGATTCTGGCCAAGGCCTTGCTCACGAGCGCGATCTTGGTCGCGTGATCGATTGCTGTTGAAAGAGTTCGACCGCCGCATCGGAATCTTGCGATTGACTGTAGTGCCGCTGTCCTGCGTTGCGCATCGGCGACCCCGCCGCACATTTCTGACGAAATCCCTCAAGGTTTCCCCGCCTCGGGCGATACATTGTTACCGCGTGAACCCTGTCCGGACGCGATCCTTCGCGTTCGTCGCCGCTGGTGCGCAAAAAGGCGCGACGACCGATCGGCCACGAGATCGCGTTTTCGGCGATGCGGGTTCGCTCTCGCGGGCAGATGGATGACGATGCAATGAAGTCGGTTTCGCCGCTTGATTCAGAATCGAATGCGCATCGCCCGGCCGGTATGTGGGCGCGCTGGCGTCGCATCGCGCGTGAGCGCCTGATGACCGACGGGCTCGAGCATCTGAATATTCGTTGGCGCTTTCGCGCCGTGGTGATTGCGTTCGGTCTGCCGTTTCTCGGCTACATCGTGTGGAATGCCACGCAGCAGGCCACCATCGAGAAGGCGCACGTGAGCGAACAGACGCTGTCGCTTGCGAATCTCTTCTCGTCGCGGCTCGACGACCACGTCGAGCAGATGGATCGCATCCTTGCCACCGCGGCGCATTCGATCGGGCCGGCCATCGGCAACACCGCGGCCGTGTCGGCGCTTGTGCAAAGCATGCGCAGCAGCGTCCCGACGTCGGTCAACAACATCGCTGTCTGGTCGCTCACCGGACAGAACATCGCGTCGCTCGATCGATCGGCGATCGTTCGCAGTTTCAATGCCACAACCCGTCGCTGTTTCCGCGAAGCCATCGAACGCCGGGATCTGGCGATCGAAGCGCCGATCGTTTCGCGCGGTAATGGCGAAGCGATCGCGCAGTTCGCGCGGCCCGTATTCGGCAGTGACGGCCGGATGGTCGCGGTCATCACGATGTCGACGCGGCTCAAGGAATTGATCGGTCAGCTCGACCCGAGTCACCGCCTCGCGCCCGACACGCTCGTGAGCGTGGTCGATCGCAGCGGAACGATCATCGCGCGATCGATCGATCCGGCGATGTGGATCGGAACGCAGGTCGCCCAGCTCGATCGCGTCCACGATGCATTCGCCAAAGGTAGCGGTGTGCGCGATGCCAGCGGCATCGATGGGCAGAAACTCCTGCTCGGCTATTCGCTCGCGTCGAAAGTGAACTGGATAGTCTATGCCGGTGAACTCGTCGAGACCGCGACCGCACCTGTGAGCGAGCGTCTGCTGAAGAATCTGGGGATAGGCATCGCCATTCTCGTTCTCGTGATGTTGCTCGCGGGCCGCGTCGCATCGTGGACGATACGGCCGCTGCTGCGTCTGGCCGCCGACACCGAGCGGCTCGGCGCAGGCGATCTTGCACATCGCAGCGATGTCGTGACCGGCGCGGAAATCGCGACCCTGGCGGCGAACTTCAATCGCATGGCGGCCGCATTGCAGGCGCGCGAGATCGAACTCCGGGATAGCCAGCGTCAGATGCGCGAAATCGCGGACCACATGCCCGCGCAGATCACCTACGTCGACAGCGAAGAACGCTATCGTTTCGTCAACAGCTATCGCGGCCGCATGGCCACGTTATCCGCGAACGAAATGATCGGTAAGACAGTCCGCGAAATTCGCGGCGATGAGCTTTACGAGAAGGTCGCTCAACAGATCCGCCGCACGCTGAGTGGTGAAGCGACTGCTGCCGAAATCACCGGTGTCGTCGACGGAGGCGAGTTCCATCTTCACACCGAGTACGTTCCCGATCGCGATGGTGCGGGCGATGTGCGCGGCTTCTATGCGTTCACGCATGACGTCACCGAGCGCAAGGCCGCGGAACTGCAGCTTGCCGAAAGCGAGAAGCGGCTCGTCACCATCACCGACAACCTGCCGGCGATGATCTGCTACATCGACGCGACGCGGCGCTTTCGTTTTGCCAATCGCGCGTTCGAGAAGTGGTTCAAGCGACCGCTCGCGGAAATCATCGGGCGCCCGTTCGAAGAATTCCTGCCGCCCGACTTAGTGGCGCAGCTCGAGGTTCAGTTCGCGCGCGGCATGAGCGGAGAGAGGGGCGAATACGAACTCGAGGTGCCGGTGCTTGGCCAACCTTCGCTCTGGCTGCGAGGCAGCTTCATCCCCGACATCGATGAAGCGACGGGCGCGATCCGGGGTGTGTATGGCATGCAATTCAACATGACTGCCGCCAAGGAGGCCGAACAACGGCTCACGCGTCTTGCGCAGTTCGACACGTTGACGGGGCTGCCCAACCGTAATCAGTTCAACGAGAAACTCACCTGCGCATTGACGTCCAAACGGGAAGTACGGGGACCGCTGGCGTTGATGTTTCTCGACATCGATCACTTCAAGCAGGTCAACGATCGCTATGGCCACGCCGGCGGCGACACGCTGCTCAAGGAATTCGCGCAGCGACTCGCGCAAGCGGTGCGGCCTACCGATTCGGTCGCGCGATTGGCGGGCGACGAATTCGTCATCCTCCTCGAAGGATTGCATAGCGACGAGGAGCCGCAATTCATCGCGCGCAAAATCATCGCGGCCGTTCAGAAACCGTTCACCATCGGTGAAAGTCTCGTGCACGTGACGTCGAGCATCGGGATCGCCATGCGCGGGTCGCAACACGAAACGCCATCGATGCTGATGATGCGCGCCGACGAGGCGCTCTACGCAGCCAAGCGCTCGGGCCGCAACACGTTTCGCATGGCGAGTTGATCGGGCACGTCCGGTTGCCGTCGACGCAGCGCACCCCGACAATCACTGAGCGTCAACATCGCCGGCGATGTGCGGCAGAATCGCGGCTTGCGAGCGGCCACGATGCCGCGCGCGCAACGCCATTCAGGAGACAACATGAAGCAATCCTTACGCGCAGCGTTGATCGCCGGCTCGTCGGCAGCATTGATGGTTTCGAGCGCCGGCTACGCGCAAATCAAGATCGGCGTGACGATCTCTTCGACCGGTCCGGCCGCATCGCTGGGCATTCCCGAGAAAAACACCATCGAACTGTTGCCTCGCGAGATCGCCGGCATGAAGGTCGAATACATCGTGCTGGACGACGCGTCCGACACGACCACCACCGTCACCAACACGCGCAAGTTGATCACCGAAGACAAGGTCGACGCGATCATCGGCTCGACCACCACACCCAACTCGCTCGCGATGCTGCCGGTGCTGGGCGAAGGCAAGACTCCCGCGATCACGCTCGCGTCGTCGTCGCGCATCGTCGAGCCGATGGATGCGAACCGGATGTGGATGTTCAAGACGCCGCAGTCCGACGTGATGATGGCGACCGCGATCGCCGAGAACATGAGCAACGCGGGTGTGAAGACGATGGCCTTCATCGGCTTCAACAATGCTCTCGGCGAAGCGTTCTATAGCGAGATCGCGAAAT
This sequence comes from Burkholderiales bacterium, assembly GCA_038225855.1. Taxonomy (GTDB): domain Bacteria; phylum Pseudomonadota; class Gammaproteobacteria; order Burkholderiales; family Burkholderiaceae_D; genus CAHJXF01. The sequence continues at coordinate 21,585 of JBBRQU010000007.1, read as the reverse complement.
ACGCGGAATTGAAAGGCATCAAGGTCGTCGCGAGCGAGCGCTTCTCGCCCACCGACACCAGCGTCGTGGGACAGATTCTCAAGATCGTCTCGAGCAACCCCGATGCGGTCGTGATCGGCGCATCGGGTACGCCCGCCGCAACGCCGGTGCGCGCCCTGGTCGAGCGCGGCTTCAAGGGACGCATCTATCACAACCACGGCGTCGCGAACCGCGAGTTCCTGCGCGTGTGCGGCAAGGATTGCGACGGTACCTACCTGCCGACCGGCCCGGTGATGGTCGCGTCGCAATTGCCCGACTCGAACGCCGTCAAGAAACCCGCGACCGATTTCGTCAAACGCTATGAATCGAAGTTCGGCGCGGGCAGTGTTGCTGCGTTTGCGGCGTATGCGTGGGACGCGGGACTTCTGCTTCAACGCGCGATCCCCGAAGCGTTGAAGAAGGCGCAGCCCGGCACTGCAGGATTCCGCGCTGCATTGCGCGATGCGCTGGAGAACATTCGCAACGAACCCTCGACCAATGGCGTCGTCAACATGAGCAAGACCGACCACCTGGGACTCGATCAGCGCGCGCGCGTGATGGTGCAGATCAAGGGTGGGGACTGGAAGTATTTGCCGTGAGGGGACGTGAGATCGAGGTCCGCGTACCGGGCTTGCGAGCCGATCGAGCCGACGCGACGGCTTGATTGCGGATTCGCGATCGACGACATGATCGTCACTCTTCGCGAGATAGCCGCAGGCTTTGTGAGCTTGCGGATAGATCATTCGTGATCTATCATGGCGTGCATGACCGGCAAGGACGTCATCGGGAAGCTCAAAGCGAACGGATGGACGCTCGACCGAATACACGGCAGTCATCACATCTTGACCAAGGACCGTAGGGCCGTACCGGTTCCTGTCCATGGCTCGCGTGACCTCGGCGCCGGACTGCTCGCCGCAATCCAGCGGCAAACCGGCGTCAAGCTCAAGTGAGGTGGTGATTGTGGAAATCCGATATCCAGCAACTGTTGAAGAACAGACTGACGGAAATTTTCTTGTCACGTTCGTCGACCTTCCGGATACGTTTACGGAAGGAAAGACGAAAGAAGAAGCTTTGTTCAACGCGAGCGAGGTTCTGTCGGCCATGCTGGGTTGGCGGCTCGATGAGGCGAAAGATGTCCCCGCGCCGAGCCAGAGAGTCAAAGGCGCGCACTACATCGCTCCCGATGCCAAGACCCAGGCTGCGATGCTGCTTCGTCTTGCGCGAGGCGAACGCAGCCTGTCCGAATTGGCGCGCGCTCTTGAAACGTCCTGGCCGGCGGCCAAACGATTGGAGAACCCGTCTCACTGGCCTTCGTTGAAAACACTCGATCGAGCTGCCGCCGCGCTTGGCAAGCGCTTGGTGCTGGTCCTCGAGTAGGGCGATTTGGATACCAGAACGCACACCCTCGTTGCCAACGGACTTCGTTTGCGTCCATTTGAAGAATGCGATGCCGAGTCGTTAGTCGTGGCAGCGAGAGAATCCGCAGAGTCGGTGGGGCAATGGATGCCGTGGTGCCATTCTTCATACCCATCGAGATGCGCTTGACTGGTTCTCGAAAACAAATTGTGGCTGACTCATCTGTCGAGCGTTGCTTGCAGTCCGAGACAGCAACCCTGCCATGCCTACCGATCAGACGCTAGAACAATTCATAGCGCGCGTCGAACAGAACGCGCACGCCCAGGCCGTGGAAGAGTTCTACACCGCGGATGCTTCGATGCAGGAGAACCAGTGCGCTCCGCGTGTCGGGCGCGAGGCTCATGCAGCCAATGAGCGTCGCGTTCTATCGAGAACAAAGACGCTGAAGTCTCAATGCGTACGACCCATTTTCGTCTGCGGTGACAAAGTCGTCATTCGATGGATATTCCAATTCGAGTGGATCGATGGAACGGTGACGCACATGGAAGAACTCGCCTATCAGCGCTGGGAGGGCGAACGCATTGCAGAGGAAACTTTCTTTTACGACCCGGCGCAGCGAGTCCCTAGAAAGCGCTGATTCCAGGCATTGAGCAGATGGTTCATTCAAATGACCATCTCAAAACCAGACGGGGAGAGAACGCAATGAACTGGTTCATGATCGCATTGAAGAAATACGCCGTCTTCGAAGGGCGGGCGCAGCGCAGCGAGTATTGGTATTTCGTTCTTTTCTACACTTTGATCGCGATCGGTCTTGCGATCGTCGACAGCGCGACCGGGACCTTTGCCGCGCCCGCCGGCCTCGGCCTCCTGGGCGGCATATTCACGCTCGCGATGCTCATCCCCTCGCTTGCGGTAAGCATTCGAAGGCTGCACGACACCGATCGCAGGGGCTGGTGGCTTTTCATCGGCCTGGTTCCTTTCATCGGTGTGATCGTGCTGATCATCTTTTTCGTGCTCGACAGTCAACCGAATACGAATCGTTTCGGCCCCAACCCCAAGGCCGACGCGGTCGGCACGATTTGACTGACCTTGCGTCGTGAAGAGTTCTTTCTAACCGATCGCGATCGAATCACCGCACGGTCACATGCTGATTGGAGCGTATCTCAAGTGAATGTCGAACATGCGCGCGATGAAAGCGCCTTGAAGCGAAATTCAAAGCATGTTTATGTCGCTGCAGCGGTGTTATTGCTTCAATTGGGACTCCTGACATTCACCATTCCGCTCGGCGACCTGATTGGAACCCGGTCATTCTTTTATATCGATAACCCTTACCACCTTTATCAGATCGAGTTGGGGCGCGCCTTCATCGAGAAAGGGCGGCTTATTGGCTACGATCCATTTTTCGGCGGCGGAAATATCGGCGGGATGATGTTCAATGTGAGCGCCCGCCTGCCGGTTCTCATATCCGCTTTGCTGCCCGCAAGCGTCTCTACCCGGACGATCTATGCTGCTTATGTTTTCTGTTGCGCCTTGCTCGCGCCACTGGCCATCGTTGCCGCGACATTCATATTGCGCTGGTCTTTCTGGCCGACGGTTCTTGCTGCTTCGTTCGCGCTTCTCTATTGGTGGATCGGCCCATTTCGCTGGTATCACACGGCTGGAATGGTCAGCTATGTCTGTGCCTGCTATCTCAGTGTCGCCTATGCGGTTTGGACCTGGGATATCTGCACGACTACGCGAACGATAAAGCGGTGTGTCCAGATCGCTCTTGCGGGGATCGCGGGAGGCCTTTGTCTTTGGCTGCACCCGCTATTTGGCGTGCTGGCGCCGGTCATGTTCTTGGCGTTCGCCGCGGCGAACTATCGCCGGATTCATTTCAAACGGTTGCTTTCCCGGGCCGTGCCTGTTGGTGCAATTGCGCTGGTACTCAATCTTCCCTGGGTTGTCGTCGCGCTGGGGGCTGGTCCGATTCTGAAGGAGCAGGTGTATCAGCGTCAAACAGGGATCAATGTGCTGCTCCATCCCTTGTTCGGGCTTCGCGGAGATTCGTTGGCCTCTATACTGCACCCGATCATCTTTCTGGTTTGTTTGTCCGGTTTCTTTGTTCTCAATGCGACACGCAGACGCGAACTGCTTCCACTGATTCTCGCTGCGACTGCTTTCCTGATCTTCAGCGCCTTCGGCGGCGCGTCAGAGACGCTTGCTTCGCTCCAGCCGAACCGCTTCATGCCAGCCGGGTTTTTGATGCTGACATTGGGCGCGGGTTTGACCGCCGGCACATTCGTGGAACATCTTTTCACGAGATATTCAATCGCACCCCGATGGATTTCGGTGTCGCTCGTATTCGGACTGTTGTTCGCTCTTCCGGTTCGAGAATTGATGCGCGAGATTTCACCCAAGGATTTGGGCCACCACGGCAAGGTGCCGCCCGAAATGACTAATCTGCCGCCAGACGTCGATTGGCTTCGATCCTGGATCGCGTCCAACACCACAAACGAGGGGCGCCTTCTATTCGAAACTTCGCTCGCCCGAATCCATGGCGGAGGCCACGTTGCAGGTTATCTTGCGTTGGCGACCCAACGTGAATTCATTGGGGCAGCCTATCCGTACATGTTGGCCGATGTTTCATTCTGGGATCATTTTGGATTCGACAAGAAACTGAATGAATTGAGCGTCGAACGTTTCAGACAGGGAATTGAGCTGGAAAACGTGGGTTGGATCGTCGCCCATTCGAATGATTTGGTCCGTCTGATCGCAAAGGCACCTGAGATCAAATTGATAGCGCAACGCGGACCCATACGCGTGTTTGTCGTCGGACGTGCGCTTTCCTATATTCAGTCGGGAAAGGGAAAGGTGGTCTCCCGAGGAATCGATCGCGTCACCGTGACCGGCGCAAGTGGGACGTCCCTGGTTTTGCGATACCGGTGGGTTCCCGGGCTGCATGCATTTCCAGCTGCGAAGCTCGAGGCCGAGGAAGTTTCTCCGGATTTTCCGCGGATGATTCGCGTCCTGGATCCGCCGCCCGAATTCACATTGTCGCTGGGACATGGGTAGCGAGTGATCCGCAAGCGGATCACTCGACCGTCAACCGGTCAACCGTTCAACCGCGAATGCGCCGGCAGCATCGCCGTCAAATAATCCATCTGATCGGCGAGGATGTTGCGACCCGACAGCAGGAAGTGCTCGTAGCGGCACGGTGCATATGGCAGATAGTGCAGCGGCATGTGCGCTTCCTCGGGCGTCTTTGCGCCCTTCTTGTGATTGCAGTAACGGCACGCGGCGACCACATTCATCCACGCATCCTTGCCGCCGCGCGAACGCGGCAGGATGTGGTCGCGCGTGAGCTTGTCGCGCCCGTACTTGTCGCCGCAGAACGCGCAGACGTGACGGTCGCGCCTGAACAGCAGATCGTTGCGGTCGCCCAGCGGCGGATAGGCCAGCGCCTTCGCGGCCATGACGTCCGAGCGCGCGATGGCGATGATCGGCGCGGACTCGATGATCGACTGCACGCCGAGCCGGTTATAGCCGCCGTGAAAGATCACGACTGGGTCGCCGATCGACCACGCGACCTTACCGGTTGCGTTGTAGCTCACCGCTTCCTCTGGCGAGAGCCAGCGGAAGGGTTGTCCTGCGATGTCGAGTCCGAGGATGAGCAACATGCATCGCACTCTAATGCAAATTTCGTGCAACTTCCACGAAAGCCGCGATTCATGCGGGTTTGCGGGGTGTTCCGCTTTCAGGAACGTCGTCAGATATTGCCGGTTTGCTCCGCGGGAATTGTCGCCTTGCGATTGACGAGCCAGATGCCGATCGCGATGAAAACGAGCGCGACCGTGAGCCGCAGACTGATCGCTTCGCCAAGCGCAAGCGCCGCAAAGACGAGGCCGAACATCGGCGTGAAAAACGAGAAGGCCGACAGGCGCGTCGCTGGATAGTGGCGCAGCAGCCAGAACCAGGCGAGGTAGCTCGCGAACGCGACGACGACCGATTGGAAGACCAGCGATCCCCATGCCCACAGCGGCAATGCCGTGCCCGGCCAATGCTCGCCCGCGATCAGCGACGCGGCATGAATCACCACGGTCGACACGGCGAGTTGATAGAACAGCGTCTTCTCGGGCGAAGTCGATGTGAGGCGCGTCGCGCGGACTACCAGCGTGGTCGCGCCCCACAGCAACGCCGCCATGATCGCGAGCGCGTCGCCCAGCCATTGCGTGCGCCGGGGCGACGTGAAGCCTTCCTGGAACGCGAAGGCGAGCGCCGCGAACGCGCATGCGAGGCCGAACATCTGCATGCTCGACAAGCGCTCCGCCGGGACAAAACGCGGCAGGCCCAATGCGACGACGAACGGCGCCATGTAGATGAAGACCGACACGCGCGATGCATCGGTCAAGGTCAGTGCGCCATAGATGCAGATGAATTCGAGCCCGAACAGCGTTCCCGCCGCGAGTCCGGCTATCAGCGTGCCGTCGCGCTTGAACAGCGCAATGCCACGCGCAGCGGACCATACCCACAGCAGCACAGCGGCGATCGCTGAACGCGCCGCGCCCTGTACGAAGGGCGGCAACACCGGCAACGTCGCCTTGACGACGACCTGCTGCAGGCCCCACAGGATGCAGCACGCGAGCATCAAGCCGATCGCGATGCCGTCGAGATGCGGGCGGCGATCGGTCACGCCTTCAACAATCCCGCATCGCGCATCGCGGCCTGAACCGCGGGCCGAGCCGCGACGCGATCGCGATACGCGACGAGGTTGGGCCAGCGGGCGAGGTCGATCTTGAGAAAGCTCGTCCAGCGCAGCATCGCGAACAGATATCCGTCGGCCGAGGTGAACGCCGAACTGGATCCATTAGCCATCAGGTACGCGCGTTCACCGAGCTGGCCGGCGATGTGTGCGAGCCGCGTGTCGAGATCGGCACGGAAAGTCTGTTTTGCCTCGTCGGCCAGGTGAACGTAAATGAAGAGCGAATAGAAACGTTGATGCAATTCGGATGAGAGATAGTTGAGCCACTCCATTTCACGATAGCGTTCCATCGAGCCGGCAGGCGGCATCAGCGTGTTGCCGGGCCTCTTGTCGGCGAGGTATTGCACGATCACCGGCCCTTCGGTGAAGCGGCTGCCGTCGTCGAGTTCGAGCACCGGCACCTGCCCGCGCGGATTGATCGCGAGATAGTCGCTGCCGTCGGGGAGCTGCTTGGTTTTGCTGTCGACGAAGACCAGCGTGTGCGGCATATCCAGTTCGTGCAGCGTGATCTGGACGGACAGCGAACAGGCAGCGGGCATGTAATAGAGTTTCATCGGGACGCGGCGTTCAAGGGGATGCCTGCGATTCTAGGGTACGAGCCATGCAACACTGCATGCGTGCATCTTTCTATCCGGTTCAACCTCTCATCGTTCGATGAATAGCGCATCGTGGGTAACGGCAGTCGATGGCTCGTCGTGGCGCGTGCGCCCCGCGGTCGCGCTCGCGGTTCTCGCGGCGCTGTTGTTCGTCATCGGCGTGCTTGCGATCCAGACCGGCGCGGTCGCGATCTCGTTGCGACAGATCGTGGCGATCATCGCATCGTCGTTCGGAGCGCCGCTGCCCGACGACGTCACCCGGCAAACCTCGGCCGTGCTGCTGGCCATCCGCCTGCCGCGCATCGTGCTCGGCGTCGCGGCGGGCGCGGGGCTCGGCGCGGCCGGCGCGGTGCTGCAAGGCGTGTTTCGCAATCCCTTGGCCGACCCGATGCTGATCGGCGTGTCGAGCGGCGCGGCACTCGCGGTCACCGGTGTCATCGTGCTGGGCTCTACAGTCCTTGCGGGCTTCGCGACGATCGCGGGCGCCCTGACGCTGCCGATCGCGGGATTCGTCGGCGGCCTCGTCGCCACCCTGCTCCTGTATCGCGTATCCACGCACGAAGGTCGCACATCGCTGACGACGATGTTGCTCGCGGGCATCGCGATCAATGCGCTCGCCTTCTCGGGCATCGGCGTCTTCACGACGATCGCGAGCAACGAGCAGTTGCGCAATATCAGCTTCTGGAACTTCGGCAGCCTCGCCGGCGCGACGCTCGATCAGGTCGGTGTGATCGCGATCCTCGTCGCGCTCGTCTGCATCGTGCTCGTGCGCCTGGGACCGGGACTCAACGCGCTGCTGCTGGGCGACAGCGAGGCGCGTCACCTCGGCTTCGATACGCAGGCGCTGAAGCGCAACGCGATCGCGCTGTCGGCCCTGTTGGCGGGCGTCCTCGTCGCCGCGTGTGGCGTGATCGGCTTCGTCGCGCTGGTCGCGCCGCACGTCGTGCGTCTGGTCTGCGGGCCCGATCACCGCATCGTGATTCCCGGCGCGGCTCTTCTGGGCGCAACGCTGCTCTTGGCCGCCGATCTGCTCGCACGCGTCGTGGTCGCGCCCGCCGAGTTACCGATCGGGATCGTCACCGCACTGATCGGCGCACCGTTCTTCCTGTGGCTGCTGGTGCATCACCGCGAGGGTCTCGCATGAACGCCGAGGCGCCGGTCTTCGAGGTGCGCAACGCAACGGTCGCGCGCCGCATCGGGGGCGTCGAGCGGCGCATCGTCGATGACGTCTCGCTGGTCGTGCGGCAAGGCGAAGTCCTCGCGCTGATGGGCGAGAACGGCGCGGGTAAGTCGACGCTGCTCAAGCTCATGTCGGGCGACGTGAAGCCCGACCGCGGCGACGTGCTGCTGAACGATCGCGCGTTGGGCGCATGGTCCGCACTCGAACAGGCGCGCCGGCGCGCGGTGCTCCCGCAAGAGACCACGCTCGCCTTCGCGTTCACCGCGCTCGAGATCGTCTTGCTCGGACGCGCGCCCTGGTGCGGCGGCAATCCCGGCGCCGTCGACCGCAGCGTGGCGCGCGAAGCTCTGCGTCGCACCGACGCATTGCATCTCGCGCTGCGCAGTTATCCGACGCTGTCGGGAGGCGAGCGCGCGCGCGTGATGCTCGCGCGCGTGATCGCGCAGATCATGCAGGTCGATGCGAATGCCGATGCGAATGCCGATGACGCCGGCGACCACGCGCCGTGCGCATTGCTGCTCGACGAGCCTTCGGCGATGCTCGATATCGCACACCAGCACGCCGCCTTCAAAGCGATTCGCGATCTCGCGCAGAACCGGGGTGTCGCAGTCGTCGTGGTGTTGCACGATCCGAATCTCGCATCGATGTACGCCGACCACGTGGCGTTGATGAAAGAGGGATGTCTGTTCGCCTGCGGCCCCACGGCTGAGACCATGACCGAAGACTTGATGAGTCGCTGCTTCTCGGTTGCCATGCGTCGCGTGCCGCATCCGACCCGAGACGCGAGTCTGCTGGTTGCCGTGACCGATTGAAGGCTTGGAACCTATCCGCGAGCGTAGGCGCGAGACAACCCGAGCAGGGTCGCTTCGAGTTGCCCGCTTGCGACCGGCTCGCAGATGAAATAGCCCTGGGCGAACTGCGCGCCCAGGCGCCGCAGTTCGCCCAGCTCGGCTGCCGTCTCGACCCCTTCGGCAACGATCTCGCATTCGCTCTGTCGGCCGAACTCGATCAGTGCCGCGGCGAGTGCGCGGCGCTTCTTGTCGACGTCGATGTGGCGCGTGAGGCTCAGGTCGAGCTTGATGAACTCGGGCGCGACATGGAGGATGTGCGCCAGGCTCGAATAACCGGCGCCGGCGTCGTCGATCGCGATGCGCGCGCCTTGGTCGCGCAACGGGCGCAAGGCCTGGTTGAGCGCGGGGTAGTCCTCGACGTGATCGTGCTCGGTCAATTCGAGCACCACGCGCGACAGCGGAAAGCCTTCGAGGTGTTCGGTCAGGCCGCCACCGAGCAAGGTCAGCGCCGACAGGTTGAGCCACGCGCAGATGTCGTCGGGGAGTTCCACCGACGCCAATGCACGCAGCCCGTTGCCGATCGCCTGCAGTTCCAGTGCCGGACCCTTGCCGATTGCGGCGGCCTCGGCAAACCAGAGCGCGGGACCACGCGGCGGCATGCGATCCGCTTCCACCTCGAAGCGCGCCAGGCATTCGAGTCCGACCACGCGCGCGCGACCCTCCAGAGCGACCATCGGCTGAAACACGATAGACGGTTGATTCTGCGCGAGCGCCGCCGCGATGCGATCGGTCTTCTCCTTGTGCGACGTATTGGCTTCCAATTCCTGGTCGATCTGATGCGCGACCACGTCCGCGAACGCGCGCATGAAATGCAGGTCGCGCTGGGTCAGCGTCAGGTCGGGATAGAAACTGAAGCAACAGAACGTGCCGTACACGCGACCGTTCTTCAATCGGATCGGCACGCTCAAATGCGAGCCGATCGGCGCGATGGTCGTCATCGGCAAGGCCATCGCCTCGGGCACACGCGCGGTGTCGACGATCAATTCGGGAAGCCGCCCCTCGACGACTCGCAGACAGTAATCGTCTTCGAGCGGTCGCGCGTCGCCGGCGCGCAGCAACGTCTGCTCCTGCTTTGAATCGACGTACCGAAAGTATCGTTGCTCGCCGACAAACTCCGAGACGAAAGCGATGTCCATACCCAGGTGCGCGCGCACGGCGCGAAGGATCGCCGCGACACTGCGCACCGTTCGATCGGAAAGCGTCTTGCCGATGTCGGCGAGACTATCCGCGCTGATCTCGCTCGCGATGACCTTCATTGAATGATTGCAGGGCGCGCGAACCTGGCGGTGAACCGCGCGCCTCTTCCTGTTTGTCGGGGCGCTGACGTGGCGAAATGCGCCGATCCGGCTACCACTTATCGTAGGTCATGCGGGATTGCCACAAGAAACGCGCCGGGCGAGGCGACCAAGCTTTGCCACATCTGGTTCATGCCTGAGCGGCGCTGCGCACCGATGCGATTCGGGAACCAAGGCTTTGCGTTCGATCTCCTAATGACATCGGGCGTTCGCGCCTTGTGTCTGGAGATTTCCATATGTGCCCGCTCGCCATCGCCGATACACCGCGACGTCTGTGCGCCGCGTTGCTCTTCGCGCTTGCCGTCGGGTCGCCAAGTCGGTCCCCAACATCGTGGCGGTCGCGCGTATCTTCGACGATCCCGTGCCGCCCGAGCTGGCGTCGCAAAAGCTCGATCTCGTGACGCTGATGTACAACGATCACGACCTCGGCCACCTCGGCGTCGATCGCGCCGCGATGAACAAGGCGATCTTCGCGGCGCTCCAACCCGGCGGCATCTACATGATCGCCGATCACGCGGGTCGCAAGGGCACCGGCATCTCCGAGTCCGACACGCTTCATCGCGTCGAGGAAGATTTCGTGGCGCGCGAAGTCATGGCGGCCGGATTCAGGCTTGGCGAGCAAGGCATGTTCCTGCGCAACCCGGAAGACCCGCGCGACCGCGAAACCCCCACCCCGCCGCAGAAGAAAGACGAGTTCGTACTGAAATTCGTGAAGCCTTGATCCTAGGGTTGCGCGTTGGTTCGCGCGTGGCGGTCGTCCTACCCGCTGCCAGTCACCTTCGCCGCGATGATTTCGCGCAGCTCGCGCTTCATGATTTTGCCGACCGGGCTGATCGGAAACTGGTCCATCACTTCGAGGCGCTCGGGCAGCTTGAACGAGGCGATCTGCCTGGTGCGAAGAAACGTCGTCAGCTCGTCGAGCGTGAGGGTCTCGCCGGGCTTCATGATCACGCACGCGCACGCCTTCTCGCCGAACACCGGATCGGGCATCGCCACCAGCACGACCGCCTTCACGCCGGGGTGCGAGAAGATCAGATTCTCGACTTCTTCGCAACTGATCTTCTCGCCGCCGCGATTGACGAGATCCTTGCGGCGGCCTTCGGTGTACACGGTGCGGCCGCGCTTCTTCACGATGTCGCCCATGCGATAGAAGCCATCGGCGGTGAAGGCCTCACGATTTTTGTCGGGCGCATTGTAGTAGCCGCGAATCGTGTACGGCCCGCGCGTGAGCAGTTCGCCCGACTCGCCGTCGGCGACTTCGCGATCGCTGTCGTCGACCACCTTGATCTCGTCGAAGTCGGACACCGGCGCGCCCGAGCTTTCGAGCAGAACGTCGTCGGGATCGTCGAGGCGCGTCATGTTGATCAGGCCCTCGGCGGTGCCGTAGATCTCCTGCGGCGTGCAGCCGAGGCGCTCGCGCAATCGCGCGCGCAACTCGGGCGGCAGGCGCGCGCCGCCGTTCTGCACGACCTTCAACGACGACAGGTCGAAGCGCTGCGGCACGTGGCTGTTGATCCAGTTGGAGATCAACGGCACGGCCGCCGCGATCACGCTCACGCGTTCGCGCTCGACCAGACAGAAGATCGCGTCCGCATCGCTCGAGGGTGCGATCACGACCGTGCCTCCGTAGTAGAACGTCGCAAGGATGCCCGGCGAAGCGAGGTTGTAGTTGTGGCCCAGCGGCAGGATCGCCATGAAGACCGTGTCGGGTCCGAAGCCGGCGGCGGCGCCGCAGAGGCGCGCATTGAGCACGTAGTCGTTGTGGGTGCGCGGGATGAGCTTCGACATCGAGGTCGTGCCGCCCGAAAGCAGCATCGTGCTGACGGCCATCGGTTCGATGCGCATGTTCGTCAACCAGGCTTCGGTGGCGGCGCTAGCGCTTTCATCGAACGCGTCGATCAGGCCCTGTAACGACACCTGCCCCGCGTGCGCAACACCCGCGACGATGACGTGGGCGAGCGCGGGAAACTCCAACTGCATTTCGGCCGCCATCGTCCGATAGTCGAAGTTGCCGACCGCGTCGGCGATCACATAAGCGACCGCGCCCGAGGCGCGAATGAAGTGGCGCACTTCCGCGTGCCGGTGCGCGCGCAGCGCCATCACCGGGATCGCGCCGATGCGGTTGAGCGCGAGATAGACCGTGACGAACTCGGGAATGTTGGGCAACTGCACGACGACGCGATCTTCCGCACGCAAGCCGCGCGCGTGGAGCGCGGCGGCAAGGCGATCGACGTCCCACTTCAGCGCCGCATAGGTGATGTGGCGATCACCCGCAATGATGGCGGTCTTGTTGGGCGTGCGCCGCGCCGTGCGCTCGACCATGGCGGTCACGGTGAGGTCTTCCCACAGACCTGCCTCGCGATAGCGCGTTGCGAGTTCTTCGGGCCAGGGGACGCTGCCTTCGAGCATGGGGACCTCGCTATTGAGCCGTCTCCCCGGCGGAGCCTGCCCCGGCGAAGGCCGGGGGCCGGGGTCCAAGTGTTTCCGTATGTTGTCGTGAATCGCCAAACTTGGGCCCCGGCCTTCGCCAGAGAGACGAGCTTGCCGCGAGTTGCATGCTATCCGGCTGGCGCAGGGTCGAACGACAACTCAGCGTGCAGCTTCTCGTACGCACATGCGAGTTCGGGATCGCGTTTGCGCACATCCGCATGATCGACCCGGCCGCTTCGGGTCACGTAATCGTAGGCGAACGAAATCGGGTCGAGCGAGAGCTTGGGCCCAAGATTCTCGTACCACTCGGTGCTCTTGATCGCGGCCTTCTGCAACGCGTCCGATCCCGGCTGACGAATGCGCACGAACTCGGCGAGCATGGTGGGCACGTCGTCGCCGCAGGTCTGGTAAGCGTCGTAGAGCGCGATCGAGTCCTGCATCGCGAGGCGCGTACCCGAGCCCACCGAAGGATGCCCGGTGCGCAGCGCGTCGCCGAGCAGCACGATGTGGTCGTGGTGCCAACGCTCGTTCTTGACGATCGTGTAGCGAAACCAGTTGGAGCGATTCGACAACAGCTTGTGACCTTGGAGGTCCTCGGTGAAAACCCGCTCGCAATACGCCAGGCTTTCGGCTTCGCTCATGCGGTCCAGCCCCGACTTCGCGAACGTCGCGGGATCGCATTCGACCAGAAAAGTGCTGTGGGTGCGGCTGAAGCGATAGGTGTGCGCAATCAAGAGGCCGTCGTCGTTCTGCCGGAAGATCAGCGACAGCGCGTCGAAGAGCTGCGTCGTGCCGTACCACGCGAGCAGGTTGGGACGCTCGTCGAGCGTGGGGCGAAAGTGCTCGCGAAGCCGCGTGCGGATCGCGCTGTTGGAGCCGTCGGCCGCGACGATCAGGTCGCAAGCGCCAAGATCGGCCGGGTCATCGATTCGTTGATCGAACGCGATCTCCCCGCCGACCTTGCGGCATTGCGCGTGCAGCGCTTTCAAGAGATCGATGCGCGCCATGCGATGGAAGGTGTTGTGCGCGAGCGTGACGTGCACGCCGCGATGCACGACCGCCATCTCGTCGAAGATTTCCTGATGCGCGGTCATCGCGTCGTAGAGTTCGGGCGCGATGTCGCGCACGAACGCGAGCGCAACGTCCGAGAAGACCACGCCCCATCCGTAGGTCGCGTTCTCGGGATCGCGCTCGTATACGCGGATGTCGTGACGCCCGTCGCCGCGTTTCATCAGGTATGCATAGAACAGTCCCGAGGGACCGCCGCCGATGATGCGTATCTTCATGCTGAATCCTTGCCCGCATGAGCCGTCAGCCGGCCACGAAACTCCATCCCATCACTCCGGTTGCGCAAGCCATCGCGAACGTCGCCGCCCAGCCGAAGAATTTTCCGCGCTTCGACAGCGTGAAATCTCCCATCACCTTCGTGCTCGAAGCGACCATCATCAGCACCACCATGATCGGTACCGAGATCAGCGCGTTGATCACGGCCGACCAGTAGAGCGTGCGGATCGGATCGAAGTGGGCGGCGCTGATGACTATGCCCAGCAGTATCGCCGCCGCGATCACGAGGTAGAACGCCTTCGCGCGTGCGAAGGTTCGATCGAGTCCCATGCGCCAGCCGAACACGCTGGCGATCGCGTAGGCCGCCGATCCTCCGAGCACGGGGACGGCGAGCAAGCCCGTGCCGATGATGCCGAGCGCGAACAAGAAGAAGCCCGCATCGCCTGCGATCGGCCGCAATGCTTCGGCGGCCTCCTTGGTCGATGCGATGTTGGTCACGCCGTGGGCGTGCAGGGTCGCGGCGGTCGCGACGATCATGAAGAAGGCGATCGCGTTCGAGAAACCCATGCCGATCATCGTGTCGATCTTGAGCCGCCGGAATTGCGTCGGCGCCTGTCCGGGCGCGCGCCACAACGGCTTGTCGGCGCGCACGCGTTTGATCTCTTCGACTTCTTCGGCGGCCTGCCAGAAAAAAAGATAGGGGCTGATGGTGGTGCCGAGGATTGCGACGATGGTCGTCGCATAGTCCTTCGACCAGGTCACGTCGGGCCACACCGCCGAGCGCAATACCGCGGGCCAGTCGAGGCGCACGGTGAACGCGACGCCTACATACGCGAGCAGCGCCAGCGTGAGCCATTTGAGCACCGCGACATAGCGGCGATAAGGCACGATCACGAGCGCAACCAGCGAGAGCACGCCGAAGGCCGCCGCATACCAGAGTTGCGTGCCGCCCAGGACCAGCGCCGCGACGTCGCCCATCGCGTTCAGGTCGGCGCCCAGGTTGATGACGTTGGCGATGGTGAGCAGAGCGACCAGCGCCGCGACCAGCCACGCGGGACAGAGGAGACGGAAATTTTCGGCGAGGCCTTTGCCCGTGACGCGCCCGATGCGCGCGCTCGCGAGCTGAATCCCGACCATCAGCGGAAAGGTGAGGATCACCGACCACAGCACGTTGTAGCCGAACTGCGCGCCGCCTTGCGAATAGGTCGCTATGCCGCTCGGATCGTCGTCGGCCGCGCCGGTGATGAGACCGGGTCCGAGTTTCTTCCACCACGGCGCCGATTTGCGGGGCGCGGCGTCGGCGTCGGCCTCGTACTTGCTCATGCGGACTTGCCGCAGGCGCGTTCTTCGGTACTCATGAGGGTGCTCAGGTTGTCGTTGCGTACAGCGCGCGCAATCTTAAACGCTGTGGCGAGCCAGGCGGTGGTCAGTCGGTCGGGAACACCATCGATGCGCGCGCCGCGACACGCCTCACGCGTCTTCCCATCACGACGTGGAACGGCAACACCAGCGCGATTGAAAGTCCCACGATCCAGTGGCACGCGCTGACAAACGCGTGGACGTCTTCGGAGCTCGCGTAATACAGAAGCCACGCGGTGACGATCGTCACCGCGAGCACGGCCGCGATCAGGCAGCCGGTCCATCGATTGCGCTTCACGACCCACGCGCGCGGCACGTGCGATGCGAGCACGCCTCCGTAGGCCATCAGCGCGACGATCGCGATCGCACCGTGCGCGGCAAGCAATGGGTGCGCGAGGGGGTGGGGTCCGACGATGTCGCCCCGGCCGCGCGCCAACAAATCCAGGGCGAGCCATGCGAGACCTGTCGCGAGAAGCAAACCCGTCGATGCGTACGTAAGCCAGCGATGCCAGACGCGCAAGCGGATCGCGTCGATCGCGGCAGGAGCGCTACCCATGGCGCGAAGGCAGCACGATGGCGCTTGCGCCACAGCTTGCGACGAGCGCATGCGACGTCGCGCCGCTCAATGCAACAACCTTGGTCAACGCATCGGCCAGCACGCAGCGCGGCGCGAGCACGCAGACCGAGTCGCCGCGATCGAATGCCTTGCGATCGACGTCGCGTGCATGCGGACCGCTGAGCAACGCATTGCTCTCTTCGATCGAAGACGTGGCGAGCGCGAAATCGCGAAGCTCGACGAGGCGATGTCGAAGGCGAGGTTCGAAGGGATCGCGCACATCGACGCGAAACGTCTGGTCTCCGAAAACCGCGATGTCTCCGCCGGCGTTGACGCATGCGCTGGCGGCGCCTGCCTCGCCGAGGGCATCGATCGCGGCATCGACCGCGTAGCCCTTTGCGATGCCGCCGAGGTCGATCGCGAGTGGGCCTCGCTTGATGATGATGCGCTCTCGCGACAGGTCGAGGTCGCGCTGTGAAGACCTCGGCCGATGCGTGCCGACAGCGCAATCGAAGAGTCCATCGGAGCGTCGATTGAGGTCCTCGGCAAGGCAGAGAACCTGCCACGTGGACTCGCAGACATCGACGGCTTCACCCACCGCCGCGCGATTGATGCGATCGACGTCGCTGCCGGCAATCTGCGGGCTCATCGCGCGATGGATGTGGGAGATCGCGGCAAAGCCCGCGTCGATCGCGCGATGCGCGCATGTGACACCGACATGGCGCGCGCTGATCTCGACGAGCGTGCCGAGCCACGGCTGCGAGCGGCGAGCGACGTGCATCGCTGGCCGCATCATGTCGCGCGTTACGTTCCGCATCAAATCCCGCATCACGTCTCATCGCTCCGAAGCCATGCGTCCAGAGCGAGGATGCGGCGCACGCCGTCGGTGACGTGTCGCGATGACAACGTGGCCCCGCTGATGTTGGCGATGTCGTCTCCCACCATGACCCGCGACGATGCGCGCTTGCCGATGAACTGCGCGCGCCAGCGCGGATCGCGCACCTCGTATCCATGCGACTCGCGATACGCCAGGATCTCGACCTGCCTGACGGCGCCGTCGGGCGCGACCGCGACCGCATAGGTGATGAGCTCGGACTTGCCGATCACTTCGTCCACGTAGATGCGACCGAGTAAACGCTGATCGGCTTCGGCGCGAAAGATCAGGAACTGCCGCGCCTGACTCGTGGCGCGCGCGCCGGCATCGATGGCGCGCAATTGTTCGGGCGTGATCTTCGGCCGTTCGAGCGCATAGGTTGAAGCCGATGGAAACATCAATCGCTGCGCGGCCTCGACAGTCAGATACTCGACGGCGAAGGCGCTGCCAGCGGCGGCGGCAGCGATACCCGCGAGAGGAAACGACGCGATCAGGAAGCGGTTGGTCATGGAGGACGGGTATGACGACGGCGATCCGAACGCATATGTCAGAACGCGTAACCCAGGCCGAGGTTGTAGCGGTCGCGCGACGGGTCGACCTTGAACTTTTGATAGTCGGCCTTGAAGACCACGTTGGGGTTGAGTCGATACGACAGGCCGAGGGTCGCTACGCGTTCGGTGGGCGCCGGGTCGAAGCCGGCTCCCGGCGGTAAGTCGTCGACCTTCGACGCGGTGTTGAATCGTTCATAGCGAACGAACGGCGCCACCGACGATTCGCCGTTGCTCCATACCGTATAGGCGCTTTGTAGATACCAGCCGAAAAATTCTCGCGGCACCGGCGTCGGGTTGCCAGCGAAGGTCAGGTTGAGATCGCGCGCGCCGGTGATCATGCCCTTCGCGTAAACGGCCGAGAGATCCCAGCGGCCCGGCGTCCAGCGCGCGTGTCCGTCCCACAAGGTCACGCGCGCATTGCGCGCCGCGAAATCCGGCTGGCCGTGACCGACGCGGCCGCTGAAGATCGACGCGCCCACGAGCAGCGACGGGATGCCCTTGTAATCGAGCGCGACATAGTTCGACAGATTGCGCGCGCGCGCTTTCTGCCCCTCCTGATGAATGCTGCCCAAAGGCGACTCGCGTCCGTCGCTCGATGTCGAATCCCACTTGTTCAGATCGAAGCCGCTGGTGATGCCGACGTTCCATTCGAGACCGCGCGCGAATCCGCTGGCCGGCGCGCCGACGATGCCCACGCCGACTTCGCGCCAGGTCGATGGAATGATCGCGGTCTCGACAAAATTGCGCTCGACGCCGTAGTACGCATTGGGCTCGTGATTGCGATTGAGGAGCCCGGCCGGAATCAGGAAGAGGCCGGCCTGGAGTCCCACTTCCGGGGTGAGTTGATGCGCGATGTAGAGCTGCTCGAGAGCGACTTCGCCCTGGTCGCCGCTCGACGCGACTGCGTGCTCGACCTCCAATTCCATGGTGAGGCGCGTCTTGTCGGTGAAGCGATGGGCAAGTCCCAACACGGCGCGGCGCACGTCGAGTTGTGCATCGGCTGCGTTGTTGCGCGGCCGGTTGTAGTTGATTTCGCCGTATCCGAAGAACGTTGTCGCAGGTTCGGATACCACGGCCTTCGCGTCGGACGCGGTGAGAGAGGCGTACGAAGACGCGCTCGAAACATTCGCATCGACAGCCTGCGGAGCCGCTTGCTGTGCTGGTCCGAGAGCGGCAGGTTGTGCGGCCTTGTCTTCCTTCATGCGCTGGACCTCGGCACGCAAACCGTCGATCTCGCGCTGCATGCGGTCGAGTTGTGCGGCGACTTCGGTTTCGGTTGCGGCGAGGGTCGGCGCAGTCAAGCTCGCAAACATCAGTACGGCGCAGATTTTCTTCATGTGGATCCGGTTCATCGAACCGATAGATTTCGGCAATACGATCGCGAATGCAAAAGCGAATGATTCTCAATAATATCTGAACATTCGTTTTTTGCAAATTCGACCGCTCCCGGGAGTCGCCGTAATCTGCTCACCCACAATGCCTTGTTGTGCGTGCCATTGATCGTTTGAATCTCGGCGACCACCGCGTCCAGTTCGGCCGGAGTGCTGGCCGGTGATCAATTCATAGCATGGCGCCGTGTTGCATACGCAGCTTCACGCCTCATCGACCTCGAGTCGGATCGCGTTGCCCAAACCGATCGGCGCGGGCACGAGACGTCGCCTATCAGGCCGTAGTCCGGAGTTCTCCCTGCATGGAATGCAGCCACCTGTTCCTCGACCACGTCGAAGAGAGGGGAGTAGTCGACATGATCGGCATGCCATGGCGAATTGCATCGTCCATATCGACCTTCGTGGCCCTGCTCTCATCATGAATTGCAAGAGAAAACCGGTGCGGAGAAGGATTGTCTTGGCGGTGGGGGCAGTCACGAGCGAGCGGCTCTCCTGCCGAAAATCCCGTTATCCGGGAAATTTGCAGGGAACAAAGTAGGGCTGCGGTATCTCACCTGCGTGCTCAGCCCCGGTAGCACATTGCTCGGGTCGCAATGAGCCCTCGACTCGGCTGAAAGGAACAGGGAATTTGTTTCACTGAACAGCGAGCGCAAGACGGCGGTTCAGGGAGGTGCATCTAGAATTTAGTGATAACCGGCGCGCCGCGTTGCGCGCTTCAACCGTTAAGCCCAAGTTGAAGAAGCCCGAACTGCAGGCCGGAAGATTGGGTGTTGAGATAAGCCATCTTTGAACTTGACCTCGGCAACGTTCTACTGGACAACAGCCCAGTTCCGATGAAGGTGGCGCGGCACCGGTCAAGGTTGGTCGCGTGTGCGTAAAGGTATAATTTTGCCTTTGTGAAGAAGCCTCGATGAAGCGCACGGCTGCGTCCTTCAAGGGCAATAAGCAGTCGCTTCCCAGCAAGCCCTGCACGGCCTGCGGCCGCGCCATGAGCTGGCGCAAGCGCTGGGCGCGCAGCTGGGACGACGTCAAGTTCTGCTCCGAAGCCTGCCGCAAAGTCCTCCTCGCGCATGGCTGAGTTGCGCACACTGGTCGTCGTACTGGGCGACCAGCTCGAACTCGAAGCGGCCGCCTTCGACGGCTTCGACGCCGCGCAAGACGCAGTCTGGATGGCCGAGGTGGCCGAAGAGTCGACCTATGTCTGGTCGGGCAAACCACGCATCGCTTTGTTCCTGGCCGCGATGCGCCACTTTGGACGGGCGTTGCGTAACGCAGGCCGGCCCTTGCACTATAGGAGTCTGGACGATGCGGGCAACTGCGGCAGCCTGGCCGCTGAGCTGCAGGCGGCGATCAAAGAACTGAAGCCGCGACGTTTGGTGATGACCGCGCCGGGCGACTGGCGCGTGTGGCAGTCGCTCGTGGCGGTGGCTGAAGCGGCCGGCCTGGCGCTGGAGGTATGCGAAGACCGCCACTTCTACACCACTGTGCGCGAGTTCTCGGTCCATGCTCAGGGGCGCAAAGCGCTGCGACTGGAATACTTCTACCGCGAACAGCGCCGGCGCCACGGCGTGTTGATGAACGATGGCCAGCCCGAAGGCGGCCGCTGGAACTTCGACACCGACAACCGCGAAGCCTTCGGCCCCGATGGGCCAGTGGACGTGCCCGCACGCGCCAGCTTCGCGCCCGATGCGCTGACGCGCGAGGTGATCGCACTCGTCAATGCGCGCTTTGCTCAACACCCCGGCAACTTGGACAGCTTTGCCTGGCCGGTCACGCGCGAACAGGCACTGCTGTCGCTGCACTCATTCATCAAGGAGCGACTGCCCCTCTTCGGCCGCTATGAAGACGCGATGTGGCCCGGAGAGCCCTGGCTGTACCACTCGCACCTGTCGGCCGCGCTCAACCTCAAACTGCTGAACCCGCGCGAAGTGGTGCAGGCCGCCGAGGCGGCGTACCACGCGGGCCGCGCGCCGCTGCGAAGCGTGGAAGGCTTCATCCGCCAGATCCTGGGTTGGCGCGAATTTGTGCGCGGAATCTACTGGACGCACATGCCGGGCTATGCCGAACGCAACGCCCTCGATGCGCAACAAGCTCTGCCCGCCTGGTATTGGTCCGGCCAGACCGACATGGCCTGCCTGCGCGAAGCCCTGCTGCAGACGCTGCACCACGGGTACGCGCACCACATCCAGCGCTTGATGGTGACCGGTCTGTTCGCGCTGCTGCTG
This sequence comes from Burkholderiales bacterium, assembly GCA_038225855.1. Lineage (GTDB taxonomy): Bacteria > Pseudomonadota > Gammaproteobacteria > Burkholderiales > Burkholderiaceae_D > CAHJXF01. Next base: position 881 of record JBBRQU010000007.1, on the reverse strand, counting down.
GGCGTGCGGCCGCAGAAGGTGCACGCGTGGTACTTGGCGGTGTATGTGGACGCCGTCGAATGGGTCGAACTGCCCAACACGCTGGGCATGAGCCAGTATGGCGACGGCGGCTTGATGGCCAGCAAACCGTATGTCGCCACTGGCAAGTACATCCAACGCATGGGCGGACCTTGCGCTGGCTGCCGTTACGACCCGGCGCTGCGCGAAGGCGAACGCGCCTGCCCCTACACCACGCTGTACTGGGACTTCCTGATGCGTCACGAACCGCTGCTGCTGAAGAACCCGCGCATGGCGCTTCAGGTGAAGAACGTCGCGCGCTTGAGCGACGCGCAGCGGCAGGCCGTCACGCAGCGCGCACAGGCCATCCGCCGCGGCGAGGTGGGTGCGGGCCCACGACCTTGAACACTGCCTCCGCGCCGACCCGGGCCGCCGCGTCGGCACGCATCGCTGCCGTGCGGCCGGCCGACTACGCTCGAGGCCGCAATGCCATCGAAGGTACGGTGACGCGGTCGCTCCACGATCACGCATGGCTTGGTTACGCCGCCCGAAGTGCTGGTCGGGGTGGCGTCGCAGCACCGTCTGGACGTGCAGCACAAGCTCGTCTTCGAACTCGGCTGGCGTGAGTCCTTCCTTTCGTCACGTTGGGCGCATCGGGGCGACACCATGCTGCGGACTGTCCGCGTGGGTTGGCCAAGGCCCAGCCGGGCCATATTTCGATCAGCCCGAACACACCGAACACCTAATCTTACTGTGTCACTAAAATCAATGTATTGTAAGCGCTTCTTCGTCCTGCTTGGGAGGAGCGATGAGTGCAAGCGAACGGTTTGAACGATACCTGGAACATTTGGCGGCGGGACTCGGGCACACGGACCGACACGCGG